>DASZME010000068.1:0-39641 GCA_035551995.1 Tepidisphaeraceae bacterium
GCCCTGAAGCTCGCCGACCCAGTAGCCCGACGGCTTTTGCAGGTCGAGGAGGGCTTGGCGAGCGCGGGTCAGGGCGTGGTAAGTTAACCTCTCGCGCTCCGACGAGCGCGCTCCGTCGAGGAAGGACATGACTGGACGCGCGCTCGCTCCCGGTGAATGCAATTCAAGTGTCTCGGTGTCCATGCGTGGCGGGGGGATCGATCCCTGGTCTAAAACTTTGAATATATCGGGACCTTGAAATCACCGGCAGCGCAGCCGTCTCGGCGGTGTCATTGCGGCGGAGACCCAGGCGAAGCGCCTGTGCTACAGTTGATTCAAAGATTCCAATCGACAAAAACGCGGCGCGATTATAACGCAAAACCAGATGCAAAATAAGTGGTCGGGGAACAGACTTGGCATGCCGACGCGCGCGCGCTAAGATACGGCAATCCTGGCCCGGGATACTTTATGGCAACGCTCTCCGCCGACAACAGCACGACCACCCTCGATCTCGACAATGATCCGCAGCCCGACGTCTCCTTGCGCATCGTCGATTCGTACGGCGGCCGCGAAAAACTCGGCCCCACAGGCTCTATCGTCGGCGCGCCCGAGATGATCGTCGAGATTGCCGCCAGCAGCTTCAGCTACGATATGGGCGCGAAGATGAACGCCTATCGCCGAGACGGCGTAGACGAATATCTTGTCTACCGCGCATATGACGGCGAGATCGATTGGTTTATCTTGCGCGACGGAGAATATAAAAGGCTGGCCGCGGACGGCGAAGGCGTCTATCGCAGTGAAGTATTCCCCGGCTTATGGTTGAAAGCGGACGCGTTCATCGCCGGCGATCTCGCCCTGGTCCTGGCGGTGCTACAGCGTGGAATCGCTTCGGCCGACCATGGCGAATTCACGAAGAAATTGGAAAGCCAGCGGATCGCAGGACAGAAGTAAATTCGTCACGGGTCGCGATTTCAACGGCAATAGAAAGTTTTCGGATGCACACCGATTTTTTTTCCTGGCTCGATCAACACAGCGGCCGAGAATATGACCTGCACTCGAAGCACATCAATCCCGCCTTCGTAAAAGTTCTCAAGGCGATCGGTTTCGATAAGGGATACGTTCGCGGCGAAGGCGCTTACCTTTGGGACGCCGCCGGAAATAAGTATCTCGATTTGCTTACAGGGTGGGGCGTTTTTGCCCTTGGCCGCAATCATCCAAAGGTGAAGGCGATCCTCAAGCAATTGCTCGATCGGGATATGCCGAATCTGGTCCGCATGGAATGCAGTCTCTTGAGCGGGTTGGTCGCCGAGAGGCTGACGTCGCATACGTCGGAAAATCTCAGCCGGGTGTTTTTCTGCAACAGCGGGACGGAGACGATCGAAACCGCCATTAAATTCGCCCGCTGCGCCACCGGCCGCCAGGGAATCGTCTATTGCGATCACGCCTTTCACGGCTTGACCACCGGCTCGCTGGCCATCAACGGTTCGGATTTCTTCCGCTCCCGCTTCGGCGATCCGATGCCGGGCACGCAGAAGATCGCGTTCAACGACCTGGCGGCGCTTGAAAAAGCACTGTCGTCGAAACAGGCGGCGGCGTTTATCGTCGAGCCGGTGCAGGGAAAAACATGCGAAGTGGTCGCCGACGGATACTTGGCCGAGGCGCAGCGGCTGTGCCGAAAATTCGGAACGCTTCTCGTCTGCGACGAGGTTCAGTGCGGACTGGGCCGAACGGGAAAATGGTTCGCCTATCAGCACTGGCCGGAGGTTGAGCCGGATATCCTGTGCGTGGCCAAGGCGCTGTCCGGCGGATACGTTCCCGTCGGCGCCGTCGTCACTCGGCCCAAGATCATGGACTGCGTTTTTGATTCCATGGAGCGCTGCGTCGTTCACTCCAACACCTTCGGCCAAAACGATATGGCCATGGCGGCGGCGCTGGCCAGCCTGCATGTGATCGAGGAAGACAAGCTCGTCGAAAACGCCGCCGCGATCGGCGAGTATACGATCGCAAAATTACGCGAAATTTCCAAGTCATGTCCCTTCGTTTCCGAAGTGCGCGGCAAGGGCCTGATGTTCGGCATCGACTTCGCCCGCCCGGAGTCCAACCTTAAGCTGAAGATGGCGTGGGACATGCTTCACAAGCTGAATTTCGGAGTGTTCGGTCAGATGGTCATCATCCCGTTGCTGAACAAGCATCACATCCTGACGCAGGTGGCCGGTTATCATGTGGAGGTGATCAAGTTCCTTCCGCCGATGACGGTGACAAAGGAGGACATGGATTGGTTTTTAGGCGCGATGGATGATGTGTTGATGGACACCACGCGGGTTCCCGGGGCGGCATGGGATACGGTCATGGGCCTGGCCAAGAGGACGATGCGCGCCTGAAGACTCATGCCCGTTCACAAACTTCAAATCCCCAAATCGACGTGGATCCAGCGCAAGATCCTGTCGGCCGTGCTTGCGGTCGTAAGCCGTCCGCGGACGGTACTGATCGCGGCGGCGCTGGTGCTGGCGGTCAGCGCGTTTTCAGCGTCGCGATGGCTCAATGTCTCAAGCGACGAGAACGATCTATTTTCCCATAACGTGCAGTTTTTTCGAAACTTTCTGGAGTTTGACCGCGAGTTTCCGGAAAACGACGCCATTTATGTCGTCATTGAAGCCGCCGACCCGAACCGGCCGATTCCGCCGGTGCTCCGATGGACGGCGGCGGCGGATGCCGTCGAGCGCAACATTCTGGCGACGGCGCGGCAATATTGCGAATCGGTCGATGCGCATGTTCCGCGCGAAAAACTTGGATCGCAGGGATTGCTTTTTGAATCTCCGCAGGAACTCGCGGGCGATCTAAACGACGTCGTCCGCTCCGCGGAATTCGTCCGGTTATGGGGGGAAAAAAATCCCGCGTTCGGCCCGCTCCCGCGCGCGATGGTCGATACGGTTCTGGGGCGCACGCCGTCGCAGCGGTTTCTGGCCGCGCTGAATTTGAAACCCGATCCGGAAGCGACGTCGCTCGTGCAGCACATGGCCCAGGGCTGGGCCGACGCGCTGGCCCATCCCCACGAGCCGATACGAGTCGGCGCAAACGTCCCCAACCTCGGCGATCTTGACCTCAGCAGCCCGCGCGATCTGGGCTACTACTGGGAGCCCGACGCCACCGATCCCCAGGCCCGGCTTCATCCCGCCGACGCACGCCATCTGCTGCTGGTCCGCGTCTATCCGAAAATCAACTTCAATACGCTCACCGCCGCCGAAAAACCGGTGGCGGCCATTCGCTCGGCCGTGACGACGGCGGCGAAAGACTTTCCCGAATTTCAAATCGGCACGACCGGCCGGCCCGCGCTGGACGCCGACGAAATGGCCGTCACCGATCACGATTCGACCATCGCCGAGATCATCGCGGCCGTCGCGGTCTTCATCGGCCTGGTCGTCATGCTGCGGTCGCTCTGGCTGGCGCTGGCGGCGGAGATGGCGCTGGCCGTCGGCATCGGATGGACATTCGGCTGGGCCACGGTCAGCGTCGGAAAACTCAACTTGCTGTCAATGGTCTTCCTGATCGCGCTCATCGGAATCGGCATGGATTACCTGGTGCAAATTCTGATGCGCTATCGGACCGAAGCGCGGCGCCATGGACGGCCCAAGGCCATCTGGGCGCGCGTGTTCCGCTATGTGGCGGCGCCGATCAACACCGCGTGCCTCGGCGCCGCGGGGGCATTTCTGGTCTCCACGCTGACGATCTTCCGCGGCGCGGCCGAACTGGGGATCATCGCCGGCGGCGGATTGCTGCTGTGCCTTCTCGCCGGCTATACCGTTTTGCCGGCGCTCCTGACGCTCTTTCCGCCGCGGCTTGCGGTGGACGTCGCCCGCCGGCCCACGGGGCAGACTCCGCGGCCGCTGGGATGGCGCCGTCTGATTTTGCCGGCGCTGTGGGTATCGGCGATCGCGGCGCTTTCGCCGTGGGCGCCGCGTGCGCGGTTCGATCCCAACCTGCTCGATCTCCAGGCCCCAAAGCTCGAATCAACCCGACTTATCGGCAAGCTTCAGGCATGGTCGTCGGTCGTGATGACCAAAGACCTGGACATGCTCGCCAGAGCGCGAACGGCGGTGGAGCGGTTGCCCGCGGTGGAAAGCACCGAAAGCGTTCTCAACGCCGACGACAACTACCGCTGGCTCCGCGCCCATCAGGACGAATTGCCGAAGATCGAATGGTCTCCGCCGGCGCCGATCGCGCCCGCAGACGTTGCAACGTTGATGGCAAAAGCCAAGCTGCTGGCCAACCGCATGGAGCAACTGCCCGGCGCCGCCGGCGCAGTGCAGCGCGCCGCCGCCGCCGAGGCGCTGCGGACGTTCGCCGAAGCCGCCGGTCATGCGTCCGCGCAATTCGCGTCGGCTCGGCTGACGGAATGGCAAAACGTCTTCGTCGCCGAGCTTCGGGAAATGCTTTCGCAGTTCTCCCCGAAGCCGCTCGATCTTTCCAAAATTCCGCTGGAACTTCGCAGCCATCTGGTCAGCGCCGACGGAACGTACATTCTGTACATCAATCCCAAGCCGACATTAAACCTGTGGGATCGCGGCGATCTTTCGCTTTTCGTCAACAGCGTGCAGGACGCCGTCGCGGCGATTCCCGGCCATCCCGACGTCACCGGCACCGCCCCCAACATTTTTTACACGACGCGCGCGGTGCGAAGATCATTTATCCAAGCCACGTCCTACGCCTTGATTCTGATCGTGATCCTGGTGCTGATCGACTTGCGAAATCTTCGCCATACGGCACTGGCCATCAGCGTGTTGGCGCTTGGCCTGCCGTTGCTGATCGAGTTGATGGGATTGCTCGGGGTCAACTGGAACTTCGCGAATTTTTTCGGTCTTCCGATCCTGATCGGCGCCGGGCATGAGTACGGGGTATTCATGATCCACCGCTACCGGGAAAGCGTCGGCGATCCACGCCGAGTGTGGCGCTTTCGCGACGTGGCGGATCGAGCCCTGTTCCTCTGCGCTTACATCACGTCGAGCAGTTTCGGCTTTTTCTGGGCCGTCAGCGAACACCGCGGCCTCAGAAGCCTGGGATTGGTCATGGCGCTGGGAACGGGATGCATCTATCTTTCGACCGTCATGGTTTTGCGGCCGCTTTTGTTGTGGCGCCTGGAAAAGCGCGGCGCCCGCATATCGAACGCATAAAAAGAGCCCGCCGATTCGCCGGCGGGCTCCATATCGAATCGTGCGGATAACCAGTTGCGACCAAACACGAAAGGTATCTCGGCCGCGTTCGGAAAATCTCGCCGTCGTCGGCGAAACGTCAATCGTCCAGCGGCTTCACCTCAATACTCTTAAAATGCGTCTCGCTCTTGGGATCATGGCCTTGCAGCGCAAAGGTCCCATGGTGCAGATACCGGCCCTTATGCCCTTTGGTCGGCTTGTAGTCGGCGGGCTGGGTCCATTCGTTCACGACATTGCCGTCCACTTTCAGCGTGACGTGATCGCCCTTGACGATCACTTCATATAAAAACCACTCGTTGTCCTTCTGATGCGGGTCTTTGATGTCGACGACGTCATACAGACTTCCGGTCTTTTTCCAGTCGCCGTGCGTGCAGTTGACCTGGGCTTCAAAACCGTCGTCGGGCCATCCTTTTTCCTGGTAGCTGGTGTGGAAGTAGATGCCGGAGTTGGCGTGCGGGAAGGTCATCACCTCGGCCTTGAGGTGGAAATTTTTCCAGTCGTGGTTGTGGACCGGACCGTCGTAGAAAATATGGGCCGGACCATTATTGACGACCATCTGGCCATCCTTGACCGACCAGGCGTCGGCTTTGTCGCCGATCTTCCAGCCGTCGAGGGTTTTGCCGTCGAAGAGGGGAACAAAACCATCCTTGTCGGCTTGGCTCTCGCCGACCTTGGGAGCGTCGGCGGCGCCGAGCGTGAGAAGTAACGCACTGGCGGCGACGGCGACGCCAAATCGCGGAAACGAAAGTCGCATGAAATAATTCCTCCGGCTCAGGGTATGTGTTAAATCGAAACGTGCGGTGAATTGTTGCGATCCGCAAGGGAAACACAAGCCGGCGCCTGACCGTCGAACGATGTGGGTGCGTGGACGGTGTGCGACACTTGAGGCGGGCCTTTATCCTTTCCCCCGTACGCCGTCGGCGTATCCGAGAGGGGACTGGAGCTTCGACACCTAATAACGGTTCTCCTCCCGGGTAAGCGACGGCACGATCTCCTTAAGCAACTCGACGTTGGCGGCGGGAAATGCAAAGCCGCCAAGGTCGCCGACGGCAACCCAACGCAGGCGTTGCGACGCCAGTGCCGTCGGCTCAGCCGAACCGATCGTACACAGAAATGGATGCAACCGGACAGTCAGGTGTGGATACGCGTGGTCGATCGTCGAAAACGGTTTTTCGATCTCGACGTCGATGCCCAATTCTTCTTGAATCTCGCGCCGCAGACACTGCTCGGGCGTCTCGTTCGGCTCGACTTTACCTCCCGGGAATTCCCAAAGATCGGGTAAAATCGCCCCGTGCAGGCGCTGAGAAATAAGAACTTTGTCGGCTCGCTGAATGATCGCGATCGCCACTTTAACTGGTCTCATAAATCTTCCGGATCGAGTCCGCGCCGGACGACGCGGAAGATAAGTCTATACGAAAGCTGGCGGTTATGAAAATCCAAGCCCCGGCCCGCGACAGCCGCCGACAGTCTTGAGCGGCAGACTCAGCGGTATTCTTGAACTGAGAAGACATCGTAAGATCATTTTTTGCAAATACTTATATTCGCGAGGCTATTTTTTTCTACGTCGGCCAATCGTCGATTGACAGGGTCATGCGATGCGGGTTATAGTCCTGCACGTCGAGCGGACGAAAGTCAAAAATAAATCAGCGGAATTTTATGCCAATTGATCTTACGGCTGCTTAGCCGTGGCGCACTTCCGGAGGTGGATAGGAGCCACCCCTCCGGAAGTTTTTTTTTGGATCAATTCTTCCTGCGGCGCCGAATTTAGTTGAAGCGCTCGATTCGCTTGGTACAATCTTGCAATTGGATGCGGGCCTTGTTAGGACTCGTTTCCCTGCTCTCATCCTGCCGCCTGGAGGTTTTCATGTCGCGACGCGCCTTTTCCCTGATCGAAATGATCGTGGTAATCGGAATCCTCATGGTCCTCCTGTCGATTCTGCTGCCTGTGGTCGGCAGCGCCCGCGATTCGGCCAACGGAATGCTTTGCGCCTCCCATATCCGAACGCTTACCCAGGCATTTATCGCGTTTGCGGCCGATCATGACGGGCATCTGCCGGGAAGCAAAGACAATCTATATAGCTCGTCAGACCATACGCCGGAGACAAATCAGGATCACATGGATTGGCTGTTTGGACAATACTCGTTCTTGGCCTATGAGAACTCAGCGGCGAACACGTCCTCTGTTCCCGTTGGCGTTCCTGTGTCGGCGGAGCTCCTGCAACTCGCGACGGCGCCGCAATTCGGGACCATTTGGCGATATGTAAATAATAATTCCTATTCGACCACCAATCTGCCGGACGGAGGTTCGTTCCAGACATACCTTTGTCCGTCGCTGACCACCACGAATCCCGGCGGGGGCATCGGCAGCAATGGCCGGTTTGACTACGCCGCGTTTTCGGAATTCGACGGCGCCGCGATCAAAGATATCGCCGCTACCAGCGTCATGCATACATGCTACGACGCAAGCGGCGTGAATAAGCAATACACCCCCTCACCCGATCCACGATGGTCCGTGATGGATACAAACCATTGGTATAATTTCAACCACCAATGGTCCACACAATATGCCGTTTTGCCCACGCCGATTATTTGCCAGGAAGACGCAAAGTATAATATTAACTCAAATCTGGAGGGACAACATGCAGGCCCGGATCAGATGGCGCACGTTCATCATGGCGGCAGTTTTTACGGATCCGTCGACGGCACGGTTACTTGGGTGAATGAACCCGATCTTGATCTAAGCCAGTTTTGGTTGGAAGGCGCCTATCTGTGGGAAACCATTCCGCCCAGCCAGAGCTCGCCGATTGTACTCCGAGACGACCCAGGCACCTGGAACTGGTGGGCCGGCCAATAGTCCGACTCGATTGCGAACGATGTACCGGCAATTTTTGATTTTTCGTTTCGCCGCCTTGACAACCGCTCCCGTTTTTCGCACAATTCCCGCCCCTTTGTAAGAAAGCTGAGACTGACATGTACGCGATTTTTGAAGATAAGGGCCGGCAGTTCAAGGTAACCTCCGGCGACACCATCCTGCTCGACCGCCCCGGTGAATCCGAAGGCGATGAGAAAACGCTGACGTTTGATCGCGTCCTTTTGGTGGGCGGCGACGGCGCGGCCAAAATCGGAACGCCTCACGTTGCCGGCGCCACCGTCACGGCTGACATCGTCGGCGAAGCCAAGGGCAAGAAAGTCCGAACCGTCAAATACGCCCGCCGCAAGGGATTCCACAAGACCATCGGCCATCGCCAAAAGTACCTGAGCGTGAAGATCACCGCGATCAATGCCTGAGCGATCCGGCCAGCCAATTGAAACGAGGAAAGGCGGCTCCACGGATGGGCCGCCTTTTTTTGGGTGCTTAATATTCCAGCTATATGCAACGTAATGCTATGCAACATTCATGCGGGCTGGGGTATAAAATAGGGGCCCAAAGCTAATCGGAGCCTTTGAAATTACGTGTAGCACAGGCGTCTGGCCTGTCTCCCCGTTTTCAAGACAGCCGAGACGACTGTGCCACCGATATTTCAAACGTCTCAATTCGACTTTTTATTGGAGACCGACCGATGACTTTCCGCACGCTGATCGCCGCCGCCGCCGCCGTCTTGGTTTTCGTCGGCTCATTGTTGGCGAAGGGGCCTGCCCTGACCGTCGTGAAAGAACCCACCAAGGAGCCGGCCATGAGCAGTCCCCTCGATCTGAAAGTACAGGACATCAATGGCAAGGATACCGACCTCAAACAATATAAGGGCAAAGTCGTCCTGATCGTCAACGTCGCCAGCAAGTGCGGAAATACCCCGCAGTACAAGGGGCTTGAAGCGTTGTTCAAGAAGTATGGCGAGCAGGGCCTCGTCATCATCGGCTTCCCCGCCAATGACTTCGGCAAGCAGGAGCCCGGCAGCAACGAAGAAATCAAGCAATTCTGCACGAGCAAGTACGATGTGACGTTTCCGATGATGGCCAAAATCAGCGTTAAGGACCCTGAAAAAGCGCCGATCTATAAATTCCTCACCGAGAAGCCAACCGCGGGCGACTTCGCCGGCGACGTGGAATGGAACTTCACCAAATTCCTCATCGACCGCAACGGCAATCTGATCGCCCGCTTTGGCAACAGGGTCAAACCCGAAGAGGAACAGATCAACGCGGAGATCGAAAAAGCTCTTGCCGCCAAAGGGGTCGATTCCGCTTCAGAAAAGAAATAGACCGCGTTGTGCGACTGATGTGATTTACAAAAGCCTTGGCGACAGCCGAGGCTTTTTTTATGAAATTGTTTCGATGAAGAAGCAGCCGAAAGGGCGATTCACATCGGCGGAATCGCCCCTCCACCGGCACATGGCCAGCGATTTTATAAGCCCCGCATGTCGCGCAGCGCCGGAAACTTTTCCCGCCAATCTCTGGCGACGGTCGCATCGACTTCCGCCAGCAAAACCTGCTCGCGGGCATCGGCCTGGAAAACTTCGTTGCCGTGCGGATCAAAGAGACACGAGCGGCCATCGTAGCTGAATTTTGGATCGCTACCGGCCCGGTTCACGCCTAGGACGAAAGCCAGATTTTCGATCGCGCGTGCCTGGAGCAGCCGAACCCAATGCTCGCTGCGAATCTTCGGCCAGTTGGCGACGACGACAATGAACTCGGCGCCGTCTCGAACGGCCGGCCGAAATATCTCCGGAAAGCGGAGGTCGTAGCAGATAAACGGCGCGATCCTGACGTCCTGCCAGGCAAAACGTGCATGGCGCGACCCTGCCGGATAGCAAATATGTTCGCCGGGCGGCGTAAAAGGTTGCATCTTTCGATAGCGGACCAGTTCGGTCCCCTGCGGCGAAAACCCGACGGATTCATTGGCCAATCCACCGTCGTTCGTTCGCGCGATCACGCCGGCAAGAACCGCCACATTTCGATCGACGGCGAGTTTTCTGCAAAATGTTTCCGATTCCGACGGCGAACCGGGATCGGTCTTAGCCTTGTCCATGCTGAAGCCAACGTCGAACATCTCCGGCAGCACCACCAGGGCGCCGGCCCGCAGTTCGACCCCGTCGAGAAGCTTGATGACGCGCGCATGCGTGCTGGGGCGATTTTCCCATTGCGTGTCCAACTGAACTGCGGCGATCTGCATAACATGGCTCCTTCTGGAGCGATCCAACGAAAGAATCATCCACGAAGGATACGAAGGACTACGAAAAAGAAAAAGACGATTGAATGCTTCATGTGCATTCGTGTCCTTCGTGGATCACATTTCTGCACGCCTCGATCGTCGCCTCGGCCTCCGTTTTATGCGATTTCGGTGTTCACCACCAGCTCGAGCAATTCGATGCACGGCTCGTCGTCGCAGAAGATGGTGCCCAGCCGTCCCCATGCCGGTTCGGACTGATCGCTCGAAAACAGCCGCAGCACCTGTCCGTGTTCCGGAAAGCGAAGGAAGTAACGCGGCTTAATCCGCCGATGCACGTTGTGCTTGATCAAAATCGCGCCCAGCGGCAATCGTTTGGCCACAATTTCATCGCGCACTTCCGGCGACATGAATTGAAAATGCAGCCGCACGATCCCCCATTCAACGACCTTATCGCTGCCTTGCGGCGTGAGGCTGATCTTGCGGGTGTAGGTGTCGCCGCTGAAATGTTCCTCAAGCACATGAACATCCACCGGCTGGCCGTGATGCTTCTGCAAAACGACGGTCATGTGCTCATGATGAACCAGCAGCGCGTCGGCCGGATGCGGAATCCCGTCGGGATGAACGACAACGCATTCGGGACGAAAATCTCCCGTCACAAACGGCCGGCACAAATCCGCCAGCGCCGCCTGGGCTCCTCCCACTTCCGCGAGCTTAATGCCGGCGGAAACAGCAGGGTGTCCGGCGCTCACCGCGCTCGAACCGGGGCTCAACAGCGGCGAATGAGGAGTAAAAGACGGTGCGTTTTTCATGGGTCACTCATCTCAGAACACATTGCTTTCTACGGTTATTCTTCTTCCATTACACTCCCCACGCCCTGGTCATATTATTTTTCGGTTCGGCGCAGGGCTTCTTCGTTTAGCGGCCCCGCTTGCGGGGCGTGTCTCGCGACCACAGCTCACGCATCAAAAAACACCCTATGTATACCGGATATTCTGAAACTGCGGCTCAAAGAATCGCGGCAGAAGCGTATCGACGCGCAGCAATCCCGCCCGGCTCAGCATGACATGATCGCCGTCGATGGTGGCCGCCCCTTCTTCGACCAGCGAATCGAATCCTTCCCTGAATTCACCGAGGATTTCCTCGCCGAACTTTTTGCGGAAGTAGCCGGCGTCGATCTGCCCGGTCTTCAGTTGAAGAATCATCTCACGAATCAGCAACTGACGCTCCGTCAACGGCAGCGCCCGATTGATCGGCAACGCGCCCGCCTGCAGCGATTGGAGATACTCCTCCCACTTGTCGAAGTTCTGATAGTGAACGCCTTGAAAATGCCCGAAACTCGCCACGCCCGTCGCCACCATGTCGGCGCCATGCCACAGCGAATCGCGATAGACAAAACCGGCATGCCGTTCGGGCTTCACCACCGTATACGCGCTGGAGACCACATATCCCGCCGCCTGAAACTGGCGGAAGGCGTAATCGACCCATCCCCGTTTTTGCGCCCAGCTTGCCACCTCGCTGACGCCGCCGTGCTCGCGGGCATCTTTGGCGATGCCGGTGTTGTATGGAACTTCCATCTGATAAACGGTGAGCGAATCGGGGTCCAGCGCCAGCGCCTTTTCGACCGCGTATTTCCACTTGTCTTCGGTTTCGCCAAGCATTCCGGCGATCAGGTCGATGTTGATCTGCCGGAAACCGACTTCGCGCGCCCACTGATATGCCCGGCCGATCTCGGCGGCCTTATGTGCCCGGCCGTTGATCGAAAGAATCTCCTCGTCAAAATGCTCCACGCCGAGGCTCAGCCGAGTCACGCCGATTTTTTTGATCGTCTGTAGTTTTGATTCCTTCAGCGTTCCCGGCTCGCATTCAAAGGTCACTTCACGCGCAGCCGACCAATTCCAATTCTCGTTGATGCGCTCGACCATCCGCTCAAGCTGCGCGTTGGACAGATACGACGGCGTTCCGCCCCCAAAGTAAACAAATTCAAATTGCCGCCCGCCAAACCCGCCATGCCTGGAATAGAGCGCGATCTCGTCGCCCAGCGCGTCAAGATACGATTCGATCTCCGAAGCGTTTTTGTCCGTGTAAACCCGAAAGTAACAAAATTTGCACCGCTTGCGGCAAAACGGAATGTGCAGATAAAGCCCCAGCGGCGTTTGCGGTTTTGGCGCGGCGTCGAACGCCGCCAGAATCTCTGGCTTATGGTCCGGCGTCCAAACCGAAAACGGCGGGTAATTCGCGACGAAATAGCTTCCGACTTCCGTCTTGGGCTTCGGTAAAACTTCAAGCTCCATCACCGGCTCACTTCCAAAAAACCACCAGGCCCCGTGACACAGTACCAATGATAGGCGCCGCCGGTTGAAAGCATCGGCGCCGAATTACGGGCACGGTCATCCGCGGTCGCCGCGCGCTGCCGATTACTCTTTGCCCCTTCGTTTCCCGAAGCAATACAAGTTGTCGTACGTCCGCTGGAAGACTTGCCCGTCGGAAAACACAAGCGAAGCCCGCGTCCGTTCCCCCACGCTGTTATGGTTCAGAATCTCAAGCTTATCCCCCGGCGTCCAGACGATCGATTCCCCCGATTGATCCGTCGAAAACAATTTGCCGTCGACAAACGCCGTCGAGCTCCAGGCCGATCCCGTCGCTCGTCCCCGCCACACTTCCTTACCCGTCGCCGCCAACAGACAAACCGCGATGCCCGATTCGTTCAGCAGGTAAACCCGATCGCCGATCATCACCCCCGATCCGATCCGCTGCGGATTGCTCGGCGTAATCCACAGCCGATGGCTCTTGGTGATATCGCCGCGGTCAGCGGCTTTTGGCGTTCGCAATCCAATGGTCGGTCCTCCATAACCGGACATGGCCACGATCACGTCCTTGCCCACCAGCGGCTGCGCATACGCCAGGGCGCTCAGACCCCGGCAACGCCAAAGCTCATTTCCATGTTCAGGATCGAAACCCGCGACGTCGTTCGGCAAATCGACGATCAACTGCGGCGTTCCATCAATCTCCGCCAATACCGGCGACGACCACGATCCCTTAAATTCCTTGGCCGGGCCGGCCGCCCCCGGCAGATCATGCTTCCAGATTTCCTTGCCCGTCCGTTTGTCCAACGCCACCAGAAAGCATCGCAATCCCGGCCCGCAGTTAAGAATGAGGCTTTGCTTGTAGAAGAGGGGAGAACTCGAATTGCCCCAGATGTGCGTGAGGGCGCCGAGATCGCGCTTCCAGATTTGCTTGCCGGCCAAGTCATAAGCCACCACGCCCGCCGACCCGAGGGACGCGAAGACGGCTTTGCCGTCGGTGATCGGCGAGGCGGCGCAATAGGGATTATCGCCGTGCGTGGGCTCATCCCCGTCGAATTGGGTATCGCCCGACCAGAGCGATTTTCCGCTATTTCTGTCGAAGCATATGACGCTGCGGATTCGGCCATGCTCTTTGGCGCACGTCACGAAAACGCGATCGTCCCACACGATCGGCGTCGAGTTGCCTCCGCCGGGCAACGGCGCCTTCCAGGTCACATTTTCTGTTTTCGACCACGAGACCGGCGGATTTTTCTCGTCCGAAACTCCGTCGCCGCCCGGCCCTTTCCATCCGGGCCAGTTGCCCGCCTGGGAAAGGGCGCCGGCGAGAAGAATGACGCAGAGCGATATAATACCTCGCCGCATATTGATCTCCGTCAGGCGCCTGGTCTCCATGGCTTTCACTTCGCCGCCGCCGCTTTTTTTGCCGCCGCTTCCTGTGCGCTGGCCATCACCGTTTCCAGCTTCACCGGCGCCCCGTTCCGCCGTTTGCTTTCGTCGGCGGCTTCCATGAACGCCATCAATTCGATGGTCTCTTGGACGTGCACCGGCGCCTTGCGCGTCTTGAAGAAAATGGCGATCTGTTCCGCCAGCGGTTGGTATCCTTCGAACTTGATCGCCGGCGCGGTTGATTTGGCGCCGAACACCACAACGCCGTAGTCGTGTGCGCCGGTACGGGTTCCGCGGAACGTGCCGACCCGGCCTCCTTTCCAGATGCCGACGACAATGTCGGTGTCGTCGGTATGCGTTCGCGTCACCGATTCGCAGCCGGTCCCCATGGCGGTATACAGGAGTTCCACGCCGTGGATTCCGTACCAGTAGAGATCGGGATGGCTCGGCTCCAGCGCCGCCGGGCTCCACGCGGTAGCGCCCAAAACCGCGCCCACTTTCGGATCGGCGATGATCTTCTGAATCGTCGGCCCAAACCGCAACGACGAACAGGAAAACCACGGCACGTTATATTTCGCCCCCAACTCCGCGATCGCGATCGCATCCACCAGCGATCCCGCCAGCGGCTTATCGATAAAGACCGGCTTCCCAGCCTCGAACACCGGCCGAACCTGATCCAGATGCGGCCGGCCGTCTACGCTCTCCAACAAAACGGCATCCACTTTGTTCAGTAGATTCGGGATTGAATCGATGATTTCGACGCCCAGTTCGCGGGCCTGCTTTGTGTAACCTTCAACGCGAGTTCGGCTCGACTCGATGTCCGGGCTTCCGCCGGGAAACGCCGCCACGACGTGAATGCCGGCGAGGTTACCGGCAGCCTTGGGGTCGTTAAAAAGTTTCGTAAAGGCAATGCAATGCGACGTATCAAGTCCGATGATCCCGACGCGGATAATCGCACCGGGCGATTGCGTCGCCGGTGGTTCGGCCGAAAACAAAGTTGGCCAGCCGATGAGAAGCGCGAACGCGAAAAATAGTCCTCGGCACATGCGGAAGTTTCCTTGAAATGCGCGACGCCGCGAAGGCGATCACTCCTCACGCTTCACGAGCTCATAAGAAATCGCTCGGCGTTCCACTCAATTCCCTTGCATACCCCGTATTGTGTTTGGCGATCGCGCTTGGGCCGTGTCCTGCGCCGATCACATGACGACGAACTTTGATCTCACTTGCTGCCGCACGTAGGTTCGCGTGATGTCCAGCGTGCCGGCGCCGTCAGGCTTTTCGTGTTCGACGCGCCCATGGGTCGCCAGCCATTTTTGACCCCTGGCGAAGAAGTCATCGAATTCTCCCGGCGTCATCTCTTTTGCAAAATACGTATCGCGCCGGACCGGCATCACTCGGCAGAGCGGTTCTCCTTTGGCGACCGTGATTTTATTCTCGCCAGGATCCAGTTCCAGCACAACATGCCACGGATAGCTCGCCGGGTACCAGTCGGCGTCGATCAGCGCCGTCATCGCCCGCCATGGACGATCCACGTTTGGCACATCCGTAAAATAGAGCAATTCGTTGGGGTCACTTTTGAGAAAAAGAAAACTGCTTACCTTCACCTGATTGCGAATCTCCGCATAGACATTGTCCGAAATCACATGCGGCAACTTCTGGCCCTTCTCCCAAAACCACGCGTATTGCTGCGTCAACGGCGCCCCCGGCGATTCCTCATCCCCGGCGTAATGAAAATCGCTTTCCACGACGACATCCTTCACGACGCGCCAATTCCCGCGCGACTGAACGAACGTCAGATCGAAATTCGCCAGCAAGTCAAATCCAAACCCATTGGCCGCCCGGATCGGCGGGCACTCCTCGGGCCATCCCTTTCCGGCCTTGCGCTTCATATAAACATCTTTCGCCGGCGCCGGCGCCAGCAGATCGTCACGAAACTTAAAGTAATGCAGCATTGGTCTCAGATTCTATCCTGTCGCCGGCGCGGGTGAAAATCGGTTGCGAAATTCGGCCGATTTCGGCAGACTGGAGGCCTGCGAATGCAACTTTCGTTCGAGGGCGAACGCCGGCGTGACACGCTGGGTAGATTACCGTGAGAGGAGATGAGCGAAATGCCCACATATTTCTCCGATCCGCGGCTGTTCACTCGCCGTCACATGCTGCGGACGACCGCATGCGGATTTGCCGGCGTGGCGCTGCACGCGATGCTCGCGGATAGAGCGCGGGCGTCGCAAAGCCCGTTGGCCGTACGCGCGCCGCGAATCCCGGCTCGGGCCAAGCGGGTTATTTTTTTGTTCATGCAGGGGGGACCTTCGCAGCAGGATCTATTTAATCCGCAGGAGCTGATCGCCCGCAATCACGGCAAAAAAATCGACGCGCCGCTCGCCAAGGAACGCCAGGATAAGACCGTGCGAAAAATGCTGGCGCTGGGGCCGGTCGCGCCGGTCAGGCCGCGCGGGCATTGCGGAATGACGATCTCCGACCTGATGCCGAATCTCGCCGGCGTGGCGGATGAATTGTGCCTGATGCAGGCGGTGCAGGCGGACAGTCTCGTGCACGCCCCGGCGGTTCTTCAATTTCACACCGGCGCCATGCTCGACGCCCGGCCTTCGATGGGGGCATGGGTCAGTTACGGCCTGGGGACCGAAAACCAGAATCTTCCCAGCTTCCTTACGATCCATCCCGGCAGCGACATTCGCACGTACGGCAGCGGTTTTCTCCCCGCCGTCCATCAAGGTACGCCGCTCCGCGTGCCGCGGGACGCTTCGGAATCGGCCATTCCCTATCTTTCCGACGCGGCCACGCCGCCGGCGCTTCAGCGCCGCCGGCTCGATTTTATCCAGCGCATGAACCATCGCCTGCTCGATCGCTACCCGGCCGACGCGCAGATGGAAGGGAGCATCGAATCATTCGAAGTGGCCTTTCGCATGCAGGCCGAGGCGCCCAAGGCGCTGGATTTATCGGGCGAGTCGCCGGCCACGCTCGCCCTGTACGGCGTCGGCGACAAGTCTACCGACCGCAATGGCCGCGCATGCCTGCTCGCGCGCCGATTCAGCGAAGCGGGCGTGCGATTCGTGCAGATCACGATGTCCGACTGGGATCACCATCAAGACATCCGCTCGGCGTTGCCGCCCGTCTGCAGGTCGGTCGATCGGCCGATTGCCGGCCTGATTCGCGATCTTAAGTCGCGCGGATTGCTTGACGATACTTTGGTGGTTTGGTCGGGTGAGTTTGGCCGAACGTCCTGGAGCCAGGATCTCAGCGGCACGTCGCCGATCGAAAAACATGGCCGCGAGCACCAGCCCGAAAGCTTCTGCGCGTGGATGGCCGGCGGCGGAGTGCGGCCGGGGCTGACGTACGGGAAAACCGATGACTTTGGCTTTCATCCCGTCGAAGGCAAAATTCACCTGCACGACCTTCATGCAACGCTGCTCTATCTCCTGGGCCTCGATCATGAGCGCCTGACCTACCGCCACGCCGGCCGGGATTTCCGACTGACCGACGTCTACGGGAGGGTCATCCCTCAACTCCTGGCATGACCCGGCTTTCGCATGCTGCGGAGTGGCGGCCGCGATGATTCGGGATGAAGACTTTATTACTGTTGCCGCGCCGGGCGGCGGCGGGATTCACGGATGGGATTTCGATTACGTTTGGCGCATTTCATCTAGGCGCCACGCGTTTTAGTCGCGAAGCACGCCCCGCAAGCGGGGCGGCTAAACTTAGGAAATTTACAACAAACGGACAAATGTTCAGGCCAGTTGCTGATACCGGAAGTAGCTTGCCGCGAAACAGCGGTCAAAGAGGGCGGCGGTGTAATGGACCGCCGAGTCGCCGGGATCGAGGAAGTTGATCGTGGCGATTAAAGGACGATCGGCCACTTCCATCAGGTGGAACGCGGGTTCAACGCCGCTGTCGTGGAGTTCGCGAAGCTGATGCCGTTGAAAAGCGTCCAGCGTCAGGCGGTCAGCGTCGGGATTCAGGCCGGTCACAAGGAGGCTCAATGACGAAAGCTCTCTTTGAAAACGAAGGGTCAAAACGCCGGCGGTGGGAGCGGAGGCGCGCCAGCGCAACATGAGCGCGCCGGCGGCGCCGGGCACGTGTGTCTCAAACTCCTCGGGCGAACGCCATAAGTTCGCCGAGAAATGGGTGATCAGTTCATCGGCGCCGGGGATTCGTTGAAGGTCGGCATAGGTGTATTGAGACTTGGTCCGCAACTCTCCGCGAGAGTTGAAGTCGGCGACGGAAAAGATGAGCTTGCTGTTCATGATGGTGAGTGTTCCCGTTCCTGTCGCGGAAAATAAATACACGCGAGCGACGAAACCGGCTACTGCGAAATTTCCCGAGGCCTCCAAAGACCGAGGCATTGAATGACGTCGTAGTCAAGCGTTCCGCCCATGTCCCGGTTCTGGAAACACAGCCGAGACGGATGTGCGATACGTTACTTAAGAAAACTATAAAACTGGATCGAGCTCGTGCTCTGTAAGAATTTTCATGAACAGATTTTTTCCCCCTTGTGAAAAAAAATGTCCAAAGTTAATTTCGCCTCCAAAATCAAAGCCTCAATGAAGCCGATTAATCCCCTTGCCGCGTAGGCACAGCAAATGCGGTTCCGGGAATTTCCAATTGAAGCGTGAGCAAGTCTCAAAAAACAGTGATCGACGGATCCATCTTCGGGCCATTAGTAGCGCCGAGTTACAAACGGGAGCGGATATGCGCGGTAAGGATGCGACGCAGAAACGGTTCACGACGGTTCCCGCCAAAAAGGCACATTCCAACGGCGGATCAAGCCGAAACGGCGGGGGCGACGGGCGAGCAAAGTCCGCCGCCTCCGATGACGGAGGCGTTCTGCACGACCAGCCTTCCATCGCTGAACTGCTCGGCAGAGAACGCGTCGACGCCGGCAAACGCCTGGAACGAACCGCCCTCCTTTCCGCCCTGACGGCGTTCAAGAAAGGGGATTTTTCAGTGCGCCTTCCGTCTGATCTGGACGGCATGGACGGGAAGATCGCCGAGGCGTTTAACGAAGTCATGGACCGCAACGAGCGCGTTAGCGAAGAGTTGGCCCGCCTGAGCCGCCAGGTCGGTAAAGAAGGAAAAATTTCCCAGCGAGCCAACATCGGCGACGTCACCGGGTCGTGGAAGCATTCCATCGAATCGGTCAACGCCCTGATCAGCGACCTGGTGCATCCCGTGAGCGAAACGGCACGCGTGATCGGCGCCGTGGCCAAGGGAGACCTTTCCCAAACCATGGCGATGGAAATCGAAGGGCGGCCGCTGGCCGGCGAATTTTTACGCACCGCCAAGACCGTCAATACCATGGTCGATCAGCTTGGCTCATTCGCGTCGGAAGTCACGCGCGTGGCGCGCGAAGTGGGCACCGAAGGAAAGCTCGGCGGCCAGGCTAAGGTGAAGGGCGTGGCAGGCACGTGGAAGGACCTGACCGACTCGGTCAACTCGATGGCCGGCAATCTGACGGCCCAGGTTCGTAACATCGCCGCCGTGACCACCGCCGTCGCGCGCGGCGACTTGTCGAAGAAGATTACCGTCGACGTGAAGGGCGAAATTCTCGAACTGAAAAATACCATCAATACCATGGTCGACCAGCTTCGCTCGTTCGCGTCGGAAGTGACGCGCGTGGCGCGCGAGGTGGGTACGGAAGGTAAGCTGGGCGGGCAGGCTGACGTCAAAGGCGTGGCCGGTACGTGGAAGGACTTGACCGACTCGGTAAATTCGATGGCGTCCAACCTGACCGGCCAGGTGAGAAATATCGCGACCGTGACGACGGCCGTCGCCAACGGCGATTTATCAAAGAAAATTACCGTCGATGTGCGCGGGGAAATTCTGGAGCTGAAGGAAACCATCAATACGATGGTGGATCAGCTGAACTCTTTTGCGTCGGAAGTAACGCGCGTGGCGCGCGAAGTGGGCACGGAAGGAAAGTTGGGCGGACAGGCGGAAGTGAAGGGCGTGGCCGGTACGTGGAAGGATTTGACCGACTCGGTGAATTCGATGGCCGGCAACCTGACGTCGCAGGTTCGAAATATCGCCGCCGTGACGACCGCCGTGGCCAAGGGCGATTTGTCGAAGAAGATTACCGTGGACGTGAAGGGGGAAATTCTCGAACTGAAAAACACCATCAATACGATGGTGGATCAGCTTTCATCGTTCGCCGCCGAGGTGACGCGCGTGGCCCGCGAGGTGGGCACCGAAGGAAAACTGGGCGGTCAGGCCGACGTGCGCGGCGTGGCCGGTACATGGAAGGACCTGACCGACAGCGTCAATCTCATGGCCGGCAATCTCACGTCGCAGGTGCGAAACATCGCCGACGTAACCAAGGCCGTCGCCAACGGCGATCTGTCGAAGAAGATCACCGTTGACGTGAAGGGGGAAATTCTCGAATTGAAAAACACCGTGAACACCATGGTGGATCAGCTTTCGTCCTTCGCCGCTGAGGTGACGCGCGTGGCGCGCGAGGTGGGCACCGAAGGAAAGCTGGGCGGGCAGGCGAACGTGCGCGGCGTGGCCGGTACGTGGAAGGATCTGACCGATAACGTCAACCTGATGTCCAGCAACCTGACCGTGCAGCTTCGCGACATGTCAAAGGTGGCGACGGCCATCGCCACCGGCGACCTGACGCAGAAGATCACCGTCGATGTGCGCGGTGAAATTCTGCAGATCAAAAACGTGATCAACACGATGGTGGATCAGCTTTCGTCGTTTGCAGCCGAGGTGACGCGCGTGGCGCGCGAAGTGGGTACCGAAGGGGAATTGGGCGGGCAGGCCGAAGTGCGCGGCGTGGCCGGTACGTGGAAGGACTTGACCGACTCGGTGAACTCAATGGCCGGCAACCTGACGGCCCAGGTGAGAAACATCGCCGCCGTGACCACCGCCGTCGCCACGGGCGACTTGTCGAAAAAGATCACGGTGCCGGTGAAAGGGGAAATGGCGGAACTGAAAAATACCATCAACACGATGGTTGATCAGCTGAACGGCTTCGCCTCGGAAGTGACGCGCGTGGCGCGCGAGGTGGGTACGGAAGGAAAGCTGGGCGGGCAGGCGGAAGTGAAGGGCGTGGCCGGTACGTGGAAGGACTTGACCGATTCGGTGAATTTCATGGCAGGTAACCTGACGGCCCAGGTTCGTAACATCGCCGCCGTGACGACCGCCGTCGCAAACGGCGACTTGTCGAAGAAGATCGCCGTGGACGTGAAGGGCGAAATTCTCGAATTGAAAAACACCATCAATACGATGGTGGATCAGCTTTCGTCGTTCGCCGCCGAAGTGACCCGCGTGGCCCGCGAAGTGGGTACGGAAGGAAAGCTGGGCGGGCAGGCGGAAGTGAAGGGCGTGGCCGGTACGTGGAAGGACTTGACCGACTCGGTGAACTTCATGGCCGGTAACCTGACCGGTCAGGTGCGAAACATCGCCGCCGTGACGACGGCCGTCGCCAACGGAGATTTGTCCAAGAAAATCACCGTGGACGTGCGCGGCGAAATCCTCGAGCTGAAAGACACCATCAACACCATGGTGGATCAGTTGCGTTCGTTTTCGTCGGAAGTGACGCGCGTGGCCCGCGAAGTGGGCACCGAAGGAAAGCTGGGCGGGCAGGCCGAAGTGAAGGGCGTGGCCGGTACCTGGAAGGATCTGACCGATTCGGTGAATTCCATGGCGTCGAACCTGACGGCCCAGGTGCGAAATATCGCCGCCGTGACAACCGCCGTCGCCAATGGAAATCTTGCCAAGAAGATCACCGTGGACGTGCGCGGCGAAATTCTGGAGTTGAAGGAAACGATCAACACCATGGTGGATCAGCTCAACTCGTTCGCGTCGGAAGTGACGCGCGTGGCCCGCGAAGTGGGCACCGAAGGAAAGCTGGGCGGCCAGGCGGACGTGAAGGGCGTGGCCGGTACCTGGAAGGATCTGACCGACAACGTGAACTTCATGGCCGGCAACCTGACCAATCAGGTGCGCGGGATCGCGAAGGTCGTGACCGCCGTCGCCAACGGTGATCTGAAACGAAAACTCACCGTGGACGCCAAGGGGGAAATCGCCGAACTGGCCGACACGATCAACGGCATGATCGATACGCTGGCCACCTTCGCCGATCAGGTGACGACGGTGGCCCGCGAAGTGGGCGTGGAAGGGAAATTGGGCGGCCAGGCGTCGGTGCCCGGCGCCGCCGGTACATGGAAGGATCTGACCGATAACGTCAACCAGCTTGCGGCCAACCTGACGACGCAGGTTCGCGCCATCGCCGAGGTGGCCACCGCCGTGACCAAGGGCGACTTAACCCGCTCGATCGCCGTCGCCGCGCAGGGCGAAGTGGCGGCGTTGAAGGACAACATCAACGAGATGATCCGCAATCTGAAGGATACGACGCTCAAAAACGCCGAGCAGGACTGGCTCAAAACCAACCTCGCCAAGTTCAGCCGAATGTTGCAGGGCCAGAAGGATCTGCTGACGGTCGGTCGTCTTATTCTGTCGGAACTGGCGCCGGTCGTGTCGGCCCAGCAGGGCGTGTTCTACATCATGGACAACGCCAAGATCGACGATCCGAACCTGAAATTACTCGCCAGTTATGCGTTTAAGGAACGCAAGAACATCGATAACAAATTCCGCCTCGGCGAAGGGCTCGTTGGCCAGTGCGCCATCGAAAAAGAAAAAATCCTGCTCACGCACGTGCCGGGCGACTACATTCAAATTACCTCCGGCCTCGGCGAATCCAAACCGCTCAACATCATCGTCCTCCCGATCGTGTTCGAAGGACAGGTGAAGGCGGTCATGGAACTGGCCAGCTTCGACCGGTTCAATCCCACGCACGAAACGTTCCTCGATCAGCTCACCGAATCGATCGGCATCGTGCTCAACACGATCGAAGCGAACATGAGAACCGAAGACCTGCTCAAGCAATCGCAATCGCTCGCCCGCGAGTTGCAGAGCCAGCAGGAAGAGCTTCAACAGACCAACGCCGAGCTGGAAGAAAAGGCCAAGCTGCTCGCCGAACAAAACGTGGAAGTGGAACGCAAAAATTCGGAAGTGGAACAGGCCCGCCAGGCGCTGGAAGAAAAAGCCAAGCAGCTTGCCCTCACGTCCAAGTACAAGAGCGAATTCCTGGCGAACATGAGCCACGAATTGCGCACGCCGTTGAACAGTCTGTTGATTCTTTCCGACCAGTTGTCGCGGAACCAGGAGAGCAACCTTACGTCGCGACAGGTCGAATTCGCCCAGACGATCCATTCCTCCGGCAACGACCTGCTGGCCCTCATCAACGACATCCTCGATCTGTCCAAGATCGAATCGGGGACGGTCATCGTCGATATCGGCGAAGTCGCCTTCCGCGAGCTTCAGGACTACGTCGATCGCACTTTCCGGCATGTGGCGGAAAACAAAAGACTCGGGTTCGAAGTCGAGCTGCACCCGACCTTGCCGCGCGGCGTGCAGACCGACGCCAAACGCCTCCAGCAGATCATCAAGAATCTTTTGTCCAACGCGTTCAAGTTTACCGAGCGCGGCCGGGTTACGCTGGAAGTGTCCCCGGCGGAAGAGGGATGGGCCAAGGACAACGATATGCTCAACCGCGCCCGCACGGTTATCGCGTTTACGGTTCGCGATACGGGCATCGGCATTCCGCCGGAAAAGCAGCAGATCATCTTCGAGGCGTTCCAACAGGCCGACGGCAGCACCAGCCGCAAGTATGGCGGCACGGGCCTTGGCCTGGCGATCAGCCGCGAACTGGCCAAGCTGCTCGGCGGCGAGATTCGCCTGCAAAGCATCCCCGGCGAAGGAAGCCAGTTCACGCTCTACCTTCCGATCAACTACACGCCAAGCCGCCCGGCGCGGAGATCGACCATCTCGCCGCCGGTCGCGGAAACATCGACGGCCATCGTCGTCACCGACGGCCCGCAACTACGCGCCCCGCAGGAAGACCCCGCCGCCGCCTCCCATTTCCTTGACGACCGCGGCACGATTCAGCCGGACGATCGCGTCCTGCTCATCGTCGAAAACGAAGCCAACTTCGCCCGATTCCTCTTTGAAACCGCTCACGAGCACGGCTTCAAAGCCCTCGTCGCCGCCCGCGGCTCGACGGCGCTGACGATGGTGCACGACTACAAGCCGCAAGCCATCACCCTCGACATCAACCTCCCTGACATCGACGGCTGGCGCATTCTGCATCGCATGAAGGACGATCCGGAAACCCGCCATATCCCCGTGCAGATCATCACCACCGAAGAAGAAAGCGACCGGGGCCTGCGGATGGGCGCGATGGGCGCGCTGGCCAAGCCGGTGCGAACCAAGCAATCGCTCGACGAAACCTTCACCCGGCTCCGCGCGTTCCTGGAGCCGAGGAAGAAACGGCTCCTGGTAGTCGAAGCCGACGAGGCGCGGCGCCGCGCCATGATCGATCTGCTCGCCGCCGACGAATTGGAAATCCAGGCCGTCGCCACCGCCGCCGACACGCTGGCGGCGCTGCGCGCCGGTTCGTTCGACGCGGCGGTGGTCGGGGTCGATCTCCCCGACATCAAGGGCTTTGACCTCGTCGATGAGATCCACGAAAACCTCGGCCTGCGCGAACTCCCCATCCTCTTTTATGCGACGCGGGAGCTGACGAAAAAAGAGGAGATTCACCTCAAGCGCCTCACGCAGACTTCCACGCTTCGCGACGTGCGTTCGCCGGAGCGATTGCTCGACGACGTTTTGCTGTTCCTGCATCGCCCCCTGTCGGCGCTTCAGGAGGACAAGCGGAAGATGCTCGAAGCGCTGCACGAAACCGCGACTGTCCTTGCCGGCAAGAAGGTGCTCATCGTCGACGACGACATCCGCAACATCTTCGCGATGACCAGCGTGCTGGAGCCGTACAAGATGCAGATCGCCTCGGCCGAAACCGGCAAGGCCGCGATCGAACTGCTTCAGCAGAATCCGGACATGGAGGTGGTGCTGATGGATATTATGATGCCGGACATGGACGGCTACGATACGATGCGGGCGATCCGCAAAGTGGCCAAATTCCGGTCGCTGCCGATTATCGCGCTGACGGCCAAGGCGATGAAGGGAGATCGCGAAAAGTGCATCGAAGCCGGGGCGTCGGATTACATCGCCAAGCCGGTAGATACCGAACAGTTGCTTTCTTTGTTGCGGGTATGGCTCTACAGGTAGCCGTCACGGTTGTACAGGTTTGCCGCGGCGCGAAGCGCGGCGATTCGCATCGTTACGGTAGTTGTCGTCGCCGCGGCGTTCCTGCGTTTAGCGGCCCCGCTTGCGGGGCGTATTTCGCGACCAGGCTCGCCGCGCCGACCGAATAGCGCCTTAACAGACCCGTTCACGGGCCAGGAAAAGCGCTCGGCGTCGCGCTTCGCCGGCGCGGAGCTATTTCCGCCGGGTCGATGATGAGAACAGCGTCGATAATGAGAACAATCGCCTTGGGTCGGTCGGCTGATTACTCGGTCCCATTGAATGGATTCCAAAATCAATATTCTGATCGTCGACGACAAGCCCGAAAAAGTTCTGGCGCTTGAAGTGGTGCTGCAGGAGCTTGAGCAGAACATCGTTCGCGCCTATTCCGGCCGCGAGGCGCTGCGCTGCCTGCTCAACCAATCCTTCGCCGTCATTTTGCTCGACGTGAATATGCCCGGCATGGATGGATTCGAGACCGCGGCGCTGATTCGTCGGCGCGCCAGCACACAGGGCGTGCCGATCATTTTCGTGACGGCGATGGACGATGAGACGCACAGCTCACGCGGCTATTCGATGGGGGCGGTGGACTATATCCAGACGCCGGTCGTCGGCGACGTCTTGAAGACGAAGGTAGCCGTTTTCGTCGATCTTTTCCGCAAGAGCGAGCAGATCCGCCTTCAGGCCGAATCATTGCGGCGTCACGCCGCTCAACTGCACAAGCTTACCGCCGCTTCATTGGCGATCCACTCGGCATCGACGCTCGAGCGGATGTTCGCCGTCGTGACGGCGACCGCCCGTGAAATATCCGGGGCGCGCCGGGCGCAGTCGATCTTCGCCGGTGAACAACTCGCCGGTCCGCCCAGCGTGTTCCGTTCCGAAAGCGACTCGCCGGAAGTCCGGCAGATCGACGGCTACCGTCCCGACAGCCTCGGCTTGCATTCGGCCGTGCGAACGGCCAACAAGCCGATCCGAATGAGCCGGGCTGAACTGGAGGCCCACCCTGGACAGGGCAGCGATTCGGGTCTCTGGCATGCGGCGGGGGGATGGATGGCGGCGCCGCTTCTGGCGCGCGACGGGCGCAATCTCGGCCTCATCGAGGTCTCGGAAAAATCGACCGGCGATTTCACCCCCGACGACGAGGCGGTGCTGGTGCAGCTCGCCCAGATGGGTTCGATCGCCATCGAAAACACGCTTTATGCGGCCGAGCGCCAGACCAATCGAATCAAGAACGAGTTCTTATCGACCCTTTCGCATGAGTTGCGCACGCCGCTCAACGCGATCCTCGGCTGGACCCAGCTTCTGCAAATGGAACAGCTTTCGCCGGACCTCGCTCACGGCTTGGAGGTCATCGATCGCAACGCCCGCGCGCAGACGAAACTGATCGAAGACCTTTTGGACGTCTCGCGCATCACGACGGGTAAGCTTGTTTTGACCCTGCGGCCGACGGTCATCGGCCCGGTTATTCTCGCCGCCGCCGACGCCGTGCGGCCGTCGATCGAAGCCAAGCGAATCGCCCTTGACTGTGATTTATCCGCCGCCGAGATGGAAGCGGTGGTTGACGGCGATTCCGATCGGCTTCAACAGGTTTTCTGGAATCTCCTTTCCAACGCGGTCAAGTTCACTCCCGAATCCGGACGGATCGAAGTACGGCTGGAGCGCCAGGAGAACTCGATACAGTTGCGCGTGACCGATACCGGCCGCGGCATCAGCCGGGCGTTTTTGCCTTACGTTTTCGATCGTTTCCGCCAGGCCGACAGCAGCAGCACGCGCTCGCAGGGCGGCCTTGGAATCGGATTGACGATCGTGCGGCACATCGTCGAGCTTCACGGCGGCAAGGTAAGCGCCGACAGCGACGGCGACGGCCAAGGGGCGACGTTCACGGTAACGCTGCCGCTTGCGTCGATGAAGGCTTCGAGCTGGCCCAGCGCGGCGGCGGAAGATCGCGAGGCTTTCCACGATTTCAGCGCCGATCTGACCGGATTGCATATCCTGGTCGTCGATGACGAAGCCGACGCGCGCGAGGTCGTGGCGGCGACGCTCCAACGATCGGGGGCATCGATTACCGCCGTCGCGTCGGTCGATGAGGCGCTCGCCGTCGTTGCGCGATCGCGTCCGGACCTGGTGATCAGCGACATCGCCATGCCCGACAAGGACGGGTTTGACCTGATCCGTCTGCTCCGCGAACTGCCGGCGGAAATGGGCCAGACGCCGGCATTGGCCCTGACGGCATACGCGCGAGAAGAAGATCAGGCGCGGGCGCTGGCGGCGGGTTTCCAATTCCATCTCGCCAAGCCGGTGAATCCCGGCGCCCTCCTCCGCGCGATTACGCAGTTGAACCTTCCCGGCTATTCCGGGGCGCCGGCGACGATCGCCCGCATAGAGCCCGCGACCGCCGGCGAATATCGCGCGCCCCAATCCTTGAGCAGTTGATCGCCGTCGATTCGAAATTTAAACCGGATTCATCCGAATTTCATACCCTCTCCTGGCGTACCCATCCTGATACATTTTGCGATACGATGCGACCTCTTCGGTGGTAATCCGTCGCGCGGTCTTAACCGACCGAGCGGGCTATGGAGGCGTTTGCCCGGTTAACGCCATTTATTGGGATCGGCTATGTGGCTCAAAACACAAAACGTAAGCGAGAGATTGCCGCGATCATCGCGGGACAATGCGCCCGACAGTCGACCCCGCGCCGCCGGCACGCAATCCGGCAGACCGCGAACCGCCCTGATCACCGGAGCGTCCAGCGGCATTGGCCGGGAGATCGCCCGGCTTCTTGCCGAGGATCACTTTAACCTGGTGCTGGTGGCGCGCGACCATGAACGCCTGCTGACGATTTCCGCGGAACTGGAAAGCCGCCATGGCATTACCGCCACGCCCATCGTCAAAGACCTCTCGTCGCCGGACGCATCGTTGGAGATTTTGTCGGAAATCCGGCGGCGCTCGCTGCCGGTCGATGTTCTGGTGAACAACGCGGGATTCGCCGTGGGCGGAAACTTCGCGTGTGCCGATATGGCGCAGACGATAGCCCTTTTGAATGTAAACGTGGTCGCCCTGACGCAGCTGTCGCGGCTGTTGTTGCCGGGGATGCTCGCGCGGCAGTGGGGACGCATCCTGAATGTCGCGTCGATCGCGGGCTTTTACCCCGGCCCGCTCACCGCCTGCTACAACGCGAGCAAGGCGTTCGTCGTCAACTTCTCCCTGGCCCTCTCCAACGAATTGCACGGCACCGGCGTTACCGCGACGTGCCTTTGCCCGGGTCCTACGCAAACGCGATTCGCCCAGCGCGCCAACCTGATCGGCGCCCGCGCCTTCAGCGAAGGGGTGATGGCGGCCACGCCCGTCGCGCGCATCGGTTATAAGGCGATGATGACCGGCCGTACGATGGCGGTCGCCGGGTGGCGAAATAAACTGCGGATGCTTCCGATTCCGCTGGTCCCCTCGCGCATCCTGTCGCATTTCTCCCGCAAATACCACGAAGTGTAACGCTGTTTATTTGGACCCGCGCCGATCGGCCGCCAAAGCGTGTTCGATCGGCGCCTCATCGGCAGAAAGCGCGGAAAAAGCGCGTGTCGCTCCCGCCGGCCCCAATCGCAATTTTGCATGGCTTCCCGCAGCGCGGGCAGCGCCCTTCATACGCGACGCCCCGCTGGTTTTTGTGCAGACGGCCATAGACGTTGCAGGTCACAAAGAACACGCCCAGAACTGGCTTGGCTGCCGCGCCGTCGTTGGCCATGGATGGAGCATAGTTTCCGCCGCTCATGAAATCACGTCTGGCGCCATGGTTGCCACGACGTGAGTGGCATCTACATCAGGAGACGATTATGGCACGCTCAGATAAAGGGATTCGTCGGCCCGACGGCGGGGCGACCGATCAGGTTGGTGAAGGCCCTCGCGACATTAACGGCGCGGAGGCGTCAGAACTGCCCGATCAAGGACGCGGCGACGTGGACAGCGACTTCGGAAAGCAAGCCGCGAGAAAATTACCCGGTCAAATCGGTGGTTTGGGCGGTGACGGAGACGATGTCGGTCTGGCGGGAGAATCGGAGATTTCCGATGCCCGTCGCCATGGCGGACGTAAGCACAATTAGAATTCTCGCGCTGGAAAAAACACCATGTCCACTCGCATCAATGAACAATCGAAAGACGTCACGTCTGCGCCAGAGTCCGGAACGGTCGATTAGCCGACGTTTTCCTCTCTCGACCCGCCGGCGGCAACCGAAGGCGCCGGCCGAAAAAACCCGGCTCGACGCCGCCGAATAAACCGGTGAAACGGCGAAATGGTCGCCCAATAAACTCGCGCGACATGCGGGACTGCGTATCACCCATTATAACTATTGCCGCCCTTGGGAAGCTGCTAAGATAGTGGGATGGAGTTCTCGCCCCGCCAAACCGCTTTTCTGCTCGATACGGCCCGTGCCGTCATTCGCGCGACGCTGGCGGGGCAACAGGTTCGGCCTCCGCCGTGCGGGGATTTGGATTTGATGCGGCCCGCGGGGTGCTTTGCATCACTACACGGCCCCGGCGGAAAACTCAGGGGATGCGTCGGTCGTATCGACGCCAGCGAACCACTGATCGCGGCGCTGACGTCTGCAGCGGTCTCGGTCTGTTCGGACGGGCGTTTCCGGGCGAATCCCGTTACGCTGGCTGAACTTTCGCAACTCGCACTTGATTTAAGCATTCTGTCGCCGGCCCGACCGGCTGCGAATGCGCTGGATTTTGATTTGCTGAATCAAGGAATTCATTTGACGATCGGTGGTCGCGCCGGCTGTTTTCTGCCGCAGGTGGCGCGGGAAACGGGATGGGGCAAGGAGCAGCTTCTTGGCCGTCTTTGCACCGAAAAAATGGGTTTGCCCGCCGACAGTTGGAAACTGCCGCAGGCCAAGCTTGCCGCATTCAGCACCGTGATCGTCGGTCCTGAGCCATTCGAGCGGCCAAATATTTTCGCGCCAATTTCACAACCAATCGAGGCCTTTCCATGAATTCAGCCGCCCAACGTGCATCCAGTTCCGCCGTCAGACGCCATCTCTCGGCGGCGATCTGCCTTGCCGCCGCCGTCTCGATGAGTATTTGTTCCGTCGGTTGCGACAAGGAAAAAGCCATTCGGTCGTACGATGTTCCGAAAGAATCGACGGCGCCCGCGACGGCGGACGCCGGTAATTCCCAGCCCGATCTGTCCGAGGTCACTTTCCCCGCTGACTTACGCTGGACGCTTCCGGCGGGATGGACGCAGGTTCCCGTGGCGCCGAACGACAGCGCCATGTTCAGGCCCGACGCGGCCATTTCGGTGGCGCCGGCCGACCCGAAAATGCTTCTTACCGTCAGCCATCTGGGCGACGCGCCCGGCGCGCGTTCGGTTCTTGAAAACGTCAACCGCTGGGCGGGCCAGCTTCAAGTGCCGAAAATGACCGAAGCCGATTTGCCGAAGGTCGTGACCCACGTGAAAGCCGCCGACGTAGAAATCGATGTGGTGGATCTCGAAGGCCCCGGCAATACGTTGCTCGCCGCCATTATCCCGCATGCCGCCGATACATGGTTTGTAAAACTGAGCGGACCATCCGCGGCGATCGATGAGCAGAAAGAGCGATTTGCGAATTTCGTTCACTCGATTCATTTTGACGCCAACCCGCCGTCGGCGCCGGTCGCGGGCGCGCCGTCGCCAGGCAACGGGGGTTCATCCGTCGCCACGGGAATCGACGGCGCCCGGTGGACCCTTCCGCCGACCTGGACCGCCGAGCCCGGCAACGCCATGCGGCTCGCGACGATTCATCCCGACGGCAACGGCGCCACCGAAATCAGAGTATCGAAGTTTGCGGCGCTTGGCGGCGGAGCCGGCGCCAACGTCACGCGCTGGCGGGGCGACGTGGGTCTTGGCGCCGTTGACGACGCCCAGGCTGACCCCGGCCAGCAGGCAACCCTTGGCGGACGCAGTTGGACGATCCACGATTACACCGGCCCCGCGGGCGGCGGAAAACGGGTGATCGTCGCCATGCTCGATTCCAACGGCGATACCTGGTTCTTCAAGCTGATCGGCCCAACCGACGCCGTCGGCAAAGCGAAGAACGCTTTCGATCAGTTTTTGGCGAGCGTCAAGATCGGCTCGTAATTTGAAATTTCGCTTCGCGGAACTTTCCGGTGAAATGAATTGAACGCACTCAAAACCATCCTCGCGCCGTTTGCGTCCCTTCGCCTCACGATTGTCCTGCTGGTCTTGTGCATGATCCTCGTGCTCGCCGGCACCACCGCGCAGCGCGAGATGGGCATTCAGGACGTCCAGAAACAGTTCTTTCATAGCTGGATCGCCAAAGTTGATTTCCACGATTTTCAATCCACCCCGCCGACCAAGCCGGGCGAAGCCCCCGGCGCCGGGTACATTCCCGGTCACTTTTTCATGCCGGGCGGATATCTCCTGATCGCCGTGATGCTGGTGAACCTCCTCGCCGCCCACACGGTTCGATTCAAGCTGCGAGCCAAGCGGATCGGCATCATCCTCATTCACTCGGGACTCATCCTGCTTCTTGTCGGCGAACTGCTGACAAGCCTCGTGGCCGTCGAAAGCCAGATGCGGATCGACGTCGGCGCCTCGACCAATTTTTCCGAAGACATTCGTTTTCCGGAACTGGCGATCGTGGATCGATCTTCGCCGGATCATGACCACGTCGCCGTCATTGCCGCTTCCCGCCTGGAGGCCGCGGCGGGCGGTGCGCCGATTCGCGATCCGAACCTGCCGTTCGATATCAAAGTAGACCGCTGGTACGAAAACTCGACCCTTCGCGGCCCGATGCAGAAAGAGCCGCAAGTCGATCGCCTGGCCACCGAAGGCGCCGCCAAGTCGATCGGAATCGTGGCCGAAAAGCGAGTCGGGGGCGTGGGCGGCGACGCCGAGCGAACGAATATTCCTTCCGCCTTCATCACCCTATTCAGCAAAAGCGGAACGTCGCTTGGAACCTACCTGGTTTCCCTTTACTTCGATCGGTCCTTCGCCGATCTGGGGGCGTTTCGGAGCCAGCCGGTCGTGGTTGACGGGAAAACCTACACGCTGGATTTGCGTTTCACCCGATACTATAAGCCATACACGATCACGCTTAAGAAATTCACCCACGAGATCATCCCCGGCACCGATCTCCCGCGCGATTTCGCCAGCACGATTCAGCTTGTCGATCCGGCCAACCACGTCGATCGCGAAGTGCGAATCTGGATGAACCATCCGCTGCGATTCGATTCCGAAACCTTCTACCAACAGAGTTTCGCCAACAATGACCGCACGACGGTTTTGCAGGTCGTCGATAACAAGGCCTCGACGCTTCCCTACATCGCCTGCGTCATCGGCGGACTCGGATTGATCCTCCATTTCGGCATCACGCTCGTCTCATTCCTTCGCCGCCGCCTGGCGCCAACGCCGGGAACGGTCGGAGCGATTGGCGCATCGTCATATTCATCCCGCGGCGATTCGCGCACAAACTCCGGCGGCGATGCGGACCGTTACGTTCTAAAACCCGAGCCGCGCTGGAAAACCGCCGGCATTCCGCTGGCCGTATTGTTCTTCTCGCTCATCTGGGTGATCTCTCAATTCTTCGTCGCCCCGCCTACCCGGCCGTATGACTTTGACGCATTGGGTCATGTGCCGATCTTTATCGAAGGGCGCACCCAGCCGCTCGACAGCGCCGCCCGCAATTTCCTGGCGATCGTCAGCGGCGGAAAGTATCGCGAAGCCTACCGCGACGAGCTTGGAAAAATGCACCCCGCCGTCGAATGGATGATCGACGTGATGACCCTCAGCAACGATTGGGCGAACGACAAGGTCATTCGCATCGATCATCCGCAGATCAAGGACATGCTGGGCCTCAAGGAAGAAGAAAAACTTTTCTCCTGGAAAGACATCGGCCTGGATAAAGCCGAGGTGGCCGAGAAGCTCGATACCCAGTCGCGCCTGGCAAACGAAACGCCGGAGAAGGATCGCGATTCCCTCAAGCACCAGATATTGGACCTGCATCAACATCTTGGCATCTTCCGGCGGTTGATGCAGATCGACGCCATCGCGTATCAGCTTGATCTCATGAAGCATCCGGAGCGCGCGAGGCAAAATTTCGACGCGATCAATCGTGCCGTGATGGCCGCCGACCCGCAGTTGATCGACGACATCAAAGCCAACAAGATCAAAGACCCCGACCGCGCGTTCGGCATGGCGCTGGCGAAGCTTGATCGTTCGACGCTTACCGCCGATCAGCGCGACAGCCTCGAAAAGCCCGTGCTTCTGGGAAGCCTGCAGCGCATGGGGCAGGAGGGAGATTTGTTTCTGATTCCGCCGGCACATCCGGGGGAGCAGTGGAAGCCGTTGATGTCGGTGCTGGACAGCCCCGACAATGTTCCCGATGCGCCGGCGGCGATCCTGAAAATTTTCAAGGACTACGCCGACGCCCGTCCCACCGAATTCAATTCCGATCTGACCGGTTACCTGGCTCGCGTCTCGACGCTTCCCGATATTTCAACCGTCAATTACGAAGTCGGCTTCAATCGTTTCAATCCGTTTTACGTCTGCATCGTTTTCTACGTCGGCATTGCCATTCTCGCGTTTTGCTCGTGGCTGTTCTGGACAAAGCCGCTGTGGCGAAGCGGTTATGCGCTAATGATTCTGACGCTGGTGATTCACACCGCCGGGATCGTCTCGCGAATCTACATTTCCGGGCGCCCGCCGGTGACGAATCTCTACTCGGCGGCGGTCTTCATCGGCTGGGGCATCGTGCTGTTTTCCAGCGTTCTCGAAGCGATCTTCAGGAACGGCATCGGTCTGGTCGCCGGTTCGACTGCGGGGTTTATGTCGCTCTTGGTCGCCGCCGGTTTCGCGGCCGGCGAGGGCGATACCATGCGCCAACTCCAGGCTGTCCTCGACACCAACTATTGGCTCGCCACCCACGTCGTCTGCGTCACGCTCGGCTATATGGCCACCGTGCTGGCCGGCGTTCTGGCCATGATCTACGTTCTTCGCGGCCTCTTCGACCGCTCATTCGCGGGCGAGCCCTCCAAAGACAATGTCCGGATGATCTATGGCATCGTCTGTTTCGCCATGCTGTTCAGCTTCGTCGGCACCATCCTCGGCGGCATCTGGGCCGACCAATCCTGGGGCCGATTCTGGGGCTGGGACCCCAAGGAAAACGGCGCCGTGCTCGTCGTCCTGTGGAACGCGCTGATTCTCCATGCCCGCTGGTCCGGAACCGTCCGCGATCGCGGCGTCGCCGTCCTGGCCATCCTCGGCAACATCGTCGTCGGCTGGTCCTATGTCGGCACCAATCTCATGGGCATCGGCTTGCATTCCTACGGCTTCATGAGCGGCGCCCAACTTGCCCTTTATAGCTGGGTCTTCTTCAATCTCGCGCTCGCCGCCATCGGCCTGATTCCCCGAAAATTTTGGGCGATCGCGTCGGTAGACGGCAAATAACCGCGGCCCGCCGCTGCGCGTCAACCGCGCCGCGTTGTTTTTGGCGCCCTCAGGTTCGCCGAGGAAAATATAAGTTTTCAACCGATCTTTTTCGACCTCACTTCCGTTCCCGTCGTAGATGTTATTCCTGCTCGGGGGTAGCCGCCTTCGGCAATTCTGCCGACCGCGTTTTGCATCTTCACTGACATCGGAGGACCTCATTCGTGTCGAGAAAAACCGTTGAAAAAAATGTGGCGAAGGTTCGACGTCCCGCCCGCCCGGCCGCTTTGGAAATGCTCGAGGGGCGAACGCTGCTGTCGGCCGCGGCCGTCGGAGTTCCCGAGGTGATGCTCGCCAAGGCATCGGCCCATGCCGACGGAACCGCGACCGCCCCCGCGTCGGCGCTCACTCCCGCGCAGATTCAGTCGGCATACGGCGTGAGTAGAATTTCGCTTCCAAACGTCGCCACCGCCAACGGCGCCGGACAGACGATCGCCATCGTCGACGCCTACAACGATCCCAACGCCCTCAGCGACCTCGATACTTTCGACGCGAACTTTGGGCTGGCGAACCCGCCGAGTTTTAAGGTGTTGAGCCAGACCGGCGGAACTACGTTGCCGGCGACCGATACGGAAACGAAACCCAACACATGGGAGCTGGAAGAATCGCTCGATATCGAATGGGCCCACGCGATCGCACCTGGCGCCAATATCGATCTGTTCGAGGCCAAGTCAACCAGCTTGTCGGATCTATATGCCGCCGTCACCACCGCCAAAGGGACGGCGGGCGTCTCGACGATTTCCATGAGCTTCAGCACCAGCGGCGATTTCAGCGGCGAAAGCAGCTACGACTCGGTCTTTACCAGCAATACCGGCCATGGAGTGACTTTTCTCGCCGCAACGGGCGACAGCGGCGGAACCGCCGGGTATCCCGCGGTCTCGCCCAACGTCGTCGGCGTCGGCGGAACGAGCCTGACTACCAATTCAACCGGAACCTACGAAGGTGAAACGGCATGGAGCGGAAGCTCCGGCGGATTGAGCACGCTTGAACCGCAGCCAAGCTATCAGAAAGGCGTCGTCACGCAGAGCGCCACCGAGCGCGGCGCCCCCGACGTTTCGATGGACGCCAGTCCAAGCACCGGCGTCGCCGTTTACGATTCCTTCGATGGCTCCAGCACCGGCGGCAACTGGTTCCAGGTCGGCGGCACGAGCCTGGCCACGCCAATGTGGGCCGGTCTTATCGCGATCGCCGATCAGGGGCGCGTGGCCAATGGGCTGGGAACCTATGATGGGCGAACGGGTACGCTCCCGCGTCTGTATACACTGCCCGCGTCCGATTTTAATGACGTCACGAGCGGTTCGGATTCCAACTATAGCGCCGGCGCCGGATATGATCTGGTCACCGGGCGAGGCTCTCCCATCGCAAATAAGTTGGTCCCGGATCTGGCCAACGTCGCAACCACCACGCCGATTCCCCCGACCAATCCGACGCCGACGGCGCCGGTCATTGCGAGCCTGACATCGTCGGCCAACCCGGCGACGGTCAATAAGAGTTTCACGATCACCGCCAACGGCGTAGCCGATTCCACCGCTGCGGTAACCTCAGTTTCGTTCTACTATGAAACCAACGGCAAAACCGGACTCCAAACGGGATCGGCCGGCGATACGCCGCTTGGCACGGTGACCAACGGCGCCGGCGGTTGGAAGCTCAACCTGACCGCTTCCGCGGCGGGAAGCTACACGCTGTATGCGATCGCCACCGCCGGCAATGGCGTGGCGAGCGCTCCGGTGTCGCTCACGGTCGTGGTGCAACGCACTGCAACGATCGCGGCCAGAATCAGCGTGGCGACCGCGTCGGCGCCGTCTGTTTCCGTCGGCGTCGGTTTTGAAGTGATCAACGTATTCACCCCGGGTCAGGACGTGTACGCGATCAATTGGCAAGCGACGGATGTAGGCCAGGATTCTCGTCGAGATTCCGCGTCCGCGACCCTTCATTTCGATGGGCCGGAATCGACGCCGGCGCCATTGGCATCCATTGCCGGCAAGGGGGCAAGATCAGGCTCGATAAACTGAGTCCTTGCCAGCGCATTACGATTTTTAGATCGTCTTTCAGTTTGGTGGCGCGTGCGACGATTTGTTTACGATCGCGTGGTTGAGCATTTGGTCGTGACGCCGGTTCTGAGGTACTCCGAAGAGCCGGATTCCGAGACGCTTCAATCCGGCTCTTCGGATTACCTCAGAACCGGCGTCGGGCGCTGAAACTGGCTCCCCACGCAGGTGTGACGCGCCAGCAATCCGGAAAAAACGCTCTAGTTCCGCACGATCGCCCGGACCTGTCGAACTTTACGCGGGAATCGCAGCGCGAGAATTCCCCGGCGTACCCAGTAATAGGCGGCGATCGACGCCACGATCGCCGCGCCCCAGAGAATCAGAACGCCGACCGAGCGCAAAATCATAACGATCAGGAAAATCGCGAGCGCCGTCGCGCAGAGGCCAAGGCAAGCTCCCCAGAAGGCCAACGTGAATTGCAGCGCGCCGTGCGAAGCCATGTCGGCGATGATCGTCGGCGCCCGCGCGGGCAAAGCGTCGGCGTGAAATTCAGTCACGACATTGCCGGGTTGCGCCGCCAGCGCTGTGGTGGATTGGACCGGATTTTCGGCGGCGGCCTTCGCCAGACTCAGCTCGCGATAGCAGACCAGGCAGACGGAATGGCCGTCCCATTCCAGCGGATTTTGGAGCTTCCCGATCGGGCCGGCGCAATTGCCGCACAAGACGGCGTCGGGCGCGGGATCGGCGATCGGTTTATCTTCGCGAGCTGCGTCGGCCTTGGAAGAAGCGAGCTTATCGGCCAGTAACTCGGCCGCCAGCGGATGCGTGACGCCGCCGCATTCGGGGCATTGGGCCAGACGGTTCATGTGGCGGTGCTGCACCACAATTCGCCCGCCGCAATGAATGCACTGGAATCGCACCATGTATAAGTAGAATACCACAATCCGGGCGAGCGGTTATAACGGCCGAAGGCGAGAATCATCCCTGCAGTCGAAGCGCGATGAGATAGCCGGGCACGGGTTGGGTGGATTCCTTTCGCAGGGTGATCGCGGTGAAGCGCGTTTCCTCGAACCCATAAATTGACGCGATGTGCTCGAGATACGGTTTGGAATGTTTGTAGCGGCGGCTGTTTTTCGCCAATTCATATCGATTGCCGTCGAATGCTTCGACGGAAAAGACGAATAGTCCGCCGGGCCGCAGCGCTTGCGCCGCCGCTTCAAAGGTGGTGGACAAATCGCCGAGGTAGATGAGCACATCGGCGGCGGAAAGCAAGTCATATCCTCGGGGCTTTTGGCGCAGAAGTTCGATGAGGTTGCCGAGCTCGAGCCGGTCATATACGCCGCGAGCCCTGGCTTTTTCGATCATGCCCGCGGAAAGATCAACGCCGGCGAGCGTGTTTGCCATTGGGCGCAGCAACGGCCCGCACAAGCCGGTGCCGCAGCCGAGATCGAGGATGTCCAGCGGCTTGCCGTCCCAGAGTTCTCGGACCACCGCGGCCAGCTGCTCGGGCGCGCGGTATTCCAGTGTTCCTTGAAGGTGTTCGTCGAATCCCGGCGCATAGCGGTCAAACAAGTTGCTCACCGCCTCGGCGGGCATCTGCGCGGGCGGGAAAACATTCATCAGGGCCGCCATCGCGAAGTGAATCTGCGATTCGTCGGCCGTGAGCGTGAGCCGTCGCTCGAGATCGGCGACCGAGGGCGGAGGAGGGGATGGGTCGGCGGGGTTGGGAATTTCCGGCTTCGCGGCCGTTTTGCGCTGTCTCGCTATTTTTTCCGCCTCTTCGATTTTTCCCGCGGCACGGAGAGCGCGTTGGAGTCCGTCGTACGCCGTCGCGTCATCACGATTGGCGTTGATGGCGCGGCGGAACAGGCCTGCCGCCTCGGTCGGTTTTCCCGCTTCCAGATCGAGCATCGCCAAGCCGCACCATGCCTGGGATAGCGCCGGTTCCAGCTCCAGCGCCTTGATCAGATTTTTTCGCGTCTCCTTAATTTGTCCGGCGCCACGATGGGCAATGCCAAGGTGGTAGTAGGTCATCGCGTCGTTTGAGTTTTTCGCGAGGGCCGCCTGGCAGGCGGCGACCGCTTCGGAGAATCGCCGGGAAACAAGGAAAGCCACGCCAAGTTGATGATGAAGTTCGGCCGAATCGAGTCCCGCGGCCATCGCCTGCCGAAGCGCCGCGATCGCCGCCGAGGCATCGCCCGGCAGCCCGCGCGCCAGCAATGCCCGCCCCAACAAAACCAAACTTTCCGTGCCGTTCGGATTGGCGGCGGTCGCGCGCGAAAACGCTTTGACCGCGCCATCCTTGCGGCCGGCGTCCATGTACGCCTGGCCAAGATTATGCTGGAAAGCCGCGTCGGTCGGCTTTAGCGCGGCGGCGCGCTCGAGCAGCGGTATGGCTTGGTTGGCCTGCCCGGCCTGATAGGTGAGCACGCCAAGCCAATGTAAAGCGTCGGCATTCGCCGGGTCGTTTTGCAGAACCGCCTTGTACCCGGTTTGAGCCTGCGTCAGCCGGCCGGCGCGGTGATGCTCGAGCGCGATTTGCAGAAGATCCTGAGCCATCGGTCCGGCAACTATAACCGCGGTCGGCCCGTAGCGGGACTCATTGGAAAATGGATTCGCGGCGCGATTTTCCCTGCGGATTTGAACTTCCCCCCGTATGGCGGGCGCGGGGAACGAACATCAGGAAATGGGGCTTACCGGAATTCCTGCATTTGCTTTACGTTCTCTGTCCCCTGTCGCTCTGTGTCCCTGCGCGGATATCCGTGCCATATCACACAACCACCAAATTCACTAGTTTCTTCGGCACATATAACTTCTTCTTGATCTGCTTTCCTTCGATCCACGGCCTCACTTTTTCCGCATTTTCCGCCGCTTCCAGGATGCTGGCGTCGGAGGCGTCCGCTGGGACGGTTATCTTATCGCGCAGTTTGCCGTTGACCTGCACCGGCAATTCGAGCGTCGATTCGAGCAGCTTGGCCGGATCGAACGTGGGCCAGGGGCGTCGGGCGAGGGATTTGGCGTGGCCCAGTG
>DASZME010000069.1:0-26147 GCA_035551995.1 Tepidisphaeraceae bacterium
GCCGGTCGATCTTTGAGTACATCGAGGTGTTTTACAATCGCAAACGGCTGCACAGTTCGTTAAACTACATGAGCCCCGAAGCGTTCGAGGCGAGTTTCAATTAGTCACTTCCCCGCGCCCGCCATACGGGGGGAAGTTCATATCTTTTACTCTTTCCTGGTGTCATTTGCCGAGGTTGGTGTTCGACGGAAATGCGATGTATTCAATGGAATGAACAATGGACCTATTATTCAAAGAGGAAGTTTACGCGATAGTCGGCGCCGCGATTGAGGTGCATCGAACTCTCGGAAGTGGTTTTCTTGAACCCGTATATCAGGAAGGCATGGAAATCGAGGTTGATTCTGGAGCCATCGCGTATCAGCCACAGTTCGAACTGCCTCTCCGGTACAAGGGACCCTTGATGAGAAAGCCCTATTGTGCCGACTTCATCTGCTACGGAAAGATTATCGTTGAGTTAAAGGCGCTTTCTCGAATGTCGGTCATGAGGAAGCTCAAGTGATCAATATCTAAAGGCGACGGGTATGCGCTTCGGCTTTCTCACTAATTGCGAAGAAATTTGGGGAAATTGCACCCGAATCGCGCACCTAAATTGTTTTAGGAGAGAAGGCATAGTGAGACAAGCGATTACTTGCGTACTGATCGGGTTTTTTTGTATAGGTTGTGATCCTTAGCTTGAAATCCGCTGGTTTAACGCGACGTCACATGGAATTATTTTGAAGGAAGACGGTTATGAAAACTTCTGTGCCGCCCAAAGCGCCATTCAGGTGATCCCGCAGGATTACCGATCGCCTTTAGTTATTGTCTATCGTGGAAAGTCATATAGCTATCAACTTGACCTGCCTGGGCAAGGTTTCTACAGCGTCCCATTCCTCAAGAGCAAATATGTATATCAATTGCAAATCGAACCCAATTGCAGAATCTTGGTTCTTCCATCGAGCTGCAGGTTTCCGGCGGCCAGCGATATCCCTCAACCGCACGGATTCCCGCTCGTTCCTATATCAGTGCGAAGCACAAAAAATTAATTTTAGCATCCCCATCGGCGGACTGTATCGGCATCGCTCTGTTCTTTAATGTCTTTCTTCTTCGTGTCCTTAGTGGATAATCATGACTTCTGATCCGTTCATATCGACTGCTCCTCAAATCGCCGCGTCGATTCTCTCGGCGGATTTCGCGAAGCTTGGCGCGGAGATCGGCGAGGTTCTCGCCGGGGGAGCGGATTTTCTTCACCTTGACGTGATGGACGGCCATCTTGTGCCCAACATCAGCCTCGGACCGCCCATCATTAAATCGGCCCGGCCGGTCACGACCGCATTCTTTGACGCGCATCTGATGATCGATCAGCCGCTGCGATATGCCGAGGCTCATGTGAAGGCCGGCGCGCAGAATATCACCTTTCACGTGGAGGCGGTGGACGACGTCGCCGCCGCCGCCCAGATGATCAAGACGCTCGGCTGTCGCGTCGGCGTTACGCTCAAGCCGGGGACGCCGGTGGAGCGCCTGCTCCCGGCCTTGGATGTCGTCGACGTCGTGCTGATCATGAGCGTCGAGCCGGGGTTTGGCGGACAGAAGTTCATGCCGGACATGCTGGCCAAGGCGCGCGAAGTGCGCCGGCGCATCGGCCCGCATCAGCGCATCGAAATCGACGGCGGCATCCATGTCGGCACGATAAAGGCCGCCCGCGACGCCGGGGTCGATTGGTTCGTCGTCGGTAGCGGCATCTTCGACCATCCGGATCGTGCGGCGGTCATTGCGGAATTAAAAGAGCAACTACGGTAGAATGCCGTCCAAGGAGACCGTTGAAAAATGTCCCAGGCGCCAAATGAAGGACTTCGCCTCCAGAAGGAAGGCATCCCCGAAGGATTGTGGATGCGCTGCCCCGAGTGCGGAGACATGCTTTTCCGCAAAGTCGTCGAAGAGGCGCTGCACGTTTGCCCGGGTTGTCAGCATCACTTTCGTCTCAGCGCCCGCCGCCGGATCGATCTGATCGTCGACCTTGGCACGTTCGAGGAGCGGTACGCGGATGTTTCGCCGACCGATCCGCTGGAGTTCGTCGATAAGAAATCGTACGCCGACCGATTGAAAAGCGAGCAGGAAAAGACCGGCAACAACGACGCCGTCGTCTGCGGCAAGGGATTTATCAAGGGCCGGCCGATCATGATGGCGGTGATGGATCCGACGTTCATGATGGGATCGATGGGGAGCGTGGTGGGCGAAAAAATCACCCGCACGATCGAAGCCGCCGCCGAGGAACAGATTCCGCTGCTGATCGTCAGCTGTTCGGGCGGCGCGCGAATGCAGGAATCATCCCTCTCGCTCATGCAGATGGCCAAGACCAGCGCGGCCCTTGGCCGTCTGGACGATGTCGGCGGCGTTTTCATCAGCCTTCTTGCCGATCCCACCACGGGCGGCGTAACCGCCAGTTTCGCCATGCTGGGCGATTTTATCATTGCCGAGCCCAAGGCGCTGATTGGCTTTGCCGGCCCCCGAACGATTTGGAATACGATTCGGGTTGAATTGCCGGAGGGGTTTCAGCGGTCGGAGTTTCTACAGGAGAAGGGGTTCATCGATTTTGTCGTGCACCGCAAAGATCTGCGAAGCGAACTTGCCAGGCTGGTTGACTTTTGCGGAAAATAAAAAAGTGTCGGCGGCGCGGATCGCCGAATTCCCAGCATTCGATCCGCGTCGAAAATATCCGCCGGGCGGACGGTAACAAGAGACGCACCTGAAGCATCACAGCTATCGGAAACGACCCGGCTCAGCGACACCCGCGCCCGACATCGCAATTCCTGACGATCGGCGCGCGAGACGAATAAACAGGATGTAGATTGTTTTCATAAGACATCGCACAGTATCACGGGGAAACAGCGCGCACCGGACTCAACTATCAAAAAGGCGGATGTTCTGTTTAACCCGTCTGCACAGGTCCTCATCGCGCCCCTGTAAGTTGAGCATTCGAATCGCATCGTTCGCCGTTATCGCTGGGACATATGAGAGTTACACGTCACCAGGCGGGCGGAGGCGCGACCGAGCATTCGCTGACTCACTTTCTAAAACTTGCGAATCGTATTTTTTCATTAGGATTGCGCGAAGAAACTTGATAAAAGAATTTCGTCGGCTGGGTGTGCTGATTTCGCATTTACAGGGGCCAAAGCCAACCCAACTCTTCGCTATTTTAGATAATTTGTTACGGCTCGAAAGGAACTAGAGATCAAAATGTTTATTGGATTTGGTCGGGACAGGCAGCTTCAGTCTACTAAGAAACGAGTGCAATTCAAACGTAATGGACGTCTTAAAGCGGCATGTGTCGGCGTCTGCCCGGTCTTGTCCGAGGTACTGGAATCGCGGGTATTGCTCAGTTCGGTAGTCCCGGCGGGATGGACAGATAGTGATATCGGGGCGCCAGCCAAAGCGGGAAGCGCCACCGTCAATTTCAGCACCGGCGTGTGGACCGTCGCCGGCAATGGAATTGACATCTACAACAAATCCGATCAGTTTAACTTCGCCAGCGAGAATTTCAGCGGCGATGGAACACTCATCGCCAAAGTAACCAGCGTTACCAATACCAATGTCTGGGCGAAATCCGGCCTGATGTTCCGCGCGTCGACGGCCGCGGGGGCCCAATTCGCCGATCTGGTCATCACGCCGAAATCCGGCGTCAGTTTCGAATGGCGCACGACGACCAACGGAAGCGCTACGCAGGTGCAGGTTACCGGCATCGTCGCGCCGCAATGGCTTGAGCTGAAGCGCAGCGGAAACGCCTTCACCGGCTTTTACAGTTCCGACGGCATTACCTGGAAACAGATCGGGACTACCGAAACGGTTGCCATGCCAACCGGCGCCCTGGCGGGACTGGCCGTGACGGCGATCAGCGGAAGCGCGATCAATACCGTCACTTTTTCCAATGTGAGCTTCTCCAACACCGGGCCCACCTTCGCGACAGCCGCCGCGGCAACGCCCAATCCAACCACTGGGTTAACCAGCGATCTCTCGGCGGCGGGTTCAGATTCCGCCGGCGCCGGCAAGCTCATCTACAGTTGGGCGACCGTCGGCACAGAGCCGGGAACAGTCGCGTTTAGCGCGAACCAGAGCAATGCCGCCGGTAATACGATCGCCACCTTCAGCAAGGCCGGCGTTTATAGTCTGCAAGTGACTGTGATCGACCCATCGGGCTTGAGCGCCACCGGATTTGTCTCGGTGACAGTCACGGCGCCTTCCGCCGGCGGATTGCCGACAGGCTGGAGCAACGCGAACATCAACTCTCCGAAAATCGCGGGCACGGCGGCATACAGCGGCGGCGCCTGGACCGTCAGCGGCGGGGGAGCGACGATCGGCGGCACGGCCGATCAATTCGACCTGGCTTCCAAGAGCTTCATTGGCGACGGAATCCTCATCGCCGACGTGGCGAGTCTTGGCGACACCAACGCCGCCGCCGACGCCGGCGTTATGTTCCGCGCGTCCACGGCCGCGGGGGCTTTGTTCGCCGACGTCGTCGTCACGCCGAGCGACGGCGTGGTTTTTGGATGGCGCACGTCGACCAACGCCACGGCCTCCACGACCACCGTCACCGGCATCGCCACCCCGCGATGGGTGGAACTGATCCGCGCCGCCAACAAGTTTTACGCGTATTACAGTTCGGACGGCCTCACCTGGAAACAGATCGGCGCGGCCGAAACCGTCGCCATGAGCGGCGCCGCCCTGGCCGGCTTGGCCGTCACCGCCCACGATAACACCAAGCAGACCACGGCGGCGTTCACCAACGTCTCGATCGCGGCCAATTCGGCGCCGACCATCGCGACCGCCGCCGCCGCAAACGCCAATCCCGCCGTTAACTTAAAAACCCAACTCAGCGCCCTGGGCGCCGACGACGGGGGCGAGGCGAATCTCACCTATACATGGAGCGTCGTCGGCACGGCGCCGGGCACGGTCACCTTCAGCGCCAACGGGACGAACGCCGCCAAGAGCTCGACGGCGACTTTGTCCAAAGCCGGAACCTATACCCTCCAGGTCAAGATCGCCGATACCGGCGGCTTAAGCGCGACCAGCACGGTCGTCGTCTCCACGGCCGGCGTCATCGCCACGCCGCTGGGCGTTACCGCCGTTTGGAACGGCGCCGCCGTCGGCGTGTCGTGGCTTTCCACGGCGGGGGCCAATACATACGACGTCTATCGTTCGACCACGCCCGGCGGCGAAGGCGCGACGCCCATCGCCACCGGGATCACGACCACCAACTATACCGATATCGCAGTCACCGCCGGGCAACAGTATTACTATCAGATCACCGGCGTCGCCTCGACCGGCGGCGCCCAAGGCGTCCGTAGTTTCGAGGCGGCGTCGCTCGCCAGCCTCCCGACCACTCCAATTATCAGCGAGTTCATGGCCGCCAACAGCAAGACGCTGGCCGACAGCGGCGGTCAATATGGCGATTGGCTGGAACTCTATAACCCCACCTCATCGACAGTCAGCTTGTCCGGCTACTATCTCAGCGACAAGCTATCCGATCCAACCTTGTGGAAAATTCCCGCCGTCACGATCGCCGGCGACGGGTTCCTGGTCATCTTCTGTGACGGAACCAATCTCACCAATCCCGCCAACCAGCTTCACACGAATTTCTCGTTGAGCAGTTCGGGGGAATCGGTGAGCCTTGTGGCGCCCAACGGAACGACGGTCCTGTCTTCCTACACGTTCCCGGCGCAACTGTCGGATATCTCCTACGGTATCGCCATGGCTCAGACGACTTCAGGGGGGAAGGTCATCACCAGCTACGGCGCGACAGGCTATCTCAATCCCACGCCGCGGACCGTCAATGGATCGCTCCTGGGGAGCGCGATCGTCGATCAGCCGACGTTTGATCATAAGGATGGCTTCTACACCTCATCCTTTCAATTGAAGATGAGCGATGACGTGGCCGGCGCGAAAATCCGCTATACCCTCGACGGAAGCGCCCCCACGGCCACGACCGGCACGCTTTATACCGGCCCGATCACCATCAGCGGGGAAACGATTATTCGTGCCGTCGCGTATGCGCCGAATGAACTGACCAGCGCAGTCAGCGCCGTCACTTATATCTACACGAGCCAGGTCATCACGCAATCGTCCAACGGCAAAGCTCCGACCGGATGGCCCACAAGCTGGGGAATCAGCACGGTTCATTATGGGATGGATCCGCGCGTCGTGACCAATCCCGCGTACAGCGGGGAGATTCAACAAGATTTGCTGGAGCTGCCGACGTTCTCCATCACGATGAATCTCAACGATCTGTTCAGCCCCACGACCGGCATTTACTCCAATTCCGAAAACGACGGCTCCGCCTGGGTGCGCCCCGCGTCCATCGAATTGATCAACCCCAGCGGGGGTCCGGCCGGTTTTCAAGCGAACATCGGACTGGCGATCAAGGGAAACTACAGTTCGCGCCATGCCGACGCAAAGCACGGCTTCCGCGTCGAATTCAGCAGCGGCTACGGCGCGTCGGAGCTGGATTATCCATTGTTCGGCGCCAACGCCGCGCAATCGTTCCAGGAGTTTGACCTTCGGACCGACCAGAACAACTCCTGGAACTTCGGCGATCCGGCAAGCTACATCGGCGTCCGCGACGAATTCAACAATCTCACCCTTGCCGCCGAGGGTCAGGCGGCGATGCACTCGCAAATCTGCTTTCTCTATATCAATGGCCAGTTCTGGGGACTCTACGACGCGGTGGAACGGCCCGACGACAATTTCGCCGCCAGCTATTTCGGGGGCTCGGCTACCAACTATGACGTGATCAAAGCGAGCGATACATACACGACGGTAGCCGACGACGGGAACCTTAATGCGTGGTCTCAGTTGTATACGGACGTCACGACGCTGGACATGTCAACGAACGCCAACTATGAAATGATCCAGGGGAACAACGCAAATGGAACGCCCAATCCCGCCTATAAGGATCTGCTTGACGTAAACAGTCTCGTGCAGTTCATGCTGTTGTCGTACTATACCGGGAATCTTGATTCGCCGTTCAGTTCCTTCACCACAACCGATAGTCCCAATAATTTCTATGCCATTCGTCCACAGGATGGGAGCTTCGGATTCCGCTTCGTCGCGACCGACTCGGAGTGGACGCTGCTTGACGTGAACGCCAATCGTGTCAACGCCAACACCGTCAAGCCCTCCCTCTCCCTCAGCAATCCGGCGGTGTTCTTCCAGAAGCTGGAGGCGAACGCCGATTTCAAGCAGCTGGTCGCCGATGACGTGGAAAAGGACTTTTTCAACAACGGTCCGATGACGGCGACGGTCGCTTTGGCGAATTTCAAGTCGCTGGTCAGCCAGGTGCAGGGGCCGGTGGTGGCCGAGTCGGCGCGATGGGGCGATACCCTGCGGGCCAGCCAGCCCTACACGCGCAACGTCGAATGGCAGGCGGAAATCAACCGTCTTGAAACGTCCTATTTCCCGCAGCGCACGGGAATCGTGTTGACGCAGCTTAAGAACGCGAAGCTGTTTCCCAGCGTATCCGCTCCCACCTTCAACCAGAACGGCGGCGCCATTTCGACCGGCTTCCAGCTCAAGATCACCAATCCCGCCACCTCCGGGAAAATCTACTACACCCTCGACGGCTCCGATCCGCGGACGATTACCGGAGCGCTTTCGGCCTCGGCCCTGCTCTACGTCGGCCCGATCACCCTCGACGGAACCACCGAAGTAAAGAGCGGAATTTTGAACGGAACGACATGGAGCCCGATTCTCGATTATACTTTCGCCACCCAAGCCACGAATGTGCGCATCACCGAGTTGGACTACGATCCTTCCACTCCCCCGGCGGGCGCCGTCGACGCCGACAACGAAGACTATGAATTCATCGAGTTGAAAAACTTCGGCTCACAGCCGGTCGATCTTGACGACGTCACCTTCACCAACGGGATCACCTATACCTTCGGAAAGGTCACGCTCGCGCCGGGACAGGTCGGCGTTCTGGTTCACAACCAGGCGGCTTTCCAGGCCCGCTATGGAACGGGCGTCAACATCCTCGGTTCCTACCAAACCAGCGGCAACAGCTTCAGCAACAGCGGCGAAGAGATCACGCTCGTTGACGCATCGGGACAAGTTCTCGATGACTTCACCTATTCCCCGACCTGGTATCCCGCCACAAAGGGCGGCGGGTCTTCGCTCGACGTGATCAAGCCGTCGTCGTCTCCCAACCTGAACAATGCCGCCAGCTGGCAACCCAGCGCTATCGTCGACGGCACGCCCGGCGTTGACGACACGACTCCCACCGCCGCGCCGACGGGCCTGAAGACAACGGCCGGCGCCGAGCAGATCGCCCTGACCTGGAATGCCGTCGTCGGCGCCAGCGGGTATGATGTCTATCGCGCGACCGGCGCCGGGGGCGAAGGCTCGGTCCCGTTCAAGACGGGGCTTTCCTCGCCGGCATTCACCGACACCGGCCTGACCGACGGAAAAACATACTACTATACCGTAACCGCCGTCGATTTTGGCGGGCAAAGCCCCGCCAGCGCCGAAGTACATACAGCTCCCATCGCGCCGCTCGTGGCGCCTCCGACGTACAGTCGGAACGGCGGCGTCATCTCCGCAGGCTACCAGTTGACTATTAGCGACCCTTCAATGTCCGGCACGATCTACTACACCCTCGACGGCTCCGACCCGGAGACGATCGGCGGTACCGCCGTCCCCTATGCGGGGGCCATTACTCTGCAAGCCGGCGCCACCGAAGTAAAGAGCCGGATCTTAAGCGGATCGACCTGGAGCCCCGTCGTCGATTATACGTTTGGCACCCAAGCCACTAACGTCCGCGTCACCGAACTGGATTACGATCCTTCCAATCCCCCGGCGGGTAGCGCCTACACGGTCGACGACTATGAATTCGTCGAGTTGCAAAACTTCGGTTCCCAGCCTGTCGATCTGAACGACGTCGCGTTCACCAAGGGAATCTCCTACACCTTCGGCGACCTGACCCTCGCCCCCGGACAGGTCGGCGTCCTGGTGCATAACCTGACTGCCTTCCAGTCCCGTTATGGAACCGGAACAGGCATCGACATTCTCGGATCGTACCAGACCGGCGGCGGGAGCTTCAGCAACAGCGGCGAAGAAGTCACGCTCATGGACGCCTCCGGCCAGGTTCTCGAAGACTTCACATACTCCCCGACCTGGTATCCTACCACGGCCGGTAAAGGCCCAAGCCTGGACGTGATCAATCCCTCCTCGTTCCCCGACTTGAATAATTCGGCCAACTGGCGTCCAAGCGCCCTGGTCGATGGAACGCCCGGCGTCGATGATACGGTCCCCACCGCCGCCCCGGCGGGTCTGGTGGCGACTCCCGGCCCCGAGCAGATCGGCCTCACGTGGAACGCCGTCCCCGGCGCCGCCACTTACAACGTCTACCGCGGCTTAGCTTCCGGCGGCGAAGCCACGACGCCCATCGCCACCGGTCTCACGTCGCCGGCTTACACCGACAAGAGTCTCGTGGACGGTCAGTCCTATTATTACACCGTCACCGCGGTCGATTTCGGCGGAGAGAGTCCGGCCAGCGACGAGATGAACACCGCCCCCGTCGCCCCGCTTGTTCCCGCGCCCGTTTACAGCCAAAATGGCGGAGCGATCGCCGCCGGTTTCCAGTTGACCATCACAAACCCCGCCGACCCCGACGGCACGATCTATTACACTCTAGACGGCTCCGATCCGGACGGCTCCATGACAGCGGTTCCCTACGGCGGCCCAATTGCCCTTGGCGCCGGCGCCACCGAGGTGAAAAGCCAAATTCTAAACGGAGTGACCTGGAGCCCCGTCGTCGATTACACCTTCGGCACGCAAGCTACTAATGTTCGCGTTACGGAGCTGAGCTACGATCCTTCCAGCGATATCACCGGAACCTACAATAACGACGACTTTGAGTTTATCGAACTGAAGAACTTCGGCGCCCAGCCCGTCGACCTGAACGACGTAGCGTTCACCAAAGGAATCGCCTACACCTTCGGCGACGTTACGCTCGCCCCCGGACAGGTCGGCGTGCTGGTACATAACACCGCCGCCTTCCAGTCCCGCTACGGAACCGGCATTAACATCATCGGCGACTATCTCTCCACCGGCCAAAGCTTCAGCAACAGCGGCGAAGAGGTCACGCTCGTGGACGCCTCCGGACAGGTTCTGGATGACTTTACCTACTCCCCAACCTGGTATTCCACGACGGCCGGCAAAGGCCCAAGCCTGGATGTCGTCGATCCCTCTTCGTTTCCCGACTTGAACACCTCCGCCAACTGGCGCGCCAGCGCCGTCGCCAATGGCACGCCGGGCGCCGACGATACCGTTCCCACCGCCGCCCCCACCGGACTTTCGGCCATCTCCGGTCCCGAGCAAGTCATGCTTACGTGGAATCCCGTCCCCGGCGCCGCGGCGTATAACATCTATCGCGCCACGACCGCCGGCGCCGAAGGCATGGCTCCCTATCTCGCCGGCCAGGCCGCTTCCACATTTACCGATTCGGGCTTGACCGACGGAAAGGCGTATTACTACACCGTTACCGCCGTCGATTTTGGTGGAGAGAGTCCGGCGACCGGGGAAATGAGCGCCACTCCCGCCGCCCCGACCGTCGCGGCGCCCACATACAGCCAGAACGGCGGCACGATCGCCCCCGGATTCAAGCTCACCATGACCAACCCGGGCGGCGCCGGCAAAATCTATTACACCCTGGACGGGTCGGATCCCGAGGCGATGAACGGCTCCCCTTCCGGCACGGCCGCGATGTATGCCGGGGCCATCACGCTCCAGACGACCACCGAAGTGAAAAGCCGTGTATTGAACGGAATTACCTGGAGCCCCGCGCTGGACTATACCTTCTCGGCGCCGGCCACCAATGTTCGGGTGACCGAGTTGAATTACGACCCCGCCACTCCCCCGGCCGGCGCCGCCGACAGTAGCAACGACGATTACGAGTTCATCGAACTCAAAAACTTCGGAACGCTCCCGGTGAATCTCAGCGGCGTCGCGTTCACAAAAGGCATCAAATATACATTCGGCGCCGTCACCCTCGCCCCCGGCCAGGTGGGCGTCCTCGTTCACAGCACGGCGGCCTTCGTCGCCCGCTACGGAACGGGAATCAACATCATCGGCGACTATCTCTCCACCGGCGAAAGCTTCAGCAACAGCGGCGAAGAAGTGACGCTCATCGACGCCACCGGCCAGACGCTCGAAGACTTCACATATTCCCCCACGTGGTATGCGACGACCAAAGGCAAAGGGCCGAGCCTTGACGTAATTAACCCTGCTACGTTCCCCACCCTGAACAATTCAACGGACTGGCGGGCCAGCGCCGTCGTGAACGGCACGCCGGGCGTCGACGACACGATCCCCACCGCCGCCCCCACCAACGTGATGGCCAAGGCCGGCGCCGAGCAAATTTCCCTGACGTGGGATCCCGTCCCCGGCGCCGCCAGCTACAACGTCTATCGATCCACCGCTGCCGCCGGCGAAGGGTCGGTTCCTTTCGCCACGGGACTCACGTCGCCCGCTTTTATGGACACGGGGCTCATGGATGGGCAAACCTATTACTACACCATAACCGCCGTCGATTTTGGCGGAGAAAGCGTCGCCAGCGCGCAAGTGAGCGCTATGCCGACCGGGCCAGTTTAGGGGCGAGAGCATACGCGCGTTTTTTTGGCGGTATTCCGGAAGATGCCAATACCACCGGCCCAGCCTCAGTTGGTTCCCTGCACCGGCCGCAAGGCAATTAAACGCCGGGCATCGATTCGGAGCGGTCGATCGCTTTGATCCCGGTCGTTTATGCAGAAGATGCTCGTCTTATTGTCGGAGCAAGTGAAAACAACTAAATTTGATCGCGTGATCCCGCCGATTTTCGCGACGAAAAAAACATGAGATATGAAGAGCATCGTATTTATCTCGTGGAAGTGCCGAAAATAACGATAAGGCAAGCCTTGTCGATCGACGCCGGGACCGACCCGGATATAATGCGCCATGCTTGTAGACGGGGCGGGAGTGATGTAGATTTCCGCCTTGCATTCACGGGTAACGGCGTGCGGATCACGCCGCTGACCCAACTAACCGAAAACCGACTATCCCAAGCGAAGGAGCGACTGTGGCCCCCGAATTCCGCCGAACCACTCATTTGTTTACCAGCGAATCCGTCACCATGGGCCATCCCGACAAGGTGGCCGATCAAATCAGCGACGCCATTCTCGACGCCATCCTGGCGATCGATCCCCGCTCCCGCGTGGCGTGCGAAACGCTCGTCACCACCGGGCAGGTGATCCTCGCCGGGGAAATCACCACCGAGGCTTACGTCGACGCCGCCGCCGTCGCGCGAAAGACGATCGCGGAAATCGGCTACATTCATCCGGAGATCGGGTTTGACGCCCATAACTGCGGCGTGCTGACCGCCATCCACTCGCAATCGCCCGACATCGCCCGCGGCGTGGACAAGGCCGAAGACAACGAGAAAGAACAAGGCGCCGGCGACCAGGGCCTGATGTTCGGCTACGCCACCGACGAAACCGAAACGCTGATGCCCCTGCCGATCCATTTGGCGCATCGAATCGTCGAGCGATTGGCGCTTCTTCGGCAGAACAAGAAATTGCCATGGCTCCGTCCCGACGGCAAATCGCAGGTCACGATCGAATATGTCAACGAGCGTCCGACCCGCGTGCATACGGTGGTCGTGTCGACGCAGCATGACGAAAGCGTGCTCGATAAGAAGCGCGACGTCGTCAGCGAAAAAGCCAAGCGCGAGATCATCGAGCAGGTGATCCGCCCGACGATTCCCAAGAAATTGTGGAACGACGATATCATTTTCCACATCAACCCGACCGGCAAGTTCGTCGTCGGCGGCCCGCACGGCGACACCGGCCTCACCGGCCGCAAGATCATCGTCGATAGCTACGGCGGCCGCGGCGCTCACGGCGGCGGGGCGTTCAGCGGCAAGGACCCGTCCAAGGTCGATCGCAGCGCATGCTACATGGCACGCTACATCGCCAAAAACATCGTCGCCGCCGGACTGGCGCGTAACGCCGAGGTGCAGCTTGCCTACGCGATCGGCGTGGCCAATCCCGTCAGCGTGACGGTAAGCACGGAAAACACGGCGGTGATTCCCGAGGACCAGATCGCCGAGATCGTGATCGCCAATTTCCCGCTCACGCCGCGCGGGATTATCAAGCATTTGGATTTGCTGAAGCCGATCTACAAGACCACGGCTCGCCACGGCCATTTCGGCCGGATCGCGGGAGCGGATGGATCGTTCTCGTGGGAGAAGGTGGACAAGGCCGAGGCGCTGGCCAAGGCCGCCGGATTGAGATATCAGGCGCGCAAGGCCGGGTAAGCATCGTCGTCGCTAAGACATCGAATAAGCCCGCGCCGCGACATGCGGCGCGGGTTCTTTTTGCGCGCAGCGTCAATAGAGCGTTCTGAAATTGGGCGCAAACCAAAGCGTGCGAAGCGCTGGAACTTGTTTAGTCGGGGCGTGTCCAGGAGCGATATGCGTTAAGTGAACGCCTCTCCCGTTTCACGCTGTTTCGACGCGCCCCGCAAGCAGGGCGGCTAAACAAGAACGAGCGCTTCGCACGCGGGTTGAAGACGTGCGAGAACCATCAATTGGGCGGTTTTCTAGTCGTCATGCCGCGGCGGACGGGGGCCACTGCTTCGCGGCGGCGGACCTCCTCGGTTACCACCGTCTCGGGGACCGCTATCGCGCGGGCCGCCGCGGGGAGCGCCGCGATCGGGACCGCGGCCACGGTCTCCTCCGCGATCGCCACCGCGATCATCACCACCGCCGCCGCCGACGGGGGCGGGGTCGCTCAGGCCCAGTTCGCGCATCGCGACCTTTCGCGAAAGCTTGATCCGGCCTTGATCGTCGATCAGCACGACCTTCACCTTCACTTCGTCGCCGACCTGCACGACATCCGTGACGTTCTGCACGTATTGATCCGACAGTTCGCTGACGTGGCACAAGCCATCGGTTTCGGGGGCGATTTCGACGAAGGCGCCGAAGTCCTTGATGCTGACGACGCGGCCATCGTAAATCTTGCCGACTTTTACCTCGGCCGTCATCGCTTCGATGATGTTGCGGCATTTTTCCGCCGCGGCGGCGTCGACCGACGAGATGTAGACCGTGCCGTCGTCTTCGATGTCGATGTTGGCGCCAGTGGATTCCTGGATGGCTTTGATGTTCTTGCCGCCCGGCCCGATGATCTTGCCGATCTTCTGCGGATCGATCTTGATGGTCAGCAGGCGCGGCGCCCACTTGCTGATCTCGGCGCGGGGCGCGGGAAGAACCGCCGCCATCTTCTCGAGGATGATCAGGCGGGCTTCCTTGGCGCGATGGAGGGTTTCGCGAATGACATCGTGATGGATGCCTTCGATCTTGATGTCAAGCTGAATGGCGGTGACGCCGTCGCGGGTGCCGCAGACTTTGAAATCCATGTCGCCGAAATGGTCTTCTTCGCCGAGAATATCGGTGAGCAGGGCATATTTGTCCCCTTCCTGAATCAGACCGACGGAGATGCCGGCGACGGGTTTGGAGATCGGAACGCCGGCGTCCATCAGGGCCAGGCAACCGCCGCAGCTTGAGGCCATGGAGCTTGAGCCGTTGGATTCGAGGATGTCGCTGATGATGCGCACGGTGTAGGGGAATTTATCGAGAGCGGGCAGCACGGCGATGAGCGATCGCTCGGCGAGGGCGCCGTGTCCGATCTCGCGACGGCCGGGGCCGCGGATGGGGCGAACTTCGCCCACGCTGTAGCTGGGGAAGTTGTAATGCAGCATGAACTTCTGGCCATACTCTTCGATCAGGCCATCGACCATCTGTTCGTCGGAACTCGTGCCGAGGGTGATGGTGCACATGGCTTGCGTTTCGCCGCGGCTGAAGAGGCTGGAGCCGTGAACGCGGGGGAGTACGCCGACCTGGCACGAGATCGGGCGGATGTCCTTGAAGCCGCGGCCATCGGGACGAACGCCGTCGAGAATGGCCATGCGGGTCGCATGCTCCTCGACTTCGCTGAAGACATGGCGAATGTGCTTTTGCTTGTCCTTGGCGGCCATGATGGTGAGATAACTGGCGGCCGGGTCGGTGGGGCTTGGCGCCAGCTCGGCGACCAGGTCGGCCATGATCTTTTTGACCGCGTCGGCGCGGTCTTCCTTGCCGGGCCGGCCTTTGACTTCGCGGATTTTGTCGGTGATGCGCGATTTGATCGACTCGACCAACGCCGCGTCGGGCTTCCTGATATCCCCGGCTTTTTCCCGGCCGGCTTTCTTGTGCAACTCTTCGATGGCGCCGACGATTTCGATGATGGCGTTGTGGCCGAAAACAATCGCGTCGGCGATGTCGTCTTCCTTCACTTCGCGGGCGCCGACTTCGATCATGTTGACGGCGTTTTTCGTCCCGGCCACCACCAGATCAAAATCGCTGTATTCAAGCTGCTCGACGGTGGGATTAAGAATCAACTCGCCGTTGACCCGTCCGACACGAACGTGGGCGATGGGGGCGGTGAAAGGGATGTCGCTGATGGACAACGCCGCGCTGGCGGCGATGCCGGCGAAGATGTCGGGGTCATTGGCGCCGTCGAACGAGAGGACGTTCAGATGAATCTGCACTTCGTCCATGAACCCCTTGGGGAACAGCGGGCGAAGCGGCCGATCGATCAGGCGGGCGGTGAGAATTTCTTTATTGGTGGGCCGCCCTTCGCGCTTCATGAACCCGCCGGGGAATTTTCCGGCGGCGGCTCGGCGCTCGCGATAATCGACCTGGAGCGGGAAAAAATCGATCCCCTCGCGCGGCAAAGCGCGGACGACGGCGCCAAAAACAACGGTATCCCCAAACTGCACCGTGACCGACCCGTCGGCCAATTTCGCCAGGGTGCCGGTTTCTATCGATAACGTCCGGCCGCCGATCTGGCGTTCAACTCGGATGGATTGCATGAAACATTTTCCTCTTGGGCCTCCGGTGATTCGATGGAAGTAAAGGGAAAAAGTAAAAAGGAAGAGGCAGGGGGGGAGTTGTTAGTTGCCAGTTGTGAGTTGCCAGTAAGGAAAAGACAAGAATGGGAGGCCTAAATTTCACGTTTTTGAAATCCCTCCTTGCCAGCTATTTATCTTTTCCCTCTTCACTGGCAACTGGCAACTGACGACTAACAACTGACAACTTATTCCTCTTCCTCCCGTGCGTGTTCCTTTTTACTCTTTCCTTCCTTCGGTAATATCGACGGGAAGTTGGCGTCGGCGGCAGTCGGAGGCTCAACGGGCTGGCCCGACGCGTTCCCCGAAACGACAGAGTGCCGAGCCACTCGGCTCAGCACTCCGTTACGGTAAATTATTTTCTCAGGCCAAGGCGCCCGATGATCTGTTGATAACGGGTGCGATCTTCCCGGGTCAAATATTTCAAAAGTTGATTTCGCCGGCTGACCAGCTTCAAAAGCCCACGCCGCGAGGAGTGGTCTTTCTTGTGGGCGTCGAAATGCGCCCGAAGTTCGTTGATCCGGTGGGTAAGCAGCGCGATCTGAACTTCCGGCGATCCTGTGTCGTTCTCGTGGACCTTATAATTGCTGACGATCTGGGCTTTCGCCTCGGGAGAAGTAGCCATTTGCTGAAAAACTCCTAGACACCAAAACCCCCAGCCGATTAAAGCCAGAGGCCGGTCATTTTAGGTTCCGTGCCGCGCACGCGACAAACGGGGCCGGTACGATAGTGCAAAGCCCCGCTCATATCAAGCGGCGTGCGGCGAGAAAGCGCGTTTGCCCGAAAACGGCGCATCCGCCACGCGCCGCGCTGTCCATCATTTCGAATGCCATGGCCGATCGCGCGACGTCCGAAAATCATACGCTCGATAGAAAATTCACCCGCGGCGCCATTCCGGACGATTCAACCAACCGGCGCCTCGTCCGGCGACTGAACCGCTTTTTCCGGCCCGGGGCGCTTGCCGAAAATGACTTCTCACGCAGCCATCTTCCCCGCATCGCGCGACGGCGATCATCGCCAGGGCGCCGCTGTCGCGGCATGGCGGCGCCATGCGTTCGTCGTGCCGCCGATGCTCGTTGCCCTGGCCGTTTGCTTCTGGTTCGCGACCGCCGGCGACGGACATCTTTTCTATCGTGAGTATTTCTGCGGGTTCTACGACGCCCAGGCCCGGTCCATCCTTCACGGACGCCTGGACGTTCCCTCCAAAGCCATAGGTTTTGAAGCGTTCGACCATGCCGGCAAGACGTATGGCTATTTCGGCGTCACGCCGGCGTTGCTTCGCGTTCCGCTGGTCATGGCGTTCGCGCACATGGATGGCCGATGGAGCCGAACGATGATGCTCATCGCGGCCGCCATCAATCTTGTCTGCGCGTATCGCCTGGTCCTTTACTTGAAGCCATCGCATCGCATCGAGACCGACACCGAAAAGATTCTGACTTGTCTATTCGTGCTGTGCGCCGGCATTGGTTCAACGACGGTTTTCCTCGTCAGTCGAACCTATGTGTACCACGAAGCGATCATGTGGGGCGCGACGTTCGCGTTGTTATTCACCGATCGCTTGCTGGCCTATCTCGCGGCCCCGAGCTTGAGCGTTCTGGCTACGGTCGGCGCCTGCGCGTTCTTATCATTTCACGCCCGCGCCACCGCCGGCGCCGGGACGCTGCTGGCGATGTGCATGTTGACGCTTGTCCTGATCGTTCGCGCGTCTCGAAATCAGCCGTCTAATCCGCCAAGCCATTCTCCCGGCGGGGTTCTTGGTTTAAATACCGTCCGCCGGCCAGGCGTCCATGCCATGCTCGCGGCCGGCATCGTCATCATCACGATCGGCGGCTACTTCGCGATCAACTATGCGAAATTCGAAACCTTCCAAGGCGTGCCGGTGCGCCTGTATCGAATGTATACCACCAACCCGCGGCGCATGAAAATCACCGGCGGACGCCAGTTCCACGTCGAAAATATTCCCACCGGCCTCGCCAGTTATTTCTGCGGAAACGCTTTGTCCTTTGGCCCAGAATTTCCGTGGGTCTATATGGTCGAACGGGCGCGGGTTCTTGGTAGTCCCGCGCTGGATGTCGTCGAACCCTATTCGGGGATTCCAGTTTCGATGCCGGCTCTATTTCTGCTCGCGCTTGCCGGAATCCAGCCTCTGCTCAAAGGCACGACACCCCAAACGCGCCGGCTGCGCCTTCCCGCCATCACGCTGTTGCTCGGCGGAGGTGTCGTCCTTGCCACTGTCGGAATCACCGAACGCTATCTCCACGATTTCTATCCATGGTTAGTCGTGCTGGCGTCGGCAGGAGCGGCGCGACTGACGGTCCGCGGGCACGAGCGGGCAAAGACCGCGCTGCTCGTTTGGCTAACGGCTGTGAGCGTCGCGTTGAACTGCGCGTTCGCCCTTTATTTTCAGCGTGAATATGTGTGGGGCGAGCCGCAGGCCAAGCGCGAGGAATTGGTCGATGCGCGACGGGCGATCAATCATATTCTGCATCGTCCTCCTCCGCCGCCTGTTACGGAGCAACCTTGATGTCTCGCCATTTCGTCACCGGCGGAGCCGGTTTTATCGGCAGTAACCTCGTCGATCGGCTATTGGCCGACGGGCACTCCGTCACCGCCTACGACAACTTCTCGACCGGCCGCCGCGAGTTCATCGAATCGGCCCTCCGCGCGCCCAACTTCCAGTTGATCGAAGGAGATACGCTTGATCTCTCCAACCTGGTCGGCGCCATGAAAGGCCATGACATGGTCTTTCATCTCGCAGCCAACGCCGACGTGCGGTTCGGCGCCGACCACCCTCGCCGCGATCTCGAACAAAATACGATAGCCACCCATAACGTCCTTGAAGCGATGCGGAAGACCGGCGTAAAACGAATCGCCTTCTCTTCCACAGGTTCAGTCTATGGCGAGCCGGATGTCTTCCCGACGCCCGAAACATGCCCGTTTCCCGTACAGACTTCGCTTTACGCCGCCAGTAAATTGGCGTGTGAGGGGCTCATCTCAGCCTACAGTGCCGCCTTCGGGTTCCGCGCCGTGATCTTTCGTTTTGTCTCCATTCTCGGCGAGCGATATTCGCACGGACACGTCTATGATTTCTACCGGCAGTTGTCGGCTGATCCAACCCATATTCGCGTGCTTGGCGACGGCCTGCAACGCAAGAGCTACCTTTACGTGCAGGATTGCATCGACGGAATATTGATGGCCGTCGATCGGACGGATCAGCCGGTAAGTCTGTTCAATCTTGGGGCCGAAGAATATTGCACCGTGAACGATTCCCTTGGATGGATCTGCGCCAAGCTGCGCGTCGATCCCGCGCGTCAATACGCCGGTGGATCGCGCGGGTGGGTTGGCGACAGTCCATTTATCTTTCTCGACGCCAGGCGGATGCACTCCTTTGGCTGGAAGTCAAAGCTGACGATCCGAAAAGGCGTGGAACGAACGGTCGATTACCTGCGACAAAATCCGTGGTTGTTTCCAACTGAAACGATACATCGAACCTAAAATTTTTTCAAAATAAGCTTGCGCGATCACGCGCGTCTTTTTTCATACCCTCGCCCGGTACGCGGGAGAGGCCAGGGCGAGGCATTCTTCGGTAGTTTGCGAATTCTATGCGACTTACATCTTTTGAAAAACCCTCGCCTCAACCCTTTCCCGGATTAGCGGGCGAGAAAGTAGAGCGAGCAGACGCGCAAGCTCATCTAGATTCCCATAGTGTTCCTAAATTTAGCGGCCCTGCTTGCCGGGGGTGTTCCGGGAGCGCCCCTCGCTCCACCAACCAAAAAATAGGCTAAATGGCTTTGCACCTTTCAAACAGAAGAGTGCTTCTGACCGGCGCCTCGCGCGGCTTGGGAGAAGCAATCGCCATCCGTCTGGCGCGCGATGGCGCCAGCGTCGCCCTTGTCGCGCGCGGCGAACCTGAACTACAGTCTCTCGCAAACAGGCTCACCGCCGATCCCATGATCGACGGTCAGACGTTTCTGGCGATCGCCGCGGATTTGTCATATCCCAAGGATATCGATCGAGCCGTAGAAATCTGTCAAAGCGAGTTGGGCGAGATCGATATTCTGGTGAACAACGCCGCGACGCAGGGCCCGATCGGCCCGCTGGAAAGCGCTGATTTTGTCGCCTGGCGCGAATCGTTCGACATCAACCTGTTTACTCCCGCGCGGCTTTGCCAGCTAGTCATTCCGGCCATGCGCCGCCGAGGCGCGGGGAAGATCATCAACATTTCCGGCGGGGGGGCGACGAGTCCCCGCCCAGACTTTACCGCATACGCCGCCGCCAAGTGCGCGCTGGTGCGTCTGACCGAAACGCTGGCGGAAGAATTGAAGGGCGCCGGGATCGACGTGAACGCGGTATCGCCGGGTGCGATGAACACGCGGATGTTGGATGAGGTGTTGGAGGCCGGTCCGCACGGCGCCTCGCGCGAGTACTCCGCCGCGCTCACGCGCCGGCGCGAAGGGGGCGCCTCGATGAAAGACGCCGCCGATTTAGTCGCGATGCTGGCCTCTTCGTCATGCGACGGGATCAGCGGCAGGTTAATCAGTGCGGTATGGGATGACTGGAAACACCTGTTCAATCGCCGAGACGAACTGGCCGGAACCGACTTATATACACTTCGGCGTGTGACTACATCTGAAAAGAAGCCGGTGGGTCCGTCTTTAACTATTAAGTAAAGTCACGAACAATTCGATAGCCAAGGGCGAAGCTCGCTTTTCCTCGAATATCGACCTGTATATCGTCAAGGAACCATCATGCGAATCGCGATTATCGGTTGCGGGACGATCGGGAATAAGCGCGCCAAGGCGCTGGGCCATCATACCCTTGTCGCCTGCGCCGACGTAAAACAGGATTGTGCCGCGTCACTTGCCAAGCTATATTACGATTGCCGACCTTTCCCCGATTGGCGCCAGGCCGCAACCTGTAATGACACCGACGTCGTAATCGTCTCTACCACCAACGACATGCTGGCGCCCGCGGCGCTGGCGGCGATCGCCGTCGGAAAACACGTGCTGATCGAAAAGCCCGGCGCCCGGAACGTCGCGGAGCTTGAACCCGTCGTAAGCGCGGCACGTGCCGCCGGCGTGGTCGTGAAGATCGGGTTCAACCACCGGTTTCATCCCGGACTGCTCAAAGCCAGGGAGATCGTCGATTCCGGCGCCCTCGGTCCCCTCATGTTCATTCGCGCCAGATATGGTCACGGCGGTCGTCTTGGCATGGAACGCGAATGGCGCGGAAATCCCGCTATCTCCGGCGGCGGCGAAATGCTCGATCAGGGCGTGCATCTGATCGACCTTTCTCGCTGGTTTCTCGGCGATTTTGATCAGGTCAACGGCCACGTCGCAACTTACTTCTGGGATTGGCCGGTCGAGGACAACGGTTTTGCCATGCTGAAAACACCGGCGGGACAGGTGGCCTGGCTGCACGCGAGTTGCACGGAATGGAAAAATATTTTCTCGTTCGAGATCTATGGCCGCACCGGAAAACTTCACGTCGAAGGCCTCGGCGGAAGTTATGGCGTCGAGCGGCTAAGCTGGTATCAGATGCTCCCGGAGATGGGTCCGCCGCCGACGGTGATTTGGGAATATCCCGGCGAGGACCGGTCATGGCACGCCGAGTTCGAGCATTTTATCGACTGCATCAGTACCAAACGCGAACCGAGCGGCGGACTTGACGACGCCGTGGCCGCTCTCCGCGTCGTGGAGCGACTCTACGCGATTTCCAAATGACGTCGCTGAACCATCGGAGACGATCCGCGCACCGCCGTTCCTTTGCCGATGATTATTGACCCCGATCGCGCTTTCGCGCCCGATAATCATTCCGCCGCTTTTCCATCTCATCATTTTTCCTCGCCGCACCGATGACACAGAGGCTCGACATGCAGTGAGGCGTTTCACATGATCATCACCCGCAGCCCGCTACGAATTTCCCTGGGTGGCGGCGGAACCGATCTTCCGTCGTATTACAAGAAACACAGCGGGTTTCTCATTGCCGCCGCCATCGATAAGTTTGTCTACATCACTCTCCATCAGACGTTTCAGTCGGGATTGATCATCAAGTATTCCAAGATGGAACAGGCGGCGGACGTCAACGACGTTCAGCATCCGATCGTGCGCGAAGCCCTGCGGATGGTTGGATTCGACAAGCCGCACCTGGAGATTACATCGATGGCCGACATCCCCGCCGGCACCGGCCTCGGATCGTCCGGCAGTTTTACCACCGCCTTGCTCAAGGCGCTGCACGCGCATCGCAAGAATATCGTTCATCCGCAGGGATTGGCCGAGCAGGCGTGCGAGATCGAAATCGAGCGTCTCGGCGAGCCGATCGGGAAGCAGGATCAGTACATCGCCGCATATGGAGGCTTGACTTGTTTTCAGTTTCTGCCTAACGGTCACGTCGAAGCGTATCCGTTAAAAATAGACGCCGAGACTCTCTATAACCTTGAGGATAATCTGTTGCTTTTTTTCACCGGATACAGCCGATCGGCGTCGGCGATCCTGAAGGATCAGGACACCCGGAGCCGTCAGAGCGACAAGGAGATGATCGACAACCTTCATTTTATCAAAGAGCTTGGCTATCAGAGTCAGGAAGCGCTGGAATCCGCAAACCTGCCGACGTTCGGCGAACTCATGAACGTTCACTGGGCTCACAAGAAAAAACGCAGCGGCGGCATGAGCAACGGCGACATCGACCGCTGGTACGAGATCGCCATGCGAAACGGGGCCCTTGGCGGAAAGCTGATCGGAGCGGGCGGCGGCGGATTCCTGATGTTCTACGCCGGCGACAAAACGCGCCTTCGCCGGGCGCTGACTCACGAGGGATTGCGCGAAGTGAGATTCCGATTCGACTTCGAGGGAACAAAGGTCGTGACACAATGAGGCTCCTGTCGCCCATGAAAGAGATGCCCGTCGCGATTCTCGCCGGCGGTTTTGCCACCCGCCTGGGCGACCTGGCGACCCAGACGCCAAAGGCGTTGCTCGATATCAACGGCCGCCCTTTCATCGATCATCAGCTCGATCTTCTCTATCGCAACGGTATTCGCCGGGTGGTCATGTGCGTGGGGCATCTTTCCGACCGGATCGAGCGGCATCTGGGCGACGGCGCCGTCCGCGACATGGAAATCCGCTACAGTCACGACGGGCCCGACCCGGCCGGCACCGGCGGCGCCATCCGGCGCGCGATCCCCATGCTCGGCGATATGTTCTGGGTCATGTACGGCGACTCTTACATGGACATCGACTACCGCAGTGCCCGCGATCATTTCGCCGACTCGGACGCCCTGGCGCTGATGACCGTCATTCGCAATGACGATCGCTGGGATCGAAGCAACGCCATTTACGAAAACGGCCGCCTGCGCTGTTACGACAAGAGTCGCCGCGCGCCGGAAATGCGCCATATCGATTATGGCGTGCAGCTGCTCAGAAGCGCCGCGCTTCTGGCGATGGCGCCGGGCGAACGATTCGGCCTGGGCGACATCTATCGAGGCCTGGTCGCTCGCGGGCAAATGATCGGTTTCGAGGTGTTCAACCGTTTTTACGAAATCGGTACGCCGGCCTCGCTGGAAGAGACCCGGCGTTACCTGGCCAAGGCCGCCTAGCGAAAACATTCGCGGAGATCGCAGCATGTCTTTCACAAACACGTATCTTGACGAAACGGCTGAAATCCTGGCGAAGATCGATCGGCCGTCGATCGCCCGCCTGGTCGCGAAGGTCGCATCGCTGCGCAACCATGGCGGCCGGATCTTCTTTCTCGGCGTCGGCGGAAGCGCCGCCAACGCCTCGCACGCCGTCAATGATTTCCGCAAGATTTGCGGCATCGAGGCGTACGCCCCCACGGACAACGTCGCGGAGTTTTCCGCCCGCGCCAACGACGAGGGATGGGAAACGGTCTTCGCCAACTGGCTGCGCGGAAGCCGGCTCTGCGCCCGCGACATGGTTTTCGTTCTTTCCGTCGGCGGCGGAAGCATCGAAAAAAACATCAGCCCCAATCTCGTGCGCGCTTTGCAATACGCCAAGGAGGTTCATGCGACCGTTGTTGGGATCGTCGGCCGTGACGGCGGATATACCGCGCAGGTCGCCGACGCCTGTGTGATCGTTCCCAGCGTGAACGCCGCCAACGTGACGCCGCACGCCGAGGCGTTTCAGGCGGTGATCTGGCATCTGATGGTTTCGCATCCGTCCCTTAAAGCAGCCGCCACCAAATGGGAAACCGCCGCCGCTTGAGACGGCGCGAGAAATGATAAGGGCTTGCGATGCGATGTCGCTGAACAACAGGAGAAATGTTCTTAAGAATCAGCAAAAGCCACCATGCGTAAAGCGATTTTTCTAGACCGTGACGGCGTGCTGATTCGGACCTCCGTCCGCGACGGCACGCCCCATCCGCCACAGTCTCTCGAAGACGTCGAGATTTTGCCCGGCGTCCGGCGGGCGATGGAAATCTTCCGCGCCCTTCACTTTCGCCTCCTCATGATAACCAACCAGCCCGACGTCGCCCGCGGAACGCAGACGCGCGGGCAAGTCGAGCGAATCAACGCCGCCTTGGCGCACGCCCTTTCCCTCGACGGCGTTTACGTCTGCTACCACGACAACATCGACGCCTGCGCATGTCGCAAGCCCCTCCCCGGACTTTTGCTGGAAGCCGCCGCCGAGCATGAGATCGATCTATCCGCAAGCTACATGGTCGGCGATCGCGGCGGCGACATCGCCGCCGGCGCCGCGGCAGGCTGCCGGACGTTTCTTGTCGAGCGGCCCTACAGCCGGTGCGATTCGACTCAACCCGATCATAAAGCCGACGATCTACTTGACGTGGCGATGCAGCTTCGCGACAAGACGAAAAAAACCGCCGTCCAACGCAATCCCCGGTCGATGAAACCCGTTTACCCGGAACCATGTCATGACGCCAATCGAATCGCTTCGCGTTAAAATTTTCGCCGACGGCGCCGACCTTTCCGGCATGATCGAGATGGCATCCAAGCCGCACATCGCGGGGCTGACCACCAATCCGACGCTGATGCGCAAAGCCGGCATCACGGACTACCGCGCCTTCGCTTTGGACGTCCTTGGCGCGATCCCCGACAAGCCTATTTCGTTTGAAGTTTTTTCCGACGATTTCGCCGAGATGGAAGACCAGGCGCATGAGATCGCGTCATGGGCCGGCAACGTGTTCGTGAAAATTCCCGTCACAAATACAAGAGGACAGCCCGCCGCCCCCTTGATCCGCCGCCTGGCATCAGCCGGCGTACAACAAAACGTAACGGCCCTGATGACCCTCCCTCAAGTTCGCGACGTCTCGACGGCTCTTGCGCACGGCCCGCCGAGCTACATCTCGGTCTTCGCGGGTCGCATCGCCGACACCGGCGTCGATCCGGTCCCGTTAATGACCGAGGCGGTGCAGATAATGAAGCCTTTTGCTCGCCAGCGATTGATTTGGGCAAGCCCGCGCGAGCTGTTGAACATTTTTCATGCCGACTCGGTTGGCTGCCACATCATCACGGTAACCAATGAGCTGCTTAAAAAGCTAAACCTAGTCGGCAAAGATCTCGGCGAATATTCGTTGGAAACGGTAAAAATGTTTTACGACGACGCCAGGAAAGCCAGCTTCCGCCTTCCCTTCTCGAAGCGCTTCGCGGCCTGAATAAACGCGTGCCCGATTTTCCGTGAGAATGCTCATTACGGTGCGCGAAGGCATTAGCCCAATTCCGATCCCATCGCCCCGTGTTTTATTATAATGCCTCCAACCCCATCATTGCCTATGGGAAGTCAGCATAAGGCTTGACCCATTCGCCGGCAGCGTTAGAATCAAAGCTCGAAATACCGACGAACCATAGTTATGCGTTATACGATGTTGAAAGTCGATGAAAGAGTAGTTTCTAGCATAGTGCAAGCTTTCGTCACTAAGGAATGTGATATAAGTCCTTCAATTACAATGTTTTGGGGAATGGTGTAACGGTAGCACAGCAGTCTCTGAATCTGCTTGTCTAGGTTCGAATCCTAGTTCCCCAGCTTGAAAATCCTCGGAAAAACTCGCGAAAGTGCGGGCATGTACGAGATTTTCTGCATTTCTTCTGCAGTAACACTTCAGCCAAATGCAGTCAGTTCGGCGCTTGTTCGGTAGCGCCCGGCGTTTTGATCTGTTACATAGTCGGGGATAGCCGCCCAATCGCAACATCCTCTGACTCTTGACATCATCCTCGAGACCGCCAAACGCGG
>DASZME010000070.1:0-52726 GCA_035551995.1 Tepidisphaeraceae bacterium
CCGCGTTTGGCGGTCTCGAGGATGATGTCAAGAGTCAGAGGATGTTGCGATTGGGCGGCTATCCCCGACTATGTAACAGATCAAAACGCCGGGCGCTACCGAACAAGCGCCGAACTGACTGCATTTGGCTGAAGTGTTACGCCATCTCTATGACGAGGGATATTTTGCGACATCCCGGCTCGCGTAGAAGCAAAGCGAGAAGGTTTCGCCGTTTAGTGCCGGTGGCGGACAGAGTTGTTGCGGATTCGGCGAGATCCATTTCAGCTTGGAATATGTCCATGTACCGCTGAATCTATTCGGTACGTGTTCCGTCCTTTTGATCGCCGAGACAACTGGTGTCTTGGCCGGGTACTATTTGCCAGCTACGTCGCATTCATGCGGCAGGCTGAGTCCCAAGACGAGCAAAAGTTCAATAAGGAGGTATTATTCAGCCGTTATGAGCCAGCTTTCCTCAAGGGTCAGGCGACTTCGCCACGAAATCCACCGCGTAGCAGACGCGGGACGCGGAACGAAGGTTGAGATCGAACACATTCAGGATCGCGTAGCCGATTTGCTTTTGCGTGCGCTCTGGGACGAATATCACGCACTGTCGGAACAATTGATTGCACTGCAAGAACGCGTCAAGCTGGAACGCCAAGGAAAGCTTTACCGCCCTCCAAAGGATCCTGGCAAGAACCCATTATTGGGGAGTGGGGAGTCCCTGCTGCACCCGAACCGACATTTATTCATGCCCCACCCCGGCAACGGAGACCCGGAAAGCCGACGGCATTGGCAACTGCAACTTTTGCTTCAAACTGCCGCCCGTTCCAATGCAAACATCTCCAGATTGGCGGAGCGGCTTGGGTTGTCGTCGGAATCGCTCAAACAAGCCGCTGATGCAGGCGCCCGATACAGCACCGGCCTCTGGTCAGTGCTTCAATACGTACAACATTTGGAGCAGGCGGTTGGCGCTCTTGACTCAGTTGACCCCCCGCTTCCGTTTCGTCTAGTTGACCGAACGGTGCAGGCCGTCAGCGGGGGGCTTGTCCACCTGAGCCCACAGGAAGCACGTTTTCTAAAGATGCTGACTGATCGACTCGGGAAGCCTGTCACCAATGCAGAATTTGTGGGTGCCGGGATTCTTCATCCGGCGAAGGTCAAAGGCGAGATCGTTAAGAAATTCAACGCCGCTGAAATCGACCTTCCCACCCAATCGCCTGTCGGCGCCTATCTCTTGCTCGAATCGTAACAACCAGGTCGAGCTTAATTCTTGGTGATAGTTGATATCGCGATCACTAAGCCACGTCATCTCTTGGCGCCCATAATTCCACGGACTTTTGGCCCCGAAACGAATCGTTGGGTCTGAGGAGCGGAATTACTGCAATGGCATCTTCCAGTCAGATTAAACCTGCAGAAATCGCGGCGGCTTTCGATAACGAAGAGGTGCGCCGCCGTTTTCCACCCATTTTGGGTGTGCAACAGGTTGCTGACCTGCTCGGCGGTCTCTCCATGAGAACGATTTATCACTGGATCGCAAAAGGACGTTTCGACGGCTGCTTTCGCAAGCGAGGAAAGCATCATTTTTTCTGGCGTGATCGGATCGTGGACCGGATTTTCAATGGTCCCAGATGGGAATGAGCAAGATGAAAACTAACAAAAAGGAGCTGAAACGAATCCATCGTTCGACTGACTTCATGGATGTATGGCAGTTGGCAGTGATGAAACGTTTGACTCTTGCGGGGCGCCGACAACGATCTCGGCTCGTTTTTCAGTTCAACGGCAAGAACCGACATGGCGGCATCAATCTAATCATTTTTCTTGTCGCGAACCCGCACGCCGCACTCCTCCACGTCGGCGCCCATTGCTTCGGTGCGAAACATCATCCTGATAATCCACTCAGGCATTAACACCTAAACACTATTTTCTGCGCATAAAAAAACTATGCAAAATCAAGAACGACAACTGACAGAAAATTCCGCGGAGCCGTTACGGATCCGTATCGGAGACCATGTCCACCTTGTCAAACGCGGGACGCGCGGGATGTGGACTGCGGACTATTCCTTCATCAACGTTGACGGCAAATCCCAGCATTCCCGTAAATCGCTCGGGACTCGTAACCGCCAGATCGCTGAGCAACGGGCTCGGGAACTGGAGGTGAAATTGACCAAAGGAGAGTTCAAACCCGAACCCGCTGGTCCCACGTCCACACAACGCGCGATCGATGCGTTCATCGGCGCCAAGGAAACCGAAGGGGCCAGTGGCAAAACCCTTACAAAATATTGTGCCGAGTTAGAGAACTATGACAAGTTTCTCAAGCAGCATCGTGCAAACACCCTTCAAAACATCAACGTTCGCCTTGACGATCTATATCGAAGTCACCGCATGCAGATCGATGGGCTTGAAACCTATACGATTTATAGCCACACGATGATTCGCAAGTCGTGGTTGGCTTGGTGCGTGACCCGGAATCTGTTGGCGGCAAGCCCATTGGCGGGGGTTAAGTTTCCCCGGCCCCGGCGCCGAAAATATCCCGCCGCCACCCTGCAACAGTTGAACCAGATCCTCACCGGCGCCAGCGGCTATCTCATTGCCGTCTTGGCGGTCCTCGCATTCACCGGCCTGCGGATTGGCGAAGTTGCAGCGCTTCGGCCGCAGGATGTCGATCTGGTAGCGGGCCTCATTCACGTGCGGCGCCGCAGCGAATGGGGTCCCAAGACCGAAGCCTCCGAACGCTCCGTCCCGCTGCATCCCCGCCTGCTCGCGCTGCTGCGCGCCATGCCAAAGGGAAAGGGGAGCACGTTTTTCAACGCTCCGCCGAGCAGCCGGTTCCCGAACGGCGACCATCCCATCAACCCCTGCGACATCAATGAACAATTTCAAGCACTCGCCAAACGGCACGGTTTTGTTGTAGGCCGCAAGAACGTGGGCCTGACGGTCCATGCGCTGCGGCCTACCTTCAAGACCTGCTGTTTCGACGCCGGTGTTCCCAAGCCGATGCTGGATCGATGGATTGGACATGAGGATCAAAATGACATGGACGTGTTTTATTATGACCCGCAGAAATCCCAAGAGTGGATGCAGCGGGTGCCTTTCGGCGAACCGAACGGGCTAGACATCAAGGTTTTAGCAGGAGATTGCGATGAAAAGACAGATTGAGCAAATTATGGTCGTTGCCTTAATTGCGGTATCCCTCGCCGCGCCGCGGGGACTGCACTGGAATTTGGAGCCGTCCCCGCGCGCAGCGTGGTCAGAGAATTCCGACCGTTGTGGCGACTCCCAAGCGGTGGTCGCCGTCGTCGGAGAAAATGGCGATCCGGGACAACTACAGGACAAGTGGGGTGTCCCTACCTCGATAGGCGTCATAAAATACGATGATCTCATAGATTACGATCACCGCCTCTTTTGGAACGGAGAGAAAGGGATTCGAACCCTTGCTACGGGTATAAGCCCGTAGAACGGTTTAGCAAACCGTCGCCTTCAGCCGCTCGGCCATCTCTCCTAGCGAACGAACATGCTATCGGCTTGACCTTACATCGTCAATGAAAACCGGCAGAAACTGGCCCGATTGCCAAGCGTCGCTCTCAGGCATCGTCGATCACAACGCCTTGCGGAATTGCACCGCCATCTCGAAGCGCCCGCTGCTCAAGGGACGCGAGCGAACCACTTCACACAAATGCGTGGCGGGCGAGCCGGGGCCTTGAATCTGGATGCGGCACTTTTGGCCGACGGATAACGACTCTCGCAATAAGAACGAAATCCCCGCGAACGACGCGTCTCGTGTGAGAATGTCATGCGTGCGGTTGGCGCCGGTGGGGTCAAGAACCGTCAGGACCGCCTTGCCCTGCAAAGGCGCGCGATTGTCATGACGACGTTCAATGCTCGGCAACGCCACTACCGACGGCTTTCGCGGAATACGACGCGCGTTGGCGGGGCGCTGGGGGACGGCGGGGGCCGTTTGGGACGGGTTGCTGCTATTCATGGGTATACACCTTCTATCGTCACCGGATGGGACATCGCTGTAGCGGCCAAACGCGATTTTTCGCGAAATTGCGGCGATACCGATCCGGCCCTTCATCCTTGAAGGCAGCTCATCTCGATCGCTAAAACATGATCCGCGAGCCTGACGTGGACGCTTAAACAGTTCCAGGGCGGCACTCGGGCTATGCCCGGCGAGAATCACAATCGTTCTCGCGCGCCGGCCGACCAGGATTAAAAACGGGTACGGGTAACGGAATTGCCCGGCCGATGCCGAACGGAACTACGACCTTTGCCTCCGGAAGGGACGGCTACCAAAAGCCATCTAAATCCGCCAAATACAACTTATTTCGAAGGGGAAAAGTCGCGTACAGCCCTGCAAGACTCGCACATATTAGATATCGTTACTTATAAAATCAAGGGCCGATAAGAAAATTTAACCGCACATGTTGTGCATAGACTGGAAACGCTGCATACAGGTTGATCCGAGCGTTACCAGAAGTACCACTTACCGGTTTTCAAAACATAGAATCCCAGCAGCAGGTTAGTAACGCCGTGCATGATGATGCAGGCGCCGAGGCTGCGGGTGAGCATTAAGAGGCCGCCGATCATCATGCCCCAGACGATGGCGGTCATCCACTGAACGTGAACGAAGCTGAAAATAACGGAGACGGCGAGCCACGCTTTCCAATCCGGCTCACCGACGTCGGCCAACTTGAAATTGTTGGGAGCCAGGATCGTTCGCCAAAGAAAATCGCGCCAGAACAATTCTTCCATCACCGGCACAACCAGCGCCGCCCCGGCCAGCCGAACGAAAATAAATGTCCATCGCATGGCGGGCGAGTGAATGCTCTCCAGCGGATTGAACGCGTTGGCGGTTTGACGAAAATAGCTGGGCCAGTGGGCAAGAAGAATGTTCTCCATTCCCACCCATTGGAAGACGCCGGCGATGCCGAGCGGCACGCCGAGCCACCAATGATTCCATCGCACTTTCGTGTACCGGGGCCAAAGAATGATGAGAAGCACCGCGACCAAAAGGGTCTTGCACTCGTATAGGGCCGGGTAAGACGAAGGCCAGAGTGCGCCCGCCTCGGTCAGCGCAAGGAATGCCGCCATCGGCACGACGTACGCCAGATCATCGGGAATAGACGGCTTGGGTCGGCCGTGGGGATCGTCCGCGGAAAATGCAGGAATAGGATTCATCGCGATCGTTCGACTGCTTCATACACAAAACGGCGTCGCCCGGGAACGGTCGGAGACGCCGGGGTGAATTCAGCCGTTTTGACGAAGCGGGCGGCACGACGAAGGCAAGGCATCGAGAATCGACTACTGGATGGACTCGCCGAATTGAATGTCTTACGCCAATAGAGCGAGCCAATGGCGGGCGTTATGTGACGCTTCCGCTCTCTTGGTCGCCGGAGGATCCGCCTGACGCGTCTTGTGTCTGCAATTCGCCGGCTACGGCGGGTTCCGGGACGGTGGATTCCGAGCCGGCGGGTTCCGGGCCGGCCCCGCCAGCGGGCGTTTCTGCGGGAGCGGGCGGTGATTTTTCCCGGACTTCGACCGCGCCCTTTACGCCTGCTTCCTCCATGCGAAGTTCAATGATCCGCTGAAGGTGCTCGCCGTTTTTTCCCTTGTATGATCCTTGCGACTTGCCGTCCACGAGAACTTCACATTCAACCCCTTTCAGGCCGCCTTCCGACGCGATGCGGACGGATTCGCCTTGAGCTTTCGCAAGCAGATCTCCGAGTTTTCCCTTGGCCCTGCGGTCGGCGGGGTCGAGGCGTTCGACTGCTTTTTGCGCCCGTTTGGATTTGGGGGCGGCGGCGCCGTAGGAGCCTTCGCGGGGCGATTCGGTCTTGCCGCGCGAGTTGATCGCAACCTCCGGCGGAAGGTCTTCAGGAATGAAAAGAATGCGGCCGCAGCTTGTGCATGCGATCAACTCGTCGCGCGTGTGAAGGCGATTGTAAACGTCGGCGACGAGGTTGAGATTGCAACCGCCGCAAAGATATTCCTCGCGCCGGCGATCTGGCTTGGCCAGGGCGCTGAGCGCTTCGCCGTCATACCGTTCGGCAAGCCGCTCGAATGTCTGCAACAGCCTTGGCGGGATTGCCGCGGCGGCCTCGTTGCGCGCGGGCTTCAGCGAATCGACTTCGGCCTGTAGCCTTGTCAGCGTTTGACCGATCTGCTCGCGAAGCGCGGCGAGTTTTTCGTTTTCCGAGGCATGCTGATCGTTAAGCTCCTTGAGCGCGGCCTGACTGTTCTCGATGGACTGCATGACGTTGAGAAGTTCGTCTTCGGATTTTCCACGATCGACTTTCTCGGCGCCGATCTCGAGAAGAAACACCTGGTATTCGCGATTATTGGTGGTGTTTTGTTGCTGGAGGCGGAGTTTTTCGATGCGGGCTTCGCGCGTCTTGACGTCCAATTCGAGCTGTCCGCCCTTGGACTGCAATTCCCGAAGTTGAGCATGAGCGGTTTTGACCCGCTCGGCCAGATCGTTGACCTTTCGTTCTTGAACTCGGACGTTCTTGCTTGCCGCATCGAGGCGGCTCTGGGATTCGCGGAGTGCCTCATTGGCACGAAAGAGTTTTACCAGAGCGACGTTTGTCGGACCCATTTCGTGACTTCCTCGTTAGCGCGATCCGGATTGCCAACCAAACGCCGCCGCCGGATCGCGACAGAAATTGAAACCGTACATTATGTGCAATCGCAAACGAATTGGAAAGGGCTTGATGCGTCCGGAATCGTGGAAGTGAAAGAAAAAAAATGCCGAAGCGGCAGTCTAAATGATGTTGGCGCTCCGGAAATCCGGATAAAGTCCTGACGCCCCAACTCCCGAAGGCAATCACTGCTGGTTTATGGACCGAGACTCACCGTTTCGGCAAGTAGATCAAATCGCGGATGCGGCGATTTTGTCAAGAGGAAAATTTTGAGCGATGCAATTCGCAATGCGAGTGCGGCCAATTTTTACTCCAGAGCCTCGGAATTCATCGAAAAAGGGAGATCGCGGGATCGTGTCAAATGGGAGACAGGGTCGCCCCAAATTATGGCCACACGCACGCATTTTTCGGCGAACGCGGAAACGAATTTGTCTTTGCCCGCGCGGGCGCGGAGGCCAGCATCCTTCGCGCTGCGGCTTTTGCCGGTCTACCGAATCGAACGCATCTCCCCAAAATCCGGTACCGCGTTCAGCGGCAACAACGAAAATCGATATCCCGCCGGCCAATAAACAAAAAACGCCTTGCCCAGCATGAACCGCTCCGGCACGCGGCCCGACTCGACGTCGAGATGCTCGCGCGGAAGTTTAATCGGCGTATTCCAGTAACGCGCGTCGCCGCTGATGAAGGAGTTGTCTCCCATGACGAAGTATTCGCCGTCGCCGAGATGTGAAATCTTCCTGGTCGTCGCCCAAAACGGCATGGAAATCTGACGATGACTCAAATAATAAATGTCGCGGGAGAGGACGACGTGATCGACCCGGCTTTCCTGCCGCGCCGCTTCGATCCGAACCAGCGGCCGCGCGAAGGCGCCTTGGTCGCCGGAGCCCATGTCCTCCTGATCTTCCTTCCGCCATAGCTCCGCGACGTTGGGCGAATATTGGGCGTCGGTGGTGGCGAGGATCTCTTTGCCGTCGATGCGAACCGACACGCGATAGTCCACATTGATGAGTTCAACGCGCATGGGGCGAGCGCCGGGGGGATTGGAAATCGCCGCCGACTGCAGTTCCGTCTCATCGACGATCGCGGACCGGTCCGGCGCCACCCGCTTGGCGCGAAGAAGCCGAACCGTTCCAGGCGATACCTCCGCGGTGAACAGGTCGGCGTTTTTTGAAAGCTGAAGCCGCAACGGGCCGTCGCCGGATTTACGAATGTAGTCGGCGCTGAGTTTCAAGTCGCTTACATAAAGCGGCCGCCAATCCTGATGGGCTTTATCGCGGTGTTCGGACTCATCGTAGACAAGATAATCGGTCAGCGCATGGGTATCCGGATTCGAATCGGAATTAAAAACGATGGCCCCGCTCGCGGCGGGATTGGAGAAGCCAAAGGCGCGGCTGGGAGCGCCGCTGGGCCAGGTCGACGAAACGCCGCCGTGCGTGTTCCAACCCGAGGCGGGCGATTCCTCTTCCCACGGCTGCTGCCATGGATTATTGGCGACGCCCAGGTGCGGGATAAAATCGTTGTTAAAGATGACCCGCCACAGCGCGTCCTGAACATGGGCCGGCTTTCTTTGAATTTTGAACGCGGGCGTCTTTCCGTCGGCGGCGAGCGGGCCGTTTGCGTCGTAGGCGCCGGTATAGACGTCCCCGTCGAGGATGACGATGCTTTCCGGGCCGACACCGATCAACCGTTTGATATAGTTGGTGCCATATTCCGGATCTTCGGGGACCAGGTTTTCCTCGTTGGGACTCTTGAAGACCACGACATCGCCGGGAACGGGCTTCTGGAAGAGATAGAGATATTTCATCACCAGAATCCGATCGCCGAAGCGAATGGGTTGCAGGGTGGTGTCCATGGAATAGCCGCAATTCGGACAATGGAAATTGATGTCGGGCTTGGCGTCGCTGGGAAAATTCAGATCATCGCCGGCGGCATTTCGATCGCCGCGCACGCCGGCGTCAAACGTATAGCCGCAATCGGGGCATTTGAAGCGCATATGCGCCCCGTAAAGCGTCGGCGCCATCGATCCGGTCGGGATGACGTAGGCTTCGACGACAAACGCCCGGAAGATGAAAGCAAGAATAAAGGCGATGAGAATCGACTCGATGGTGTCTTTGTAATTGGCGTCGCCCTGGGCGGCGCGCGTGGCGGTGGGTTCGGGCATCGAGGCATCGTATACGAAGGAGTCAAAGCCGCAAAGGCCGACGGTCGGGCGGCCCGTTAATCTTGAAATCTCTCGAATTGTGCGGCGAGCGGTGGTCGCGGAACACACCGCAAGCGGGCCGCCAGTGCGTTCGAGAGCGTTTTTCGGATTGCTGGCGCGTCTAACGTGCGAGCGAACCCGTTTCATCACCCGACGCCGGTTCTGTGGTACTCCTAAGAGCCGGATCTAAGCGTCGCGGAATCCGGCTCTTCGGAGTACCTCAGAACCGGCGTCACCACCAAGCGCTCAGCCACGCGATCGTTAACAAAACATCGCACGCGCTACCAAACTGAAAAACGCACGAGTCACGGCGGTGAAGGCATCGGCGTCAGGGAGCCGCTTGCGTGGTCGTGGCCGGTCGGGTGGTCGGCGCGGTCGTCGATGTTTTTCCTTTCGCTTCCGGCGGCTTTAGCAGATCGGCCAGTTCGGCATGCTTTTCCTGCTGGGCGAGCGCTAGCGCGGTTTCACCAAGCGAATCGTGGACGGCGGGGTTGGCGCCGTGCCTTAACAGCGACTGGGCGATTTTAATATATCCATCACGAGCGGCGAACATAAGCGGCGTCCATCCGTGCTCGTTGGGCGTGTTCGGATTGGCGTGCCGTTGGAGAAGGAGGTTGACGGTGTCGAGCCACCCATAACTGACCGCGATTAGCAACGGCGTTGCGCCTTCGGCGTTTTGGGCTTCAAGGTTGGCGCCGTGCTTCAGGAGTATCGCGGCGGCCGGGCCGCTGCCGTAATGGGCGGCGATGTGGACGGCGGTGTCGCCGTCGATGTCGGTGAGATTTGGGTTGGCGCCGTGAGAGAGCAGCCATTCCACCGCCGTCGTGTTGCCATGCTCGGTTGCCACCATCAGCGGCGTGGCGCCGGCCTTGGATCGCCCATTGATGTCGCTTCCACCGGAGGCGGCCCGCTCGAGATCGGCGGTGAGCCCGGTTCTGGCGCCGGCGTGGTAAGCGTTTTCAGTTGTGCCGCACCCGCAGAGGCCAGCAAGGACAAGCGATAAAATGACGATAATCGTTCGCAGGTTGTTCATGTCTGCTTCGCATTGTAAACGCACAGCCAGAATACTCGACTGGAAAAACGAAAACCGTACGCCTTGATGACGGGCGCCCTTCGAAAAAAACCATACGGCCGAGTTAGCCAAATAACTTATTCATTTCATTGCTCCGCATCATCCACGTCGTCCTCAACATCCACGTCCAGCTCCTCCTGCGGCACTTCGACAGCTCTGATTGTATCGTGATGGCTGATGTCCCAGTGCTCCATGTGTTTGTAGACGATAACGCGACCCTCGAGCAGATCGCCATGCTTGCGGCAAAAGAGTTCGAGTTGATCGCGGTGGGCGATGAGCTCCACGCATAAATTGAGCATTTGATTGGGCAATTCCTGGTTATTCGACTGCACTTTGCCATTGCCGCTGTACCCGTAGTGTGTGTGGTGCGCGGCGGCGTTGAGGATGCCGTCGACTTTCGCCGCGTCGATGATCTCCTGGTACAAGGGCTTGGAGAACATGCCCTTGAATCCCATCCCCTTGCGTTTCTCGCCGGGCGTCATGTAGATGCGGACTTGTCCGATTTCACGTGCGCTGACTTTGTGCCGATGCGGCATGTCGTTTCCTCCAGTGGTAGATGGTTCGCTCTTATAGGTTGGGGTGTCCAGTTCGACCGAATGCGATTCGCTAATTTCCCGGTCATGCTCGGCGCCGTCGCCATTTCTGTCATTGCCGGACGGATCGATGGGGTTCCGCAGGCCGCCGCCCAGATTCGAAAACAGCCCAGCGCCCAGACCCGGCTGCATCTCCCGCACAGTCCTAAGCGATGAGTCGGGAGGCAGGTCGGGCGAAAAAATCTTCGGCGATCCAATCCGCTGAGACAGGTAGATTCCCGAGTGGCCGCTGAGCAGGTACGATAGGAAACAGGCGACCGCCACATAAACGATGAAGCCCGAATGCACCATATCGGACTGACCTGTCGCGAACAGCTCAATGCCCATAATTGTGCAGGCCAGCGGTGTGTTGGTTGCTCCCGCGAAGACGCCGACAAGACCAAGTCCCGCGAATAGATCCACCGGAGCGCCGAGCAACCGTCCCATCGTATTACCCAGCGCGGCGCCCACAAAAAACAGCGGCGTCACTTCGCCGCCCTTGAATCCGCTGCTCAGCGTGACGCCGGTAAATAGGATCTTCCACCACCAACTCCAATACGTCGCCCCGCCGGCGTGGAACGCCGAGACAATGGTCACCTGATTGACGTGATGCGGATCGGCCACCACGCCTAAACCGAGAAAATCGGGACCAACCAAAAACGCCAACGCAATGACGAGTACGCCCCCCAGAGCCGGTCGAAATGCCGGCCACGGCATGATCCATTTGTAGATTCGATGAAGACTGTGGGCCAACTCTGCGAATACAACGCTGGCGAGGCCGAACGCAACCGAAGCGAGGGCGACTTTCCCCAAGAGCGCAAGATTCAGCCCCGGTATGTCATGCACAAGACCCATTCGAATAACAGTCCCAATGTAGTAGTGCGTATGGTGAATGCCCCACGCGGCGGTGACGTTGTCGCCGACCACGCTGGCGATCAAACAGGGGATCATGGATTGAAAACTCACCAATCCGATCGCCAGCACCTCGACGGCAAATATAGCGCCGGTCAACGGCGTGCCAAAGACCGCCCCAAACCCGGCCGCCACGCCCGCCATCAGTAAGGTGCGCGTGTCGATTGGACTGAGCTTGAGCCACCGCCCGATGGTGCTGGCGATGCTGCCGCCCATTTGCACGGCCGTTCCTTCGCGTCCGGCCGATCCGCCGAAAAGGTGTGTGACGACGGTGCCGATCAGTACCAGCGGCGCCATTCGGCTCGGCACGCCGCCGCCCGGCTCATGGATCTGCTCCATGATGAGGTTGTTTCCACCCTCGACCGACTTTCCAAAAAGTTGGTAAACCAACCCGATGCCAATACCGCCGACCGGAAGCAAAAATAGCAGCCACGGAATTCCATTGCCCATGTCCGTTGACCACCGGATCTGGGTTGCCCGGTCCAGCGCCCAAAGAAATAACGCGACGGCGGAGCCGACCACAATCCCAAGAGGGATCGCGATCAGCAGCCACTTCAACACATGGCTTGCCAGCGCCGCATGTTCACGCGGATTCCAACGAAAGGGCATTTCGGCTCCTTGCGAGTCAAAAGCGTCGGACTGGTTTTAGCAGGATGTCGGAAGATTCCGAGAGAGGCGGAATTTGCATCGCCGCGCGCGGTCTCCTACGAACATCGTCGTAGGAGTTATTAGCACGGCTGCCGAATCAAAAGAATCGAGCAGTTTAGCGGTTCCGGCGAACTCCATCGCCTTAAAATGACGAAGGCAAGTTAACGATGGGAAGATTGCATTGTCAAGACCCGAAACGAATTTCTCGCCGCCGATTGCCCCAGTTATCGCGACTTTGTTCGCTGACGCCAAAGTCGCCATCGATCAGTTGAAGGCGGACTTGATCGTGATGGGACACAGAGGGGGAAGCCGAATGCTCGAACGGCTCCTTGTATCCTTTTCCAAGCGGGCGCTCAGCTATACTCCGTGGCCGTTCGGATCACACGAAGGCCAAACGATTCATGCTCGATGGCCAAGGATAATTCCCAGCCGAACCGCCAACAAACCAAGCATCAGGCTCACGAGCAGATTTAAGATCGCTTCGAGCCCCGCCCCGTCATCCACGAGTCGATTGGATTCAAACATGAACGTCGAGAACGTCGTGTACGCGCCGACAAAACCCGCCCCGATCGAAAGGCGGATCGTATCGGACAGGGAATAACGCTCGGTCGCGACAGTAAGGAACCAACCAAGGAACATGCTGCCGCTCACATTGATGAACAGCGTGCCGAGCGGAAATCTCCAACCCAGGCGACCAAAAAGCGTCGCCACGACGACACGGGTGATCGCGCCGATAAACCCCGCCGTGCCGATCATCAGGTATCGTGACAGAAACTTCATCCCGCTCTCCTTCTCTCCGGCGCCAGACGAGAAACCAGGCAAGCGACTCAAGCTGCCAGGCTTCGCATAAAGAACTTCCGGCGGCTCCTTCATCGAATCATGCCATCGAATCCGGACTGCCTGGCGGAGTCGACGGAGCCTCGGCACGGTTGTGCCTGTACATCAAAATGACCACATACTCCATCGTAATCATCCCTTCCTGCACCATCGTCTCAAGGTGTGGTTGCAGCAACCGGATATTTTCTTCGGTGTCGACGATCTCAATGACCACCGGCAGATCGGTGGACATTTCAAGAAGGCTTGATTTATGCACGACACTGTTGGCGCCAAAACCTTCGCTGCCGCGAAGAACCGTAGCGCCGGCCAAGCCCAAATCTCGCGCCTTTTGTACAATGGCTTCGTACAGCGGCTTATGTTCGGCCTTGTCCGCTTCGCCGATGAATATGCGCAGAAGAACGCCGCGTTCATTGATTTTCATATGGCTCCCGGGTTCGATATGAGGCGTCGTCGAAAGCGGCTTTAACTCTCCCGCAAGATCCAATTTCGCCGGGCGATGGGCATTCTTGCCGCGATACATGACGACCGCCGCGCGCTCCAGCGTCACCATTCCTCCGACCATGACCTCGTCGAGTGGGCCGCGAACAAATTCCGCGATTTTCGGGCCGCTGTCGACAATTTCGACAACGACGGGAACATGCTCGACGAGCGACCATGGGGAAGTCTTGAGAATACCGTGATAACCCACCCCCAGGATGCCGCGCAGGACAGTCACGCCGGCCAATTTTTCGTGCCGCGCGGCTTGCACGATTCTTTCGTAGGTTGGCGTGTGTGGACTTCGATCAGCGCTTTGCAGATAAATTCTCAGGAGAACCATTTCGCCGAGCAAACTCATACGTCCCTCGCTTTCGATCGCGCCATTTTAATCTTCGGCCGCCGCTTGCGATCGTCTCCCCGCACGAAAAAAACCTGCCGGGGCTTGCGGCCCATGAAGCAGCGGCCCGCCGTGGAAATGCGTTCTTATCCCCCACTCACCGGCGGAAGAAACGCCACCTCGTCGCCGTCATTCAATTCCGCGTCGGCCGGCGCATACGCCTGATTGACGGCAAACGCCGTCCGCGACATCAGATCGCCGAGCTGCGGATATTGGCGCAGCAGCGCCGCTTTCGCGGCCGCGACGGTGGCGTCGGCGGGTAGATCAAGCGCCATCGACGAAATGCCGGCGCGCTCGCGCAGGATCGCAAAGAGACGAATGGTGATCTTCATGAACTTTTCAAACGGCCGCCGAGAGCTTGGTGGTCCACTCGACGCCGTTGCCGATCGGGATGTCGATGCTCGTAGCGCCCGCGAAGGCGCGGGTGAATCCGACATAGTCGGCTAACTCGTCGGGGTGCGTTTTGGTATTGTCCGTAAGGACCGAACCGCCGACGCGAAGCTTGGGCCAGATCAGCTCGAAATATTGCCGCGAGAGTTGTTTGTCCGAACCGTCGATGAAGGCGATGTCGATCGGGCCGGCGATCTTCGGAAGTTCGGCCATCGCGTCGCCCAGATGATTGACGACCTGATTGGCCACGCCGGCTCGCTCGAAATGTTTGCGAGAGGCGTCAAACTTCTTTTGGCTGATGTCGATGGTGTGGAGAATGCCGCCGGTCCGCTGGAGGGCGGCCGACCAGAACAAGCCGCTGAAACCATAGCTGGTGCCGACTTCGACGATCAGTTTCGCCCCGGTGGCCAGCGCGATCTGGTAAAGAAATTCACCCTCGATTCGCGGAATCTGCCAGGTGTCGTCGAGGGTTTTTCTAAGCGCGTCCACTTCCTCGATCAGGGCCGAAAGCTGGGAACTTACACGCATTATTGCTCCGGTTCATGGGGCCGACTCGTAGCCAACGATGGCGATCTTATGCTTGTCGGCCAGTTCGATCACCTTTGGCTTATCGAGCATGATCGCGCGGCCGACTTCCAGAACAAGACACCCGGCCCGGGCGGCGGCCAGTTTTTCGATCGTCGTTACGCCAACCGTGGGAACGTCCACGCGCATTTCCTGATTGGTGGACATTTTAATCAGCGTCCAGCCGGCGATTCGGCAAAGTTTTCCCGCGCGCTCGATCATGGCGTTGGTCCCCTCGACCGCTTCGACCGCGATCACGTCGCGATCGAGAATCGCGATCGATTGGCCGATGTCCAGTTTGCTGATGGTCGTGCAGATTTCATAGCCGACCCGGATGTCCGCCCACTGCGCGTCGGACGGAACCCGGCGGGTCATGACCCCGGCGGTGGCCAGATGGTCGGCGCAATATTGTGTGGAGTCGATCAAGGTAATTCCAGCCGAGGCCAGTTCATCGATCAAGCCGCGCAGGATGGCCTGCGGGCGCTTATCGCGACGGACGACACGCCAAAACAACTTGGCGGTTCTCCAATCGGGAATATACCGGAAATAGCGCCATCGGTCGTAGATGTGAGATTTGTTGACTCGCCCCACCATGATCGCCTGATGGCACCCGAAATGGCGAAGGCGCCGAATCCACTGTCCGCATCGAAGGACGCCAACCCAGTGAAACTCGTCGCATTCCCGTTCGAGTTCCGGCCAGGCGTGGCCCGCGAAGGCAGTGCAAACGACCTTGCGTCCCGCCGCCCGGGCGCCACGTGCGACTAGAATCGGAAAGACGCCTTCGCCGGCGATAAGTCCCAGGGGATCTCCCATTGCGAATCGAAAGTACCATATGCGGACATGAACATCACGCGACGACCCTGGCGCCAATAATCATCGGGGGCTCGCACAACCTCCGTCTGCACCGCCACCATCGGTCGTAAGTCTACTGATCGATCTTATGTCGCAACGGGCGTTGCGCCCGGCTGTCGACCACGTCCTCGGCATTGAGTTGATGTTCGGGATCTTGCTTGTTCGGCGTCCCGCCCGTCATCGAATCCGGTACATTAATCGGCGTTCCTTTGTTGTTGTCCAATCGTCCCATTCCCGCTTCTTTATCCGGATCCGCTCGTTCGTAGCTATTAGCCGGATTTGGGGCCGATTCCTTGGACAGCGGTCGGTTTCGTTCTGCCATCGCAAACTCCTTATTAAAGCAAAGTTTCATCTGAATGGCATGCGAAGGTTGTGCCGTTTGCACTCATCTGGAGGAAAATACCGGATAGCATTGGAAAAAATCGCCAGGCCGGGCCGGCGGTCAGTGGGGAACAGGCCCGGATTGTCCGTTGTGTCGCCGCTTTAACTCTTGCAAAATCACTCGTCTAAGACGACAACACTCCCAACCGCGCCGTGCCCTGAACCGGGTGAAAGTCGGCTATGCTTCTCAAACTCACGCACCAAACAGACCTGACATATTCCGATCTAATCAGCGAATCCGTCATGGAACTGCGCATGGCTCCGCGCCAGGAGCAGGACCAGCATCGCCTTTCGTTCACGCTAGCCATCGGGCCGCCCACGTCGGCCAATAGCTACTTCGACTGGATGGGCAATACCGTGCATTGGTTTACGGTGGCGTCGTTTCACAAGCAGATTCGGATTGTCGCCACCAGCGTGGTGGAGACCGATCGGCCGTTGGTCGATGTCCGGGCACTGCCGGACACGTGGCCGGTCAAGCCCTTGACCGCCGACTATGCGCTATACGATTTCACCCACTTCCGCGGCCCCATCGTCGATTCCCCCGCGCTTCACAAGCTCGTCGAACGGATCAAGCCCAAAGCCGGAGAATCGCTCGGCGGATTGGCGATGCGAACGCTCGACGTCGTCAAGGAAAAATTCGTTTTTAAAAAAGGGGTCACCAAGGCAACCAGCCCCATCACCGAAATTCTTGAAAAAGGCGCCGGCGTCTGCCAGGACTTCACCCAACTGATGATCGGCGTGGCCCGCGCGATCGGCATCCCCGCCCGATATGTCAGCGGCTTGGTTCACCCCGACGCCTCCAGCTACGTCGGCGCCACCGAAACGCATGCGTGGTGCGAATTGATGTTTCCGTCGATCGGGTGGATGGGGTTCGATCCGGCCAATCATCGCCAGGTCGGCGCCAACTATGTGAAAGTCGCCGTCGGTCGAGATTATCTGGATATTGCTCCAAACAAAGGGCGTTACACCGGCAAGGTGAGCGAGTCGATCGTCGTGACGGTCAACAGCGAAGAACTGCCCAGCGTTCCGCCTGAACTCGCCGCCGAGCGCATTCAATCGCTGGCGATTCCCACCTACGAATCGGGCAGCATGGGACATATCGATCCAAATCAGCAGACGGAGCATCAGCAGCAACAATAGGAAAATCAGAAGTTCGAAAACCGAATTCCATTTTTGAGTCGCCCGTAGCACAGCCGTCTGGGCTACGTTCTGACGGCTGGAGACGGGCGGCATGCCCGCGCCGAAGGTTTATTCCAAAGAATTCCAAGGCCCAAGCCCGAGATTTTGGTTTTTGCTTTTTCGGATTTCCACGCTCCCTTGTCCTCACCGCTCGTTGCCGATACGATGACTGATTGCACGCGGCGTGGCGTGGTTTCATGGCCTTGCGGAGTGATCTAACGTGGCGAAAAGTGAGCCGATTGAAGTGGAAGCGACGGTAACCACCGCCCTGCCCAACGCGATGTTCAAGTTGAAGGTGGATAATCTTGATACCGAAATCCTTGGCATCGTCTCGGGAAAAATGCGCAAGCATTTTATTCGAATCCTGCCCGGCGATCGCGTAAAAGTTCAGTTGTCGCCTTACGATCTAACAAAAGGCCGAATCGTCTTTAGGCAGAAGTAACCGCTCGCGTGTTTTTGGTCGTCAAAAAGCGCGGTCAAGAATAACATTCGCATCGAAGATTCAACATTGTCTAGCGGTCCCTCCTTGCGGGGCGTTTGAATCCCGTTGTTTATCGCCCACAACCCGGCGGCGGGTGCGGCCATCTTTTTTGGCGAACGCTGTTGCCAAGCCGCGAAACGTGAAATTAAACGCGGGAATGGGGTTATGGCAAAAAAGACGGCCACACCCACCGGGGGCGCAAAACGGACCGATTGCTTTTGAATTCCGCGCCGCGTGATATACTGGCGGACGCGAGCCATGGATTGCCTCGCGTGTAACACCAAACCTTTCGCATGGAAGCAAACGCATGGACGCGAAGCATTCCCTCGGCGAACCCCGGGTCCTGATCTCGCGCCAGGCGCTCCTTCATAACGCGTCGGTCATCCGCCGATCGCTCGACCCCTCCACCCGTATCTGTGCGATTCTCAAAGCCGACGCCTATGGTCACGGCGCCGAGATCGTCGCCGACACGCTTTGCAATTTTACCGCCAACGGATCGCTCCGCCCGGCGGTGGACATGGTGGCCGTGGCCAGCCTCGACGAGGCGGCGGCACTGCCGGACGTGGCGCTTCCGGTGATCATCTTTCGGCCGCTGGAAAATATTTTCATCGGCCGCCAGCGTCAAAAGATCGAAGAGGCCATTCGTTGCGGCTGGACGATGACGGTCTGCTCGGCTTCCGCCGCCGATGATTTATCGCGCATCGCGATGACCGCCGCAAGCCGCGCGTCGGTGCAGGTGATGGTCGATACCGGCATGACGCGTTCAGGGGTTTGCGTCGAGCGCCTCGACGAAGTTTTGCAGAAAATATCTTCACGCCCGTCGCTGCGGTTGGCCGGAATCTGCACGCATTTCGCCAACGCCGAGGACTGCCAGGATCCGTTCACGCGCGATCAGCTTTTGGCGTTCCGCGCCGCCACGGACGAAATCAGCGAAAGCTCGCGCGGGCGGATCGCGCGGCACGCCGCCAACTCGGCGGGCGTTTTCTTCCATCCCGATTCACATTTCGACATGGTTCGCCCCGGCCTCGCCCTTTATGGAATCGATCCGACCGGCAAGCCATCGTTCGATCGCCCGCTCAAGCCGGCCTTGAAGTGGACGGCGCCGCTGATATCCGCCAAGACGGTTCGCAAAGGCACCGGCGTCGGCTACGGTCAGACCTGGCAGGCGCCGCGTGATACGCTCCTGGGATTGGTCCCGATCGGCTATGCCGACGGATATCCGCGAAGTCTGTCCAATAAAGCCGTCGTCGTGATTCACGGAAAAAAGGCGCCGGTCGTCGGGCGCGTGAGCATGGATATGCTGACGGTTGATCTGGGCGAAATTCCCGGCGTGCGGATCGGAGATGAGGTGACGCTATTGGAGGATGATCCGCTTTCGCCGGTGAGCGTTTACAAGCTGGCCGAATGGCAGGAGACGATCCCCTACGAAGTTTTTTGCCGGATCGGGCCGCGGGTGCAACGGGTCGTCGTTGAAGTGGAGCAGGCGGAATTGCCGCACATGCGAAGTTCAAACCCGGACATGTAAACCCCTTGGCGGGCGCGATGTTCGCCGCGCGTTCAACGAATCGCTTGAAAAGATTTACCACCCCTTGCGAATCTGTGCGATCTGGGCGCATTCGGTCAATAATTTTTCGACGGCGCCAAAATCGAGCATCGTGGCGGCGTCGCTCTTTGCGTGCTTCGGATCGGGATGACATTCAAGAAATATCCCGTCAACCCCGGCGGCCGTCGCCGCTCGGGCGAGAAGCGGGGAATATTGCGGATTGCCGCCCGATTGCGTGCCTTGCCCGGCGGGCTGCTGGGTCGAATGCGTGACGTCGAAGATCACCGGACAGCCGAACGCCTTCATCACTTCAAGCCCGGTGAAATCATTCACCAGGCGGTTATACCCGAAGAATGTGCCCCGCTCGGTGAGCATCACGCGCATGTTGCCGGTGGATCGGACTTTGTCGGCGGCGTTGCCCATCTCCTGCGGCGCCATGAACTGTCCTTTCTTAATGTTGACCGCTCTGCCCGATCGGCCACAGGCGAGCAGCAGGTCGGTCTGGCGGGCGAGAAAGGCCGGCACCTGCAATATATCCACCACCTGGGCGGCTTCGGCCACTTGGGCCGTTTCGTGCACGTCGGTGAGAACCGCCACGCCCAGTTCGCGTTTCACGCGCTCCAGAACGACCAGTCCGTCTTCCAAACCGGGCCCGCGAAAACTGGCGTTGCTGGAACGGTTGGCTTTGTCGAAGCTGGCTTTGAAGACATAGCCCAATCCGAGCTTGTCGCAGATTTTTTTGATCCGCTGGCCGACGATCATGCAAAGATCACCCGATTCGATGACGCAAGGGCCGCCGATGACGAACAGGGGAAACCGGTCGAGATGAAGCATGTCATTCATGGGCATTGGCGGGGACGATAAATGGGAGGCGCACCGGAAGCAAGCGGATGTCGATGGGCGTAAAGCCGCCGGCGTCGCCGTCGAGTTGAACCGGCGCCGACGTCTGCGATTCGATCCGGATCGATTTGCCGGTGACGTACCGCGTTTCCGCCTGCCGCACATGCTGCTTGGCGGCGGCGTGGAGAAAAAATTTCACCAGCTCAAACCGCGTGCTGCACGGCATCACGCACACGTCCAGCACCCCGTCGTCGGGCCGCGCGAATGGAAGTACGGGGAATCCCGTTCCATATTCCTTTACATTGCCCACAAACGCGATGGCCGGGCGCGACGCCCATATTTCCACGTCATCCACGATCACGCGCAAATGCGGAAAGGAGTAATCCCGCATTGCGGTCATCGCCGGCACAACGTAGCTGGCCATGTTGATCGGCCCCTTGCGAATTCGATCCAGCTCATGAACCACCTGAGCGTCAAATCCGACGCCGGCCATTAGAAGAAAGAGTTGCCCGTTGGCGGTGGCCGCATCGAGCGTGCGGATATGAAGCCGGCGGACCGCGTCGCTTACCCCGGCTTCCAGCGTGCGTTCATTCCAATCGATGCCAAGATGCTGGCCCATGAGATTCGCGGTGCCAAACGGCACCGGAAGCAGCGGCGGCATTTCCCCGCGAAGGGCAAGAAGGCGGCTGGCGACGGTTCTGAGCGTTCCGTCGCCGCCGATGATGACGGCGGCGCGGATTTCGCCTTCGGTCCATGCTTCGGTCAGTTCTTCGGGACGATCAAGCGCGGTCCGCACGGCATATCCGTCGGCCCGAAGACGCCGTTCCAGGCGCTGCGCCGTCCACTTTCCACGACCCCGCCCGGCGATCGGATTGGCGAAGATGTTGACAGTTTCGACGCTCACTAATACAAATAGGGGCTTTGCATCACCGGGATCGGCTCGCTATGTGGCAAAATGCCGAGCGGCCAGCGGCCGCCGGTGAGGCAGCATACCGGATTAATTCTCTATGAGCGAAATGACCGTCGCATCGATTAACGAACGAGCCTCCGAAGAATACTTCCGTCGCGGCCTTGACGCCGACCAGCAGGGCAACCACGAAAAGGCCTCGGAATTCTTCGAACGCGCTCTCTCGGAAAACCCCGATAACGAACGCGCCTGCTTCAGCCTCGCCGTTCTCTATGACCGTCGCGGCGAAGACGCCAAGGCGATCGAGCTTTACGAGCGCGTGACGACCAGCCCGCCGGTTCATCTCAACGCGCTGATGAACCTCGCCGTTTTATACGAAGACAACAACCACTACGAAGAGGCGTATCGCTGCCTCGACGCGGTGTTGCGCACCAGTCCGAATCATAATCGCGCCCGGCTGTTCATGAAGGACGTCGAGTCGGCGCGCTCGATGTACTACGACGAGGACAACGATCGCCGCGGCGATCGCCGAAACGCGGTCCTTGAAATTCCGATCACCGATTTCGAGCTGTCGGTGCGAAGCCGCAATTGCCTTAAGAAAATGAACATCCGCAATCTTGGCGACCTGCTTCGGACCACCGAACCCGAACTCCTGGGATACAAGAATTTTGGCGAAACAAGCCTCAACGAGATCAAGGGGTTGCTCGCCGCCAAGGGACTGCGGCTCGGTCAGGCGGCCGATGAATCCAAGGTCGTCGCCCGTCGTCCCGCCGCCCCGGCCGGCAATATCGCGCCCGAAGTTCTCGGCAAGATGATCGGCGATCTCGAGCTGTCCGTCCGCAGCCGCAAGGCGCTGCAGCGGCTCAACATCAACACGCTGGCCGAACTGGCCAGCCGCACCGAGGACGAACTGCTCGGCTGCAAAAACTTCGGACAGACCAGCCTGAACGAAATCAAGCAGCAGCTTGTGACCTTCGGGATGAATCTTCGGAAGTTGGAAGAATAAACGGTTGAGAAGCTTCAAATGAGGCGCATCGCGGCCGTCACGGACGCATGTTTTGGGGCACCGACACAGGCGATACGACTGCGCTGCAGATAATTCAAAGCCCCGGGTTCTCGGATTCATAACGGTTCATCGCTACGACATCGGCGTCGCTCGCCCGGCACATTTCAACAGCGAAGGAGAAAACGACATGGCTCGTCCCGTCACCCTATTCAGCGGCCAGTGGGCCGATCTGCCCTTTGAAACGATCTGCGCCAAAGCCAAGCAATTTGGCTTTGACGGCATCGAATTGCCCTGCTGGGGCGACCATTTTGAAGTCGACAAAGCCCTCAAGGACAAAAACTACTGCAAGACCCGCTGGGACATTCTCACGAGCCACGGCCTCAAGACCTACGCCATCTCCAATCATCTGGTCGGCCAGGCGGTCTGCGATAATATCGACGAGCGCCACAAACTGATTTTGCCCGAAGATGTGTGGGGCGACGGCAATCCCGCCGGCGTGCAACAGCGCGCCGCCCAGAAGATGGTGGATACCGCCAGGGCCGCCCGCGCCTTGTTCGACGCCGCCCCGGAAAAGTCTCCTTTTCCCGTGACGGTCAACGGATTTACCGGCTCGAGCATCTGGCATTCGCTCTACGCCTTCCCGCCCACCAGCCAGGAATATTGGCAGAAGGGGTTTGACGATTTCGCGAAGAAGTGGACGCCGATCCTTAACGAGTTCGACAAGCTCGACGTGCGTTTCGCCCTGGAAGTCCACCCGACGGAAATCGCCTTCGATATCGCCTCGGCACAGCGCGCCGTCACGGCGATCAAGGGGCACAAGCGGTTCGGCTTTAACTACGACCCTTCGCACCTTGGCTATCAGCACGTCGATTACGTGAAATTCATCCGCACGTTCCCCGACCGTATCTTCCACGTCCACATCAAGGATGCCTGGTGGGGCCACGGCGACGGCACCGTCGGCGTCTTTGGCGGCCATACCACCTTCGCCGATCCCGCCCGCTACTGGGATTTCCGCTCGCCGGGCCGGGGCGACGTGAACTTCGAGGACATCATCGTGGCGCTCAATGACATCAAATACAACGGACCGCTTTCGGTGGAATGGGAAGACAGCCGAATGGACCGCGAGCATGGCGCCGCCGAGGCCGCGGCGTTTGTGAGGAAGATCGATTTTAAGCCGTCGGCGATCGCGTTCGATGCGCAATTTGATCGGTGAGACTTGTCTTCGGCGTCACCGCAATTCGTGGAAAAGCTGCTTCCTCTTGTCGCGGTTAACCATTGCGACATCGATAGGATTGTTGAGTCAAAACCGGTTAGGTTGTCGGCGTTCATCCAGAAACTTTCGTAGTTCAGGACTTTTTAGTTCCAGCGGCATAATCGAATTGTAGGAGGAAACGCGGCCGCGTTGGCGGAATTTGCGTGCCGGAAGCGTTTCTCAAGTCGCTGTAGCGTTTCGTCGTTTATTAATTCCGGCCCTGCTCGGGCGCGCGTGTGCCGCGACGATCGCTCGCTAAACTAAAGCGGAAAATGAGATAGATGGCCGAAAGATTTCGGCGTCGATCACCTCTTCTCGCCCGCAGCCGCTTCTTTCTTCGGGCCCGGTCCCGCATATCCCGCTTTCGGCGTCCCGTCTTCGTTGAGTTTGTCGCATGCCCACAACAATCCGTTGGCGATCAGTTGCAGGTAATGCGGGTCGGAAATCGTCTTCATGTCGTGCCCAAGGGTGCTCCCGAAGACCCGGCCCTTGCCGAAAGTGTGTTCCCAGGCGACGACGTTTTCCGGATGGGTTTTGGCTTCGCCGACGCCGGTGGAGATCAGCAGCTTCACGGTGTCGGGATAGGTTTCTTCCGTGACGTATTGCTCGTCGCCGGCGGTTCTCCAATCGGCCGGCCAGCCTTTGGTAATTGGATTTTTTTCGTCGGCGGGCCGGACGGCGAATGGGCCGAATCGCTCGTGATGATTCGTGCGCATCCCGGCGAATTCCGCCCAATCCTTCGCAGGGCGAAAGCAGTGCATCGCGCAGTGCAGAAGAATCGCGGGCTTGCCCGCCTTGGTGATCTCGAAAATCTTTTCGTACGCCTTCGGATCGACCGGCTTGTTGTCCACGGCATAACACAGGTCATAGATAACCGCGTCATACCCGTCGCCGAATGTGGGGTCGCTGAAGATCTGGGGCGTGGAGTGCGAATCCTTCCCGCCGCTGATGATGTCGATTTGAACATTGGCCAGTTCCGAAAGCTTTTCGGTAATGAACGGCGCCTGCCTGGCGTAATCGTGGTATCCGCCGCCCATGACCAGCAGCACTTTCAACGGCTTGGCCGGCGCCGATTCGTTCGCGGCCAAAAGTACGGGCGCCGCGGCGAGCGACGTGAACAAGCCGAGCAATAAAACGATGAAAATTTTCATGCGATTGTTCCTTCAAGTCGAGATACGGGATAAACCAGACCAGCCTCCGCGCGTCGGAGCCTAAGAATGTTACCACAGGACGCAAGCGCGGTTGAGGACGAACGGCCAGGTAGCGAAGCGCTCCGCTTCTCGCGGCGGCGCATTGGACGTTGGCAAATGTAAAACCGAGATGTCGGCGGGATGATTTACGACGTGAGCGCCGCCCGATGAGCCTCGGCGTCGGCCTCGCGTATTTCGGCTCTGGCGCGGGAGGAATTTTGCACGATCGCCGGCTGGGCGAGCTGCTCCAACTGCTCGACGGCGTCGTGAAGATTGGTCACGATCCGCACGGATTCGGTGCAGGAGATACGATCCCGCGCCTTGACCAGATCGCCCTTGAGCGTCCAAAGTCCAACGGCCATCGCGGCGTCGGGATAGCGCGCGTGAATACGCTTGCAGAGATAGCGGGCGTGAGCGACGGCCGCGGGCGGCATCGCCGACACGCAGATCACGTCTATCTTTTTTTGCTCGACCATTTCCACCATCTCCGACGCGAGCATGGCCGCCGTCGGCGTCGAGACGCAGTAGCCGCGGGCCTGGAGCAACTGCGAAAGCATGATCGCCACGATCTCGTCCACTTCGTCGCGCGACGGCAGGCACAGTACATTGACCATGCAGCCGGTCGGCAATCGCGGAAAATTCCGAACGCCGTTGGCGTCGGTCTTGTCGATTCTGGCGTTGTCGATTTCGTCGCTCCCGTTTTTGCCTCCGCCGGTGACGGCGCTGGCGACGTTGGATGCGACGGTGGCCACTGTCGAAGCGGCGGCCGTAAGCGTCGATGCGGCGCTGGACAAGAGCGAAGGGGCCTTGGGCGCCTCGCCGCCGGGCTGAACGTCCATCGCCTGCCACTGCTCGGCCAGTTCATCGACGACATCGCGCACGCTCTGGCGGACAAATTCCAGTTGTTCGGGGTTCAGGCGCTGATGCTGGCTGTCGTACATTGCCGAGGAGAGGGCGGGAATCAGCACGTCGTCGTACACGGCTTGCAGCGAGCGGTGCTCACTAAGATAGTCCCGCGCCAAGTCGGCCGCTTCCTCTTGATCCAAGGCGATCAGGCGTTGATAAAACCGCAACGGCGGGGATAGCACTCCCTCCTCCCGCAATAAAATATCGAGGAATTTTAGCTGGGGAACATATTTCCCCATGACCACGAGAATGACGGTGAGCGGCGTTGAAAGCAGCAGGCCGATCGTTCCCCACAGCCATGTCCAGAACACCGCCGCCACCAGGACCGCCAGCGCCGACATGCCCGTGCTCGACCCGTACCACATCGGCTCGATGAACTGGCTGACGACCAGCTCTAGCGACGCGAAAAGAATGAACGTGGCCAGCAAGACACTGTGGCCGGGGAACAACGCGAACCCCAGCAGGATGGGAACGCCCGCCCCGATAAAAATGCCGATATATGGGATGAATCGACAAACCCCCACCATCAGCCCCCAGACCAGCACGTTTGGAAATGGCTGGCCATGACCAAGAAACTTGCCGATGAGCCACAGACCCAGCGCCGTGGAAAGGCCGTAGCATCCGTTGACGATCGTGAGGGCGCCGAGGTAATTGCTGATGCGGTTTGACGCTTCGTCCAGGGCCTGCGTGGTGACGTTCATCCGGCCATGTCCCAGCAGACGCAGCACCCGGTCGCGCAGATCCTCCCTGCTCAATAACATGAAAACGACGAATACCAGCACGAGCGCGCCCGTAGCCAGCGGTCCAAAGACGCTGCTGGCATAATCGCGCACCATCGCGAAGGGGGTTTGCGGCTGAGGGTATTCGCGGACGGGAAGCGGCGTTTCGGGCGTCGGCTGGATTGGAGTTTGATTCGGCGCCGGGGCAAAAGTGCCGGTGAATGAATGAGGCGCCGCCGGAACCCCACTGTGGGCGATTTGCCCGTCCGCCGAGCCGTTGCCGTCGGCGGCCATCGACTTCAGATCTCCCTCGACCTTGCGAATGATCCCCCCTTCACGGCCGATGCTCTGAATTTTGTTGCGAAGCTGCACCTGGTAGTTGTGAAGTTCATTGACGGTGGCGGCCAACTGCTTGCCGACGACATATCCCACCCCGCCCACGAGCCCCATGCCCAGCAACACGATGAACAACGTCGCGACGACGCGCGGAACCTTCAATTTTTCCAGCCACGCCACCGGCGGCGTCAGTAGAAAAGTCACCAGGATGGCCAATGCGATAGGGATTAAGACTTCGCGGGCAAAGTACAATCCCGCGACGATGATGCACATCGATACGAGCAGCGTGAACCGGGAATTTTTCGCCACTTCGACTGGACGTGCCACGCGATCCTCTTAACACGGGATAGGTATTGGTGCCGGGCGTTTCACCGCCGCATCAAAAGTATTTTAGGCAAAAAATATGCCAGGGCATATTCATCCGTGAATTTAGACTTCTGTTCTTCCCCATGCGATGGGTCAGTGCGAAGACCGGCCGACTTCGATCATCACCATCGTCAGATCGTCCTTGGGTTCGAGGCTTCCGGACTCTTTGTCGGCGCACTCGGAGAAGGCGGACAAAAGGGTGGCGCTCGGCAGGAGGCGTCGATCCACCAATTCCTGACGCCAGCGTTCGGGGTCGCCGGTGGAGGGATCATCGCCGAAGGCCACTTCCACCCCGTCCGTATAAAGGATCAGGCGATCGCCCGGCGAAAGTTGCGTCGTGAAGTCGGTATAGGTTTCCCCGGGGAATATTCCGAGCAAGCCGCCGGTGGCCGGCAAGTTCTTCATCGGGCCCGCCTCGGGCAACAGCACCGGCATCGGATGTCCGGCGCAGGCGATCGTCAACTCCAGCGTCCGCACGTTGATCATCCCGTATATCGCCGTCGCGAACGTCGAATGGGCGAGGTTCTGATCGATGAACGATTCATTCAGCCGAGCCATCGATTCCGATGGTTTGAGCAGGCGATACCCGCCTCCATAAATCTCCTTGGTGACCAGGGCGTGCTTGAGGAACATGGTCAGCAACGCGGCGGGCATTCCATGACCCACGGCGTCGGCGATATAGAATCCGACGTGTTGCTCGTCGAGCCGCATCACGTCGTACAGGTCGCCGCTGACGTAGCCGGCCGGACGAAAGAGCGTGTGAAACCGAATGGCGCCAAGCTGCGGCAACGACTTGGGCAGAAAATCCCGCTGGAGCCGGGCCGCCAGGCGAAGCTCCTCGTCCAGGCGGTTCATGTTATAATTGATCGTGTCGTCGCGCCGCCGAAGAAGGTTCAATTCCAGACGAAGCGCATCCATCTCGCGCTGCACGTCGTCAAATTGCTGCATCACGCGCCCCGGCGTCCCCGCCTTGAGGTGGGGGGCAGCCGATTCGCCTTTCTCCACGAGAACCATTTCGATTCCCTCGGCGGTCGGCCGTTCCGACATGATCCGCGTCGCTTGAAATCGTCCGTCCATTTTCCCACTCCTGTCCCGGCCGCGCCGCTGAGCGTGCCGATTTGGAATACTCCCCGAATAAAGTTCGGCGGGACGGATGTGGGGCTTAATCTACTTGAACGAAGAAAATCGTCTGCCAGCGTTAGCGAGGGAATCGTTATCGGGCGAACGCGCGTTATTTGACCTTGATATCCTCCGCGTCCTTCAGCGGCGGCGGATATTTCAGGTCCAGCTTATCCAGCGTGCGAACCAGCGTGTCGGAAATCAGCCAGTTGCGGAACCATTTATGATCCGCCGGGACGACGTACCAGGGCGCGTGGCGCGTCGAACATTTGCGGACCGCGTCTTCATACGCGGCCATGTAATCGTCCCAGCGTTCGCGGTTTTTCAGGTCCTCCGGATCAAACTTCCAATTCTTCTTTGGATCGGCCAGCCGCTTTTCCATGCGAACCTTCTGTTCCTCCCAGGAGATATTCAGAAAGAATTTCAGGATCACCGTTCCTTCGTCGGCCAGAAGCTTTTCGAAGTGATTGATGTGGTCATATCGCTTTGACCAGACGTGCTCGGGGACAAGCTTTTTCACCCGCTCGACCAAAACGCTTTCGTAATGGGATCGATTGAATATTTCGATCATCCCCTTCTTCGGGGCGGCGGCATGAATTCGCCAAAGATAGTCGTGAGCCAATTCTTCATGCGACGGCTGCTTGAAACTCGTGACATTGCATCCCTGCGGATTGACGCCGCTAAAGACGTGATCGATCGCCCCGTCTTTCCCGCCGCCGTCCATCGCCTGCAGAACGATCAGGACCGAATGCGATGCGGTGGCGTAAAGCTTGTCTTGGAGGGCGATGAGCTTCTTGAGGTTTTCATCAATGTCTTTTTCCGCGTCTCGCTTGTCCTTGAAATGGCCGGTGTCATCTGACTTTCGGTCGGAAATCTTAAATTTCTTGCCCGGCTCCGCGAGGTAGGGAGAATCAACCATGGCGGCATTTTAGCGGCTGGCGCGCAATCTCTCTACCTTGGATTTTTATCTGTGCTCCAGCGCCTGCCGCTGAATCGCCATCAGCCGCTCGCAGCCGCGCGTGGCGATGTCGAACATCTCATTCATTCGCCCCCGGTCAAATCCCCCGCCGTTTTCGGCCGACCCCTGCACTTCCACGAATTTCCCGGCGGCGGTATAGGCGACGTTCATGTCCACTTCCGCCCGCGAATCGTCGAAATAATCCAGATCGAGGCGAACTTCCCCGTCCACCACGCCGACACTCACCGCCGCCAGTTGATCCGGCAGCGCGTTTTTGGGATCGTAGAATCGCGGGTCATACCGCGCGGGAACGACCGCGCCGTCGCCGGCGGTCATTCCCGTTCGCCCCGATGCCGGCGGCTTGGGAAGCTCGGGCGGCAGTTTGCTCACCGCGTCCACCAGCGCGACATACGCGCCGCAGATGGCCGCCGTCCTCGTTCCGCCATCCGCCTCAAGCACCTGGCAATCGACGGCGATCGTGTGCGGCCCGATCTTGGTCAAATCGACCACGGCCCGCAGCGATCGTCCGATGAGCCGTTGAATTTCCGTCCCGCGCGAATCGGTATGTCCGATCTTCGGCCACGGCTTTCGCTGTGGCGTTGACGCCGGCAACATCACGTATTCCGCCGTGACCCAGCCCCCCGGCTTATCCTCCTTCATCCAAGGCGGCAGATCCCGACTGATCGACGCCGTGCAAAGCAGCACCGTCCCCCCCTGCTCCCACAAGACCGACCCGGCCGGTGTTTTGGTGAAGCCGCGGGTGACTTTGATGGGACGAAGCTGATCTGCCGAACGGCCGTCGTTTCGCATGGGGAACGTCTTTCGATGGTTGGAATTCCATTGGAATGAAAATGGAAGTATAGAGATTTTGCGCAGTCCATCACCACCGGACCCACCATTTTGTCGTCGAGGCGATATAGTTGTCGCTTGGCGCCGACCTCTGACCTCCCGCCGACAACGTCATGGCTCAAAAATCGGTATGAATAGTCGTATCAAGGCTACGCGCCTCCGGTGCGCATTGTACGTCAGGAACACTCGATGAACCGCATCGTATCGCTCGTATCGTGTCTCGCCGCGATCGTTCTCTCTGTCGCGTTGGCGCCAGGCGAACCGATCGCGCCCAAGCCGCAATCGAACGGCTCGGTCCATTGGTCGTACATCGCGCCCATTCGCCCGGCGGCGCCGGCCGTGAAGGATCGTGCGTGGGTGAAGAACCCGATCGACGCATTTGTTCTGGCGCGCCTGGAAAAAGAAGGACTCAAGCCGGCGGCGCAGGCGGCGCCGGAGGTGCTTTGCCGGCGGGTCTATCTCGATTTGGTCGGCCTTCCGCCCACGCCGGCCCAGGTGGATGCGTATGTAAAGGACACGTCGGGCGACGCATATGAAAAGCTGGTCGATTCGCTTTTGGCTTCGCCGCATTATGGGGAGCGGTGGGCGCGGGTCTGGCTTGATCTGGCGCGGTATGCCGACACCAATGGGTATGAGAAGGACAACCGCCGATCGATGTGGAAGTGGCGGGATTGGGTGATCAAATCCCTCAATGACGATAAGCCGTTTACGCAGTTCACCATCGAGCAGATCGCCGGAGATTTGCTCCCCAACGCGACAGTCGATCAGAAAATCGCCACCGGATTTCACCGCAACACGATGATCAACGAAGAAGGGGGCGTCGATCAGATGGAAGACCGCTGGAAACGGCAAGTCGATCGCGTGGCCACGACCTCGCAAGTCTGGCTCGGTTCGACCATGCAATGCGCCCAGTGCCATAACCACAAGTACGATCCGTTCACAATGAAGGACTTTTATTCGATGCTTGCCTTTTGGGAGAGCAGCGATGAGCCGGCGCTGAGCGTGATGGACGAAACGCATAATACCCAACGGCTGGCGACGGAAACGGAGATCGCCAAGCTGGAGAAGACATTGACCCTCGATACGCCGGGATTGGCGGCCGAGCAGGAAAAATGGGAGAAGGGTCTGTCGGTCGGCGTCGAATGGAAACCGCTGGAAATCGACAGGTTTTCCAGCGGCGAAGGGACAAAGTTGACGAAGTTGCGCGACGGCTCTCTTCTTGCTTCGGGAAAGACGCCCCAGCGCGATACGTATACCGTCACGGCCAAAACTGATCTCACCGGCATCACCGGTTTTCGGCTTGAACTGCTGACCGATCCATCGCTGCCGGGAAATGGGCCGGGGCGATCGGTGAGCGGCAACCTGGTTCTCGGAGAATTTAAGGTATCGGTCGCTCGCGGATCGGCCAAAGAATGGCCTGTTCGCTGGCGCAGAGCGACGGCGGACTTCTCGCAGGAAAGTTGGCCGGTATCGGCCGCCATCGACGGCAAAACCTCCACCGGTTGGGGCATCTCGCCGGAAATCAGCAAGGACCACGCCGCCGTCTTCGAGACGGCCGGCGCGATCGTGGCCGGTCCGGAAACGACGCTGACGTTTACCCTTGAACAGGCCGGGTATGCTCAGCACACGATCGGCCGGTTTCGGCTGTCGCTGACGACCTCGCCCAAACCCGCCGACGCTTTTGCCGCCCCGGCGAACATTCAACCGATCCTCGCCGTCGCATCGGAACTGCGGACCGACGATCAGAAAAACGAACTGGCGGAATATTTCCGAACGATCGCCCCATCGCTTGCCGCGACGCGAACGCAGATCGATCGCCTGAAGGCGTCGATGAAGAAACTTCCCGGCGTGACGACGCTGGTCCTTTCCGAGAAGCCAGGAATCGACCGCGCCAAGACGGACATGCGAATTCGCGGATCGTATCTCCAGCACGGCGAAACAGTGCTGGCCAACACGCCGGCCAGTCTTCCCCCGCTGCCGGCGGGCGAAAAAATCGATCGCCTTGCCCTGGCCCGCTGGCTTGTGAGCGACGCCAATCCGCTGGCGGCGCGGGTGGCCGTCAATCGATATTGGGAAACGCTCTTCGGCCGCGGCATCGTCGAAACCACCGAAGATTTCGGCACGCAAGGCGAACGCCCCACCCATCCCCCGCTTCTCGACTGGCTGGCCTGCGAGTTCATGCATCCAACGCAGGTCGCGGGACCAAACGTTCAGCCGTGGAGCATGAAGGCGATTCATCGGACGATGGTTTTATCGGCGACGTATCGCCAGTCCTCGCGCGTTTCGCCGGAGCTGGAAGAAAAAGATCCCTACAACCGCCTCTTCGCGCGCGGACCGCGGTTCAGGCTCGAAGCCGAGGCGATTCGCGACAATTCACTGGCCATCGCCGGCCTGCTCAGCGAGAAGATGTATGGGCCGAGCGTGATGCCCTATCAGCCGGACGGCGTATGGGATGTTCCCTACAGCGGCGATCGATGGGTGTTAAGCGCCGGCGAAGACCGCTACCGCCGGGGCATTTACACCTTCTGGCGCCGCTCGGCGCCGTATCCCACGTTCACGAGTTTTGACGCGCCAAGCCGCGAGGGCTGCACGATTCGGCGCACGCGCACCGATACGCCGATGCAGGCGCTGAGCGTCATGAACGACCCCGCGTTCGTCGAGACGTCCAAGGCTCTGGCCAGGCGAATGCTGACCGAAGCGTCGGCGTCCGATGAAAAGTCCAGGGCCACATGCGGCTTTAGATTATGCGTGGCCCGCCAACCCAGACCGGCGGAGTTGGAGCAACTGGTCGCGCTTTATTCGCGTTCGCTGGAAGACTATCGCAAGGATCAAGCCGCCGCCGCGGAGATGGCCAAGGGCGTCAACCCACCCGCCGGCGTTGACCCCGCCGAGGTGGCGGCGTGGGCGGTCGTGGCCAACGTGTTGATGAACCTCGACGAGACGGTGACCAAAGGATAGCGTCGCATACCGTCGGAGCGCCTCCCCGCGCCCGGCCAGCCGTGCCGCTACAAGGAAGATGCGTCATTCGGGGCGGATTTATCGCTACTTCTCAAGTCGTTGTAGCATCGGCATTCACTCACATTGGTGTAACGAGCGGGGGCCGCGGAAAATGCCCCGCAAGCGGGGCCGCTAAACGCAAAACGGTTCAGTTATTCTAAGAGATTGAGTCGAACGCCGACAAATGACGCCCGGTCCTCGCGCGGCGGCGATGATGGAAAACACCATCTCCGCCGCGCGAGGACGAGCCTGCAAAATGGCATGTGAGCGGCTGATTATCGCTTGGCCTGTTTGAGAATCAGTTCTTTCGCCTGCTCGGCCGGGAGATTCAACGCCCCGCGCGCTTCGGCGGCGGCGGTGCGAACGTCCAGGTTGCCGGCGGTATCGACCTGCTTTTGCAAATCGTCAAGGCTCGCCTGCGACAGGCGTCCGCCGAAGAACTTGATGTTCTTGGTCAGACTTTGCAAGAGACCGATGCGCACGTCGTCGGGCGTTTTGTCGCCGAGGGCGGCCGTCAGCAGGGAAACTTGGATCTGGTCGCCATTCATATACGCCAGCGCGTCGGCGACGGCTTTGACGACCTCCGGCCGCTTGTCGTTCAAGGAGGCCAGCAGCGTTGGCTGCGTGACCGTCAGATCGAACGCGAGCACCCGTCCCTGAGCCAAGCGCTGAAGCGTCTGGGCGGCGCGGATGGCGTAGGCTGTGGCCACCTTTTCGTCCAGCGGCAATCCGCCGGCCCGCTTGCGCGCGTCCTCGATGGCCGCGGTGAGCCCGGCAGCGTCGGTGGCCTGGGTCACGACGGTCAAGGGATCGGCCAATGAACGCTGCGCCCAGGGCGAAAGCGACGTGGTCGTAAGGATGACTTTCGCCGCCCGCTCAAGCCGCGGGTTGTCGGCGGCTATCTCCAACAAGCGATCGATCTGGGTATTGCCAAGCGTTTCGGGGAAGACGATCACGTCGATCGACGGCAGCTTGATCGAGTTGCTCAGGGCCTCGTTGGCGGTCGTCCCGCTGGCGATTCCATACTGCTTGAGGTCCGCGGCAAGCTTTTGCTCTTCGGCTTGCGAAGGAGCGATGAGCAATATATTCGCCGAACCGGTCTGGGAAACGGCTTCGGCCAACAATGGCGCCACGCGCTCGTGTCCGTTGAACGCCGAATTAGGCAGGCCACCGGCCAACGCGAACGCCGCCTCGAAGCGAACGATACGGTCGGGATAGTGCATCGCCTCCACGAGCGGATCGATCTTGACGCCGGTCCCCTGGTTGCTGGGCCCGACGATTTCCGCCAGCGATTTGATCAGCTTGACGGCGACCGGCGCGTTATGATCCTGAAGCGATCGAAGGAGGGCGGCGTTGAGGTATTGGGCGCCGGCGTAGACATTGTAGTAAGCTGCGGTCGGCCGATCCTTGTCGAAAACGCCGCTGGACGCGCCGTCGGGCAGATCCACTTCGAGCTTATTGTTGGCGGCAAGCCACAGGCTCAGCGCGTCGCGGTCGCCGTGAGAAAGCTGAAGAGAAAACTCGGCTTCGCGCTCCGCCATCACATCCGAGAAAATGGGCGGCGGCACTTCCTTATAGACCAGCCCCGTGTCGCCCCAGAACCAGACGTACGCGACGGGCGCCTTGAGGTCGGCCTGGATCGAAGCGTTGTTGTAGTAGAATTTCTCGGCGAGGCGATAGAACTGGTCGCTGACGCTCCCGCTCGTCGGGGCGCCCATCCGGCGAAGGGCGTTGGAAGCCGACTCGGCTAAGCCGCGATTGGATTGATCCTGGGCGATTCGCGATAGATATGGGAGCGACACGTCGTAGCCGATTCGGCCAAGGACGCTCACCAGGGATCGTTTGAGTTCATCGTCCTTGGTTTCGGTGGCGGCCAGCAGCGGATTCAAAACAGCCCGGCCCAGATCGACCAGGGCCCGGCGGATCGGATCCTTGAATTGCGTCTTGGCCGGGTCCTTGCTCCCAAGGTAATCGAGCATCATCGGGACGGCCAATTCGCCGCTCTCGCGCAGGCGCTCGAGGTGCGTGCGGTAAGCCCGTTCGTTGACCGCCAGACCTTCGATGTTTTCCTGGATATATTTTGGCATGCCGCGCTGTGCGGTTCGGCCCTTGCCGAGTAATTCCTGGATTTTCGCGGCGACGACTTTCATGCCGCTGGCATCGACCCCTTCCCAGCGAAGAACCCAGTCATCGAGGCTGTCGTTGTGGGCGATGGCGGTCGCTTGGAATGCCTGGAGTATCTCGATAGGCGGCTCGGTGCGGGCGAGGATTTTATTGCCGAAGGCGGCGGCCATGTCGTAGCGCGCGATCTTTCCGTAGTGCCAGAAGTCGTCGACGTCGTCCTTGAGACTTTGGTTTTGGGGAATCTCCGGCGGGGCTTCGGGAGCGGGAGCGGCGGGCGTGCCCGGCGCGGCGGGCGTTCCGGGAGCGGCGGGCGTCGCGGGGGCGTCGGGGGCGGCGGGCTTGGCCGGCGCATCGGCGGGGGCCGGCGCGGCCGGGGCGTCGGCGGCGGGCTTTGCTCCGGGCTTGGCCGGCATGTCACCGGCGTCGGCGGGCGCCGCGGCGGCGGGCTTTGCGCCGGGCTTGGCCGGCATGTCGCCGGCGTCGGCGGGCGCGGGCTTGTCCGCGGCCCGTGCGACGGGCACTGTGCTCTGCGCCCAAAAACCCGCTACGGTCATCGAGCAGGCGAGGGCTAGACAGGGGAGCAACCGGGTATTTGACGTCATGGTGCTGCCTCCAAGGGTGAGCGCTGAGGGGCCGACTTCGTGAGCGAAGCTCGGGTCTTCTCCGCAAGGGTGGGTTGCTTCCAAAACGCGTCGCAGGCCGATGCTAACGTTCGGAAGCGGGGAAAATTCATCTCGCTAAAACATAAATCGCGCGACCGCCGGTGTCAAGGAATGACTCGCCGGTTGCTTTGCCCATCACCGCTCATTACACTTCCGCGTCCTATGAAAGCGGAACGGCGGCACGAGCTCAAAACAAACTCATTGGCGAAGAACCTGGAGAACGCTCCGGAATTTTTTCAAAAACATGGATCTCAGCTCCTCCTGGGCTTGGTTCTCTGTCTTTTAGCCTTTATTCTGGTCCGTAACCATTACGCGGATAAAACTCGGCGCGAGACGGAGGTGCGGGAAAACCTGGGAACGGCTCTCTACTCGCTCGATCAACTCCGAACCCTGCAGCCGTTGTTCATGTCGCCCGACGGACTGGCTCAAAGCCGCAAGACGCTTGCCGAAGAGACCGAAAAAGCGGTTGGCGTGGTACTCGATAAGACCGACGACGCCAAAATTCGAGCCATGGCGCTTCTGACGCGCGGCGATTTGAACTGGCAGATGGCCATCGCCCCGGCCTTGCCGACCACTCAGCCGGCGTCAAAAGATCCGCGAAGCAGCGACGATTATTTGAGCAGCGCGGAAACCGCTTACAACGAAGTAACCCGTCCCCCGCAGGATGCAAATCATGCCGCGGTCGTTTCCGCACGCTTCGGCCTCGCGGCCATCGCCGAGAATCGACATCAATGGGATAAGGCCGGCGGATTCTATCAGCAGATCATCGACGACTCCTCGGCAGGCAGCGAATTCAAAGAGTTCGCCAAGTCGCGCCAGGAGAATTTGAAGTTGTTGGAAAAGCCGGTGCTGCTTGGCAAACCAATCGAGCGCGAGCGGTTCGTGAAACCTCCGACGCCGACGTCGCCGGAAAAATTAGGGCCGACTTTACCGCCCTTGCCCGCGACAACGCAGCCAAATCTCACGATACCCGCGACGACCCAGCCGTCCTCAAATGCTCCCGCGACCGGACCCAACGCCCTTCCCGCGACGGCGCCCGGCGCCGCGACCAAACCGGCGGCATAGCGTTTTCTCCTTGTCGCTGCAACGCCCCCGCGTTTAGCGGCCCCACTTGCGGGGCGTGGTTTCGCGAACATGAGCAATGCCGCAGGCCCACGATGCGCCGGGAAACCGAAACTTCCGTCCTCGCCTTTTAAATAGCGATCGCTGAAACTATTTAATAGCCGACGGCGGCAACCGCCGACTTCTTTTTTGGCCGTCCCCCGTGTCTAAGAAATCTCCTTCAACTTCCGCCGATCCAGACCCAGCCCCGACACCCGAGGTCGATCCCGACCTTCCGATCGATGCCGAGCAGGTGCAGGCGGCGGACGAGTCGGACATCGAGCATTATCGATTTCGGCTTGGAAAGACGCTCACCCGCCGGATCGATCAATATCTTGTCGATCGAGTCCCCTATTTGTCGCGAAACAACGTGCAGCGTCTGATCGAGGAAGGTCTCGTTCGCGTCAATGGCAAAACGGTCAAGTCGAGCTATAAGCCTAAAGAGGGCGACGAGATCGACATGGTCGCGCCGCCCAAGCCGGTGAATGAACTGACGCCGGAGGATATTCCGCTGAATATTGTTTACGAAGACGAGCAGCTTCTGGCGTTGAACAAACAGGCGGACCTGATCGTCCATCCCGCTCGCGGGAAATGGTCCGGAACCCTGGTGAACGGCCTGGTTCATTACGGCCGCAATTGGAGCACGGTCAACGGAAGCTGGCGGCCAGGGATTCTCCATCGCCTTGACCGCAACACCACCGGCATCATGCTGGTGGCCAAAGCCGACGAAGCCCATTGGCGCGTCGCCCGGCAATTCGAGAACCGCACGATTCAAAAAACATACATGGCCGTCATTCATGGCGTGCCGGAGTTTTTATCGGACGTGATCGACATGCCCATCGGGCAGGACCGCTACGTCCGAGAAAAACAGGCGGTGCGAAAAGTGGAAAACGGCGGGCGTCCGGCGATCACGAAATACGAAATTCTGGAAATTTTCGACCAGCCCGAATCGGCGACGCTCAGCCATGGCGCCCACGCGGCCGATCGGCGTCATCCAGCGCCGCCGGTGAAATTCGCGCTGGTCAAGCTGACGCCCAAGACCGGGCGCACGCATCAGCTGCGCGTGCATATGGCCGCCATCGGCCATCCGATGGTGGGCGACACGATCTACGGGGGCCGGGTGTTTGAATTCGGCGATTTCCGATTCGAGCGCCAGGCTCTGCATGCTTTTGAAATTACCTTCGTTCACCCGGCGACGCTCGATCCGATGACGCTTCAGGCGCCTCTTCCGCCGGACATTGAAAGATTGATCAGCATTTTGAAGGGTGAGGTTACACGTTCGGTCGTGCCGGACGTATAATGGGATGGCGAGTGAAGCAATCTTGATGAATTTTGCGAATGGCGTAGGATGGGGACGCGTTCCTGAAGGGTATTTTCCATGATGCACACGTTGGCTTTCCAAATTCCGTCGATGGGCGAGTGGGTGGTGATCGCGGCGATCGGGCTTCTTTTTTTCGGCAAGCGCCTTCCGGAAGTGGGCAAGAGCGTCGCCGGCGCGATCGTGAATTTCAAGAAGGGATTGAAGGAGGCGCAGGAAGAAGTTGAAAAAGCCGGCGAAACGCCTTCGCCGCGGCCCACGTTCGCCGCCCAGAATCCATCTCCGGCACTCCCCGCCGACGCCAAGTTCGATCCCTACACCGGTAAGCCGATCGAGGCCCCGCGTTTCGATCCGCACACGGGCCAGCCGATCTCCGACGCCACCAGCGTTTCTCATGGCGAGCCGCATGACATGCCGGCGTCGGATCATTAAGCGATCGCAGCGTCAGCTTCTCTTTTTCAATGTTCCCAGCGTCGGATCTCCGGAAAGAGATCCGTCGCCGTTGATCGTCAAAACGATCGTGCCGTTTGCGGATGTGATGGTCACTTTGTTGCCGTCCAGCGTGTAATTGGCTTCGCGCGTGTCGCCGGCCAATTTGAGCAGGGCTTTCCCGTCCGGTTTGAACTCAACAAAAAAGATGCTGGCGTCGTCACGGTAATTGCCGTCGAGTGATTTATGACAGCCGGGCGTGGCAATGCCCGTGATGGCCAGGGCCACCGCCAGGACGAGCGCGCGAGTGATTTTCACGTTCCACCTCCGAAGCGGCCCGTTTGGGCTTGATGAAAATCTAGAAGCGCATTTTGATGATGTCAAAGCAAATCGATAATCCGATGGTATAAACCGATCAGGTGCAATCATGACGCTCATTGCGGAAAAAACTTATACTGCCGACGAGTTTCTCAATGACCCCCGCTCGGAAGGATACGAACTGGTCAATGGGCATTTGAAGGAGCGGGCGATGAGTAAAGGGTCGAGCCTTGTCGCAGGAAAGATTCTGCGGCTCTTAGGAAACGAGGGGGACAAAACACGAGACATCTCGGTCTACCCAAACGATCTCGGCTATCAGTGCTTTCCGGACGCCGCCGTTAATGTACGATCCCGGATGTTTCGCTGATTCGAGGTTCACGCAATAACGAGATCGGCGACGATCCTGGTTTCATGCCGATCCCCGCTGATTTAGCCGTTGAAGTTCTGTCGCCAAATGACCGGTTCAAGGACGTCGCCGATAAGGTGAAAGAATATCTTAAGGCGGGATTTGGCCTGGTATGGGTCGTCAATCCATATTGGCGCCATGTCCATGTCTACCGCCCGGACGGCAGCGTCCAACTCGTGAACGAGCACGAAGAAATTAGCGGAGAATCGGCGCTGCCGAGTTTTCGATGTAAGGTGGCGGAATTTTTTGACGTTTGACAATGGCGCCCAATCCCATCTGCCTGTCCGATTATCAGGCTCTCGCACGCGAACGTTTCGCCAAACCCGCGTGGGAATTCTGCAATTCCGGATCGGCCGATGAATTCACGGTCCGATGGAATCAAAAGGCGTTTGGCCGGATTCGGATAAAGCCGCGCGTGATGGTGGACGTGTCGCGCATCGATACGAGAATAACGCTGCTGGGTCAGGCGCTACCGCACCCGATTTTATTGGCGCCGATCTCATCGCATTTACTGGCGCATCCGCAGGCGGAGGTTGAGACCGCGCGTGGCGCCGGGGCGGCGGGCGCGGTCCTCGTGGCAAGCACGTTTTCCAACCGCAGTATCGAGGAAATCGCCGCGGCGGCTACGGGATCGCTTTGGTTTCAGCTCTACGTCGAAGACGATCGCGGCAAAACCAGAGAACTCATTCAGCGTGCCGAGGCGGCGGGATGCAGGGCGTTGTGCATCACGGTCGATCTGTCGTGGAAATATGCGCGGGATCGCGAAGATCGAGTCGCCGATCAGACGCCGTTGCTCTATTACCCCAACTTGAATGTCACAAGCCAGCCCGGAACCAGCAGCCGCAATATCGGCCGAAGCCGTACGTTCAGTTGGCGCGATTTGGAGTGGATTCGATCGTTCGCCAAAACCCCGGTCTTGTTAAAGGGAATTTTGAATCCCGACGACGCCGACGAAGCCGCCAAGTCGGGCGTCGGCGGCGTCATCGTCTCCAACCACGGCGGGCGCGGGCTTGATACGCTGCCGGCGACGATCGACGCGTTGCCCGCCGTCGCGGACAAAATCGCCGGACGTATTCCCGTGCTGGTGGATGGCGGCATCCGACGGGGTACGGATGTTCTAAAATGCCTCGCCGGCGGCGCGTCGGCCGTCCTCATCGGCCGCCCCTACCTCTATGGGCTGGGCGTGGCCGGGGCCGACGGCGTGCGCCATGTCGTCGACATTCTGCGGACCGAGTTTGAAGCCGCGATGGCGCTCGCGGGGCGAACCACGGTCGGGGCGATCGATCGCTCGGCGCTATGGTAGGCATTTTGCATTTTAGCGGCGCCAGCTTCGATCACGAAACACGTCCCGGGTGTGGCCATCAATTCGAGAAATCGCGGTCAGCAACGTGGACAAACCGTGTTTTTCAACGAACCCCAAGCATGTGCCACGAAAGATGGCCACGCCACACGCCCCGCAAGCGGGGCCGCTAAACGTAAAAACGCTACGGGAGCCTGAAAAATGCTCCGCTATCGCGCGCTCCAAGCGAACACGATCGCGGTCACTTTGGTCTGGTCGAATGGGCTGGACGCGACCCGCGGAAGCAACGCGTGTCGCTTCATTTGAGAATTCGCTCGCAGAAAGGGCGCGAAATCGCTTCGAGTTATTTAGAATCCAACCCATGATCTATCGCATCGACGTTCAGACCGCTCCTCTTGCTCGTGGCGGCGTCGCCGCCGTGGACCCGCTCGGCGAAGCGGTCCGACATCAGATTCAGGAATTCGGCAAAAGCGTCGGGAAGATCACCACCCGCCGAATCTTCCTCATCGACGCCGACGCCGACCCGGCCGGCATCGAGCGCGCCGCCAAAGAGCTGTTCGCCGATCCCGTCGTCGAATCGGCTGAAATCATGACGTTTGCGCCCGATGATTCGGGTCATAGCCGAATCGAAATTCACCTCAAGCCCGGCGTGATGGACCCGGTCGCCGCTTCGACCGAGATGGCGCTGCGCGATATGGGGATCATGGTTCGCGAGGTGCGGACGGGCCGATCTTACGTCGTCGACGGAAACGTGCCGCGGAGCGAATTGCAGGAAATTGCCAGCCGGGTGCTGGCCAACGGCGTGATCGAGTCGGTTCACTTTGACGCCTACCTGCCGAAAAAATTCGAGACCGGCCGCGACTATCAATTCCACCTTCGGCATGTGTCGATCCGCGACCTCGACGACGCCGGCCTGCAAAAGCTCAGCCGCGAGGGCCACCTGTTTTTATCGCCGGCGGAAATGAAAGCCGTGCAATCATACTTTCGAGGGCGCGACCGCGAGCCGACGGATATCGAACTGGAAACCATCGCGCAAACCTGGAGCGAGCATTGCGTTCATAAAACGCTCAAGAGCGCCGTCGACGTGGAAGTTCAGGACGTAAACGGGAAAGTGCTCTCGACTCGCCGATATAAAAATCTCATCAAGGAAACGATTTTCGACAGCACGATGCAATTGATGCGGCGAGACCGAGCGACGGCCGGCGTCGAGTGCCTTTCGGTTTTCGCGGACAACGCCGGCGTGATCGGCTTTGACGAAACCGACGCCGTCTGCTTCAAAGCCGAAACCCACAACCATCCCAGCGCCATCGAACCGTACGGCGGAAGCGCCACCGGCGTCGGCGGGGTTATCCGCGACATCCTCGGCACCGGACTCGCCGCCAAACCGATCGCCAATACAGACGTGTTTTGCGTCGCTTTCCCCAACGCGGCCTCGCCGTTGCCCAAGGGAATTATTCATCCCAAGCGGATCCTCCAGCAAGTGGTGGCGGGCGTTCGCGACTACGGCAATCGCATGGGCATTCCCACCGTCAACGGCGCCGTCTATTTCGATGATCGCTATCTCGGCAATCCGCTGGTGTTTTGCGGCTGCGTCGGCCTGATCCCGCGCGACAAAATTCACAAGGAAACCGGCGCCGGCGACGCCGTCGTCGTCATGGGCGGACGCACCGGCCGCGATGGAATCCACGGCGCGACGTTTTCGTCGGCCGAGCTGACCGACACGCACGCCGACGAATTTTCCCATGCCGTGCAGATCGGCAACGCGATCACCGAGAAAAAGGTCGGCGACGTGATTCTCCAGGCGCGCGATCGCGGCCTGTTCTCCGCCGTCACCGATTGCGGCGCCGGCGGGCTTTCCAGTGCCGTCGGGGAAATGGGGGAAAAAATCGGCGCCGCCGTCGATCTGGAAAAAGTGCCGCTCAAGTACGCCGGCCTGCGTTACGACGAAATCTGGATCAGCGAAGCGCAGGAGCGAATGGTCCTGGCCGTGCCCGGCGGAAAGCTGGATGAATTGCTCGCGCTGGCGAAAAGCGAAGACGTGGAAACGACGGTCGTCGGCGTCTTCGGAACCGCCGAGCGCGACCTGATCCTCAATTATCACGGCACGCAAGTGGCGCGCATGTCAATGGATTTCATCCATCGCGGCATCCCCATGCCGACGCGAAAAGCGGTGGTCGTGCATTCCGATAAGGCGCCCGGCGCGCGTAACGATTCGCCTCCCGCTGACGGCACAATAAGACAGCTTCTCCAACTTCTCGCTCACCCGAATATCGCCAGCAAGCATTGGATTATTCGCCAATATGATCATGAGGTGCAAGGCGGATCGGTCATCAAGCCGCTCACGGGGCCGCTGCAAATCGGCCCATCCGACGCCGCCGTCCTCCGGCCAAAACTCAACAGCCATCGCGGCGTCGTGGTCGGCTGCGGATTGTCGCCGCACATCGAAGACGCCTACGAGATGTCCATCGCCGCCATTGACGAAGCGATTCGCAACGTGGTCGCCGTCGGGGCCGATCCCAACACGCTGGCCATCCTCGATAACTTCTGCTGGCCGAGCGTCGACGACGAAAAAACGATGGGCACGCTGGTCCGCGCCTGCGAGGCCTGCCGCGACGCGGCTCTCGCTTTCGGCATCCCCTTTATCAGCGGAAAAGACAGCCTGCACAACCAATTCACCGACGGCGAAACCGGCCGGGTGATCCGCATCCCCAACACGCTGCTCATCAGCGCCATCGGCGTCGTCGACGATGTTCGCAAATGCGTCACGATGGATCTGAAGAATGACGGCGGCGTTCTTTATCTCGTCGCGGCTCAAGGTCTTAATGCGAGCGCTCACCTGGCAAACCTGATCGAAACCCATCGCCGGATTCATGACCTGATCAGCCGCGGTTATGTTGCAAGCTGCCACGATGTCAGCGACGGCGGCGCCCTGACCGCTTTGGCCGAGATGTGCATTGCGTCCGGATTGGGGGCATGGATTTGCCCCGGCATCGCGGCAACGACGAGGCTATTCGCCGAAGGAAGCGGCGCCTATATCGTCGAAGCGAATCCTTCAATGGACGATCTGAAAGATCATCTAAAAAACGCGCCATGCGATGTATTAGACATCGGACATGTCACCCGCGAACCGGCGCTCGACGTCGAAAACAACGGCACGCGAGAGAGCGTCACCGTCGCGGATTTAACGCGGGCATGGCGCGGGACGCTGGACTGGTGAGGCACGTTTCACTCCCATGGTGGATCGAGGAATTCGAGTGAAGAACGACAACCGTTAACCGATGAACAATCGTTGGCCGCGAACCCGGGTTTGGCTGGGCTGGGTTATTCCCGCCATCATCTTCATCGCGATCTTTGTGTACTTGATTTTTGGCGAACCCGACGATTTCGTAAGCCGCATGTGGATCGTCTTCGGTGCATTCGCGTTGGTCAGCATCCCGATCGGAATCATGTACGGCGTTCAAGACAGATTCTGGACATGAAAGCGGATCGCCATCGGCGCGTAAGCCCATCACGGGAAAATCACGACGGCCGTCACCGCATCACTCTTGAATTTCCCCCCCGCCTCCCGCATCCTTCGTCCATGGAAAAACTATGGAACTGCGCGGTGATCGGAACCAGCACCGTCGGGCATACCCACGTCAAAGTGCTTTCCACGCTTCCCAACGCCAAGCTCGCCGCCGTGTGCGACTTGTACCCCGATAAAGCCAGGGCGGCGCTCGAACGCCACGGAATTACCGGCGTTCCGATCTACAAGGATCAGGCGGAGATGCATGCCCGCCACAAGCTCGATTGCGTCAACATCGCCACGCCGTCCGGCGTGCACATGCAGTCGGCGTTGATCGCCTTTGAACACAAGGTGAACGTCATCGTGGAAAAGCCGATGGAGATTCAGATCGAGCGGATCGACGCGATGATCGCCTCGGCGGCGGCGAACGGCGTGCGCCTGGCGTACATCTCGCAGAATCGCTGGCAGGAGGCGAATCGAGCGCTGAAGGAAGCCGTGGGCGAAGGACGATTCGGCACGATCGCGTACGCCGCCTGTTTTACGCCGTGGTATCGGCCCGACGCCTATTACGCCGCCGGCGGATGGCGCGGCACATGGGCCGTCGACGGCGGCGGAGCGATCATGAATCAGTCGATTCATTCGATTGATCTGCTTCAGTGGATCGCCGGGCCTGTCGAGCGGGTCAGCGCGTATGCGGGCAGCCGAATCCATCCGCGGATCGAAGTCGAAGATACCTTGTCGGCCAGCGTGAAATTCAAGAGCGGCGCCTTTGGAACCATTATGGGAACGACCGCCATGTTCCCCGGCACGCCCGCCCGAATCGAAATCGGCGGGGAAAACGGGACGGCGGTTTCCGAAGCGGGGCTAAAGGTTTACAAATTTCGCGATGAACGTCTCGCGGACGCGGAGTTGGTCGATCGAGTAAACGCCAACGCCGCCTCGCTCACGCGCGGCGCGGGCGCCGCGGCGGATATCGGGCTGGATCTGCACACGCGCAACATCGCGTCAATCCTGGCGTCATGGGAACAGGGCAAAGAAGCCGAAACCAGCGGCGCCGAGGGGCGCAAATCGGTTTCGATCATCAATGCGCTCTACGAATCGGCAAGGAAAGGCGGGGCGCCGGTCGACGTCAAATGAGGCCGCCGAAGAAAACGCGGCTGTGAATTAAATAGCGAAGGCGTCTCGCCCGTGTCTGCCCTTTGAAGACACCGCCAAGACGGTCGCGCCGCGGGTAAGACAAAATCTTATTCCACCCAATTGCTACGTCCCCAAATGCCCCGACGCGAAATAGGCGTCGATGCCTCTTGCCAGGCTATAGTGGGGATCATATCGCAGGATTTTTCGCGAGCAGGTGAGATCCGCTTCCGTCCAGGTCTGGAAGAAATCGTATGGGTTCTCGAAGTATTCAGTCGGAAGATCGACCTTCAGCACACGGTTCAGTTGGGCCACCACGTCGTTGAAGCTCGAAGCCGCCCCGCTTCCGACGTTGAATACGCCGGTGGTTTGGCAGGTCGTCGCGGCGAGGTTGGCCGCGATCACGTCGTCGATATAGACGAAGTCGCGCTTCTGCTGACCGTCGTAAAAAATCCGCGGCCGCTTGCCGGCGCGCATCTGCCGAGCAAGCTGCCCGATCATGCTGGCGAATTTGCCCTTATGGTTTTCCCCGGCGCCATACACGTTGAAATAGCGCAGCCCCACCACCGGATAGGCCAGGCGATCGATGTAACGATCCACGAGTCTTTCCATGGCCAGCTTGGAATAGCCATAGACGTTCAACGGCTGGGGCTTCTGCGATTCCTTGTTGGGAGATTCTCCGCGCCCGTAGGTCGCCGCGCTGCTCGCCCACACCATTCGGCTTTTCCATTTGACGGCCAACTCGAGCAGCGCGCGAAAACCTTCCACATTGTTGTGCATCATCTTTCGCTGATCCATCACGGTCGTGTCGGTGATGGACGCTTCGTGAAAGATCACGTCAAAGCGATCCATGTCGACAAACGCCGACACGTCGCCCGCCAAATCGACGGTCAAGACGTCGCCGGGATAGTCGATCAGATTCGTCCAGTGGCCTGACGAAAAGTCGTCGCAGACGACGGTTGAATGGCCATCGGCGGCGACGCGCTTTGCCAGATTCGACCCGATAAAACCGGCTCCGCCGGTGATTAGAATTCGCACGCATGCACCTCATGTTGAACGGATTACTCTCGCGGCAAGGAATATCGCAGGAGATGAAGAATAATCCAAGAGACGTTCGATCGCATAGCCACTCCCCGGCATTCCGACACCGCTTGTCGCGACATCTGCGCTACATTGACGTAATCAATCGGTTCCACCCGCAGTTGCCGCCCCACAAATATAATAATTTCGTGACGTAAGTATCTGCGGTTAAAGTTATTACAAATAATCATCAGCGAGCTGTTCTTCGGAAGAGTGCATTTTGTGGCACTCCAATTGTAGCAAGCTGGGAAACATTGTTCGCCGCTTAAAAAATCGTCAATATTCTCGCTTTCCCCGATGGTGAGAAGTTCTACGCCTCACAACCCAGTGGAACTTTTCATTGCCCCATTCGAAGCCGTCCTTGCCCGGGACGGCTTTTTTTGTGCGCCGGCTTGGCCGCCTAATTCCGGCGCCGGTAGTCCCGCGATCGCATCCATATTGCTATCATTCGTCCAATGGATATTAACTTGCTCGTGCTGAATCTTGGAAATTCCCGGCTGGCGATGGGAACGTTTGTCGCGGGGGAACTGAGTCATGTGAAGCGAATTCTCAATGTCGACCAATCGCAGTGGGCCGCGGCGATCGCCGAGCTGTGGCAGCCGATCGCATCGCGTGACGCGGCGGTCGTGGCCGCTTCGGTCAACCCCGCGCTGGACAGCGCGCTCGAAGACGTCGTCCTGCAGGCGGCGGATCGCCGAATCGTCTGGGTCGGAAAAGACCTCGAGCTTCCGATCGCCGTCACCACCGACGAACCCGAGCTTACCGGCGTCGATCGCGTCCTGAATATCGCGGCGGCGTTCGAGCAAATGGGAAACGCCTGCGTGGTCGTCGACGCCGGCACCGCCCTGACCGTCGATGTCTGCAACGACAGCGGCGAATTCCTCGGCGGCGCCATCGCGCCCGGCGCCGCCATGATGCTCCAGGCGCTTCATGAAGGAACCGCCAGGCTCCCCGCCGTCAAACTTGCCAGGCCCGATGACGCGTGGGGCAAGGAAACCGAGCAGGCGATGCTCCACGGCGTATTCCACGGCATCCGCGGCATGGTCAAGGAACTCGTCGAAAATTACGCCACCGCCCTCGGCCAGTGGCCCGACATCATCGCCACCGGCGGCGACGCCCCGCTCCTCTTCGGCGACTGGGAGCTGATTCATGCCGTTTCGCCCGATCTCACTCTCTACGGCATCGCCCTCGCCTACACCAATCATCACCTTAAGAACGATGCACTCTAGCGCGACGGAGAATCAGGCCATCCAACTGACGCCCCCCGGCTCGGCCGCCATCGCCGTCGTGCGCCTGCTGGGGCCGGGCGTGCCGGCATTCCTCGGCCGATACTTTTCCAAAATCCCGCGGCCTGACCGCTGCGTTCACGGAAATCTTACGGACGGCCAACGGATCATCGATGATCCCGTCGTCATCCTGCTCGCCACCGGCGGCGCCGACGTCAATCTCCACGGCGGCGTATGGGTCGTGCGATCGGCGCTCGATCTTGCCCGCCGCGACGGCTTCTCGATCGTCGAAAGCGCGGTCGATTTTCCGTCCGTTCCGCAAGCCGTGGACGGCGAAACGGTACTGGAAAAGGAAGTCGCCTCCCATCTTCCGCTCGCGCGCTCCGAGATCGGTATCCGCGTTTTGCTGGCGCAGCGCGGCGCGTGGTCGCATCTGAACAATCCGTTGTCCGCCGACCAAATCGAAAAAATCCTCGATGATCGCGGCCTTTATCATCTGCTGTATCCGCCTGCCGTAGCGATCGTCGGCGCCGCCAATGTCGGCAAATCGACATTAGCCAATCAGCTTTTTGGCCAGGAGCGTTCGATCACCGCAGACATTGCGGGAACAACGCGGGATTGGGTGGGCGAGATTGCAAACGTCGATGGGCTGCCAGTCATGTTGGTGGATACGCCAGGCCAGCGCGCGACCGATGACGTCATTGAGCGTGCCGCGATCGCCGCCAGCCGCGCCGCGATCGAGGCGTCGCAGCTCGTTATTCTTGTGCTGGACGCCACCCGTCCCCTGGAGCCGGAACAATCGCATTTGCTCACGGCATATCCGGGCGCGCGGGTCGTCGCCAATAAATGCGATCAGCCATGGGCGTGGGACGTCGAGCGGATCGCGGCGATTCAAACCACAGCCACGACCGGCGTTGGATTGAACGCGCTTCGACGCGCGATCGCCTCGTATTTCAGCTGCGCGGATATCGAAATAAACAAGCCGCGATGGTGGACGCAACGGCAACGTGAAATCCTTCGACGAACGATGACTGATCCTCAATCGTTCTGGCTAATGTAAATCGGGAATGGGAATTGGTTCGATCAGGGGTAGCCGAGACCGCTGATTTGTCATCGCGGAGTGTCAGGCAATAAAAAAGTTCGATATTGGCGTTCACTTGCGGATTGTATTTCGAAATTGGCGCACGGACACGACTGACCAAGTCGTCCCAATGAGTCCGCCCAGGTATCCGCCCAGGTCAATCCCGTAGACGGCCATAAAACGAGGGGGCCTAAGCTCATCGCGGCGAACCATTTCCGTAAAATCGTTTGATGATCCCGCCAGCCATCCCAAATAACCGGCGGCGCCGGTGCACGCCCCACACGCGAAGCACCACAGAAAGGTGATTGGAATCCGTAGCAACAGTCGCGAATAGGATAACTGCGGCAAACCCCCTTTTGGATTGTTTGCCATTAACATCGCGACGCCAACGAGCAAACCGGCCGACCAGGTCGCCTTTATTCCGACTTTCGCCGCCGCCCACGTCAATGCCGCAGGATCTGGGGGAGTACGCGGCCCGAGCGATCGCTGGAGGTCCTTGCCATAATAGAACTATTCCCAACTGATTCTTGAGGTAAGCAGATCGTTCACGGCGCCATACAGCATCGCGACCGCAACCACCTCGATCAGAAAAAAATACTCGCGCCAGCGCGTCGCGTGACGTCCGTGGCGGCGCAAGTCCATGAGGGCCAGCACGAGGAATATCAGCGATCCGACGGAGATTCGCGCCAGAAGGCCGGCATCGCTTGTGGTGATCCACGTCCAGAATTGCCGCATGAGGAGATCTTATCGCATTTCGCATGTTGGTGTAGCGACCGCGGGTCGCGGAACATGCCCGGATGATGTTTGGTTTTGCCGCGTCACCCACGTTCAACAATCACAAAACACGTCCACGCACCGATTCATTTGTTAGGCGTCTGTACGAGAATCTTATTGCATTGCGCGGTTGTGCTGTGGTATTTATGATTCACTGGATAGGATGTTCTTCATGGATTCCCTCGGAGCAAAAATACGGAAGCAGCGCCGGCGCCTTGGGCTGACGCTGGATGAATTGGCCGGGCGGACGGCGATTTCCAAACCGTATTTGTCGCTCATCGAAACCGGCCGGGTGATCAATCCGCCCAGCGACGAAAAGCTTCGGCGGCTCGAACAGACGCTGGGGTTTCCCAGTGGGGAATTGCTGACGCAGGCGCATTTACAGCGGACGCCAAGAGATGTGCGGGCGGTTTTGCATCAGTTAATGGCGGCCGGAGAAAACGCCGGCGAGGCCGAAAGAGAATCCGCCAAGCCCAAGACCCCGGATCGACGCCCCTCGCCTGGCGGCGCGCCGGCGGTTTCGGCGCCCCACCCCCCGCCGGGCAAAGGCGCAAGTCGGGTGCTGGCGGCCATCGCCGGCGGCGCCGCCGTTCTGGCGCCGCAGTCATCGGACGCGCCGGACCTCGACGCGGCGAATCTTTCTGACATGCTTCAAGATCTCGTCGCCCGAACGGGCGGCGGGCTCCAACAATTCACGAGCAATATTGTCCCCGTGATTAACCGCGCGACCGACGGCTATCCGGTCGGCTTCTCCGATTTTCGATCCCTCCCCAGAGCGCCCGACGAATACGTCAGCTGTCCCGACATCAATGACGCCGACGCTTTCGCCGCCCGCGTGCACGGCGACAGCATGACGCCCAAATATCGCGAGGGGGACATCGTCATCTTCTCCCCCGCCCGCCCCCCGCTGGACGGCGACGACTGTTTCATTCGCTTTGCCGACGGAAAAACCACTTTCAAGCGGCTCTTTTTCGAATCAAATGACGCGGGCCATCCGCACTTGCGTTTGCAGCCGCGCAATGAACGCCATCGAGCTCAGATCCTGCCGTCCGAACAGGTATCGGGACTGTTCAAGGCGGTCTATCGATATCAGCGGGTGGACGACGACGGTTGAACGTCCGAAAACCGACATCCGCCGGACGCCGTGGCGAACGAAACCGCGGCTTGCTCTTGAGCCTGGCGCGCAGGAAGTTTGACGGCGCCTGGCGGTGGCGATTTCCAAGGAAATAGCCATATTTATTTCAGCTTAATCCAGCGCTCTCCGTGAAAGGGAGAGGGAGCACAAAACCGCCCTTCGGGCAGTTGGCGTGTGGACAAACCAGAGAATTTTTTCCGGCGACCTACCAGCATGAAAAGTATCCTTCCCATCGCGTTTTTAGCCGTCCGCATGGCCATATTTGGCTGCATCGTTCTTTCCGCGGCGCAAGCGGTCGGCGCCGACGTCAAACCGCCGCAGGCCATCCCGCCCGCCAGCGCGACCGATCCGGAAGCCGAGCGCGCGAGCTTTAAGGTCGCCGACGGGTTTGAAGTGAATCTCTTCGCCGCCGATCCGATGGTAAGCAAACCGATCGGCATTAACTTTGACGCCGACGGAAAGCTTTGGGTTGTGTCATCGAGCATCTATCCGCAGATTAAGCCGGGGCAGGTCGCCGACGACAAGGTCATCGTCCTGGAAGATACGACCGGCTCGGGTAAAGCGGATAAATCGACTGTTTTCGCCGACGGGCTTTTCATTCCCACCGGCATCGTTCCCGGCGACGGCGGATGCTATGTCGCCAACAGCACCGAAATTTTGCATCTCAAGGATACCACCGGTTCAGGAAAGGCCGACGAGCGCCGGGTGGTGCTTTCCGGATTTGGCACCGAAGACACGCATCACATCATTCATGCGTTTCGTTGGGGCCCCGACGGGCGCATTTATTTCAGCCAGAGCGTCTACATTCACAGCCACGTCGAAACGCCGTGGGGCACAAAAAGCCTGCTCGGCACCGGCACATGGCGATTTCGTCCCGACACGATGCAGCTGAACGTCTATTGCCGGGGCCAGGTTAATCCGTGGGGAATCGTCTGGGACAATTGGGGCCAGACGTTCGAGACCGACGGCGCCGGCGGCGAAGGAATCGCTTTTGCGTTCCCCGGCTCGGGATTTCAAACCGCCGTCGGGGCCGATGGCGTGGCGTACGACAGAGTTCTTCCCGGTTTGAATCATGGCAGCCCCAAGTACGCCGGGCTTGAGATCGTCGACGGATCAGCGATGCCCGAAGAGTGGCGCGGGACCTTTTTGACCAATGATTTTCGTGCCCATCGCATCTGTCATTTCCGCCTGACAGAAGACGGCTCGGGGTATGTCTCCAAGCAATTGCCGGATTTCATCACGACCCGAGACGCCGCCTTCCGCCCGATCGACATCAAGATGGGCCCCGACGGCGCCATCTACATCGCCGACTGGTACAACCCGATCATTCAGCACGGCGAGGTCGATTTTCGCGATCCGCGCCGCGACCACTCCCACGGCCGAATCTGGCGCGTGACCGCTATCGGAAAGGCGCCGCTCAAGCATGTCCTCCTGTCCAAGGCGCCGATGGAAGCGTTGCTGCAATCGCTGCGATCGCCCGAGGATTTCACGCGGATGCGGGCCAAGGGCGCGATGCGCGAGCGGGGCGCCTCGGCGGTCGTTCCGGCATTGGCCGCATGGGTATCGGCGATCAAGCCGCGCTCGGCGTCGGCGGATCATGATCGCCTTGAAGCGCTCTGGACGTATGAGTCGCTGGACGTGGTCGAGCCGCAGCTTCTCGATCGCGTGCTGAACGCGAAGGATTATCACGCCAGGGCGGCGGCGGTTCGCGTGCTTTCGCATTGGGCGCCGCAGATTCCCAACGCGATGGATCTGCTGGCCACCGCGGTCGGGGACGAATATCCGCGCGTCCGGCTTGAAGCGATTCGCGCGCTGGCGGTAATCCCTTCGCCGCAATCGATCGTCGTCGCCGAGCGCGTCCTTGAAAAAGAGATGGACGGCAATCTTGAATGGGCCTTGACGCGAACCGCCCGCGATCTGGAATCGGTCTGGATGCCCGCGTTTAGAGCCGGCAAGCTGACCAATTGGGCCAAGCCAAACCAATTGACCCGGGCGCTGGCGGACGTGAAATCGCCCGAGGCGTTTGACATCCTCGTCAAACAGATCAAGAGTGATCAACTTACGCCAGACGAGCGCAAAGAGGTGATCGATCTGGTCGCATCGATCGACGCCGAAAAAGGCGCCGCCACGCTTTTCGACCTGGAGACCAACGGCGACATCAAGGATCCGGCCAGCCGGGTTTATGTGCTCGATGCGCTAATCCAGTCGGCTCGCCAGCTCAAGACGGCCCGTCCCGCGGCCGACGCGGAGAAGCTCAAATCGCTGATGAACGACAAGGTCGAGGCGTTAAGCGCCGCGGCGTATCGGCTTGCCGGCGCGTGGCGGATTGCGTCGCTAATTCCTTCGCTGACGGAAACCGCCGAGGCGGCCCAAACGCCGGAAAAAATCCGCAAGGCCGCGCTCGAGGGACTGGCCGGCTTCGGCAAATCCAGCGCGGCGGAGCTGAAAAAATTGTCGTTGGCCCCGGAGCCGGACGCGACGCGGCGTATCGCCGTCGCCGCCCTGGCGTCGGTTGACGCGCGCGAGGCCGCTCCGATCGCAGCGGAGATGATCTCCTCGGGCGCCG
>DASZME010000071.1:0-104525 GCA_035551995.1 Tepidisphaeraceae bacterium
GGTCTCTGCCCATCAATCGATTGGCTGCAAGGCGATCATGCTTTTCGGCACGGAAGAACAAAAATCGCGCTGGCTTCGACATCTGGCCACCGATTGGCTCAGCGCGTTTTGTCTCTCCGAGCCGAGCGTCGGCTGCGACGCCGGCGGTCAGGAAACGCGCTGCGCGCTTTCCGCCGACCAAACCCATTACATCCTCAACGGCGAAAAAAAGTGGTCCACGTCCGGCGCCCTCTCCGGCCTGTTCACCGTCATGGCCAAGCAGCGCCTTTCGGATTCCAAAACGGGAAAAATCTCGGAAAAAGTAACGGCGCTGGTTTGTTTTCCCGACATGCCGGGCATCGAAATCTTCGAGAAAAACCGCAGTAAATGCGGCATTCGCGGAACCTGGCAGGCCCGAATCCGCTTCACGAACGTCAAAGTTCCGCGAGAAAATCTTCTTCATCAGGAAGGCCGCGGCTTAAACGTCGCGCTCTCCTGTCTCAACTACGGCCGCTGCACGTTGTCGGCCGGGATGCTCGGCGGGGCGCGCCGGGCGTTCGCGCAAGCCGCCAAGTGGGCGCAGACGCGATATCAGTTCCAGCGCCCACTGGCCGATTTCGAGTTGGTTCAGGAAAAGATCGCCCGTATGTCGGCTTATCTCTACGCGATGGACGCGGTCCTGTACATGACCACCGCCATGCTCGATCGCCACGATCAGGACATCATGCTCGAAACGGCGATCTGCAAGGTTTTTTGCTCAGAGATGGGCTGGCGATGCGTCAACGACGCCATGCAGATCATGGGCGGCGAAGGGTACATGACGGAAAACGAGATCGAGCGAATCTTCCGCGATTCTCGCATCAATCTCATCGTCGAAGGCGCCAATGAAGTGATGCAATCATTTATTTTCGCTTACGGCGGGAAGCAGTTGGCCGAGAAAATGCTCGGCGTGCAGCAGGCGGTCGGGTGGGATCACGCCGAATCGCCCACGCAAAATCTGTCGCGCATCCTTCACAACCTCAAGCGCGCCGACGTTCGCCATGCCGCCCTTCCATTGGCTTCGGAATTGCTTCTCGGGCATCGGCCGCACGCGCCAAGCGTACATGTGATGCACGAATCGCTTCAGCCGATCGCGGCGAATCTGGCTCACTGGGTGGCGGAGCACAGCCATCAGTTCAAGCTGGCCAGCAAACATTACGGCGAGCAAATTATCTCCCGCCAGGCAGTGCAGGCCCGACTATCGGATAGCGCGATGTGGCTGCATGCGTGGGCGTGTGCGCTCAGCCGGCTCGATCATGATTATCGCGCCGGCGCCGGCGGGATGAAATTTGAACGGGACAAAGCCGCCGCGCTGCATTTCATGCGGATGGCCGAGAGCGAAATTCGCCGGAGTCATCATGACGTGTTCAAAAACGACGACGATTCGATGAAGGCCGCCGCCCAGGCGGCGCTGGCGTACAGCGCCACGTTGGCGAACGAGAATTTCGCGATCCCCGAATCATCCCCCGTCGCGAAAGGGACGGGCCGGCGCCCGCCGGTGGATGGCGTCAAGCAGTTTCCCGGCGACCACCCCGGACACAACGGCGAAGCATTCGCCGAGAGCGCTCCGGATAACAAAGACCGATTTGCAGCCGGTACCTCACAACCAACGACAGAGAAACCAACAACGGACAACCAGCAACAACTAACGACTGAAAAACAACAACTGACAACTGATAACTGACCACTCATTCCTGGAGCACCCATGCCCCGGCAGACCGTTTATCACGCCGACATCGAATATCTTCAGATTCTCGACGCCGAGGGTCGCCTTGATGAGTCGCTTGCCGCCGGCACCTTGTCGGACGCCGACGTTAAGTCGCTTTACGAGCACATGATCGTCTGCCGGGAGTTTGACGATCAGGCGTTTAAGCTGCAACGGTCGGGTCGGATGGGGACGTTCCCGCAAAACAAGGGTCAGGAAGCGGCGACGCTTGGATCGGCCCGCGCGCTTCGCAAAGGGATCGATCACATCGTCCCTTACTATCGCGAGAACCCGGCCTTGTTCCTGCACGGCTTGCCGATGCATTACATCTTGCTGCATTGGATGGGCGACGAACGCGGCAACGCGATCCCGCGCAATCTCGCCATCAACCCGCTTGGCTTAGCCATCGGAACGCAAACGCTCCATGCGGTCGGAATCGCCTGGGCGGCGAGGCTGCGAAAGGAAGATCGCGTCGTGATCGTTTATTTCGGCGACGGCGCCACCAGCACCGGCGACTTCCACGAAGCGATGAACTTTGCATCGGTATTAAAAGCCCCCATTATCTTTTGCTGTCTGAACAACGGCTGGGCCATCAGCGTTCCGTGCGGCAAGCAGACCGCTTCGCAAACATTCGCGCAAAAAGCGCTGGCGTATGGGATGCCGACGATTCAAGCCGACGGGAACGATTTATTCGCGATGTATAAAGTCACGCGCGACGCCGTCGATCGCGCCCGGGCCGGCGGAGGCCCAAGCTTTATCGAGGCGATGACCTACCGCCTCGGCGATCACACGACCGCCGACGACGCCGGGCGATATCGCCCGGCCGAAGAACTGGCGGCGGCGGTGGGGCGCGATCCCCTCGTCCGCACCCGCAAGTATCTCGAGGGCAGGAATCTCTGGGACGCGCAACGACAATCCGCGGCCGAAGAAAAGGCCAAGGCGCTGATTCATGAAGTGGTGCAGGTCGCTCAGAACGTGCCCAAGCCAGCGACGGCCGATATCTTCGATTACGTTTTTGCGGAAATGCCCGAGGATTTGGCCCGTCAGAAACGGACGCTGCGAACCGATTCGATCGGGCAGGATCCGTCCCAGATCGGGTTGAATCCGCCGATCGAAAAGGAACCGGAACAACGTGCCGGCGCCGCCCTTGTTGACGCGGGATGCGGCGATATTTCAAGCGTGCCGGAGTGAAATCATGCCCAAACTCGACCTTGTCGGCGCCATCAACCTCGCGCTGTCGCAGGAAATGCAGCGCGACGATCGCATCGTCATTCTCGGCGAAGACGTTGGCCTGAACGGCGGCGTTTTCCGCGTGACCGACGGACTGCAAAAGCGCTTTGGATGCGATCGCGTCGTCGATACGCCGCTCAGTGAATCGGGAATCATCGGCACATCGATCGGCCTTGCGATGGCCGGCATGCGCCCGATACCGGAGATTCAGTTTGAAGGTTTTCTGGGCCCCGCGTATGACCAGATCGTCAATCAGGCCGCCCGCTGCCGATCGCGCACGCGCGGCGCCTTCACGTGCCCGATGACGATTCGCGTCCCGATCGGCGGGGGAATCCACGCCCCTGAATTGCACAGCGATTCGCCCGAGGCGATTTACGCTCATACGCCGGGGTTGAAAGTCGTTATGCCTTCCCGGCCCTACGACGCCAAGGGCCTGCTCATCAGCGCCATTCGCGATCCCGACCCGGTCATTTTTTTCGAGCCGAAGCGCGTGTATCGCTCTTTCAAGGAAGACGTTCCCGAAGCCGAGTACACGATTCCGATCGGCAAGGCGGCCATCGTCAGCGAAGGGACCGATCTGACGCTGATTACGTGGGGCGCGATGGTCAGCGAGTGTTTACAGGCGATCGATCAATTGGAAGAGGCGAGCGTTGAATTGATCGACCTTCGCACGATTTATCCGGTGGACGTCGAGACGATCGTTCAATCGGTGACCAAGACGGGCCGGGCCGTGGTTGTTCACGAGGCGCCGCGAACCGGCGGATTTGGCGCGGAGATATCGGCGCTGATTCAGGAGCGTTGTTTTTTGTCGCTGCAGGCGCCGGTGCAGCGGGTGACGGGTTTTGACGTCGCGATGCCGTATTACAAACTGGAAAAGCAGTATCTTCCCGATGCCGAGCGGATTGGAAGGGGGATGGTGGATTGTTTGAGGTATTAAGTTTTGGTTGGTAGTTGTTGTTGGTTGCTAGTTGGTAGTTGTTGTTAGTTCATAGTTGTTGATAGTTGATAGTTGCTAGCGCAGTCTTCATGTTGGTGGCGCGACTTTCGGTTGCGGAAAACACGCCTCGCAAGCGGGGCCGCTCAACGTAGAAAGGTTGCAGCAAGTAGAGAGCGATTTTCAAATAGCTGACGCGTTTCCTACGTTTAGCGGCCCCGCTTGCGGGACGTGTTCCGCGACAGCGCTAATACTGTGTAAGAAATGCACCGGCTGTTAGAAGTATCTAATGTAAAGGCGAGCAGTAATGGTTTCACGATTAAACGCAAATCCAAACGATTTTTGTCTTCCCGATCTTGGCGAAGGATTGGAGGAGGCCGAATTGATTGAATGGTGCGTTCATGTCGGCCAGCGCGTCGAAGAAAACGACACGCTGGCGAAAATGGAAACGGCCAAGGCGCTGGTCGAGGTTCCAAGCCCGCGCGGCGGAACCATCGCGGAACTGCATGGAAAGCCGGGCGAGGCGATCAAAGTGGGGGCGGCGCTGGTCACGTATCATGCCGAGACTGACGCCGCGCCCGCGCGGCAAACAAGCGCGAGCGCGCCGACTACGACCGCCGGAGTAAATGGGAATGGCGCCAAATCGCCCGAACCGCGGCGCGATTCCGGAACGGTTGTCGGATCGCTCGGCGACGGCGACGACGACGCGGGGAAAGTTCGCGCCGTCCCCGCGGTCCGGCGTCTCGCTCGTGATTTAGGCATTCCACTTGAGCATGTCGCAGGCACCGGCGTGGGCGGACGGATTACCCGCGCCGACGTCGAAGCGGCCGCCGCCTCGCTTGCCGTCGTCGCGGAGGCTCGATCTCCCCAGCCCGCGCCGCAACCAAAAACTCAGCCCTCCGTCGTCGACGCCGACGCAACGAGAGCAACCTTATCGGAAGCCGCCGACGCGATCCGCATTCCCTTCCGCGGCGTGCGAAAAACGATCGCCGAGCGTTTGCGCCGCAGCGTCAATCACGCGATTCATTACACGGTCATGGACGAGGCGGACGTCTCGGCGCTGGATGAATTGCGCCGCAGGCTGATGGCGACGAGCAACGAAAAAATCACGTTTCTGCCGTTCGTTTCCTTCGCGATCTGCCGGGTCTTGTCGGGAAAATTCGGCGAACATCTCCGCCGGCTCAATTCGACGGTGGACGACGCTAAACAGGAGATCGTTCAACACCGCACGATCCATCTCGGCATCGCCACCGACACCGATACGGGCCTGATGGTCCCGGTGATTTCAAACGCCGACCGGATGGGCGTGCTGGAGATCAGCCGGCACATCGGCCGCCTGGCCCGCGCGGCGCGCGAGCGCACGATTCCCGCCGCGGAATTGCACGGCTCGACCTTCACCATCAGCAATTTCGGCTCGATGGGCGGACGGTTTGGAACGCCGATCATCAACTATCCCGAAGCGGCGATTCTCGCGGTCGGCCGGGCGCGCGAGGGCGTGGTGGTGCGGCGCGGGATGCTGGGGGTCGGCAGGCTCTTGCCGCTGAGTTTATCGTGCGATCATCGCGTGATCGACGGCGCCACCGCCGCGACCGCGCTGTCTAAGATCATCGAACTTCTTCAATCGCCCGACGAATTGCTGCCGGCCGTGCGGCAGGGGACCTAAACAGCCATGCAAAACTCCGAAAAATCGCCTGCACGTCGCTCCAGCCTGTCGAGCACCGCGTTCGCGGCGACGACTCCGCATTATTCATGGCGGCTGCTGCGCGCCGGGCCGCTGCTTCTCGACGGCGGATCGATGTTCGGCGTCGTGCCGAAAGCGGTCTGGAGCCGGAACGTGCCGTGCGATGAACAAAACAGAATTCGGCTCGGGCATAACTGTTTGTTGCTGGAGCGCCGGCCCGATGAGATCAATCTTTCCGAGCCGGCCGGCGAGCAAAAGCCGCATCGCGTGCTTATCGAAGCCGGCAGCGGCGATAAATTCGACTCGAAAAACCGGGCGATTTTCGGCCTCACCGACGATTGGATCGGCTCGGCCCTCGAACGGGCCGGCGTAAGCTGCGACGACATTGACGACGTCGTCGTCAGCCATCTGCATTTCGATCACGCCGGCGGCGTCGTCCGGCGGGCGCGGGAGGGTGAAGCGCCAGACTGGGTTCCGCCAGGCGCCGAGCCGGCGACGGCGGGGGTGAAGCTGACATTCGCCAACGCGCCGATTTTTGTTCAACGGCGTGAGTGGGATGACGCTTTGCTGAATCGATCGGTGATGACGCGCACGTATTTTCGCGAGAATCTGGAGCCGATTCGCGATCGCGTAAAGTTGCTCGATGGGCCCACGCCGTTTCCGCAAGGATATCTGCCGGGAAAAAGCGAGGCGCCGCCGACGCCCCTCGGCGAGCGGATGGCGGAAATTCTGCCCGGCATCGGCGTCTTTCGCGTGCCGGGACATACGTGGGGCCAGCAGGCGGTGAGCTTTCGCGATGAGCAGGGGCGCACGGTGGTTTTTACGCCGGACGTGCTGCCGACGGTTCAACACGCCGGGGCGGCGTATAACCTCGCGTATGACGTCGAGCCCTATATCAGTTCCGTGACGCGACGATGGTTTCTCGAAGAGGCGGTAAAGGGAGATTGGCTATTGGTGTTGGATCATGAGCCGGGGAATCCATGCTGCCGGGTGAGGGAGGATGGAAAAGGCTGGTACAGGCTCGAGCCCGATGAGCGATCGGGTGGGTTATAGCGCATGAATATGTGCGCGATTCCATCGCGCGGCAGGAGTGGGAACAGGATTTTTTTTCAGCGTAGTGAATTGAATTCACGGTCCGGACGATTCCGCAATTTGGTCCGAAAATGACGCGACCTTTCCATTCAACGGAATATTCGAACATCGTACGTTTGGGCGCATTCGCGAATTTGCGAATCCAAATTCAGGCACTTTTTCGTGGCGGCGCATGCGCTAAGGTCGTGAGCTTCTGATACAGCCCCGATATGTCCCAGGGTTTGCTCGATTCTCCGGCCGTTTTGCCTTTGCCGTTGGCGTAAACTTCCTTTACGCGACGCAAAATTTCCTTTGCCGCTTCCGGCGTCACCGCCGCGCCGGCCGGTTTGGCGTGGTAATAACCCTGGGTGATTCGAATCCCGGCGTCGAAGGCGAATTTTATTTCCTGCTCGGTTTCGATTCCCCCGGCGATCGTCATGATTCCCCGCTGACGGGCGGCTTCGGTCATTTCACGAATCGCGCGGGCGTCGGATGATCGCGATGAGCCCCCCGCCTCGGATTGAGCGGCTCGCCGGACCAAGCCGCCGTCGAATTTCAAATAATCCGGGCGCGGATCCGTCAGCGCCGCCAGCGACGCATGTTCCGCTCCAACGTGCTTCAGCGCCACCTTAAAACCAAGCGCTCGGCAATGGCTCAGAATTCCGGCCAGGTGGTTTCGATCGACGTCCGCGTGCGACGCCGGCGCCTCGAAGGTAACCTGTTCGGGCTTAAACCCGGCCGCCTCGATCGCGGCGACCGTGTTGCGCAAACAGCTTTGCGGATTGTAAATCGCGGCGGGATAAAAATTGAGGAAAAGCTGTCCGGTGATCCCCGACTCGGCGGCGCGCGCGATGGCCGCGAGTCGGCACATTTCGTCGAGCCTCGGAAACAGTCCAAGATGCCCGGCGGCGGCGAACATTTTCGCCGGCGGGATAAAACCGCCGGCGTCGTCCATGCCGCGCATGAAATATTCGTAACCATGCAGGCGACCGGGCGGGTGCTGGATCAGGGGCTGAAAATGAATCGCGACGGCGTTGCGATTTATTATGTCTTTCACCCACTCGGAGGAGAATTGATCCAGCCGTTCGTCGAGCCGTCGGGCGCCGAAGATGGCGCTGGCCAAGGCAGCCGAGCCTTTGCCGGGCGGGATGGTCGCCACGCGAATGTCGTGTCGTTCGGTGATGGAGAGCGATGCGCTGGCGCCTTGCAGGATCGCTTTCCAGTCAACGCCGCGGCATGACATCTTCAAGCCGGCGCCATACCGTTGCAGCTGCGCGCCGGCGCGGATCAGCTCGCGTGCAAATCGGTCGTGAACGAAATCGTCCGGCGCCGACATCACCAGATAAGCAACGTCCGTTTCTCCTGCTTTTTTATCCGTGTAAACCGTCGACATCCGATGATTTCCTCACTCTGTCATCCCCATCTGTCATCGGCATGACAAGACGTCGGGTCCATGAACGATTTTACGCCGAGCGGGACCGTGAAACGGGATTGGCGCCGTTCTTGCGATACTCCTAAACGAACGCTACCGCAAAGAATGCGTGCAGTTCTAAACATGATGTGTCGCGAATTTGGACTTTCGTAATTGGGCCGGCCAATTCGTGAGGGTTCGCGGCAGAAGCCACCGGACTTTTACAGGAGATCGTTATGAAGGTTTTAAGCACCGCAGTTTTGGCCGCCACTCTTTTCACCGGACTCGTCGTGACCGGTTGCGAGACATCGCACACCGAATCGGACAAGCCAGGTCTTTTGGGCGGCAATACGCACACCGAAACCACGACGACCAAAAACCCCGTGACCGGTGACGTCAGCACGAGCCACAGCGAACAGAAAACGCCGTAAATATTTCGCCGAAATCCTGAAGCATCCGGACCGATCGCCGGCGTTACGGACGTAAATGCCCGCAGTGTCCCAACGATGATATTCCCCTCCGGATGGACGCTTAAACGAGCGGAAGAACTACGGTTCTTCCGCTCGTTCCGTTGGATCACGTCCAATATATTTTCCCGTCCGAACACCGCCGATTCGATGACGCCGTACGATAAAATATGCGGTGTGCGACCGGCCAATCCGTTTGTGACAGTTGCAATCGATCGGGGGACGGTCGTAAAGTGGTATTCCATCGCGCGCCGGTTGCACCGGGAACCTTAATCGTCCGATGGTCATTGGGGTGAGAGGGAAGAGAAAAAATGAGCGATTTAAGTTCGGCGATCGATAAACTTCGTGCCTTGTCTCCACAACTCAACGCGGCGGTCATCGAAGCCGATCGCGTCGTGGGATTGGTGGAGAATTTCCTTGTCAACGAGTGCGGGCTCGGCGTCGAGGCGGAGGTTCCGCTTCACTATAACGACAAAGGGAAGGTGATCACCCTTCTTCGATATGCGTCGGTGAATGGGTCGTTCCGCATTACCGTCACCCACACCGACGGTTCGACGCACTTTGTCGCACGGCCGTGGTCAGAGTGCGACCGGAACCAGCGGCTCGTGAGCTTTACGGCGCTTCCGAAATTATTGATCGCGGTGGCCAAATCGGTCGAGCAGCAAATCGCCTCGACGACCTCCACCGCCGCCACGGTCGGACAAATTATTAACGCCCTTGGAGATTCGGCTCGCGAGAGCACGCCGGCGCTTCCCGACCCCTTCGCCAACGACGGCGGCCTCACTCTCCTCATCGGCGATAACGACGACGATCAATCCCCGCCGCCAATGCGATCAGACTCGAGCGCCTCGGCCATCCGCGCGCGGATGAACGGAATTCATTTTACCCAGGCCGGCGCTAACGACGCCTCTCGTTGATTTGCGCTTCAGATTCGGATTCTCGACGCTTGTAGACGATCCGTCCGGGAATTTCAGCTTTCAAATTTCGAATTTCGAATTTTACAGCGCGGGTTCTTCCAACGGCGCCGGGCAGATCTCTTTGCGTTTGCAGGACGTGCAGCGCCGTCCTTCCCACAGCGCGTTAAATTCCCCGAGGACGGCGTCGATCATCGCCGGCGCCTCCGTCCATACGCCCAATTCAAAATTTCGCCGCCCGTCGGCCTTGGCGCCAAGCCCGGCGCCGGTGAGATTCGCGCTGCCCAGATACATTCGGCTGGCGTCGATCACCACCGTTTTCGCATGAAGCCGGGGACATCTGCGGATCGTCAGATTTTCCGGCAGCTTCCGTCTCAATTCTCGAAGTGCCGGGGCGCTGGGTGTCCCCGAATGCAGCAGGCGGATTTCCACGCCGCGCTGGGCAAGATTGCGAAAGACCTGCACGATCGACCTGGCGCGTCGGCTCCCGCCGACCTCCGGGATCAGCATCGCCTTAAAATCGGCGGTGGCGATATCGACGCTGGTGGTGGCCTTGAGAATTCCCTCCCGCACGATCCGATGAAAGTGCTGCGCGTCGATCACCAACTCCACCGTTCCCGACGCGGCCGCGGGCAACAAAGTCGCAACAGGCAATGCAAGTCGCATATCCCCTCATCGGCACATTGAAAACCGCCGCAACGCCCCAATCTCCTGAAAAAAGAAGGCACGGCGGTCACGGCGCGAGAACTTCATCGATAGACCTCCAATACGTTTTCATCGCCCATGGCTCGACCGACGAATACGATTAGCGCCAAAGCCCACCGTACTTTCACGGTGGGTCCGCCGTTCGACCGGTTTATCGCACCCGACTCTCATCGAGCGTTGCTTCACGTCGGTGAAGCGAGTTTCGGTCACGAAACACGCCCCGCAAGCGGGGCCGCTAAACACAGGAACGCTACAGCAACCTGAGAAATGCTCCAAGCGTGACGACCGATCGACAAGGCATATTTCACCTCCCCGACAATTCCCGCTACACTCCCTCCATGGACCGCGACGCCACCGGCGGATCATTTTTTCGCACTTTCTTCAAAGCCCTCCGTCGCCCGCCGGATCATTCCGCCGCTTCCTTTTCCACGCCCGTCGAAATGCTCGAGCGTCTGTATCGCGGCGAGCATCCCGACTATTGCCTCTACCTCCGCCCGCCCGGCGGCGGTCCCGTTCCAAACGCCGGGCCTCTTTCCATCGATCTGGAAAATCTCCTGGCCCAAGCGCTCGATCCCCTCCCCATGATCACCCTCGACGAAACCGCCAAGGCCACGACCGATTCCGGCCTCCCCGAAGAATCGCTGCTCATGCTGGCCAACAAAGCCCGCCTGCTTTGCCTGGTTCCGACGAGCGATCGCCGTTTTCTCCATCGCCTTGGGCAGATCAAAAACAAAGGGCCGATCGCCCGCGCCGTCTTCGTTATGCCCGACGCCCATACGCTCGGCGCCGCCGACTGGCCCGCCGGGTGGCCGGCCGCTTGCGACGCGATCAAGCCGCTGGGAATCGAACTTTCCGGATACACCGCCGGTGGATGGCTCTTCCGTCTTGGCCCCGACGGAAAGGCCTGTACCTTTCGTCCGATCATCAATCCAAACGCCGAGAAAATCGCCAGGGCGATCGAGTCGATCTGCGGCGAGATGGACGGCTGACGCCGCGATTTTGGCGGCGTTTCTCACGGCATCGAAGCTTGGAATTCCTTAAACTCAGTCGGCGCCGGCGCCGCGAAGATCATTTCTGTTCCGTCGCGCGGATTCTGGATCGTCAGTTTTGTCGCCGCCAGCATCAGGCGCTTGGCGCCGTCGTCGCGCCCATACACCCGATCGCCGACGATCGGCCATCCCCGTTCGCTCAAATGCACCCGTATCTGATGCTTGCGGCCCGTCTGGAGGATGACGCTCAACACCGAATGCTTCTTCCCGGCCGACACGACGACGTATTCCGTCACCGCAATCTGTCCCTTGCCGATCTGGCGGGTTGAATGGACCGTGCCGTCGGCCCTTTCGACAAGCTGCGTTTCAAGCCGGCCGCTCGCGGGACTTGGCGAACCATGCACGATAACCGTGTATTCGCGTCGAACCGTGTGATGAAAAAACTGGGTCTTGAGCGAGTGATAGGCCAGATCGTTCTTCGAGAAGATCAGCAGCCCCGACGCGTCGCGATCCAGCCGATGGATCAACCCGATTCGAGCTTCGGGTTCATGCGATTGAAAGTAATCTTTCGCCATCGCCCAGAGCGTTTGTCGCGGCTCGTTTGGCACGGTGCTGGTCAATAGTCCCGTCGGCTTATCGACGACAAGCAGGTCGGCGTCTTGATAAACGATCCGGAGTCGCCGCGGCTTGGCGGCCAGTTGAGGCGCCGAGCGCTGATCGACGACGATTTGATCCGTCTCCGAGATTTCGCGTTTAAGGGTCGCCGCCGCCGATCCGTTTATCCTGACGCGGCCAGCCTGCACCATCCGCTTCAGCGTCTGGCGCTTGGCGGTCGGATAGTTTTCGATGAGCCAATCAAGGATCGTTCGTGTCATGGTGGCTACACGTTTTTTCCAAAACGAAAGCAGTCTGAACTCGATCGCGGCTTACAGTTCCGCCAGCATGGTTTTTAACGCGGTTCCCCAGCTCCGACCCGTATCGTAAAACTGCGCCTGGGCGCTGAGGCATCCTTGCCGTTTGGATTCATAAAACGAGCGGTCGTTTCGCAGGCGCAGGATGGCGTCGCCATACCCCCGCACGTCGTCCGGCGCCACTTCGATCACGGCGTCGCGCACATATTCCAGAGCGGGGCAGACCGACGAAGTGATCACCGGCTTGCCCGCCAAAACCGCCTCGGCCACCACCTTATTAAACCCCTCGATAAAATCACTGGTCGTCGGCACGATAACCACATGGGCGGCGTCATACATCGCCCGCATGCTGGGTTTCTCCACATGGCCGTGAAGGCGAAATCGCTCCGCCACGCCCGCCGCCGCGACGGCTTCGCGGAGTTCCGGCAACGATCCGCCGTCCCCGCATAAATCGAATTCGACGTCGTTATGCCCCTCGGCTTGGAATCGCCGGGCGATCTCCAGCAGATCGAAGACGCCCTTGTTCCGCTCAATCCGCCCGGCGAAAAATACGCGAAACGGCGGCGCCGTTTCAGGCTCGCCAAGGCCTCTAAACGACTCGACACGGTAAGTCGGCAGGAATGGAATCACCTTCTTCTCCACGCCCTTCAGCAACTGCGATAGCTGATCCGTAATGTCCTTCGACAAGCTCAGCACCCCGGCGGCGCCGTTTCGGAAAAACCATCCGTCGAGCCTGTGAACCAATCGTTTGACAAGACCACGAGGCGCCTGCCCCTTTCGCCACAACACGCAGTGCAGCGTCGGCGCCACCTTGACCCCGAATAGCGGCATCAGCGCGAGGCTAAACCAATGCGCTCCGCTGGCCACGACGGCGACATTCGCCCTGAATCGTATCGCTGAAATCGTCAGCCGAATTCCATACCAGATTTGCCCGAGATGATAGAGCGGTCCCGGCCCCTTGCCGAATTTCACGGGGCGATGTTCCATCCAAAATGAACCATCGACGACTCGTTCGACGCGAGGGCAATAAGAGATGACGTAGCCGCTCGCCCCAAGCTCCCGGCACAGCGAATAAAACTGCCCCGAATACGTGACGGCCACCTGCGATGGATCGTCGCGACCGTCCTTCCAATGCCGATACGTCCCGATGACGTCACCAGGACCGGCGGCATAGAGGATTCGTAAGGGACCGGTCATCGGAGCGTCCCGCGACACGGACGCATCTCAATTATCGGCGGTTGACGATGCCTGCGTTGGTCAAGCTTCATTCGATTTGATTCTGGTTCCAGATCGCAAATAACCTCGCGATCTATCGCGGCTCAAAAGTCGCCCCCGGCCACGCGACCACGTTCGCCATCCGCCCAACCGTCAGCGGCCCATTGGCCAACTCGAACGCGTCATCCCCTTCGGGAAAATCGACGACGATATTTCCCCCGGCATGAAGCACCATCGAGTTTTGATCAAGCGCCTTGATCCGCCCCTGAATAATCCTCGGCGGGCCGAAGATCGGCGTTACGAAAAGGCCGCCGCTGGGAACGGTGTAGATTTTCCGCGCCTTGACGCGCACGATGCCGCGGATCGGCGTGTTGAGCGTGCGAGCGAATCCCGGACAAACCAGGTGCATTTCATAGCTCCCGCCCGCGGGGCTGAAAATTACGAGGTTCTCGCGAACGGCCGACACTTTCCCCAACGCGGTATTTTCCATCGCAGTCGTCATATGGCGTACTTTACACGAGCGGATGAAATTGTCGAACGGCGCGGGGGCGATGAAAGCAAAGTTCCTAAATTTGACGGTGGAAAAGTCGATCGCCGTGTTCAATTTCGTCTCGTGGTCGAATTTGTAAAATATCGATATTTTTTTACTGGACTTCAAAAAGCGTGTCGATACAATACCCGTACAAACCCTGAACAGGGACGGCTTGGTGACTGCCGTCGAGTTCAGGAGCCGTTGTGCAGCTTGCACGGGCGGCAAGCCAGTCACCGCATATAGAGGCCGGCTGAAAAATAGACCCGGCGCTAGGAGCATCTCATGGCACGATCCACCGAAAAGGCGGATAAAAAAGATTCCGCGCACGCTTCCAAGGAAGCCAGGGAAACCAAGGAAACAAGGGAAGCGGCCCCGCAACGGGAAGCCCCGCGCGACCCCGCTCGCGATTCGGCGCTCTCGCGAGCCGTTCAGCAGATCGAAAAGCAGTTTGGCAAAGGGGCCGTTATGAAACTCGACGGCAATAATATTGTGCCGATCGAAGGCATCCCCACCGGCAGCCTGAGCCTGGACATCGCGCTCGGCGGGCAGGGCATTCCCCGCGGCCGGGTGATCGAAATCTTCGGTCCCGAATCCAGCGGCAAAACAACGCTCACGCTCCATGTCATCGCCGGCGCCCAGAAAATGGGAGGCGTAGCGGCGTTTATCGACGCCGAGCATGCGCTCGATCCGTCGTGGGCCAAGCGCCTTGGCGTGCAGCTTGACGATCTGCTGGTTTCTCAGCCCGATACCGGCGAACAGGCGCTGGAAATTTGCGAGTTGCTGGTGCGCTCAAACGCAGTCGACGTGATCGTCATCGACTCGGTCGCCGCGCTCATTCCAAGGGCGGAAATCGAGGGCGAGATGGGCGACAGCCACATGGGGTTGCAGGCCCGGCTGATGTCGCAGGCGCTCCGCAAACTGACGGGTTGCATTTCCAAGAGCAAATGCACCGTGATCTTCATCAACCAGATCCGCGAAAAGATCGGCGTGATGTTCGGCAACCCCGAGACCACCCCCGGCGGCCGGGCGCTGAAATTTTACGCCTCGATCCGAATCGACGTCCGTCGAACCGGAACGATCAAGGAAGGCGAAACCTCCGTCGGCAATCGAACCCGCGCCCGCGTGGTGAAAAACAAAATCGCCCCTCCCTTCCGCGACGCCGAGTTTGACATCATGTTCGATCGCGGAATCAGCTACGAAGGCGATCTCCTCGACCTCGCCGCCGTCACCGGCACGGTCGAAAAGACCGGCGCCTGGTATAATTACGGCTCAACCCGGCTCGGGCAGGGCCGCGAGAACGCCAAGCAGTTTCTCTTTGCGAATAAGGACCTGGCGGAGGAAATTCGATCGGCGGTTCTCGACAGCAAGGGTTTGGTGAACGCCAAGAAGGCGCTGGATACGCCGCTCGAACCGGCCGAGCTTGAGGAAGCGGCCGTCTGAGAAAGCCGCGCGAATCTACTTAATAACAAAAAAAACCGGGGCCTGCCCTCCGCTATCCATCGGATAGTCAAAGTGCAGGCCCCGGTTTCGTTGACGATTGACGCCGACGAGGCGCCGGGTAAGTGCGATTCTTCGTTTTAGCTGAATTTGAAAGACTCGATGTTCGCCACGCCCTTGCCTCCGACGTAAACCAGATACAGGTTGTGAACTCCCGTGGCGCCGGTCACTTTTGTCGATTGCAGCGTATAGTTTTCCCATGAGCCGGTGGAGGCGGCCTTCAGCGTTCCGATGAGGGCCCCGGTTGGACTATCGAGGCGAAGTTGAATGCTGCCGGCCTCGCTGGCGATCGTAGAGATGTCGGCGCTGAAGGTCGATACGCCCTTGCCGAAATCGACCTGGTTGTATTCGGCCCAGTCTCCGCCCATTCCATAGCCAAGTCCCTTGAAGTTGTCGAACTTAAGACCGCCATGCTGGCTGTTGAAGTTCAGCGCCTGGATCGTCGTCAGCGCGCTTTGAGTGGAACTCGCGGGCGATGTTGTCGGAGGCGTCGGAGTCGGCGTCGTTGGCGTGGACTTGCCGCCAGTTGTCGCGAAGCCTTTATCAAAATATGCGACGAGCGCGGCGGCGGTGCAGCTTGCGTTAAAGCTCTGCTCCGATTGCGTGGTCGCCTTGGACACGAATCCCGAAACGCCGCCGCTGATGTTCATCGAACTAGCGTAAGACGAGATCGAACGGCTCGGATCGGGGAAAGGCAGCGGACTGCTCATGGTGTTCCCTTCCGATTTGACGATGTTGTCGCCCTGGCGCCAGGTGGGCGCCTTGTAGTAGGAGTTGCCGGAAATCGTCTCGGTCGAGTTATAAGCCGTGTCGTGGTTTTCGAAGGCGTAGCTGGTGATGTTTTCGAATTCGTTGCCGGTGACGGTGATCCGGTTGATCGCGTTGATGCCCTTTCCGCCGACCACTTGGCCGTCGGCGACGACAACGCCCAAAGTCCAATCGTAGACGATGTTGTTTTCGATCTTCACGTCATTGTTGCCGACGGACTGGGAAGCGTTCGGCTGGCCCTGTCCGAACGTCAGCGTAATCGCGGCGGCGGCGTTGGTAATGCTTTGGGTAAAGATGTTGTCGCTGATCACGACGCCCGCGCCGGGTTTGATGTTGCCGACGATCATTCCGCCGCCCTGAGCGGTGCTGCCGATATTTCCGCCGCCGAAGAACACGTTGTTGGTGACCGTGCCCGTCACTCCCCCGGCGGTCGTGCTCGCGCCGGTGACGACGCCGAACGACATGGCGGTGGGATCGTTGATAAAGACGTTCCCCGACACGATTCCGCCGGACCGAGCCTGCAGCCCATAACCGGCGGCGTTGGAAAAGACATTATTGGTGATGACGCAGTTGACGTTGGCGGCGGAAAGATAGGCGTCGTGATTGAACCACGTCGGACCCGCGCCGGAAATTTTCGAGTTCCAGCCGTTGTGGTCAAGTAGATTGCCGGTGAGCGTAAAGTTGGTAACGCCGGTGACGTAGATTCCCTCGGCATGATGGGCGTCGGCCGACCATGCGTCGATGATCACATTGTTGCGGACAGTTACATTGGTCAACGGGCCCATCAGGTCCTGAAAGTTCATGTTGACGGTGTAATTTTCGACTTCGCAATTTTCGACGGTGATGTCATTGCTCTTGGTCAGGATATTGATCCCGACGGCATAGCTTGATACGGGGTGAGCGGTCCTGGCCGGATCGCGCCCGTCGGCGTCAAAGTGAATTCCCATGATCGCGACATAATTGATCACCTTCGCCCCGACGCTGCCGGTGAGGAATCCGGATTCGGTGCCGGTGAGAATGGTGGGCCGGGCGCCCGTGCCGTACGAACCGAGGACCATCGGGTCCTGGGCCGATTTTCCGCTGAGCGTCCAGTATATGAAATCACCGTGAAACGTATCGCCGGCCTTCAGCAACATTTCGTCGCCCGTGTTATTCCGGAGCATCGATTCCGCCTTGGCCAGGCTCTGTACGGGAGAGGACGGAGATAGTCCGCTGTTGCGATCGTTGCCGGTTGAGCTGCTGCAATAAATGACGTGATCACCGGCCGAAGGAGTGATAACCGTGTCTCCGCCGGCGTTTAGCGAGACCGAAAGCATTGTTCGCGATTCGAGCTGCTCGACGACCTTTGGCGGGGCCGGGCGCGATTTTTTCCGGCGTTTTGCGAACCAAGGGAATCTGAACATTCGAAAGCTCCTTCTTGCCTGTGCGGCATGGAAACAACCAGAGCGCTGCCCTTCAAAACGCAAAGCGTCGAAAGGCCAGGCACCTGGAATGCGCGAACGTTGAAGACGCAACCCAAAAGGCTTGCGATAGCCTCTATCACCGCTCCCCCGAGTCAGTGATGGGCCGCAAATTAGCGGGTGTCAATCGGCGTGGCTACCCAAATTGTCGAAAAAAATAAGAAAATTTTAGCGCAGCAACATAACGCTATTTTACGATCGTCGGAGCGGCGAACGCTTATCGGACTTATATGGGGTCCCAACTGTCGCACTCAAACAAGCCGCTTCACCGTCCATCAAAGTCCTTGCGCAACAGTATCGGCCGCGGAATTGTCCCAGTTAAGGATGCGGCGCGTTTCCCGCGCCGCTATAGCGTTCCTGCGTTGAGCGGCACCGCTTGCGGGGCGTGTTCCGCGACCACATGAGAAATGGTCCACAAGCGGCGGCGCGAAACTTTTCTCGTCTCAGCTAAAGCGAAACGATTCGACGTTCGCCACGCCCTTGCCGCCGACAAACACCAGATACAGGTTGTGAACTCCCGAGGCGCCCGTCACTTTTGTAGTCTGCTGCGTATAGTTGCTCCACGATCCGGTCGGCGTGGCTTTGAGCGTTCCGATCAGCGTGCCGGTGGGACTATCCAGACGAATCTGGATGCTTCCGGCCTGACCGGCGAGCGCGGATAGATTGGCGCTGAACGTCGTCACGCCGGCGCCGAAATTAATCTGATTGTATTCGGCCCAGTCGCCGCCGTTCGCGTAACCCAGGCCGTTGAAATTATCGAACTGAAGTCCGCCCTTCTGGCTGTTAAAATCCAGAGCCGAAATCGTGCTCGTTGCGCTTTGCCCGGCGGAGCTGAATTGGAATGACTCCACGTTCGCCACCTGTGAGCCGCCGACGAAAACCAAATACAGATTGTGAATTCCCGTGGCGCCGCTCACCGTAGTCGACTCACTCTCATAGTTGCTCCACGATCCGGTGGAGGCGGCTTTGAGCGTGCCGATCAGAGTTCCGGTCGGACTGTCAAGGCGAAGCTGCAGCGACCCGTTCAACCCGGCCGGCGCCGCGATCTCGGCCGCGAATTTCGTCACGCCGCTCCCGAAATCGACCTTGCTATACTCGGCCCAGTCGCCGTTGACGGCATATCCAAGACCCTTGAAATTATCGAACTTCAATCCGCCCTTCTGGCTGTTCAGACTCAGCGCCTGAATCGTCCCCAGCGCGCTTTGAGACGACGCGGCGGGCGCCGTAACGGGCGTGGGCGATTGCGTGGATACTGACGTCGTCGTGGGTGGAGAGACGGTCTTGTCGCTCGATGCCGAGAACCCGCCGCCGATGTATGAAACGATCGCGGCGGCGTCGTAGCCGGCGTTCCACGTCTGCTCGGATTGCCCGTCGGCCTTGGCCAGCAGTCCACCGCTTCCGCCGCTGACTTTGATCGACGTAGCATACGACCCGATCGAGCGCGTTGGATCGGGGAACGCCATAGGCTTGCTCGACACCGTGCCGACCGCTTTAACCTCCGTGAAGCCCTGCATGAAGGTGTTTGCGTTGTAGTAGCTGTTGGCGGAGATCGTTTCCTGGGAGGCGTAAGAGCCGCTGTGATTTTCGATGGCGGTCGTGCTCAGATTTTCAAACTGATTTCCGCTGATGGTGACGCGATTGAGCGCGGCGATCCCTTTCCCGCCGGGAGACTGGCCGGCTTCGACGTCGATTCCGATGGTCCAGTCGTAGAAGGTGTTATTCTGAATCTTCAGATCGTTGATCCCGACCGACCCTTGTGGATTGGACTGATCGGTTCCGTAGGTCAATACAATGGCGGCGGCGGAGCCGCTGATGCTCTGCGTAAAAATGTTGCCGCTGATCGTCGCGCCGGATCCCGCCTTGATGTTACCGACGATGATTCCGTCTCCTTGCGGAACGCCCAGGAGGCTTGCGCCGCCGATGAAGACGTTGTCGGTTACTGAGCCTGTCACTCCGCCGTTGGTCGTGGCCGCCCCGTTCACGACGCCAAAAGACATGCCGACCGGATCGTTGATGAACACGTTTCCGGTGACGATTCCGCCGGATCGGGCTTGCAGTCCGTAAGCCGAGGCGTCGGCGAAAATGTTGTCGATCACCTGGCAGTTGGTGTTGGCGGCGGAAAGATAGGCGTCGTGGTTTTGCCAGGTGGGCGCCGCCCCCGATACCTTTGCGCTCCATCCATTGTGTTCGAAGTAATTGCCATAAAGAGTCAGGCCGTTGACCTCGTTGGCATAGAGACCCTGGGCGTGCCCGTCGCTGGACCAGGCGTCGAGCACGACATTTCTGCGAACCGTCACGCCGGAGATCGTCCCGTAGTAGCCCTGGAAATTCATGTTGACCGCATAGTTTTCGACCAGGCAATTTTCAACAAGGATGTCCGTGCCTTTGGACAGGATGTCGATACCGGTCGGGTCGTTCCTGACCGGCTTGGACGTGAGCGCCGGATCTCGCGAGTTGGCGTCGAAGTGAATTCCCATGATCGCCAGGTAATCGACCTCCGGCGTCGAGACCGCGCCGGTCTCGAAGGCCGTCTCGCTGCCGCTGTCGATCGTCGGCCTCGGCCCGCTTCCGTAGGAGCCGAGCACCATCGGCTCCTGGGCTGATTTTCCGCTGAGGCGCCAGTAGATGAAGTCGCCCTGCCAGGTGTCTCCGGCCTTGAGCAGGAGTTGATCGCCGGTGTGGTTCGTCAGGAGAGATTCGGCGCGTGCGAGCGTTTTGACGGGCTTTGCCGCGGAGAGTCCGTTGTTGCCGTCATTGCCGGTCGAACTGCTGCAATAGATGACTTTATCGCCGGCGCCGGGGGTAATCACGGTCCAGCCGCTGGAGTTCACGGCGACGGAAAGCAATGTTCGCGTCTCGAGCCGTTCGATGTTTTGGGCGATACAACGCGATGATTTTCCGAGCAAAGCCGAAAGCAACCATGTAATAAATGACATATCTACACGTCTCCTGATAAAAACGAGGGTAGCGCCCGCGCGGTGAAGCGCCGGGATCTTTAGCCTCGGCGCGGCGCGCCGAGGCGATCGTCACTGGAATGCGTAACTGGTAAAAACACGGTCAGGAGGAGGTCTGCCCAAACCACAACGACGAACCGTGTCACTAACAGAGGATCGCAACGTAGCGAATTACCGGAAGCGTTACTATCGGGTCGAACGAGAAAAAAAAGAAAAAATCGGACCCGATGAAAATGCGGAAGCTTGCCCTTCCTGCGAAGAAAAAATGGCGCCTTCCAAAGACTCGCTATTCCGCGTGAAAAATCGTCTGGATCGCAGCAAGCCGGTCACTTTGGCTGGCGCCATGACCGCGGCCGCGGCCGCTCGCCCGCCGGCTTTCCGTCAAGCTGCGGCACAAGCCAATTCACGCCGTCGATGTTGTCCAACAGCCTTAGCTCCGCGTCCTCGCTGGATTCATTGATGATGCCGATCGGGCCCGCGTATCCGCTGTCGCGAATGACCTTCAGCAACGATACGTCAAGCGTCCCCTGGCCGACGGGAACGACCGGTTCGCCGCCGCGCGGCGATATCTTCGTCATGCCGTTCAAGTTGACGTCCAACAGATAAGGCACCATCTTGTTAAATAGTTCGGAGAAGCGATCGAGGTCTCCATATCCGTGGTGCAGGCTGTAAACGATTCCCACGTTGTTAATCCCCTCGTTTTTCAATCGCTCGATAATGGCGATCTCGTTTTCCGGCTCTCCGAACCAGCCGCCGTGGTTATACAGCCCCAGCGTGCAGCCGATCTTCCCCGCCTCCTCGGCAATCACGCGCATGCGCTCCGCCGCCGCTTTCACGCGAGCGTCCTGCCCGTTGCCGTAGTTGGCCCAACTCGACACCCACAACTGCGTATGCACATGGTGCTTTGCGAGGCAACCGAGCAAGTAGCGGGCGTCCTTATTCAGCGAGTCGGGAAACCAAATTCCGGTCAGCTCGATGCCGCGCTTTTGAAGCTCGTCCAATTCCGTATCGAATCCCGGCAGCTGCTTCGTCCGCCAGTCATAGGAAAACTTTCGCAATCCGATTCGGCTGAGCATTTCCGCCCGCTGCTCGGGCGTGCGCTGCTTCCCGTCATACGGAACGATGCACCACGCGACGAGATTCGAACGGGCGAAGATGTCGTTCGTCGGCCGGGAGGCGGGCCGCGTCACCGGCCCGACGGGCGGCGCGCCGAGGCTGATGCGCGCGGAAACCGTTACGGCCATCGCGGCGAGGACAACCACGAATTTCAGAATTGGTTTTTGGGTCGCCATCGTGAGAATTCCCATCAATGATTTCACGTCAAAGCAGCCCGAAGGCCGCATCATATGCCGTCGAACCCGGCGCCCGACACGCGCCGAACTTTAGCGGGCATGCGCCGTTGTGTCGAGGCAGAAGAGCGGGTCGAGCGGGACGAGCTCGCTCCTCAAATTGCAGGTATACGGCAGGCGCAAGGGCGTGAGCATCAACGGCGAAAAGCGGACAAGCGCCCATTCCCGTTCGATCCGTCCCACGCGCTGAAAAAATGCGCCGAACTTACCGCCAGGGCGAAATGACGAGGTCAATCGCGGCGGCGGTCGGAACGGCGTGGTATTCGCCAATGAATGCGTCGTGGTAAGCCACTGTGGCCCGAACTCCTTTAAGGCCGAATATTCCTCTCTGCCGGCGGCGGTCGAATTCCCAGTCGTTTCGTCTTCTTTGACGACCGATCATGGCAAAGCGCCGTTGTCGCCTCCAACCGTTGTCGTTACAGTCGCATCACGTCCGTCCAATCTGCCTGCCGTGATAAGAGACTCTTGGGACGTGCGACCTGAACCATGACTGGAGCCGCAAATGAGTTTTGAAGCCGCCGTAAATAAAAAAGCCGTCGAGATCGGAAAGTTGTCCGTCGAGATGACCACCGCCGCCGGAAGCGGGCATCCTTCGACGGCCCTGTCGTTAGCTCATCTCATCACCGTCCTGATGTATCACCAAATGCGCTACGATCCCAAGGACCCGTGGAATCCCAATTCCGATCGGCTTGTGCTGAGCGAGGGTCATGCGGTGCCGATCATCTACGCGGCTTACGCCGATCTTGGCGGGTTTATCACGCCGATCGGCAAGTCGCACGATCGATCGGCCGGCCGGGCGATGACGCGGGAAGACGCCATGACGCTCCGGGCGATCGACAGCCCGATCGACGGTCATCCGAACCCGCAGTGCGGGTTTCCCTTCGCCGACGCGGCGACCGGATCGCTCGGGCAAGGCCTCAGCGTGGCGGCGGGGCTCGGCGCGGCGGCGCGCATGGATCACCTTGACCGCAACATCTATTGCATCATCGGCGACGGCGAAGCGCGCGAAGGCCAGATATGGGAGGCGGCGGATTTTATCGTCGATCACGCCCTCACCAATGTCATCCCGATCTTCAACTGCAACGAACTGGCGCAAAGCGACTGGGTCAGCCCGCAGCAGAGTTTTCAGGGAATCGCCGAGAAGTGCAAAGCCTATGGCTTTATCGTGCGCGTCATTGACGGGCACGATCCGCTGGAAATATCCAAGGCGCTGCAGGAACTAAACGTCGTGAAAAACGGCAACCGCCCGCTGGCGATCGTCGCCCGCACGGTCAAAGGTTGGGGCGCGTTCGGCGAGCAGGGAATGGGCAAGCACGGCACGCCGGTGAAGAAGGATCATCTGAAGGAGATTCTCGGCGAACTCGATAAAACATTGAAAGACATGGGCGCGTTCGACGTGGTGGTCGGCGACGAATTGAAAATACCGGCTCCCAAGCCCGACCCGATGAACCCGCCGGGAAAGCCGATCAAGGCGGCGCCGTATGCCGAGGGTCTGGCGATGGTCGGCATGGAAAAAGATCTGGCGGCGGGAAAGCCGATCGCGCCGCGCAAGGCGTACGGCGCGGCGCTCGTGTCGCTCGGGAACGCCGACAAACGGGTCATCGGCCTTGACGCCGACGTGAAAAATTCCACGCACGCCGAGTGGTTCGCCAAGAAATTCCCGGCTCAGTATCTGGAATGCAAAATCGCCGAGCAGAATATGATCAGCGTCGCGGCCGGCGCCAGCGCGGCGGGCAAAATTCCGTTTTGCTCCACTTTCGCCAAGTTCGTCGTCCGCGCCTATGACCAAGTCGAGATGGCGATCATCAGCGGCGCCAACATCAAGATCACCGGCACCCACGCCGGCGTTACGTTGGCCGCCGACGGGCCCAGCCAGATGTCGTTGCCGGACGTCGCGTTTTTCCGTAGCTTCTGCCACACGACCAACTTCAACGGCCGTCCCGCGGTTAGCTACTTTTTCCCCGCCGACGCGGTCAGCTGCTACAAGATCACCGAACTGATGGCCAACCTGGATGGCGCCTGCTATCAGCGCGCGCTTCGGGCCGAAACCAAGAATCTCTATAAGCCCGAAGAGCGGTTCGAAGTGGGCGGATACAAAGTCCTCCGTGAAGGCAAAGACATCGTTTACGTCAGCGCCGGCTACATGGTGCATGAGTGTTTGAAAGCCGCCGACGAATTGGCCAAGAGCGGCAAGAAGGCGACCGTGATCGATGCGTATAGTCTGCCGCTGCAAACCAAGGGCATACTCGAAATCGCCCAGAAGAACGGCGGCAAAATCGTCACGGTCGAAGACAATTACTCGGGCGGTCTGGACGTCGAGATCGCGATGGCCATCGCTCAAGCCGGCGCCGCGGTAAAATTGGACAGTCTATATGTGCATCAGCTTCCCAAGAGCGGACGAGAGCCGCAGGACGTATTGGACTATCTGGGTTTGGGACTGAAGCCGATCCTGGAAGCGGCGCAATGAAGTTTTTGTTTTCGCGGATTTAAGCCACGTCCGTCCGTTCTCGGTCGGACCGCGTCGGCGCCTGCGGAACTACCATCCTCTTCCATGTCGAAAATTCAAACGTCTTGATCATCGGCGCCCGTTTCAGCGCGTCGCATTGCGCCTCCGTGAAAAGTGCTCGCGGGAAAAATGGCGCAGTTATCCTCTTTCGGTTTTGTCGCTCTTCCTTTTTGGCCAAAAGAGCCAGGGAGCGATGAGGAATGAGTCGCCGGCGAGTTCCCTGTTACAACACTTGCGAATTTGATTCTGGATTTCAGATTTGGGATTTCATCGCGGTCTGGCGTCGATGATCTGTTGCCGGCGGACCGCGATCTGATCCAGCCATTCGCGGAGGGCTTCGTGTTGGCTGGCGTCCATCAGCGTCAGGAGCCGATCGAGCTGATGCTGAAGGTTGTGAATGCTTTTTCGGACGTTGTCGCGGTTGTCCAAAAGGATGTCGCGCCACAGCGCGCCGTCGCCGCCGGCGATGCGGGTCATGTCCAGAAAGCCTTTGCCGCTGAGGGCGAACGAATTCTTATCCTGCATGGCCACGAGCGCCGCGGCCAGCACGTGCGGCAGGTGGCTGACGTCCGCCAGACGCCGATCGTGCTCCGACGGCGACAATCGGCACGTCCGCATCCCCAGCGTCCGCCAAAAATCCTCCACTGTTTCCAGCGCGGCCGGCGCCGTGTGAGACGTCGGCGTAATGATGCACAAGGCGCCGTCGTAAAGATCGGCGCGGGCATATTGCACGCCTCTTTTTTCGCTGCCGGCCATGGGATGACTGGCGACAAAGCGCTCGGGGGCGGGAAGCAATTCTTCCGCCGCCTTGACGATGCTTCGTTTTGTGCTGCCGACGTCGGTGACGACCGATTTCGGATCGAGATGATTCGCCAGATCGGCCATCAACGGGCGGAATAATCCGACCGGCGTACATAGGATGACCAGATCCGCGCCGTCAACCGCCGGCGAAAGCCGCTCGTGTCCTTCGTCCAGCGCGCCCATTGCCACGGCCTGATCGAGCGTCGAGCGGCGATGCCCATATCCAATCACGCGACAGCCTGCCCAGCGCGACCGCGCCGCCAAGCCGATCGATCCGCCAAGCAGGCCGACCCCCAATATGCTGATGCACTTTGGTTGCATAGTCCGATAACACCGGTGAACGCGAGTTTCTCCGGTTTCCGTTCGGCGCGCGTTGCGCAAGCGAACTCCGGGAGACGCCGCGGTTGAGCTTTGTTTTCCGCGATTCGAGGCGGATTGTCCAGCCGGAATGGTCATCGCGGAACGGGTTTGTGTCGTGCGACGACGGCGGTCCAAGCGGGCCGTGCTTGATGCGAGTCGGATAGTCGCTTACGCTACCGGCCTGTAATCAAGGATCGATTAAGAAGGATTCGCGCTATGGCCGAGGACGAAACGCCGTTGAACACCCTGTCGCCAACTCAAATTGGATCGGCGTCGGGCGCCGGCAAGGCCGTTGTTCGCCATGTTCTGGATTTTGAAAAACCAGTCGCCCGGCTCGAACAGCAGATTCACGAACTGGAGGCGATGGAAATTCAAAAGCAGGTCGATTATTCCAAGGAAATTCGCCTGTTACGCGCCCAGTACACGTCGCTGCTTCGCAAAACCTTCCAGAATCTAACCGCATGGGAAACCGTGCAGGTGGCTCGGCATCCGCAGCGGCCCTTGTTTAAGGATTACGCGGAAATGATCTGCCGGGAGTTTCGCGAATTGCATGGCGATCGTCATTTCGGCGACGACCCGGCCATCATCTGCGGCCTCGCCCGGCTTGGCGGTCATAAAGTGATGCTCATCGGCCATCACAAGGGCCGCGACACCAAGGAAAAGATCAAGTGTTCGTTTGGCCTGGCCCATCCCGAAGGGTATCGCAAGGCGCTGCGCTGCATGAAACTGGCGGAAAAATTCTCGCTTCCCGTCGTCACCCTGATCGACACGCCCGGCGCCTACCCCGGCATCGGCGCCGAGGAACGGGGCCAGGCCGAAAGCATTGCCCGCAACCTAATGGAAATGAGCCGTCTTAAGACGCCGATCATCAGCATCGTGACCGGCGAAGGGGGTTCGGGAGGGGCGCTGGGAATCGGCGTGGCCGATCGCGTGGCTATGATGGAATTCGCCTGGTATTCGGTCATTTCCCCCGAAGCCTGCTCGTCCATTTTGTTCAAGGGAAACGAAAAAGCATCGGAATTGGCCGAAAGTCTCAAACTCACAAGCAAGCATCTCATGCAGTTCGACGTGATTGACGCGATCATTCCCGAGCCGCTCGGCGGCGCTCATCGCGACCCGCACACCGCCGCCCATACATTGGGACAGTACATCGCGAAAACGCTTCGAAATCTCGATTCTCAGGTCAAACGCACGAAGATGGAAAGCTTGCTGGAACGCCGATACGAAAAGTTCCGGAATCTGGGCGTGGTGCTCGAGCCGGCCCGCCGGGCGGCGAAGGTTTCGTGAGGGCTTCGTTTCATCTTTCCACCGATTTCCACGACCGCCGCTTGATACGATTTAGCCTTCATCGCAAGCCCCTACTTAATTGCCGCCATAGTCTCGGCGTGCTCCAGCCAGACGTACGAGGACAGATGTACGAGGACAGATCGCGGAAATTTCCGTTCACGAGCGGTTATGTGATCGTCGTCAATCCCTGCAACTGACAGGATGGCAAAACGATCGGCGTCGCTCATTCAATATCCACCTGCACATGATGCTCGCGGTGGTCGTCGTAGAGGGTCAGCATGCGATCCGCCTGCTCGGCGCCGTCGGCGATTACGCGGGCGACGGATTTGCCGTTGCCTCCGTTGCGAAAACGGATGTGGTACACGGTGGCGTGGTAGCGGTAATGGATGATGTAGCCATCCCAGCTCTTGGGCAGGCATGGGGCGAAGCGCAACTTGTTGACCTCCAGGCGCAGGCCCAGGAGCGACTCGGTAATCAGGCGGTACATCCAGCCGGCCGATCCGGTGTACCAGGTCCATCCGCCGCGTCCGACGTGCTGGGGATTGGTATAGACGTCGGCGGCGACGACGTACGGCTCTACCTTGTAAGTCGCGATCGTGGCGCGGGTATCGCCGTGGCGCACGGGATTGATCAGATTGAACAGTTCCCATGCCCGCACGCGATCGCCGGCCTCGGCGAAAGCCATGACAGTCCAGACGGCGGCGTGGGTATATTGCCCGCCGTTTTCGCGAACGCCGGGAACGTAGCCTTTGATATAGCCGGGATTCATCGGCGATTTGTCGAAGGGCGGATCGAATAGCTGGATGACGCCGATATCGCGCCGGACCAATCGGCTGTCCAGCGAATCGAGCGCCTGTTTCGAGCGTGCCGGATCCCCGGCCTTGGAGAGAACAGACCAGCTTTGCGGGAGGGCGTCGATCTGGCATTCGGGATTCGCCGACGATCCGAGGGGCTGGCCGTCGTCGAAGTAGGCTCGCCGATACCACGATCCGTCCCAGGCGTTTTTCTCGATATTGTCTTGCAGTTGCCCGGCGGCTGATCTGCATAGGTCGGCGAATATCGTATCGTTTCTTTGCAGGGCGAGCGGGAGGAACTGCACGAGCACGTCGTAGAGGAAAAAGGCGAGCCAGACGCTTTCGCCGCGTCCTTTTTCGCCGACGAGATTCATGCCGTCGTTCCAGTCGCCGCCGCCCATGAGGGGCAGGCCATGGGCGCCGAAGCGCAGGCCATGTTTGATGGCGCGGACGCAATGTTCGTAGAGCGTGGCGGATTCATCGGAGCGAGTCGGCAGGTCATAGTAGCTTTCTTCGTCGGGACGGACGGGGCGGGCGTCGAGGAAGAATATTTTTTCGTCCAGCACGCCGGTATCGCCGAGGGCGGCGATGTAGCGGCAAGCCGCGAAGGGAAGCCAGAGATAGTCATCGGAGATATGCGTTCTCACGCCGCGTCCGGCGGGGGGATGCCACCAATGTTGCACGTCGCCCGCGCGGAACTGGCGTGCGGCCGATCGCAGAAGCTGTTCGCGCAAGATGGTCGGCTGGGAATGGACAAGAGCCATGGCGTCCTGGAGCTGATCGCGAAAACCGTAGGCGCCGCCCGATTGGTAGAATCCGCTGCGGCCCCACATCCGGCAGGCAAGCACCTGGTAAACAAGCCACCCGTTGGCGAGAAAGTTCAGCGATGGGTCGGGCGTATCGACGTTGACGGCGCCGAGCGTGTAGTTCCAGTATCCCCAGACGCCTTCCAGCGCCGCTCGGGCGGCGCCGGTTCCGCGGAAGCGCCCGATGAGATCGCGCGTATCGGCCAGATCCCGGCCGGAGCCGAAAATGAAGGCGATATCTTTTTCCTGCCCTTCGGACAGATCGAACGCGACCTGCATCGCGGCGCACGGATCGAGCGCCGCGCCGACGCGCCCGGAAAGGCGAGCCCGGGTCATGCAGTCGGGGCTGTCGGGGGCGCCGTTGCGGCCGAGAAATTCGCCGCGGTCGCCGGTGACGGTGCGCTGCGGCTCGCTGCTTTCGAGGAACGCGACGCGATCGCCGAATTCGCCGCTGTAGGAGTTGCGGCCAAGCAGGGCGCCGGTCTTGGGATCGATTTCGGTGGTGACATGCGGGCTGTTGGTCGACCGCTGGTCGCCCAGTACCAGCTCAAAGAAGCTGGTGATGGATAACCGCCGCGGTTTTCCCGAAGCGTTGCGAATTTTGATGACGACAAACTTCACCGGGGCGTCGGTCGCCACATAGGTGTACATTTCGGTGGCGATTCCCCCCTCGGCATATTCGAAGATGCTATAGCCAAAGCCGTGGCGCGTGGTGTAGGGCATGGATCCGCGCGCCGGCAGAGGGCAGGGCGACCAGAACCGGCCGGCGTCTTCGTCGCGAACGTAGAAGGCTTCGCCGCCGAAGTCTCCGACGGGATCGTTGTTCCAGGGCGTCAGGCGATAGGAGTGGGCGTTTTCGCACCAGGTGTAGGCGGTCCCGCTTTCGCTGACGACGGTTCCGAACCATGGATTGGCCAGAACATTGACCCACGGCGCGGGCGTGGGGGACTCGGCGGTGGTGGTGATGATGTATTCGTGGCCGTCCTTGGTAAAGCCGCCGATGCCGTTGAAGGCCGCCAGATCGCGCCGCGTCACTTCCGCCGCCACCGGAAATTCCTGGCGGCGCAGGCGCAGCGGACCAAGGCGCGGCATCGCCGGCTCAAGCCGAGCGCGGCGTTCGATCTGCTGGGCAAGCGTGCCGGCGGTGTCGCTGAGGATAATGCGGGCGACGGCCTGCATAAGCACCTTGTCTTCCTCGGTCATCTGCTCGACGCGGCGGATAAATATCCCGCCCGGCTTGTCGATCGTTCCCCCTTCGTTTCGCGAAACGACGACCGCCGTGATTTGCTCCTGAAGCGCCTGGCGATAGACCGACTGATCCTCGTTCCAGATCACCAAATCGACCGACAGCCCTTTGATCCGCCAGTAGGCATGCGCCTGCACAAGCTGGCGGACAAGGTTGATTTGATTCACGTCGCCGATTCGCACGAGAACGATCGGAAGGTCGCCGGAGATTCCAAATCCCCAGAGGCCCGATTGTCCCCGGCGGTTGCGGGCGATAACGCTGGCGGGCGCGCGAAGCAGGGCGTTGGGATACAGAATCGCGCTGGCCAGCCGCCCGTACAGCCGGGTTTCGGTTTCGGGGGCGTCGAGTTGGCGGATCACGACCAGGCTGTGCGTCCAGGCGAGCTCCAAGACTCGGCTGGCAAGGTGCGGGTCATGGTACTTTTCGATCAAGGCCAGCGCGCCCTCGCGGGTCTCGGCGACGCCGGTCACCATGTGCATGCGGATGGTTTCGTCCGGCGCCAGCGTGACGCTCGTGCGGATGGCGACGATCGGATCGAGTACGGACCCTTCGCTGTCGCCGAGGGTATGGCGGTGCATGGCGGCGGGATCGGCGATGGTGCGGCCGCGGCCGATGAAGTCGGCGCGGGCGGTTTCGTAGGATGCCTTGCCGGCGGCTTCGCCGTGCACGGTCATCAGGTGGATCATCGACGGGGGCTTTTCGTCGGCCGAGCGGGGGCGGCGCGTGCAGATGATCGCCCGCCGTTCGCGAAGAATCTGCGTCTGCACGAACAAATTGCTGAACGCCGGGTGCGCCGCGTCCGACGCGGCGGGGGCGAGAACCACCTCGGCGAAACTGGTGAATTCGATTTGGCGCGGCACGCGCCCGCGATTGGCGACGCTGATTTGACGCATTTCGACGTCGTCTTCGGGGGAAACGGCGATTTCCACGTGCGTTTCGATGTCGCCGTCGCGGCGGCGAAATTCGGCGCGGCCGTGGGAGTAGATCGCTTCGTAAGACAACGGCTGGCGAAGCGTCGGCTGATGGGTGGCCGACCAGAACTCGCCGCTTTCGACGTCGCGCAGATAACAAAACGTTCCCCAGCAATCGCGCGTGGTATCGTCGCGCCAGCGCGTGACGGAAAGATCGCGCCACCGGCTGTAGCCGCTGCCCGCCGCCGTCACGGCGACATGGTATCTGCCGTTGGAAAGCAGGTGAACCTCGGGCGTGGGCGTGTTGGGGGTGGTGAAGATTCGATAGGTGGGGCCCGGATCGGGAGCGAGATTTCGGGCGGCGGAAACTTCGGCGGGGTGGGGGAAGATCCAGGACGTGCGCGGCACCCGTTCCTGAAGAAGCAGTTCGGTCGCGCGAAACGACGGGTCGGAGGTAAATCGCCGTTGCATCGGGCGATCGAGCAACAGATACGCCAGCGACAGAAACGACATTCCTTGATGATGGGCCATGAACGATCGCACGACGGCGCTTGACTGTCCCGGCGCCAGGCGGGTAGGGGTGTAATCGATCGCCTCGTAGAAACCGTACTCGCCCAGGCGTTGGTCATGCGCCAGCCGCCGCAGGTTGGCGCACGCCCCCTTTGGATCGACCATCAACGCCAGGGCGGTCGCGTAAGGGGCGATGACCAGGTCGTCCGCCAGGCCGCGCTTAAATCCAAGCCCAGGCACGCCAAAGGCAAGATATTGATAGTTCAGATGAGCGTCGGTCTTTGAGTAGCCGGATTCGGAAATGCCCCACGGCACGTTCCGCTGGCGCCCGTACTGCACTTGTCGTTTGACCGCGGCCCGGCAGGTTTCGTCGAGAAGCGTGTTGTCGAAGGTCGGCATGACGAGCATCGGCATCAGGTACTCGAACATCGACCCGCTCCACGACAACAACGCCGGCCGACGCCCCGCGGTGGTCAGCACGCGGCCGAGCCGAAACCAATGGTCCTGCGGGAGCCTTCCCTGCGAAATGGCGACGAAACTCGCGAGGCGCGCCTCCGACGCCAGCAGATCGTAAAAGCTGGCGTCGAGATGCCGTTTGTCGACGTCGTAGCCGATGGACAGAAGCTGGCGTTCCTTGTCGTAAAGAAACGAATAGTCGATGTCGGAATATTCCCGGCAGCGGACGGCCAATTGGCGCAACTCGGATATTTGCTGTGAATCGCTATCGCTAGCCGCGGTCTGCGCGGCGCGCAGGCGGGCGAGCCATTCGTCGGCAAGTATATCGAAACCGGCGGCGAGGGTGATCAGATGGCCGGCGAGATTTCCGCTGTCGACGGTCGAGATATAGTGCGGCCGCAGGGGTTCGAGCGTCTGCGTGTCGTACCAATTATAAAAGTGGCCGCGAAAGCGCTGGAGCTTGTCCAGCGTGTCGATCGTGCGCGTGGTCCGTTCGATGAGGACGTCGACGGCGATATATTTGAAATCGTAAGCGGCGAGGTTGGCCAGCAGCGAGAGGCCGATATTCGTCGGCGACGTGCGATGGGCGATTCCGCGCGGGGGGTTTTCCTGAAAATTGTCGGGGGGCAAATAGTGATCTTCGGGACCGACGAAGCGCTCGAAAAATTTCCATGTGCGCCGGGCGATCATGTCGAGGAAGGCGTAGTCCTCCTTATTCAATCGCGGCGGCTTGCGCCGGATCGGCTGGCTGAGGCGCGAGGCGATCGCCGGCGCCAAGAACCAAAGAAGCAGGATCGGCCCGGCCACGAGCAGCGATGCCGGTTGATGCCACCCCAGCGCGAGCAAAGCCAGCACCGCGACGGCGGGGAGAATCCACATCGAAGCGTAATATCCGCCCAGGCCGATCCGGGCGCTGCGCTGGGCGTCGCGGGCGGTTCGCCATTCCAGGAGTTTTTGGCGGGTAAAGAGCAGGCGGTTGGCCGTGCGGACGATGGCTTCGCCGCTGATTAGGGCGTCATAGGGGAGAGAGCCGAGGGTGAACGCTTCCTGCAGTACTTGCCGGACCAATCCACCAAGGACCAGCCGGCCGTGATGAACCATGGATAAATCCTGACGGCGGCGCGCGAGTTCCGCGGCCCGCGTCAGGATCGCCGGCAGCAGCAGGATTCCGAAGACGACCAGGGTTGAGACCACCGCCGCCCCGGAAAAAAACCAGCCGGCGAGCAGAAGCGCCGCGAGGGCGATCGGAACCAGGCTTCGCCGCAGATTATCGAAAATCTTCAAGCGCGACAGTCCCGAGAGCGGGTTGGGGACCAACGCGCCGTCGGCGGTGGGAACGCGCGAAAGCAGCCACGGCGCGATCTGCCAGTCGCCGCGAATCCAGCGATATCGGCGGCTCACGTCGACCGGATACGCCGACGGGAAATCCTCGAACAACGTCAGGTCGCTCACCAGGCCCGCGCGCGCGTACGCGCCTTCGAGAAGGTCGTGGCTCAACACGCGATTTTCCGGAAACCGCCCGGCGATCGCGTGTTGAAGCGCGTCGATGTCGTAGATGCCTTTGCCGACGAACGATCCTTCGCAAAAGATATCCTGATAGACGTCGGAGACGGCGCGCGTATAGGGATCGATGCCCGGCTCGCCGGAAAACAAGCGCGAGAAAAGCGACTTGGCGGCGCTGGGCATGCTGATGCCGACGCGCGGTTGAAGAATGCCGTACCCTTCGGTGATCCGTCCGATTTTCGCGTCGTAGTAGGGCCGATTGAGCGGATGGCTCATGACGGCGGCCAGTTGATGGGCGGTATCGCGCGGCAAGTCGGTGTCGCTGTCGAGGGTGATGACATAACGGGCGTCGGCAAGACGCTTGACGGGACCGACGATGACGTCGAACCCGCCGGTGTTTCCGCGAAGGGCGGCGTTGAACTGCTCGAGCTTGCCGCGCTTGCGCTCCCATCCCATCCAGACGCCTTCCTGCGCGTTCCATCGACGATTGCGATGATACAGAAGGAAGCTTCCGTCCGCGCCGGCGGCGTTGCCCGATCGACCGGCGTCCAACGCGCCGGCGTCGGCCTTCCCGCCGGCCGAATATTTCGCGTTCAAAGCCGCGATGCCCTCGCCCGCCCTTTGAATCAGTGTTGCGTCCTGCGGCATGTGCTCTTGCGCCGCGTCGCGAAAGTCGCTCAAAAGCACGAACGAAACGTTCTCGTCGCGATTGGCCAGAAATCGAACCTCCAACCCGTCAAGCAGATCGTCGATCTCGGCGGCGTCGATCAGCATGCAAGGCACGGCGACGACCGTGCGCGAAACGGCCGGAATGCCGCCGGTATAGTCCAGCCGGGGCAGAAGGCGCGGATGGATCAGCGACGTCGCCCCCCACTGGATCAGCGAGAGGGCAAGATGACTGACGCAGACCGCCAGCAGGAGGCCAAAAAAAACCAGCCCGACGGGCGACATCCCATGGCGTCCGTACCACCACAGAAGAAGCCCGGTGAGGAGTCCGGTCGTGGCGAGGATCGAGCCGACGTATATTCCAAGAGGAAACTTTTCCGCGTGGCGATTGATCCACTGGCGCAGTGACAGGCTCATGCCGGTCGTCTTCTCCAGAACGGGGCGGCCATGGCCGATCAAAAAGTATCCTACGTGGGGCATCTGCGCGGCGTGTCGATCGTTATGCGCGCCGTGGCGAACGCCTCGCTCGACGGCGTTTTTCGACAATTCGATCGCGCTGGCGGCGACGGCTTCTTCGGTGAGGGGACTTTGCCGGGCGATTTCTTCCACCGCATGCCGATAGCGGTCGCGCGTCGCGAAGTCCATCGTCGGATAAACGCCGGCCGGATCGGTTGCCAGCGCTTTCTCGACGCGGCTCATCGCCTCGACGAAGTTCTTCCAATCGGTGGCGCCGAGCAGGCGCAGGCTTCCGATGCTGTTTCCGATCGACAGTTGATCGGCCGCCTGGTTTTGGCTTGCCTGGCGAAAGATTCCTTCGATGGTCTGCCCGAGTTCGCCAAGCCGCTGTTCGAGCCAGGTGATGGGAATCACCATCGCGGTCGATTGGCCCTGCATCCGGCTGGCGAATTCCGAAACGAATGCGACGGTCAGCGCCGGGCGTTCCTTGGCCATCTCCGCCAGCACCATCACCACGCTGCCGGGCTCTTTCGCGGCAGCGTCAAGCATCCGTTCGATCCAATAGCCGGCGCGCTCACGGTCCTCGCGGCCGGACACCACGAACGCCACGACGCGGCGCAGGTTTTCCAGCAGCGCCAATCGAAGCATGATCGGGATGGCCCAAAGCTCGCCCAGCCGCAACGGCGTTTGCGCCTGATACGAGGCCACAAAGCTCCGCAGGCTGTCGATGTCGATGCGTCCATCGACATGAGAGATCATCTCCAGGGCGATGCCGTAGACGCGCGGAAATCCAGCCGACGGGCCTTTGGTCAGCAGCGGCAGCTCCCGGCTATAGCCGCGCGGAAGATGGCGGCGGGCGGTGCGGATTTGCTCTTCCACCAGGTGGAAATTATCCAGGAACCATTCCGCCGCCGGGGTGACCCGCCGGCCCAGTTTCACGGCTTCCGAGAGCAGCTCATACGCCCGGCCGAGCACCGCCTCATTGTCCGTCAGTCGAGCCAGCAGACGGTCGCGACCCCCGCCTCCTTGCACTTCATGCCAGGTCGAAAGTGATCTTGCGTGTTGATCGAGTTGGCTGACGCTGAACATTTCGCCGCGCAGCGGCTGTTCATCGACCGGCGCGGGGCTTGTCGTGCTTTTCCCGTCGCCAAGAAGGTGAGACCGCAGGAGATGGTCGGCTGTCTTAATGGCCGAGGTGATTTTCGTTCGATTGATGTAAAACATCTCGCTTATGTAAAGTTAGCGGCGCCGTCTTGCCCCGTTTGCCGACGAGGCCGCTTCGGCGACCCTATGTCGTGACAGACGTTACAGTAGATTAAAGAGGGTTGTAAGTTAGAAAATCCGCCGGCGGCAGTTCGAGACCTTCTTGGTCAACGTGAAATCGCGGTGGCGTCGCATGAACCCCATGAGAAGCGGCGATCGCGCTCCACAAGATAAAAATAAAATTACCGCCGAAGTCGATTGGTCGATTTTGAACTGTTGTTATAATCCTTTCCATGAGAGGTTCCGGGTGAATTTTCGCGCCCGTTGAGGCGCGTTTCATGCTGGCGTCGCGCAGATTGCAACGCGCTACGCGCCAATAAATTGAAAAAAACGGGCGTCTTTCGAAAGACAAGCGGTTGAATCGCTGCGCGCGATCCTTGCGGAGATTTGAATGTCTTTCTGCCGGCGGTGGTTTGGATTATTCGGGCTAGCGACGAGGAAACAAACGGTGGCCGCTTTTTTCGCGGAGTCGCTTGAGCACAGACGCCTTCTTTCGGCAGCAGCGCCGCATTTTGAGTCGGCGGCGATGGCGGAGGAAGACGCGGCCATCGCCGTCGTGGTGCGGGCGGCGACGGCTTCCACGACGACCGCCGTCAAAACCAGCGACGGCGATTCCACGTACGGCCAATCCGTCACCTTTACCGCCACGGTGAGCACCGCAAGCGGAACTCCCACCGGTTCGGTGCAGTTTGAAATCGACGGCGCCAAGGTCGGATCTCCGGTGACCCTCGCCGGAAAAACCGCCACCTATTCCACCTCAACGGTCCACGCCGGCTCGCACGCGATTACCGCCGTCTACGGCGGCGGCGGAAGCTTCGCCGCCAGCACCGCCGCGGCGATCCAGCAGAACGTCGAACAGGCCGTACCCAGCGTCTCCTGGGCGACTCCCGCCGCCATCACCTACGGCACGCCCATCAGCAACACCCAGCTTAACGCCTCCGCGAATGTCCCCGGCGCCTTTCAATATTTCGTTCCGGTCGGAACGATTCTCCCCGCCGGGTCGGAACCCCTGGCGGTGCAGTTTACCCCCACCGACGCCACCGACTACACCACGGCCATCGTCGATGTGAATCTCGTCATCAAGAAGGCCAATCCGGTCATTGCCTGGGCCACCCCGGCGCCGATCACCTATGGAACCGCCTTAAGCGGCACGCAGCTGAAAGCCACCGCGAACGTTCCCGGATCGTTCAGCTATAGCGTTTCGCCGGGCACGGTGCTCCCGGCGGGCGTGCAATCGCTTGTCGTGGCGTTTACCCCCGCCGACGACACCGACTACAATACGGTTCTTGGTAGCGTCAACCTCGTGATCAACAAGGCGACCCCGACGCTTACCTGGCCGGCGCCGGCGTCCATCGCCTACGGAACGGCGCTCGGCGCGGCTCAATTAGACGCCACCGCCAGTGTTCCGGGAACCTTTAACTACAGCGCCGCCGCGGGCACGATCCTTTCGGCCGGCTCGCATACGTTGTCCGTCACGTTTACGCCCACGAACTCGACCGACTACGCAACCGTTTCCGCAAACGTCAATCTCGTCGTCAGCAAGGCGACACTGGCGTTGACCTGGCCGACCCCCGCGGCCATTTTCTATGGAACCGCGCTCAGCGCCACCCAATTGGACGCCACCGCAAACGTGCCGGGGAGTTTCAGTTACAACTTCTCCCTCGGAACCGTATTTCATCCCGGCACGCACGCGCTGTCGGCGACGTTTTCCCCAACCGACACCACCGACTACGCCGCGGCGACCGCGAGCGTCAATCTCGTCGTCGCCAAAGCCGCCCCGGCTTTGAATTGGCCCGCACCGGCGGCCATTACTTATGGCGTCGCCCTGAGCGCCGCTCAATTGAACGCCAGCGCGAATGTCCCCGGAACGTTCAGCTACAACTTTCCCGCCGGTGCGGTCCTTCATCCGGGCGCCCAAACGCTCGCCGTTACATTTACGCCCACCGACGGAACCGACTACATCACGGCCAGCGCGAGCGTCGGCCTGGTCGTCAACAAGGCGACGCCGGTTTTGACGTGGGCCGTGCCGGCGCCGATCATCTACGGAACCGCCGTGAGCGGGACGCAGTTGAACGCCGGCGCGAGCGTTCCGGGATCATTCAGCTATAGCGTTCCGCCGGGAAAGATCCTTTCCGCCGGATTACAGCCGCTGGTGGTCGCTTTTACGCCGACCGACGCAACCGATTACGCGTCGGGGGTTACCGCGACGGTTGATCTTCTTGTCAACCGGGCGACGCCGGCTCTGACGTGGGCGACGCCGGCGCCTATCACCTATGGCGCCCCGTTGACCGGCACGCAGCTCAACGCCAGCGCGAACGTGCCCGGCGCCTTCAGCTACAACCTACCGCTGGGGAAGGTTTTATCCGCCGGCACACAACCGTTGTCGGCGAGTTTCACCCCGGCCGACTCGACCGATTACGCCCCGGCGGCCGCGTACGTCAATCTCATCGTCAACAAAGCCACGCCGGCGTTGAGCTGGGCTACGCCGGCGCCCATCTTCTACGGAACCGCGCTAAGCGGCACGCAGTTAAACGCAATCGCGAACGTTCCGGGAAATTTCAACTACAACTTCCCCGCCGGTACGCTGTTCCATCCCGGCACACAGCCGCTGTCGGCGACCTTCACCCCAACCGACACCGCCGATTACCTATCGGCGACCGCGAGCGTCACTCTCGTTGTCGCCAAATCCGCGCCAACGCTCAACTGGCCCACGCCGGCGCCGGTCAGCTACGGCGTCGCCCTGAGCGGCACGCAGTTGAACGCCAACGCGAATGTTCCCGGAACCTTCAGCTACAACTTCGCCGCCGGCGCGGTCTTTCATCCCGGGACATTGTCGCTGTCGGTCACGTTTACTCCGGCGGATCCGATCGACTACACGACCGCGGCCGCGAGCGTTAATTTTGTCGTCAATCAAGCGACCCCGGTGCTGAGTTGGGCCGTCCCGGCGCCGATCGTTTACGGGACCGCCGTTACCGCGACGCAATTGGACGCCGTCGCGAACGTGCCGGGATCGATCAGCTACAGCGTCGCGGCGGGGATGGTGCTCTCGGCCGGGTCGCAGAAACTGACGGCGAATTTCACGCCGACCGACACCACCGATTACGCCGCCGCCACCGCGAGCGTTAATCTCGCCGTCGCCCAGGTGACGCCGACGCTGACATGGTCCGCCCCGGCGCCCATTTCTTACGGGACCGCGCTGACCGCCACGCAATTAAACGCCACGTCGAGCGTGCCCGGCACGTTCAGTTACAACTACCCCGCCGGCACGGTTTTCAATCCGGGCACACCGCAACTGTTGGTGACTTTTAATCCCACCGATTCGACCGACTACACGACGGCCGCCGCGAACGTGACGCTCGTGGTCAACAAGGCGACGCCGGCCCTGACCTGGACCGTCCCCGCGCCGATCACCTTTGGAACGCCCCTGGGCGCCGCACAGTTGAACGCGAGTACCCCCGTCCCCGGAACATTCAGCTACAGCGCTCGCGCGGGCACGGCGCCAGGGGTCGGCACGCAGGCGTTGTCGGTCGTCTTTACCCCGGCCAACCCGCTCGACTACACGAGTGCGTTCGCGACGGTCAATCTGGTGGTCACGCAGGCAAAGCCGGTGATTACGTGGCCCGTCCCGGCGCCGATTACCTCCGGCGCCCCCCTCGGGGCGACACAACTGAACGCCACCGCAAACGTCGCCGGTACGTTTGTCTACAGCCCCTCGGCCGCCACAAACCTTGGCGCGGGCGTGCAATCGTTGTCGGTGAATTTTGTCCCCGCCGACGCCGTTGACTACACGACCGCCACCGCCAGTGTTAATCTGATCGTTTCGTCGCCGGCGTTGCCCACGCCGGTGATCACCTGGCCCACGCCGGCGTCGATCACATATGGCATTCCGCTGACCGCGACGCAGTTAAACGCCGCCGCCAACGTCGCCGGCAGCTTTACGTACAGCGTCGCGGCCGGCGCGGTGCTTGCCGCAGGAACGCATACGCTTTCCGCCACCTTTAGCCCGTCCAATCCGGCCCAATACAACCCGGCCACGGCAAGCGTCAACCTCGTCGTCGCACAGGCGACGCCGACGATCACCTGGCCGGCGCCGTCGCCCATTTTCTATGGCGCCGCGCTGAGCGACACGCAGCTCAACGCCAGCGCCAACACCGACGGAACCTTCGCCTACAGCGTTGGCGCCGGCGCCGTGCTTCATCCCGGAACCCAGGCGATTTCGGTGATCTTCAACCCCGCCGACTCGACCGATTACACCACCGCCGCCGCCACCGTCGATCTCGTCGTCGCCAAGTGGGCGGCGACGATTACCTGGCCGGTTCCAGCGCCGATCGTCTATGGCCAAGCGCTCGACGCCACTGAATTAAACGCCGGCGCGGATATTCCCGGAACCTTCGCCTACAGCGTCCCGGCGGGCGCGGTGCTCGGCGCCGGCGTGCAGACGCTCTCGTCGATCTTTACCCCCGCCGACACCACCGACTACGCCACGGCCAGCGCCAGCGTCAGCCTCGCCGTCGCGCCGGCCACGCCCGTCATCACATGGCCGACGCCCGCGCCCCTCACCTATGGCGACGCGGTTGGCGCCACGCAGTTGAACGCCGCCGCGACGATCCCCGGCGCCTTTGCCTACAGCGTCTCGGCCGGTACGGTTTTCCACGCCGGCGCGCAATCGTTGTCGGTGACCTTCACTCCCGCCGACGCCGCCGATTTCTCGACCGTAACCGCCGACGTTAATCTCACCGTAAACCCGGCGACGCTGAACGTCACCGCCGATGACCAGCGCCGCGCGCCCGGAGGAGCCAATCCGCCGCTCGACTACACCCTGTCCGGTTTCGTCAACGGCGATACCGCCGCCGTCGTGAGCGGCAAAGCGATCCTCACCACCCCGGCCGACGCCGCCAGCGCATCCGGCGCCTATCCGATCACCGTCGATCCGCACACGCTCGCCGCCGCCGATTACACGTTGAATCCCGTACACGGCACGCTGCTCATTACGGTCGGGGAGGCGCCGTCGACGATCGTTTCCTCGCTCGGTCATGTCGTGGCGCCCGCCGGGGAGATCGCGGGCGACCCGATCAAGGCGACAATTCCCGTCGTTATCGCCGACGATGGCGACAATCTCGCCGGGGCCTATACGGTCAATGTTTTCGCCAATACGGAAAACGCGCTGGACGGCGGCGAAGTTCTTATTTCGACCGTGTCGAAGAAGTTGTCTCTGCATCACGGCAAGCACGCGATCGTAACGCAACATCTTGATTCGCTGCCCGCGAATCTCCCGGCCGGCGACTATTACCTTATCGCCGAAGTGGTCGATCCGACCGGCCAGATCAGCGTTGTCGCGTCGCCGCAGACGGTGACGGTTCAGGCGCCGACGTCCGCATCCGGCGGGCTGGTGGTCTCGGCGGCGCCGATGCGAACCGCGACGCTCCACGCCGGCCAATCGGGCATGATCGCGGTGACCGTGACCAACAACGGCGACGCCGACGCCGTCGGCGCCCTCCATCTCACGCTCAGCCAATCAACCGACGGCGCCACGCCGGGAATGACGCTCGCGACCTTGACGAAAAAGACGAAGATCGCGCATCACCAGCACAAGTCGTTCGCGGTTCGCTTCAAGACCGCGTCGTTGCCGGCCGGGACGTATTTGCCTCTGCTGTCGGTTTCCCTCGGCGAGCAGGTCGCGACAGCCGTCGGATCGTCGTTCACCGTCGTTTGAACGATCGCGGTACGGCGCGAGGGCGATAAACGCTTTAGTCGTCGGAATCGACTTTACGATCCAGCTTTAGATGCAGCGCCGGCAGTCCCTTTCCGTGCGCTCCCGCGAACTCTTTTGGATAGGCCGTTTCCCCCTTCACGCTGAACCACAGAATTCGATTCATCGTGTCGTCGTCCACCCGGTCCGGCTCCTCAAAATTCTGCTTTGCGCTCGCCTTGGCCCAGCGTGCGGCGGAATCGGAGAGTTCGGCGACTTTGCCGTTCAATTCGTCCAGCGGGATTTGATTCGCCTTGGCCGCATAAGGCCGAAGGTCGGGCTTATCGGTAAAACAGTCGGTCATTACCGGCGCCATCGAATCGAATTGCGTCATGGGCGACAAGCCCATCATCCGTTCCATCGTGTGCAGGACCGACGTCTGGTTATAAAAGGCGTGGATCGTTTGGCCGCGCTTCGTGTATGGGCTGGCAACGAGACAGAACGATCGATGCCCGTCCACATGATCGAACCCGGCCTGCGGGTCGTCCTCGATCGCGAAAATACAGGTCGTCGGCCAAAAGGCGCTTTTGCTGATCCCTTCGACGATCCGGCCCAGGGCCAGGTCGTTATCGGCCAGCATCGCCCGCGGCGTGGGAGTTCCGGGGATTGTTCCGCTGGTGTGATCGCTGGGAAGATAGACGATCATGAATCGCGGCCAGTTCCCGGCCTTTTCAAACGCGGCGAGTTCCTTTAGAAAAATGTCGGCGCGGACGACGTCGGGTATCTTGAGATTCCAGCCGGGGTAGGGGGCGCTGTACGGCTCCAATGCCGGCAGACTATTTGAGTGGATCATCCGCAGGCTCTTTTTCCCGCTGGTCCAGTCGTCGTACATTTCCAGCCACGAAGAATCGGGAACGGTTTTGGGAAAATCCTTTTCGCCGTAATTTCGAAAGCTCAGCCCGTGCAAAAGGACCGCGTCCCACAGAAAACCCGACGAACTGGCGGTGAGCGGATCGCCCTGAAAGTAAACGCGCGTGAACCCGCCGAACGCTTTCTCGAAGTAATCCCCCGCGTTGGCCTCGGTGGCCCAGGCGTGGCCGTCGGCGCTCAGCACGCTGTTGCAATAGTAATTGTCGAGCAGGACGAATTCTTCGGCCAGGGCGTGATGGTTTGGCGTAATCGACTTGCCGAAGATGCAGAGGCTCGGATCGCCGTTGCCTCGCGGCATGTCGCCGAGCACCTGATCGTACGTGCGGTTTTCCTTGATGATATAGACGACATGATCGAAGACCGACGGCTCGCCGTCATGCTGCGGCGCCGGCGCCGGTTTCTCCGGCGCCTGCGCCTTTTCCCACGCCGCCAGCGCTTCGTGCACGCGCGCGTCCGCCAGCGCCTGCTTCGTATATGCCGCAAGTTGGGCGGGCGTCGGCAGCGCAACCTTGCTGACGGTTCCGAGATAATCCTTGACGTAATGCCCCGGTTCTTTTCGCGCGATTTTCGCCAGTGATCCGACGCCTTTCACGTTGGCGACATAAAGCTGGCCGTCGCGCACCGCCACGGCTCCGGGATACCAACCGGCGGGAACAAAGCCGGCAAGCGCGCTCTTCGCGTCCCGTCGCCCGCGACGGTCGACGACCGCGACGGCGTTGTTGCCGCCGTTGGCGACATATAGACGCCCACCATCCTCGCTCAGCGCCAGCGAATTGGGCGCGCTGCCAAACGGAAGGGACGGATCGGGCCGGACGGGAATCGTTTCAATCACACGACGGGCGCCGACGTCGATCACGCTGACCGTGTCGGAATTGGCGTTGGCGACAAAGAGCGTGCGGCTATCGCGGCTCAGGCACAAGTCAGTCGGATGAAGCCCGGTTTCGATCTGGGCAATTTCGCGCTGCGCGACCATGTCCACGATTGAAACCGTTCCGCTGGCGCCGATTCCGCGGGCGTCGATGACTGTTTTGGTCTTCGCCGACAGGCCCGTTTTATCGCCGGCCCCGGCGCGACGGCCGCCCCAGTTGGAGACATACGCCGTCTTTGCGTCCGGCGACAGAACCGCGTGATATGGAGCGACGCCGACGGGAATTTCCTTCTCGACTTTTCCCGCGCTCAGATCGACGACGGCCAGGGTGTTGTTGATGGAAAGGCAAACGACGGCATGCGCCGAATCGGGCGTCAACGTGACGCCGCACGGGTAAGAGCTTCCCTTTCCGTCCGGTCCCGGCAGGCGTATTTTGCGGCCTTCGGAGACGCGCGCGTCCGCCGCCACTTTACCTTCCCACAACGTCTCGCCGGCGGTGGTGAGGTAGATGCCGCGACCGTCGCCGGAGACGGCGATGCCGTGCATCGATCCGCCGCCGACGGGAATCTGTTGCCGAACGGTCCACGTCGGCTGATCGATCACGACCAGTCCGCGGTTGTCCTTGACGTAGACGCTTTTTCCGTCCGGCGCCACCACAAGATCCACCGGCCGGCCGTTAAATTCCACCACGACGCCGGCGGGGCGAATCAACTGCTCCGTCGAAACGATGACGCCGTCTTTGGACCGGCCGATTTTCGGCGCTTCTTCGCCGGGGGCGGTCGTGAGAAGCGAAAGGGTCGCGGCCAGAATCGCCAGCGCGGGAGAGAGATTTCGATTCATGCGCCGCATCATAGCCGCCGGTCATGCCGCGTTGAAGCACGATCGCGCCGAGGTGACGCCGGCGGCCCCGGCGGAACAAATCACGCGGAAAAGGCGTCGGTCGCCGCCGAAAACAGGAAGTTTCCGCGCGCCGTTCCCTTCTCAGTTCGTCGAATCGATGTTACCTATGCGCACATGGCTCAATCCAACGAAGCGGTTCAACAAAGCGCGGACGCCGAATCACGGCGGCTGATGGAAGACGCAAATCGCAGCAAAAACTGGAAGCGGTGGGGGCCGTACCTTGCCGAGCGGCAGTGGGCTACGGTGCGGGAGGATTATTCTCCCGACGGCGACGCCTGGAATTATTTCCCGCATGATCACGCGCGCAGCCGGGCGTATCGATGGGGGGAAGATGGACTTCTGGGGTTTTGTGATCGCGAATGCCGGCTTTGTTTTTCGGTGGCGCTGTGGAACGGCAAAGATGCGATTCTCAAGGAACGACTGTTCGGGTTGACCGGCCCTGAAGGAAATCACGGCGAAGACGTCAAGGAATGTTATTACTATCTCGACTCCACGCCGACGCATTCTTATTGCAAAGCGGTCTATAAATATCCGCAGGCGCCATTTCCGTATGAAAACCTGGTCGAAGAAAATCGAAAACGCGGGCGCGACGCCTTGGAATACGAATTGATCGATACCGGCGTCTTCAATGAGGACCGCTATTTTGACGTGATGGCCGAGTACGCGAAGAACGCCCCGGACGACATCCTGATTCGTCTGACGGTCTCCAATCGCGGGCCCGAGGCGGCGGAGTTGCATGTGCTGCCGACGCTTTGGTTTCGCAATTCATGGTCGTGGGGATGTAAGCATGAAGGGTGTACGCTTAAGCCGCGGCTGAGTCGTACCGGACCGGCGACGGTGGTGGCCGATCATGAAAATCTGGGGCGATTTCACTGGATCGCCGAGGGGGCCGTCGCCGGCGTTTCGCCGGAATTGATTTTCACGGACAACGAGACCAACGACGAGCGATTGTTCAATGTTTCCAACGGCGCCAGGCACGTGAAGGACGCCTTCAACGAGTATGTCGTGAACGGACGGGCCGAGGCGGTCGATCCCCGTGGGTATGGCACCAAGGCGGCGGCGTATTACAAGTTGAAGATCCCCGCGGGCGGGGAAGTGGTCGTGCGGATGCGCCTCTACGCCGACGGCGCCGTTGCGGCCGAATCGATCGGGGATCACTTCGACGGCGTGTTCGCGCAGCGAATCGTCGAGGCCGACGAGTTTTACGGGCATAAGCTGCGAGCGGCGCTCACGCCCGCTCAAAGGCAGGTGGCTCGCCAGGCGTTCGCCGGGCTGCTGTGGAGCAAGCAGTTCTATCACTATGTCGTAAACGATTGGCTCGACGGCGATCCGAATTGCCCGGCGCCGCCAGAGCAGCGCAAAAATGGAAGAAACAGCGAATGGCGGAATCTCTTCGCGCGCGACGTGATTTCCATGCCGGACAAATGGGAGTATCCCTGGTTCGCGGCGTGGGATTTATCGTTCCACATGATCCCGTTTGCGGTAATCGATCCCGATTTCGCCAAGGCGCAATTGATTCTCATGCTGCGCGAATGGTATACGCATCCCAACGGCGAATTGCCGGCGTACGAATATGCGTTCGGCGACGTGAATCCGCCGGTGCACGCCTGGGCGTGCTGGCGCGTCTACAAGATTTCCGGCGCGCGCGGCCAGCGCGACGAACTGTTTCTAAAACGCACGTTTCAGAAGCTGGTCATCAACTTCACCTGGTGGGTGAACCGGAAGGACCCGACCGGCAAAAATCTATTCGGCGGCGGATTTCTCGGTCTCGACAACATCGGCGTTTTTGACCGCAATCAGCCCCTGCCCACCGGCGGCGCCCTCGAGGAAGCCGACGGAACCGCGTGGATGGCCTTCTACTGCAGCACCATGCTTTCCATCGCCCTTGAGCTGGCGCGCAATAATCCCGAGTACGAAGATATCGCCAGCAAGTTTTTCGAGCACTTTGTCGCCATCGTCGATGCCATGAATTCGCTGGGCGGGCATGGGCTGTGGAGCGAAGACGACGGGTTCTTCTACGACCAAATTTCAGTCGACGGAAAAAATCTTCCGATGCGCATTCGTTCGGTCGTCGGCATTATTCCGTTGATCGCGTGCGAGGTTCTGGAGTCGGAGGTGATCGACCGATTGCCGGGCTTTAAGAAACGGATGGACTGGTTTCTCGAGCATCGCCCCGACCTGGCCCGGCACATCTCTTACATGCTCCGGCAACCGCGAGACGGTCATGCCGGCAAAGCGGGCGGTTCTCATTATCTCCTGGCGATTCCCTCGAAAGAGCGATTGCAACGCGTGTTGCGTTATGTCCTGGACGAAAAAGAGTTTCTCTCGCCTTATGGCATTCGTTCGGTCTCGCGTTTTCACAAGGACCATCCCTGGTCGTTCTGGGTCGGGGGAAAGAGCTACGGCGTGCAATATGAGCCGGGCGAATCGCGAACGGGGCTTTTCGGCGGCAATTCCAATTGGCGCGGCCCGGTCTGGTTTCCGATCAACTATTTGCTTGTCGAGGCGCTGGAGCGATACCATCATTTTTACGGCGACGATTTCACCGTGGAATGCCCGGTCGGCTCGGGCAAAATGCTTAATTTGGCGCAGGTCGCGCTCGAACTGTCGCGCCGTCTCGCGGCTTTGTTTCTTCCGGACGCCGACGGCATGCGCCCGTACACCAACGGCGATTCGCGCGTGCAGGGGCCGCATTGGAAGGACCTGCTGTTGTTCCACGAATATTTCGACGGCGATAGTGGCAGGGGTTGCGGAGCCATCCACCAGACCGGGTGGACGGGCCTCGTCGCCCGACTCGTGCAGGAGACGGCCCGGCATTCCGGTTAGTCGACGGATTTCGAGCCATCCAATTTGTACGTTGCCGCGTATCGGTAATTATATTCCAATCGCTCAGATGCCGGTGTCCGGGTGTTCCGGCTCAGGCATGGGCACAAGTTGAAAGGGATCCCAATGAAGACCAGTTCGAAGCTTTCATTAGCGGCCGCCGCCATGGCGGGCCTTCTCGCCGGCGCGTCGTCGCATGCCATGGCCGCGACCGCGGCTCCGGTTTCCACAAGCGTGTCGAGCAGCGCCGTCGCCGGCCGCGCGCTTCCCGGTGTCGATGCCAAGCTTGGCACGCGCACGCTCGCCGACGCTCCCGCCGCCAAGCATGATTGCAAAGGCAAGAACGCCTGCAAGGGCGAAGGAGGGTGCAAGACCGGCGACAACGGTTGTAAAGGCAAGAATTCCTGCAAGGGCAAGGGCGGCTGCAAGACGAATAGTTGAGGCCGCGCCGCCATTAGAGCGCTCTCATGAACTCGAATTATCCACGAAGGGAACGACGGATGGAAAGGGCAATCCTTTTTTATCTTGCTCCCTTTGTGGATAATTTCTTTATCCAAATGGAATGATTATCGGCTCCGGGCGGTATAGTGTCCGAGCGCCGTCATTCAAAATTTCCCGGCCACAGCAGTTGTCAGGTCGCTTGCGCGTTTCTGCGTTTAGCGGCGGCGCTTGCGGGGCGTTTTTCGCGACGCAAGGTCGCTTCGCCAACATGAGAAATGCTCTAGCGGAGTAGTATATTATGCCCGCCAATCGCTTTAACGGTTACACGGACCTCGGCGTCGGGATCGGCCTGCGAATCCCGCACTACCGCCACATTCTCGAAAAAAAGCCCACCTGCGACTGGTTCGAGATCATCAGCGAAAACTACATGTGCGACGCCGGCCGGCCGCTGGAAATCCTCGACCGGATTCTGGAACAATACAAAGTCGTGCAGCACGGCGTGAGCATGTATTTCGGCTCGACCGATCCGCTAAGCCGGGAGCATCTCAAGCGGCTGAAAACGCTGGTCAAGCGGACCAAGACGCCGTTTTTGTCCGACCATCTGTGCTGGGGCAGCGTGGACGGAACGTATTCGCATGATCTTCTGCCGATGCCCTATACTTTCGCCGCGGCAAAGGTGACGGCTCGAAAGGTTCGCGAGGTTCAGGATTACCTTGAGGTTCCGATCTGCGTGGAAAATGTGAGCAGCTACGCGGAGTTTCACGCATCGGAAATGACCGAGTGGGAATTTCTGAGCGAAGTGGTCGAGCAGGCGGATTGCGGTATTTTGCTGGACGTGAACAACATCTACGTTTCCTCGATGAACCACAATTTCAATCCGTACGATTACCTGAACAATGTGCCGCACGATCGGGTTGGACAGATTCATATCGCGGGCCATTCCAAGTACGAAAAATATGTCCTGGACACGCACGATCACGCGCCGATCGATCCGGTCTGGAAGATGTACGAGCAGGCGATTCGACTCTGTGGGCCGACCAATACGCTGCTCGAATGGGACGCCCATATCCCCACGTTCGAGGACGTGTATGACGAGGCGCTGAAGGCGAATCGATTCATCGCCAGGGCGATGAAGTCGCCGGCTTCTCGTGCGACGAGCAAAGAACGCCGCGCACCGGTTTCGGCGGGGCGATAGATGCCAATGGTCAAGAAAACCGTGAAAACCAGGTCCGCCCAACGATCTTCGCCCTCGGCGAGTCCGCCGGTCTCCGGCCGCCGTCAAACCGAGGCCGAGCTTCGCGACCTTCAGCGGCTGGCGTTTGCATGCATTAGCCAGCCGTTGGGCCCCGGCAATGCCACACTCACGCATTTCCGCGACGGCCGAACCATGCAGGAGGTGGCGGCGGGCTTTATCAAGCCCAACGACCGCCTCACCAGTCTCGATCGCATCGCGATCTACAATCGCCAATATTGGTTTCGCTTGATGGATTGTCTGTGGGACGATTATCCCGGCTTGCGCGCGTTGCTGGGGCTGCGCCGGTTCGAGAAACTTCGCATCGCCTATCTGATCGAACATCCGTCCAAGTCCTTTACGATGAGAAACCTGGGGAACCATCTGGTCGATTTTCTCGAAAAACACCCTGAGTTGACCGCGCCCCTTGAAACCATGTGCCTGGATATGGCCCGCTTCGAATGGGCCCAGGTTGTGGGATTCGACGGGCAGGAGAAAAAACCGCTGACGGTCGATGACCTGCTCGGCCAGGATCCCGCGATGCTTCGGCTTTCCCTGCAACCGTATCTGACGCTGCTGGAAATGGATTATCCGCTGGACGATTTTGTAATCGCGGTAAAAAAACGCGACGCCTCGATGCGGTCGGAGGCGAGCAATGCGGTCGAGACGGATCGCGTCGAAAAAAAGCCCCGCCGATCGCGCCCGCCCAAGGCAGGCAAGACATTCGTGGCCGTGCATCGCCACCAGAACGACCTGTATTATAAACGGCTGGAAAAGCCGCAATATCAGATCCTCAAGGCGCTTGGAGAGGGCGAAACGTTAACCGACGCCTGTGCCGCGGCGATCGTGGGCGACGGCGAAACGGACAGTAGCGAAAACCCGCCATGGCTGTTCAACCTGCAAACGTGGTTTCGCTCGTGGGCGGAACTCGGCTGGTTCTGCCGGCGCGACAAAGCCTGAGCCGATTCACATCAAGAAAGATCGGTCCAAACCCATGGAAAAATTATTCGCCGACGATCGTTTCCCCATAACCGCCTATCGACGCTTGAACGTCGTCGGCATGTGCATTCAATCGCTGGTTTTGCTCTTATTGCGATTGACGTGGGGTTTTGAGCTGGCCCAATCGGGGTTTGGCCATCTCACGCACGTCCCGGCGACCGTGGAGTTTTTCACCAAACTGGGCGTGCCGATGCCGCTCCTGAATGTCTATGTTTCCGGCGCCACCGAACTCGCCGGCGGTATTTTGCTGATCATCGGCCTTGGCACGCGACTGATATCCCTTCCCCTGATCATCAATTTCATCGTCGCCATCATTGCCGCCAGTCATTCCGACATCGCCGGCGCCTTTAAGAATAATGGCGTCTTAGCCGGCTGGACGAAGATTATCGATGACACGGCTTTTCCCTTCCTCATGCTTGCGTTGATCATGCTCGCGTTTGGCGCGGGACCCATTTCGCTCGATTATCCGCTTGGCCGAAAGATGTTCTGCAAGCATTCTCCGAGCGTCGGCGCCGACGCCGTCTGAAGTCGCCGCGATTTTTCGTGGAACGGCGTAACCACGACCGACCCTCCTACGGGTTATTCAAAGGGTTCAAAAGCAAAAATCACGTGCTTCTTCTCTTGCCTCCTCTTTTTTTCTTCTCGGCGACTCGGCGTTCAACCAAATCCTTCATTGAACCGTATTGCATTTAGCGGCCCCGGTTGCGGGGCGCATTCCGCGTCGATCGCTATCGAACACAGGAGCCGACCGATGTTTCAATCGCGCCGTGACCTTTTGAAAACCGCCGCTTTCGCCGCCGCGGCGATCCCGTTCGCGGGCAATTTCGCCGGCGGCGCCGATGCGCCCAAGGAGCTTATTGCGCCCGCTTCGCCCGTCGTCGCGGCCAAGGATCCCTGGAAGGGCTTGAAAGTCGGCGTGGCGTCTTACACTTTCCGAAAGCTGCCGCTCGACCAGACCATCACAGCCATCAAGCGCGTCGATTTGCATTATGTGTCGATCAAGGAGATGCATTTGCCGCTGAAAAGCTCGGTCGAAGAGCGAAAACGCGTAGCGCAGGAGTTCCGCGACGCCGGCATTATTCCGATCAGTTGCGGCGTCATCACCATCAAGGACGAAACGTCGGCTCGGGCGGCGTTTGAATACGCGCGCGACATCGCCGTCCCGACCATCGTGTGCAATCCCGACCCCGCGGCACTGTCGATCCTCGATAAGCTGGTGAAGGAATTCGACATCAAGATCGCGATTCACAATCACGGTCCCGAAGCGGAGCATTTCAAATCGCCCTATGACACGTGGGAGGCGATCGAGCCCTTTGATCCGCGCGTCGGCCTATGCATCGACGTCGGCCACACGGCACGCGCGAAAGTTGATCCGGCCGAATCGATGCACAAATGCAAGGCCCGGCTATACGATTGTCATTTCAAGGATATCGTCAGCCGGGACGCGAAGAGCGCCGGGACGGCTGAGGTGGAGGTGGGTCGCGGCATTCTCGATATCCGCGGCATGCTTACCGCGTTGCTGGAAATTCAGTACGCCGGCCATGTCGGCTTTGAACACGAAAAAACCGCCGAAAATCCGCTGCCCGGATTGGCTGAGTCGGTGGGATTCACCAAGGGAGTCATGTCGTGCATCGCAGGATGAGAGAGAACGGAAATCCGAAATCCGAATCATTTCGCGATGATTCGTAACGTTTTTTCCCGTTTAGCGGCCCCGCTTGCGGGGCGTATTTTCGTAACCAACCGACCGCTCATGTCATAACAAACGCTACACGACTGCGCGAGCCGCGTATGCATCGCGGATGCAATTGAAACAATCGTACCGTTCGTTTTTCGGATTTCGGATTTCGTCCCGCGCTTATTTCACCAGCTTTGCGACCAACTCGATCGGCGTGGCGCTTAACGCCTGCGACACCGGGCAGCCGGCCTTGGTTTGAACGGCGATCGCTTGGAACGCGGCATCGTCGATTCCCGGAACTTCGGCTTCGGTGTTAAGCTGAATCTTGGTGATCTTCATCCCCTCGCCCACTTTTTCGATGGTGACCTTGGCCGACGTGTGAATGCGCTTAGGCGTTAGACCCGCCTTGCCCAACCCAGCCGACAGAGCCATCGAAAAACATCCCGCGTGGGCGGCGCCGATTAACTCTTCGGGATTGGTTCCCGTGCCGTTTTCGAAACGGCTGCCGAAGGAGTACTGCCCCTCATAGGCGCCGCTCCCGAGTTTCATCGTGCCGTTGCCACCCTTGAGATCCCCATTCCATACTGCGTCTGCGCTACGAATCGGCATAACCTTCTCCTACGTCCATGGTTTATAAAATCGAAACGACCGACATCCTAGGCGGCGCCAGGGATATGGGCAATGGCGCAATTAATTGATGAGCTTCGTCATGCGGGCACATCGCTTGCTGCCTAAGATGTGATTCACAACGCGAAAGGAACCTGATGACGCGCAGTATTTTCGATCCCGAAGGCGGAGAGACCGAACATAGCGGAAACCGGAACATGGGTCCGTCGGCCGACAACGACTCCCACATGCCGCCGAGCGTGGTGGACGGGAAGGTTTCTGAAGAGGAAACGGCTGAGCAGCAACCGCCGGCCGTGAAAGGATTGCCCGATGATCTGGGCATCGACGGCGGAGCGACGAAATGATCGAAAAAAGAGCGGTCCGCATCGCCGCTGGATGGCTCCTCGTTCGGATGCTTGAATCGCGATGCGATTTGAATCGCTTTGGTAAACGCGACAAAACATTCGCTCGGCCGATTATTCAAGGTTTGTTTTGCCCAGGGAGAAATCGGCTCACCTTGGGCCACAAGTTTTTCATCTGCGGCAATAACTTTGCGCGGGGCGTCGGACCGATCGCCTCATCGCTGAAATAGCTGATCGCGCGCCCGGCAATACCCTGCACTTCCATCCAATTCCAGCCAGCGCCGATGCCGATGCCCACCAGCGGCACCGCCTTGGCGACGATCGCTTCGCGCGTGAGCCGTTTTCCCATATATGCGGTCGCGAGGCGCGTGAGGGTCCGGAGCAGATCTTCGGTAACGTATTTGCGAATGGCGGCTTGCGAGAGTTTTTCGCCGGCGCGAATGCCGACCTGGCGAAGCACCTGGCTCGCCGCGGCGGGAAAAACGACCGCCATCACGTCTGCCCGCAGCGCGTGGGGGTCGTCCAGCGTTTGCGGGGAGAGCAGCGCCGCGATCACGCCGATCAACGTGCCTTCGATTTTGAGCACGGCGGCGATATCCGCCAACGCGGCCGGAATCATCGTGATCGGGCTGGAGGCGGCGCCCGTCGCCGCGCCGGCGGTGGCCGCTCTGACCTTGGCCGATCGGATGGCGCGGTGCGCCAATTCAAGCGGCGATAGCTCCGGGTGCTCCCGGCGCATCGCCTCGGCCGCCGCCCGGCAGTCGTCGGGATCGGGAATCAGACGGTCCAGGAGCAGATTCAAATTCATTTTGTCGCTTCCGGCGCCTTCAATTGTACATGCACGCTCAGCAATTCATTGACGCGATAGACCTGCGTGTCAAGCGAGTTGGAGCCGTCAAAAACGATCGCCGCGCCATGGATCACGCCGCTGTAACCGGGCGTATGGGCGCCATCCAAAATGATATGCAGGTCGCCGCCGGTTTGCGCTCCGTAGGCGATATGGCCGCCGTCGGGGCTGAAGGTCAGTTTTCCGACGGCCTCGCGCGGTTCGCTTTCGACGCCGTCGATGATCGTAAATTGCTCCTTGCCGCGACGCCCGGCATACGCGACCCGCTTGCCGTTTGAACTAAACGTCGGCGCCTGCAAAATCTCATCAAAGGCCGCGCTTTCCTTGCCATCGACGCTGACGACCAGATGCCGATCGTGAATAACCACCAGCGCCAGGCGGGCGCCGTCGGGGCTGAAGATCGGCGGAGATAAAATCCTGTCGAAAGTTCCCGCGGGCTTTCCATCCACGATGACCGTCGAGGTCTTGATCGGCTTTGAATCCCGTATCGTCGTTTCGTGCGTGAGATACGCCAGGTGTTTTGAATCGCCGCTGAACACCGGGGGCGTCTCGACGGAATCAAACCCGGCGTCTTCCTTGCCGTCCACCACGACGATCATCTTCCCCCCTCGCTCGGCCACATATGCCAATCGTTTTCCATCCGGGCTGAACGCGAGCGAGGCGGTGACGATCCGATCGAATTCTTTTCCCTCGACGGCGTTATCGACGACAAAATAATTCGCCCCGCGCGCCACGCCCGCCGCGAGGCGTGTACCGTCGGAGTTGAACGTGAGCGTCCCCGCGATGATGGCGTCGAATGATCTTGGCTGTCCGGTCGAAGTGACGATCGCCCACTTTTCCCCCGACCGGGCGGCATACGCGCTCTGCTTAGCGTCCGGCGAAAAAATCACCCGGTTATCGACGATCGCATCGACGGCGGGGGATTCGACGCCATCGATGACCGCAAAGAATTGTGAGCCGGTGCGCGCCACGTAGGCGACGTGTTTTCCGTCAGCGCTGAACTCGGGATTGACGACGTCGTCATATGATTTACCCGCCTTTCCATCGACCAGCAGCGTCCGCTTTCCCGCGGCATCGGCCGCGACCAGCCACCGGGCGCCGTCGGGACTAAAGGCCAGGCTTCCTTTGACATACGTGTTATAAGGTTCCCCCGCGGCGCCATCGACGACCACGACCCATTTCGTGCCTGCCTGCGCGATAAACGCCACGCGTTTGCTATCGGGGCTGAAGAGAATGCCCTTCTCGGCCACGCCGTCATAATCCGTCGCGTCGGGCTTTCCGTCGACGACAAGCTGAATTGCTTTCTTTCCGTGCGAGACGACGTAAGCCAACCGCTTGCCGTCGGGGCTTGGCGTAAGGCTCTTGATGCGCAGTTGATGGGTGGTGCCAAGCGCGGTTTCCTTGACCTCGACATCGGCCGCCGCCTGCGCGTAGGCGCTCGTCAAGAGAAGCAGAATAAAAGACGCAACAAAACGACGGATGCGGAAGCAGGTCATATTTCTCCGATGGTAGACGTGAATAGATAGCGCCGCCGCCCGGTTGTGTTTAGCCTCCGGCGGTTTCTGGAGTATGATCAACTCGAAAATGAGCGACGCCCAGAGGCAACATGTGCGATCCCGGCGAGCCCCGGCGCTTGGCCATCGCGCAAGCGCAGGCTTCGCGTGGTTTCTCACGCAGTCGGCGATACTCAAAGGGGTGGGCTTTTGCGGCCAGCTGGTTCTGGCGTGGCTGCTGAAGAAAGAGGACTTCGGCGTCTACGCATTGGCGCTGCTTGTCGCGACCTCCGTGGGCCTTGTGCATCAAAGTGGCTTGTCCGGCGTCCTTGTTTCTCGCGGTGATCGATTGAGCCGATGGATTTCACCGGCGTTCTGGCTTTCGCTCCTCACGGGGGCGCTGGCGTCGGCGGCAATGCTTGCCGTCGCGCCGGTCGCGGCGATCCTGTTTCATAACCAAAAACTCACCGGCCTGATCTGCGTCTTCGCGCTGACGCCTTTATTCAATGCCGTTTCGCTCATTCCTCAGGCCGTTTTGCAGGTCTCGATGCGCTTTCGGGCTATTTCCATCTTGGGCCTATTAAACGGCATCGGATCGACGTCGCTCACCGTTTTGCTGGCCGCCCTTGACTTTCATGCCTATAGCTTCGTCATACCGGCGGTCGTCTTTGGCGCCGTGAACGCCGGGGCGTCGTGGTGGCTTGTACGTCCCCGCATCGAACCGAAATTACAATTCCGTCGATGGCGGCTCCTGTTGGTCGATGCGGGGTACGTCCAGGGCGTGGCGGTGATGTTCCTGATTCTGGGACAGGCGGACTATTTCACGCTCGGCTGTCTAAAGCCCGCGGCCATCGTGGGCGTCTATTTCTTTGCCTTTACGCTTTCAATGCAGCCTGTCACATTTCTGGCCGGGAGCCTGGGAAGCATTCTGCTCCCGGTGCTTAGCCGGCTGCGAAGCGAATCCATGCGACAAACGCAAGCGTTCATTCGCGCGGCCAGGCAACTCGCTCTTGTCGGGGCGCCGCTTTGCCTGGCTCAAGCCATCCTCGCTCGCCCTCTCCTTAGCCTCGTCTTTCGTCACTCCTGGGATGATGCCATCCCAGTGTTTCAGGTGTTAAGCATCGGCGCGGCATTCGTATTCGTCGGAGGACCGGCCAGCGCGCTTCTCCAAGCGCGTGGGCGCTTCGGGACCTATTTCATTTTCGCGGCCGTTTGCGCCCTCTTCTTTTTGTTCGCCGTCCAGGTCGGCGCGAGGCTTGGCGGCGCGGTCAGCACGGCGGTGGCGGTAACGATCTTTTACCTCGTGTTCGGCCCGTTGGGCGTCTATGTCGCCATTGCGCCCGGGGGCGGAAGAGCCAGGGACGTTCTCGGAATTTATCTGGCGCCGGTCGTCGCGGGATTCATTGCTTGCGGCGCTCCGTTTTTTTTGGTCGATCACCTTTTGCCGATCGCAAGTAAGAGCGGTTGGCCGCTTTTGATCGCAACGCCATTGCTCGGCGTTCCAATCTATGTCGCGATTGTGCGCGTGTGGCGCCCATCCGATTGGGAGGAATTGATCGTTCGGCTGAAAGAACTTTTCGCGCGCCTGGCTAATGCGGGAAAAGCAACGGAGAACGTCGCGGTTGGCGAAAAATTTTTGCAATCGGATCAAACCGCGGCGATAATTCCGGCGCCGATCGCCGGGATTGTTCCGATGAGTTCCGGCGGTCCGCCTGCGATGACTCTTTAGCGATCGACGGCCGCGCCGCCGCGACCCTGAGCATTGAAATGAATCATCCTTCCGCGGCTGAATCGGACGACGTTTACAAATACAATGATGACGTGCGAACTGATATTCTCGCGATGATTCCCGCGCAAGGAGCGATCATCGGCTCGGTCGGCTGCGGCGCCGGAGCCACGGAGGGGGAGTTGGTCAAGTCAGGGAGAGTCGTCCACGGCGTGGATATTTCAGAGCACGCGATTCGAATCGCGGCGACGCGCCTCACGTCGGCGCGCGTCGTGAAGAACGACGACTTGCGTCCATTTGAACCGAACTCGCTGGATGGATTGATCCTGGCCGACGTCATCGAGCATATGCCGGCGGCGTGGATCGCGTTGGCTCGTTTTGCCGAAGCTGTTCGGCCGGGAGGCTGGGTGGTGATCAGTGTGCCAAACATGCGTTACGTCGAGCCAATGGTTCGATTTCTCGTTCAGGGCGACTGGCCTGAAGACCGAATCGGAATTTTCGACTCGACGCATCTGCAGGTCATGTCGCGGAGGCGGTTGCAGCGTTGGTGCGAGCAAGCCGGTTTGCACGTCGAGCGCTGGTTTACCCGTTACGATCCCCGTGGACCCCGTCGCCGTTTTTTCTTTCGCGCGCTCGATGTGTTGACGCTCGGATTATTTCATACATGGTTCGTGTTTCAGGTTCAGTGTCTATGTTACAAACCCGCTCGTTCGACGGAGCTCGATAAGTGATCGCTCCCCTCGTTTCGGTCATCATCCCGACTTTCAATCAACCCGCTCTACTGTTAGAGACGTTGAACAGTGTTCTGGCGCAAACATTCACCGATTTCGAGGTGCTGATCGTCAACGATGGCGCCACCGACGACACGCTGGACCGACTCCGGCCCGTTTGCCAGGAGCAGGGAGGGAGGATCCGCGTTATTTCGCAATCGAACAACGGCATCGGCGTCGCCCGCAACCGCGGCATCGACGCCGCGCGCGGGAAATACGTCGCCCTGCTGGATCACGATGATCTGTGGCTGCCGCGGAAGCTGCAGGCGCAGGTTGAACTATTTGAACGGCATCCCGATCTTGTCGCGTCGAGCGTTCCATTCGCTTTCTCAAACACGCCGACAGTTCCGGCGTTTGACGCGAGCGCGCTTGGAGCAATCGACGGCGTTATCGAACGTCCTATGCGCGTGGCGGGCGAGGGACATAATTTCACGATGACGTCGACACTGATGTTTAATCGCGAAAAGGCCGCTGGCCTGCGGCATGGCGAGGTGCGCGGAGTCGCCGAAGACATACAATTTCAGATCGGCTTGTTGGCGCGCGGCGCGTTTGGAATCGCCTCCAGTGAAATTCTGGCGATCTATCGCATTCATGCGGGAAATTTCTCTCGCCATGCCGACTATTACGCCGGAGGCATCCGTCTTATCCGCCAGATGCACAGAACAGGCGCTTTCCATGAAGTGGGCCCAGAAGATTTGCCTCACATGCTCCGCTGGATCGCCGGTCTGGGGCGAGCGGCGGCGGTGAAGGATCTGATCAGCGGAAATCGCTTGCGCGGAATGAAGACCTATTTTATGGAATTTCTTCATCAGGCGCGCGCACGCCGAGTTAAGTTTCTGCTGGCTTTCCCGTTCCTGGCGCTGTCCAGCCCGGCGTTAGTGAGGCGATTTTCGACGCGCGATCGCTTGGATTTTACCGCTCGTGAAATTCTTGTCTGTCCTTCAATATGATGCGCGAATCTCCTACAACCCGCACGCTCGTCGCCAACGGCGATAGCGCCGACATCCGCACATGGAGCAACATTCCGTATTTCCTTTTCAACGCCGCGAAGCCGGCGGATTTCCTGAGCGACACCGTCGATACGAGCGATCCGTGGTTCCGATATCGATCCCTGCTTTACAGCCTGAAGTCGCCGTTGCGACTGGAACTTCCCGGCGGGTATCAATTAAGTGCCGATTGGTCGCGGAGAATGTGGGAACGCATTCCCCAGTCCCTTCGCGGCGGGGAATTCATCAGCCACTTTCAGCTTTTCCCTCCGCTCCATCTGGCCGAGCGCAGCGGCAGCCGGCATAGCTTCTATTGCGACGCGACCTTGACACAACTTTTTTCGGCAAAGTGGCCCCGAATGCCGCGGATGATCTGCGGCGCCCGAACGCTGGCCGACGCCATGGCGCGAGAGAGGGAGCTTTACCACTCCTCTCGCTTTTTTATCGGCATGGCTCGCGCGACCGTTCAATCGGCGATCAACGATTATGGCGTCGATCCGCGAAAAGCCTACGTCGTGCGGGCGGGGGCGAATCTCGACGAATCGATCGTGCAATCCTTTCTCGCCCGTCGCGGCGCCTCCTGGCGCGAAACGGGGGAACCTTTCAGCAGAGAACGACCGGCACGTCTTGGCTTCATTGGCCGCGATTATGAGCGAAAAGGACTCCCACGATTGATCGAAGCCGCTCAAATTCTTCATTCTCGAGGAAGGCCGGTTCGCGTCACCATCATCGGCAATTGCCCTGAACAGTTTCGCGCCTATCCCAATGTCGAATGGCGCGGCTTTATCCAAAAGGCGACGCACATGAGGGAACTGATCGAGGCGATCGACACGTTCGCCATAGGCTGCCTGCCGAGCTACGCCGAGCCGCTGGGAATCAGCACTTTGGAAGCGATTCGGTTGGGCGTACCGGTCATGGGGACACATGTCGGCGGGATTCCGGATTGCGTGCCGGCGGACGCCGGTTTCATTTTGCCGGCGGACGTCAGCGGCGAGGGAATTGCCGACGCCATTGAAACAAACGTATTTGATGCCGGCCGATACGATGAGCTTCAGCGTGGGGCGGTCAGTCGAATGAACGAAGTGACATGGGCGCGAACGGTCGAGCAATTGATTCGGATCTGGGAAACCGTTTGAATCTTTCAAATCTCTCAATGCGGTTGCGGCAAGACGCCCACGGCCGCCAGGGCCTTCCGCAATCCCGCCACCGGATCGGCTTTTCTGATCCAATCCGCCAGCGTCGGCGCCGCCATGGCTCGGAGGGCGGCCAGTTGAGATTCTTCGCTCGCGTCCAGAAGCCGGGATTCAAGGGCGGGTCGATCGCCGGGAGCAAACGTGTAGCCATTGACGCCGTCGCGCACCAGATCCACCGCGGCGCCGGCGATCGTCGTACTGACGATCGCCAGCCCGCCGGCCAGCGCCTCGTTGATCACCAGCGCCCACGGCTCACGGTCCGACGGCAAAACCAGAACATCGCAACTGCGCTGAACGCCTCGAACGATGTCCTGATCCGGTACGTGGCCGGTCCAGATCACGCGCTGTCGCATGAGAGGCGGCGTTCGCGATTCGATCTCCGCGCGCATCGGGCCGTCGCCCAGCATGATGAGATCCCATGTGGGCCGGCGCTGGGCGATGGCGCAAAACGCTTCCACCAGCAACTCCGGCCGCTTTATCGGAATCATCCTGCCGCAAAACAAAAATCGACGGCGATCTTGCGCAAGCCCAAATCGATCGCGCGCCCCGGCGATGATCCGCGGCGAAAGCGCGCGGATCGCCTGATAGTCCGGTTCCAGCGGGAAAAAGAAAATGCGATCGGCGCCAACGCCGTACTTGCCAAAGTATTCCTTCCCGGCCGTCCCAAATGAGAAGGCGCCGGCGCCAAGGCCCAGCAGGCGCGGCACGATTAATTTTTTCAGCGTCGCCTTGAACGGATGGCCGCGAAGATTGGTGTTTTCGTCGGCGATGTTGCTGTCGCCCCAGATGAAAACCGGAATCCCGCGCCGTTTGCACCAGAGCAACAATCGCAGGCGCCCCGGATCGTTGTACCCGACCAGCACGACCGCACGCACGCCATGCGCGCCGATCCATTCGATCAACTTGCCGCCGACGGACCATTCTCGCCGCCAGTATTTCAATCGGCCCTGGTCCCAGCAGGAGACCTGGCCGAAAGAAATCATTCCGATTTCATCGGCGTCCCGCTGGGAAATGGACAGCCAGCGTTCATCTTCGATATGCGTGCGAAGCGTGCTGACTTGCAATTCCTTCATCTCGCGCACGACGCGCCGATGAACATGCACGCGGTAGGGCGGCATCGAATTGCTGATCATCGCGATGGGGATTTTTTCGGCGTCGGCCATGGATTTCAATCGGGCAAAGGCAATTATAGAGTCATGTGCGGAATCGCCGGCATTATTACTTTACGCCAGGAAATGGCACGCCGCGCGCTGCCGGCGATGGTGGCGTGTCAGAAACACCGCGGACCAGACGATTCGGGCGAAATATATCTGCCGTTCGGCGAGCGTTTTCTGGGGCTGGGCCATCGGCGTTTATCCATTCTCGATCTGACGGCGGCGGGGCATCAGCCGATGACCCATCCGATCACCGGAGATCGGATTATCTTCAACGGCGAAATCTACAATTTTTTGGATTTGCGAAAAGAACTGGAAGAACTCGGGGAAAAATTCGTCGGCCACTGCGATACGGAAGTGATGCTGCACGCCCTGGCCCGGTGGGGACCGGAGGCGATTCGAAAATTCGCCGGCATGTACGCGTTTGCGTTTTATGACGTAAAGCGAGATCGGCTGATTCTCGGCCGCGATCCGCTTGGAATCAAGCCGCTTTACGTCGCCGAAGTTGACGGCGTCTTTTTGTTCGCGAGCGAGTTGCGCTCGATTCTGGCCTCGGATCTTGTCCCGCGAAAACTGGATCGGCAGGCGGTGGCCGGCATGCTCGCGTACGGCGCCGTGCAGGAGCCTTCCACAATCGTCCAGCGCGTGCGGATGTTTCCGGCGGGTCATTACCAGGTCTACGACGCCAAGACATCGCGCGGAGCCGAGCCGGCGCCGTTTTGGGATTTCCCACGCCCGCGCGCGGGAATGACGCAGATGGATGCAGTGGAGTCGGTACGAGAGACGCTGGATCTGGCGGTTCGCGATCATTTGGTCGCCGACGTTCCGGTGGGAGTGTTTCTTTCGTCGGGATTGGACAGCACGATCATCGCCGGCCTTGCGGCGCGTCACACGCGCCGGCTTCGCAGTTTCACCGTCAGCTTTGCCGACGCCCCGGACATGAGCGAACGCGCGCTGGCCGACGAAACGGCACGCCTCTTTGGCCTCGAGCAGACGAACATCGACATCAGCGCCGCCGACGCCCAGTCCGCCGCCGTCGCGTGGCTTGGCGCCCTTGATCAACCGTCGATCGACGGATTAAACGTCTATGTCATTTCCAAGGCCGTGCGCGGGCAGGGGATTGCCGTCGCCCTGTCCGGCCAGGGCGGCGATGAACTTTTCGGCGGATATCCGAGCTTTTCCGATGTGCCAAGAATTCGACGGCTGCTGTCGCGAATGAAATGGATGGCGCCAGGCGTTCGCGCGGGAATGATGTCGATTGCCTCAGCCGGCAAGAGCCGCACGACGCGCCAAAAGCTTGCCGATATGTCGCGCACCGACGGCGGCGTTCTGGCCCTGGCCCTGCAGCGCCGTCGGGCGATGACCGACGATCAGCTTGCCGCTCTTGGTCTTCGCGCGGCCGACCTGGGGCTTGACCAAGGTTTTCACCTGTTCGACGCGACGGCCGATATTCAAACGAACGGCGCCGACGCCATCGCGGAGATTTCTCAAATCGAATCACGTTTCTACCAAGGAAACATGCTTCTGCGTGATTCCGACGTCAACGGCATGGCCCACAGTCTGGAAATCCGCGTGCCGATTCTCGACCAGCGCGTCGCCGAGCTTGCTTATGGCATTCCCGGTTCAATCCGTCTGCCGAAAGGAAAAGCCGACAAGCATCTTTTGCGCACGGCTTTCCCCGACTTGCTGCGGCCGCAGCTTTTATCGCAAGGCAAACGCGGCTTCTCGCTCCCCATCCGCCGTTGGATGCTCGGCCCCCTGCGCGAGTTGTGCGAGCAAGGTCTGGCCCATTTGAAAAGCCAGGGTTTGCTCAAGCCGGAAGGAATTGACGCCGTCTGGCACGCATTTTTGCGTGAGCCGGAGACACCGATCTGGTCGCGGGCGTTTGCGTTGTGCGTGTTGGGATTGCATGCGAAGAAGTTGGGATTGACGGTGTCGTAAGGCGCCATGGAGGGCGAGGCGCGAGAATGGTTCCACGAAATTCTGCCGAATGACCATCTTTTAGAACAAGAAACGTATCTCACCCTGATAAATAATCCCGACTGAAGATTTACGCGGCATAACCTCAAGAACGGCTGCGAAGATTTCCACGACATCGTAGTATAAAGTGACGAACGGCCAGCGGATGGTATTTTGGCGTGAGTTCAACCGTCTGGCGATTTTCTTGTCGAGCTGACCCTATGCAACGTTTATTCTCCACTGTCATCGTCGCGGCGATTGTCTTCTGCTCCTTCGCCCATGCCGAGGAAAACTGGCCTCAGTTCCGCGGTCCTACCGGCCAGGGAGTTTCCGACGCCAAGAATCTTCCGCTTCACTTCAGCGATACGCAAAACGTGAAGTGGAAGACCGCCATTCACGGCAAGGCGTGGTCGTCGCCGGTGATTTGGAAAGATCAGATTTGGCTCAGCGCCGCGACCGCCGACGGCCATGAGCTGTCGGCGGTCTGCGTCGATAAAAACACCGGAAAAATACTGATCGATCAAGTATTGTTCCACATCGAGACGCCGCAGTTTTGTATCGCGTTCAATAGTTATGGATCGCCGACGCCGTGCATCGAGGAAGGGAGGGTTTATATCACGTTTGGGTCGGCGGGCACCGCATGCCTCGACACTAAAAATGGCGGGGTTCTCTGGCGGCGGACCGATTTCGTCTGCAACCATTTCCGCGGCCCCGGATCATCGCCATTGCTGTGGGATGGACTGCTCATCATGAATTTCGACGGCAGCGATTTTCAGTTCATCGTGGCCCTCGATAAAACCACCGGGAAAACCGTCTGGAAAACCCCGCGGTCCATCGACTACAAAGATCTTGGCGCCGACGGAAAACCACGCGGCGAAGGCGATTTCCGCAAGGCGTTTTCCACGCCTCGCCTGATGCCGTTTGAGGGCAAGCCGACAATCATCAGCATCGGCTCGCATGCCTCGTATTGTTATGACGCCTTCAACGGCAAGGAAATCTGGCGCACCGAATATCGCGACGGCCATTCCGGTTCCCTCACCCCCGTCGTCGGCGATGGACTGGTCTACATCGGCACCGGCGCCGGCGCCACCGAACTCTGGGCGATCAAGCCGGGCGGGCATGGCGTCGTCAATGACACGAACGTGGTCTGGAAAGTGAAGAAAAAGGTCCCCACGCGGCCTTCGCCTGTCCTGGTGGACGGGCTGCTCTATATGACCAACGACGCCGGGATCGTGAGTTGCGTTGACGCCAAGAGCGGGGATGAAATCTGGCACGGCCGCATCGACGGAAAATATTCGGCTTCGCCGCTGTACGGCGGCGGTCGCATTTATTTTTTCAGCGAGGACGGGAAAGTCGCGGTTTTGGCGGCGGGTCGAGAATTTAAGCAACTTGCGGAAAATACGCTGGACGCGGGGATCATGGGATGTGCCGCGGTCAGCGGGAATGCGTTGTATATCCGAACGAAAACGAGCCTGTATCGCATCGAGGATGCGGGTCAACATTAGTTTTGTTTGACGGACGTTAGGTGGAGCGGGAGAACTGGTCACCGGAGTTGCCCAGTCCGGCAGTCGGGGATAACGGCGCCTTTATCATCGCGCCCTGGACGTGCGGAAATTATGAAAGCCATTCAACTAAAAGAGCCGGGACATTTCGCGCGGATTGATGTCGCCGAGCCGTCGGCGCCCGCCGCCGGGCAGGCGCTGGTGCGCGTTCATCGCGTCGGAATTTGCGGGACCGACATTAGCGGGTTCCTCGGCAAAATGCCTTTTTTCAGCTATCCCCGAATTCCCGGCCACGAATTGGGCGTCGAAGTGCTTGCCGTCGGATCAGGCGTAACGAATGTCAAACCCGGCGATCGCTGTTCGGTCGAACCGTACATGAACTGCGGCGATTGTCACGCCTGCCGAAAGGGCGCCAGCAATTGTTGCGCGAATCTGAAGGTCCTTGGCGTCATGACCGACGGCGGGCTCTGCGAGCGCTTCGTTCTTCCCGCCCATAAACTCCATCCTTCGACCGAACTTTCCTTCGAGCAATTGGCGCTGGTGGAAACGCTGGCGATCGGTTGCCATGCAGTCGATCGGTCGGCGCTGGTCAAGAGCGAAGACTGCCTCATCATCGGCGCCGGTCCCATCGGATTGTCGGCCATCGTCTTCGCCAAACTGACCGGCGCGCGAATCATCGTGCTGGACATGAACCGCCAGCGGCTCGATTTCTGCAAGGAGGTCATGGGCGTCGATGAAACGATCGTGCTTGGCGACGGCGTTGAAAAAGAGATTCGCGCGATCACCAACGGCGACAATCCCGACGTGGTGATCGACGCCACCGGAAGCAACGTGTCGATGAGCAACGCCTTCGGATATGTCGCGCCGACGGGGCGATTGGTTTACGTTGGCATCACGACAAAGGAAGTGACGTTTAAGCATCCGGTTTTCCATCGGCCGGAAGGGACGCTGCTTTGCAGCCGCAACGCGCTGCCGCGGGATTTTGCGCGGATAATCCGATTGATCGAAGAAGGGAAAATCAACACCAAGCCATGGGTCACCCATCGGACGGCGTTTGATTCGTTGATCGCCTATTTTCCGAGCTTTACCAGGCCGGAAACGGGCGTGATAAAAGCGGTGGTCGAGATGGAGGGAGAATAATTTGCGCTCCGCAGTCACAATCAGTCTGATCAAGGAAGCCCGAGGCGGCCCGTTTATTTATTGGGACGATCTGCCGGGATCGATTCGCAAAGCGGCGAGTCTCGGCTTTGACGCGGTGGAAATTTTCCCGCCGGCGGGAGATGCGATCCCCGCCGATCAAATTCTGCCGCTCCTGAAGGAAAGCAAGCTGAAAGTTTCGGCCATCGGAACCGGTGGCGGATGGGTGCTTCATAAATTAACCCTGACCAATGCCGACGCCGACATTCGTCGGCGGGCGACGGAATTTATTCGCTCGATCATCGACGCGGCCGGCGCTCTGGGCGCTCCTGCGATCGTGGGGTCCATGCAGGGGCGCTGGTGCGAAGCCGTCGGACAAGATCTGGCGATGCATTATCTGCAATCCGCCTTGAACGATCTTGGCGAGCACGCGAAAAAGTATAATGTCCCGTTGATCTACGAGCCGCTCAACCGCTATGAGACCAACATCATCAACACGCTCGGCCAAGGCGCCGCGCTGCTGTCGAACCTCAAGACCACGAACGTGAAATTGCTGGCGGATTTGTTTCATTTGAATATCGAAGAAGCGAATATCGCCGAATCGATCCGCCACGCCGCCGCGGCAATCGGGCACGTTCATCTGGCCGATTCCAATCGCCGGCCGGCCACGCTGGGCCACACCGATTTCGCGTCGATCGCGCAGGCTTTGGCGGAGATCAGTTATGGCGGATACGTGTCGGCCGAGTGTCTGCCGTACCCCGATTCCGACGCGGCGGCGGAATCGACGATCAAAGCGTTTAACCGGTTCTTCGCCCCGCTGACGCCGATCGGGCCGCATTGAGGTCATCGTTTTTTCGGCGCCGCCGGCAGGAATAGCGCCGCCACAATCGCCGCGGCGGCAATGGCGGCCGTCTCGATACGCAGGATATTTTCTCCCAACCGCACGGGAAGTATCGCGCCGGCCCCAAACGCATCAAGTTCGTCGCCGCTCCATCCGCCCTCGGGGCCGATGAACAGCGTGAGCGATTCCGAGCCGCGCGCGGAATCGACGGCGTCGGCGGCGCTGACGCCGGGAATCTCCGTCGTGCAGACCCATCCGCGCGCGCCTTCATCGCGAAGAGCCGCGACGCTTGCGATCGCCGATTCCAACTGCGTCAGGGGGTCGATGCGCATCACGCCGGCCCTTCGCGATTGTTTGGCCGACTCGGTGGCGATGCGCATCCAGCGTTCGCGTTTTCCTCTTCCTTCGGGAAGCACGACGCTTCTGGCCGCGGCGACGGGGATGAACGCCGACGCGCCCAATTCGCTTAATTTCTCGACCATCCAATCGGCGCGATCCCCCTTGGGAACCGCCGCCGCCACGCTCCATTGCAGGCCGCGCGCCGATACCGGGGCGTCGACGCTCGATACGCGAACGGAGACCGCGCCGTCGCCATAATAAGAAATGACGCCTGCCGCGGACGCGCCGGCATCGTCGAAGAGTTCGACTTCCGCGCCGATTCCCAGACGTAGGACGTCGCGCGCATGGTGGGCCTGCGCGGGATCAAGCGGTAGCTCGCCGGGCCGGAGAACGGGGACGTGAAAGCGTCGTGGCACGCGGGGGATTATCGGCCGGCGGTTATGGGCTGGCAACTAATCGCTGGGCTTACGAAAGGCGCCGTTATGTCGAGCCGAACGGCGTCCGATAAGGGCCGGAGAGATTATCACGTTGGATATTGAAGGGAGCAGCCGTGGGCCAGGGTAAGGCGGAAGCGCCGGCCGCCGACGATTTACTTTCGCAGATGGCCGGCGATGAGATCGACCGCCTGCTGGCCGAGGCGGAGAATGAACCGCCCTTGCCGCCGGCTGCGCCGACGGCGCCGGCCGCTTCGACTGTGGCGCCGGCGTCTGCGGTCTCCGGCGAAACCGTCGCCGCGCCGTCCGCCGTCGGACAAACGCCGCCCGCTTCGACCGAGATGAAGTCTCCGCCAACCGGACAAGCCGCTCCAGCGCCCGCCGAAACAAAAACGGCACATGCCGACCACGTCGCGCCGGCGCCCGTGATCGCCGCGTCCCCGGCGCCGACCGCGCCCGCGGTTCAACCGATCCCCCATCCAATCATGGCGACGCCGGAGGTCGATGATCCGGCGCCGGCCACGCGCTTGGCGCTTGGTTCGGTTTTCATCCGCGTTTTGGAATTGTTGAATTCACCTCTTGACGACCTCGATGATTCGCTTCGGCAGACGATCGGATGGATCGCGATCGTCACGTTGTTCAACGCGGTCGTCGTCCTCGGATATGTGCGTTTTTTCCGACACAAGTGAGATGAATTCAGGAGGATTGATCGTAATTCTGCGCGATCGGCATTCGTCTCCCAAATCCAAACGCCCGGCTGGTGACCTTTAGCCCCGGCGCCGCCTGTCGGCGCTTATATTCGCTGCGGTCGATCAGCTTAACCACGCGATGAACGGTGGCCGGGTCGAATCCTTCGGAGATGATTTGAGCGACCCCTTTTTCCTCCTCCACATAGCGATTGAGAATCGCGTCCAGCACGTCATACGGCGGCAGCGAGTCCTGATCCGTCTGATTGGCGCGCAGCTCGGCGCTGGGGGGCTTAGTGATCGTGTCGGCGGGAATCAAATCGCGGCCGGCCCGCTGATTGACGTAATGCGAAAGCTGATAGACGACGGTTTTCGGCACGTCGCTGATGACGGCAAGGCCGCCACACATGTCGCCGTAGAGCGTGCAATACCCGACGGCAAGTTCGCTCTTATTGCCGGTGGTCAGCAGAAGGTGATTGAATTTATTCGAGAACGCCATCAGGATGGCGCCGCGCACGCGGGCTTGAATATTTTCTTCGGTGACATCGGGCGCCTGGCCGACGAAAGCGGCGGCGAGCATTGTTTCGTAGGCTTCGTGAGCGGGTTGAATCGGCACGATCTGAAAAGCGATGCCGAGGTTCTCAGCCAAGGCGCGGGCGTCGGCGATCGAACCTTCGGAACTGAATCGACTGGGCATCGCGATGCCTAAAACCTGCCCGGGCCCAAACGCAGCCACCGCCAGGGCAGCGGTAAGAGCCGAGTCGATTCCGCCGGAAAGACCCAGCACGACGCTCTTGAAGTTACACTTGCGAACATAGTCGCCCAGGCCCAGCACCAGCGCTTTGTAGATCGACGCGATTCCTTCGGGGGAATGTTGCTGGCCATCGATATCGCCGACTCGATCGGCCACCCGCTTCACCGAGGCCGGCGCCGCGTCTTCAGCCTGCCATGCCTTCGCCGGCAAATCGACCACAAGCAGATCTTCTTCAAAATCCTTTGCCTGGGCGATCACATTTCCGCGCGCGTCAACCACCACGCTGTTGCCGTCGAAGACCAGCTCGTCATTTCCGCCAACCTGGTTCACATAGACCAGCGGGGCGCCGAACTGCTTTGCCTGTGACGCGAAGAGCGCCAATCGGAATTGATGTTTTGCGACGACGAAGGGCGACGCGCTGGCGTTGACCATCACCTCCGCGCCCGCCGCGTGAAGGTCGGCGATCGGGTTGACGTGGTAAAGTTGATGCGGCGCCATTTTTTCGTCGTTCCAGAGATCCTCGCAGACGCTCAATCCGACCCGCCGACCCGCAACGGCGACGACGTTATGCCGATCGTCGCGCGGCCCCGGCTCAAAATACCGGCCTTCGTCGAAGACGTCGTACGTGGGCAGCAACTTCTTGAAATGCCTGCTGACGACGGCGCCGTCGCGCAGCAACGCCACCGCGTTGTGCAACTGACGGCCGACCGGCTGAGGATTCGGTTCGACATACCCGACGACGGCATCGATGCCGGCGACGCACGAGGCGATTAAATGCAGCGCCCGCAAATTATCCGCGATAAATTGCGGCTTCAGCAGCAAGTCCTTGGGCGGATATCCGGTGACCGCCAGTTCGGGGAATACGACGAGCTGCGCGCCGGCCGTTTTCGCCTTTGTTATGAAATCCACGATTTTTCGGACATTCCCGGCCAGGTCGCCGACGGTGGGGTTGATCTGTGCAAGTGCGATCCGCATGGCCAGAGTGTAGGGCGACTTTGAATCCGGTGTAAAGCGATTTTGGCTGAGGCGGAATCACCGACCGACCGGCGACCGGGGATCGCGCGGACGAGCGCGGATATGGTAAATCCATTTAACCGGATCGTCGTCGCTCCCGTTTGGCGACGTCGCGTGTCTGGTCAAATAACCGATAAAAACTCGGCGAAGAGAATCGGCGCCAGGATGCCCAGTGGCGCCACCGCGGCGTAGGCGACGGCCGGGGCGTCGGAGCCGGCAAGTTCGTTGGCGAACGCCAGTGAGGGTGAACTGGTCATGGCCCCGGAGATCCACCCGGAGAGCATGACAAAGTTCATCCGAAAAACCGCCCGCGCATAACACGCGACGGCGAAGACCGGCACAAAGGTGATCACCGCGCCCCACATCATGAAGCGCAGGCCGCCGCCGTGGACGATCTGCTGCCAAAGGCCGGCGCCGGCGTCGAGACCCACGCAGGCGAGGAATACCGCAAGGCCAAAATCGCGAAACAGCGCGTTGGCCGCGACCGGCATGTACCAGACGACCGATCCCAGGTTTCCCCACTGCGAAAGAATGATGGCCGCCAGCAACGGTCCGCCCGCCAGACCGATGCGCAGCGACATGTGCAGGCCCGGGACGGGGAGCGGAATGGTTCCCACGATGACGCCGAGAACAATGCCGACGAAAATGGGAACCAGTTGCGGGCGATTCAGGGTGTCGGGCGAATTTCCGAGTTCGCTTTCGGCAAGCTTGAGCCCCGCCGCCGGACCGACCACGCTGACCCGGTCGGCGAAGGCAAGCCGCAGCGTGGCATTGGGAACCAATTTTACGCCGGCGCGTTCCACGCGAGCGACGGTGACGCCATAGCGGCGGATCAGGTCCAACTCGGCCAGCGAGCGGCGAAGAACGGCCGTGCGGGTGACCAGGAGATCGATGCGCTGGACATCGCCGTTGACGTGGCCCATGTCCACCGTCGCCGGTCGGCCCATGGCGGCGACCACTTCGGCCAATTCGTTTCTCGGGCCGACCGCCCGGTAAATATCGCCGACCTGAACGACGGTATCGCCGGTCGGGACCGATACCGTCCCATTGCGCAGCAGCCGGCTGAAGATCACATTGCGTCGATGAATGAGCGGATGGTCGCGGAGCTTCTGATCGGCCAGCGAAGGCTCGGTCACTTCAAAATCGAACGGCTCGATCGGCGGCCTTCGCACTTCTTCGGCGGCGGCGAGATTTGCCTTTTCCCTGGCGATGTCGATGCCAAAGAGCCGCTTAACGCAGACGATCACCAGGATCGGCCCGACCACGCCAAACGGATAACTGACCGAATAGGCCAGCGCGGCCATGGTGATGGCGGAATCGGCGGCGGGGGCGTTGCCCATTTTCTGGCGCAGCGCGTCCTGCCCGGCGGCCAGGCCGGGCGTGGTGGTGAAGGCGCCGGTATAAATTCCCGCCGACGATGCGTGGGGCAAGTGGAACAGCTTCACCACGCCGGCCGTCATCAAAGCGCCCAATCCCAGCACGGCGATCGAAAGAAGATTCAGCCGCAGTCCCTCGTTGCGCAGCGACGTGAGAAATCCCGGCCCCACCTGCAATCCAAGGGAATAAATGAAAATGATCAGGGCGAAATCGCGAAGGAATCGCAAGACCGACGGATCGATCGAGAGCCCGAACTGGCCAAAAAGCAGAGAGGAAAATAAGACGGCGGAAATGCCGAGCCGCATCCCGCGAAAGCGAATGGCGCCCAGCGCCAAGCCAAAAGTCACGGCAAGCGAAAGCATCGCCAGATCCATGGCGACGGAATGTTCCGAAAGCGTAGCGGCCGACAAGAGCATGAGCGTCCCTTATACACAGTGTCCACCCATTCATCGACGCAACGCGACAAGAAGTTGTCCTCAAAAGTCGGAAAGCGGACACCGGCGAACAAGTCTACTCTCATAAACTCCAAGGCCTGAGCAGCAACCGGGCCAGCCCGGTCCTCGACGGCTCCGGTCATCTGATTTTCCCCGACGGCGACAACCGCGTGGTTGTAAAAAGCGGGCCGCAATTCGAAGCGTTGGCCGTCGATGGATTGGCGGATTCCACCCACAAGCCGGTGGCGGTCGCCGGCTGTTTACCGCAGCAATGAAGATGAGTCCATTGCATCGGCTTGGAAAAGTCCTGCGCGTTCATCATTTTCGTCGCCGTTCATGCTCCATATTCACAGCTTGAGGTGCATGTTTCGTGTACGACGATCGATTTGAGCACGGGCAGTGCGTCCTTCAGGCGATCGTAGATCCACTTGGCGAGCATTTCGCTGGTCGGATTTTCCAGGCCTTCGATGTCGTTCAGATAGTAATGATCGAGTCGCCGGACTAGCGGCTCGACGACGGTCTTGATGACGCCGTAGTCGAGCAAATATCCCTTTTCCGGTTCGACGTTGCCTTCGACGACGACGTCAAATCGGAATGAATGGCCGTGCAGCCGCCGGCATTTATGGTCCGGCGGGAACGTGGGGAGGTCGTGGGCGGCCTCGAAGCGAAAGGATTTTGTAAGTCGAACGTGCATGGGGCGAGGAATTCTAGAGGCGGGCGGGTTGATTGCAAAGCATGCCATTCCGCTACCGAACACACGGCGGCGGGTGAAGCCCCGCGGCGCGCAGAACGCGCCGAATGTTAACAAGAGCTTGTCGGTTCAGTCGAAGCGCGTCCACGGTCGCGCGCCCGACGGGCGTATGGCCGACAACGCGAACGTAGTCGGCGTCCCAGGTGAAGTGCGAATCCCACCGCTCGTGGCGCGGATGGAAAAGGGGAACAGTTTTTCCTGTTCCGGGGTCGACGTCGTCAGTGCGAACATGTTTTAGTCCGTTGCATCCGATGCAAGACCATGCAAGGTTCTCAGGTGACGTGTGACCCGACGCCGCGCGTGGGATGATGTGCTCCGCGCAGAATGGGTCCGGCGCAAAAGGCTGGTGGCTAAGGCAGTATTCGCAGCAATGTTGCGCGCGTTCGGAAACGAGCCTCCGCAATGACGGAGGAACTCGGCCTTTGCTACTCATTCGCGGAACCGCCGCGCGCTTCGCGCCCGTTACCCAGACCCAATTCATCCATTAAACGCGAAAGAGAAACATTTCTAAGATTGGCCAGTTCGACCAGATGCGTCATTCGAGTGGCGTTCGCCCGCTCGATGTTCTCGCTCACGACCAACAACTCCGAGCGTTCGGCCAAAGTAAGAGCGTCGTTTTCGAGCTTTTCCCTCAATTCCCAATAGCGACGCCACTGGTCATCGGTCAGGCCGAGGCCCACCTTTTCCAGAAGTTCGACTTCGCGAGCGCTCGCCCGATCGCCAATGTGCCCCGGCGGCGCCTCCGGGTAAACTTGCGCCAGTGCCCGAAGTATAATGGCGTCTGCCGGCAAGTCTTCGCGCATTGCTTCATCGCGCACACGCGCTTCGAGTCCGGGCGGCATTTGCAAAGTAACCGTCATACAAAGCGATTCTATCGGACGATAATTACGAATTCCATTCGCTTTCAAACGCCCTCCGTCGATTCGGCGCCGCCGACAGAACGAAAAATGGAGCGACGCCGATCAAACGCCCGATTCACGTGTCGATCCATTTCATCGGCCAGTGACCTCAAAACCGCTGTCCGTGCCGCGCTTTATTCTGATCGCCAATGTCAACACGCCCGCAAGCGCAAGGCAAATTGAAAGACATGCAAACGTAACACCATATCCTCCCGTGATCTTATGAAGGCGCCCCACGCCAAACGTACCGACGAAACCGCCCACGGCGCCGATGGTATTGATCAGGGCGAGCGATTCGCCGATCACGTTGCGCGAGACCATTTCCGGGATCATCGCCCAGAACGGACCGTACGGAGCGTACATGCAGGCGCCGGCGACGATCAGGCCCGTGAACGAAAGCCAGAAATGGTTCGGGCCGGCGAGGTACGAGCCAAGAAACGCGACGGCGCCGACGAACAAGCATGGCCACACGAACGCTTTGCGGATCAGCAGGCGATCGGAGATCGCCGAGATCACCAGCATCACCACGGCGCCGCACAGGTAGGGGATGGCGTTAAACAGGCCGACGCTGGCGATGCCCATGTGGGAGCCGGTTTTCATGATGATCGGCAGCCACATGTTCAGCCCGTAGATGCCGACGCTCCAGGCGAAAAATAACAGGCAAAGCAAGATTACCTGCGGATCGCCGAAAGCGGCCAGATAGTTCTTCACGTGCTTGACCTGGCGCTGTTCGTCATCGAGGGCGGCTTGAACGTTCGCCGACTCGTCCGCCGAAAGCCAACCGGCGTCGATCGGACGATCGTTGGCCAGCATCCACCACAAGCACGCCCAGATCAGCGTCGGAATCCCTTCGACCAGGAGCATCATCTGCCAGCCTTTCATGTGAAAGATCGGATGACGATCGAAGAGGGCTACCAGTGTTCCCGACAGGAGCGACGCCCATAACATGGTCAGGGGATTGCCGAGGATGAGAAGCGTGTTGGCTCTCGATCGTTCGCGCTTGGTAAACCAGTGCGTCAAGAAAACCAGCAGCGACGGAAAGACCAACCCCTCGGCCACGCCGAGAAGAAAACGGTCGATAAGCAATAATCTGTAATCCGTTAAAACGGCGGTCGCCGACGCCACGATGCCCCAGAAGATGAGCGTCCAGAACATGAGGGTCTTAACGCTTCGGCGGGCCGCGTAGCCGGCGCCGGGGATTTGGAACAGGACGTAGCCGATGAAGAAGGTGGCGTTAAACCAAGTGAACTGGTTTTCGTTGAGCTTGAGCGTTTCGCGCATTCCCCCGGCGCCGCCGAACCCGATGTTTACGCGGTCGAGATAGGCCAGGCTGTAGGTGATAAATGCCAGCGGCATCACGCGGGCAAATCGCGCCGGCGCGGCGGAAACGGGACGTTGCGTTTGGTAGTCGAGTTGGCTCATGAAGGTACGCGGATGGTAACGGGAAAGAGGCCGACATGCACGAAGATTGACCGATCGACGAACGCGGATTTCGTCTTTATTTCACCATCGCCGCGAGCAGCGTTCGATCATCCGTCAATGGCCGATTGTCGGTGAATGCGTTGACGGCGGCCAGCGTCTTATCGATCGCGTCGGCCGCGGATTCCGCGCCGGCGCCGAGTACCGCGTCGAGGCGCTCGATGTCGAACATGTCGCCGTTTGGACCGCGGGCTTCGGTGATGCCGTCGGTGTAGAAGAGAATCAAATCGCCGGGAAGCAATTGAGTGGACTGCTCGACGAAGTCTTCTCGGCCCTCAATTCCGAGCGGCAGGTTTTGGGCCAGGGGCAGCGACCCAAGCGATCCATCCGCCCGGCGGCCGCGCGGCGGCGGATGGCCGGCGTTGGACCATAAGAGGGTTCGCGAGGACGAGTCGAAGATTCCATAAAACGCGGTGACGAAACTCCCCGATCCGCTGGTGTAGGTCCGGGCGAGCCGCGCGTTGATCGCGCCGAGCATCTGGGCCGGCGAGACGGGTGGATCGCTGGCGATGTGGGCGATGGTGTGCGTGATGGCCATCAGCACGGCGGCGGGGGTGCCGTGGCCACTCACGTCGGCCATCAAAATGCCCCAGCGGTCGTCGGGCAATTTGAAAAAATCGTAGTAGTCGCCGCCGGAATGACGGGAGGTTTGGTAATGGACGGCCAGCTCGAGATTGGGAATGGCGGGTAACTCCGCCGGCAACAGCGATCGCTGAATATCCGCGACCGCTTTCAGTTCGCGCTCGACGGCGTCGTAGGCTCGCGTCACCTCGCCGGACAATACCAGCGTCTGCGTCGCGCGGCCGAACAGGTTGCCCATCCACACATGTACCGGAAGACGTTCGCGCGGAAAACCAAACGGCACGTTGCGCATCAACACCGCCATATTCACCGCGGTTCCATGTTCGTAAAGAGGAATGGCCATGATCGACTTCATGCCCGCCAGATAGTCGGCGGCCGGATCGTCCGGCGCCACTTCCAGCTCATCGATGATCACCGGCTGATCGCCGTAAATCAGTTCGCCGAGCAATCCCGAATCCAAGAGCGGCAGCCGATTCTTTTCCGTCCACGGATTGACGGCTTTTTCCCATCTTGAGCTGCGCGTGATGCGATAGTGCGGCGGCTGAAGTCCCCGGCGGCTGAGGGAAACCATGCCGTCGATCTGCATCACCTGCCGCATCCGCGCGCCGTAGACGCGCACCAATTCCTGAGGATCGCTGATTCGGCTCATCTCGCGCATCGTATCGACGATGAACGACATTCGATCGTCGTACGGCGAATCGGAGTTCAACAGGAGATGGGTTGGAACGATCTCGTTCATCTCCTCGATGATAGATAGAGCCGGCGTCATCGGCTACTGTACGGCCGATGCGAATCGTCCGCCGCGCTTCCGCGCGAGCCGTCAAAATAATGGCATGCTTCGCGATGGCCGGGTGCGCGAGCCAGCCCGCTCGCTCCGTCGAGCACCCCGCGCCGGATTCGCTTAGTTATCTAATCGAATTGCCCGGCATGGGCGGATTGACCGACATCGACAAAGACTTCATATCCGGCTTAATGGAAGGGGGGGTGGCTAGACAATCCGAGATTCACGATTGGACTGGCCCGAACAAGTGGATCGCCGCCGTACGCGCGTGGGACCACAATCGCATTGCCGCCAAAGAGGTGGCCGAGAAGATCGCCGCGAAAGTTCGAAGAAATCCGTCCACGAAAATCGTCTTGGCGGGATGGAGCGCCGGGTCGGCCGTCGCGCTATGGGCGTTGGAGGATTTGCCGGATGACGTGCGGGTGCAATTGGTTTTGTTGATCGAGCCGGCCGTCGATCCCAATCATGACTTGAGCCGAGCATTGCGTCACGTTCGCGGGCATCTCTTTGTGGTGGAGACGTTCAGCGACCTGCTGATGCTGGGAATCGGCACGATAATCTTTGGAGTCAGCGACGGCGGAGCAAACACGCCCGCCGCCGGCTGCGTTGGATTTAATCGACCGAAGGGGTTCGACGCCAATCAATATAAAAAGTTGGTCGAATTGCCGTGGAAGCCCGAATATGCGCGGCACGGCGATTACTTTGGTCACAATATGCCGATGAATCGGGCGGTGGCGCGGGAAGTGTGGGCGGCAATATTGGCGGGTGACGTGAAAGAAGTCGGCGGTGGCATTAGCGTGAAATAGTCCGCCGAGATATTGCGTTCAAAAAATTCGTTGTGGCAAAGCGCTTCGCTGCGTGTCGAAGCCAACGATTGCAATTCATTGGTTGGCCGCAACGCGCAGCGGAGCGACTTTTTCTTTCGCTGCGATCTTTACCCCATGTGCTTAATCATCTCGTTCGCGAATTCGCTGCACTTGATCTCTTTCGCTCCCTCCATCTGCCGGGCGAAATCGTAGGTCACGGTCTTCGCGGCAATCGCGCTTTCCAGTCCTTTTACGATCAGCTTGGCCACATCGTTCCAGCCCATGTATTCGAACATCATGACGCCGGAGAGGATGACGCTGCCGGGGTTGACTTTGTCCTGGTCGGCGTATTTGGGGGCGGTGCCGTGGGTGGCTTCAAAGACGGCATGGCCGGTGAGGTAATTGATGTTGCCGCCGGGCGCGATGCCGATGCCGCCGACCTGGGCGGCCAAGGCGTCACTCAGATAGTCGCCGTTGAGATTGAGCGTGGCGATCACGTCAAAATCCTCGGGGCGCGTGAGAACCTGTTGCAGCGTGATATCGGCGATGGCGTCCTTAATGACCAGGCCGGCGCCGGGCTTTCCTTGGGGGATCTTGCACCAGGGTCCGCCGTCGATTTCGATGGCGCCGAAGTTTTCCTTGGCGACTTGATAGCCCCAGTCGCGGAAGCTGCCTTCCGTGAACTTCATGATATTCCCCTTGTGGACCAGAGTCACACTTTTGCGCTTGTGTTTGATCGCGTAGTCGATGGCGCTGTAGACCAGGCGCTGTGTGCCGAGGAAACTGACTGGCTTAAACCCTATGCCGACTTCCACCTTTGCCTCACGGGCGGGAGCGCCGACGGCTTCCAACTGCTTCTGCCAGGCCCCGCTCGCTTCCTGTGTGCCGAACCGGATTTTTTTGAATTCCTTGGGAAAGTTCTGATTGAGGAAGTCGAGAATCTTCTGCGATTCCGGAGTTCCCGCGGCATATTCGATGCCGGCGTAAATGTCTTCCGTGTTCTCGCGGAAGATGACCATGTCCACCTTTTCCGGACGCTTCACCGGCGACGGAACCCCCGTGAAATACTGTACCGGGCGAAGACAGACGTAAAGATCGAGCATCTGGCGAAGCGCGACGTTGAGCGAACGGATTCCGCCGCCGACGGGCGTGGTGAGCGGGCCTTTGATCCCGACCAGGAAATGCTGAAACGCCGCCACCGTGTCGTCCGGCAGCCAGTTATTGAATTTGGCGAATGATTTACCGCCGGCATAGACTTCCATCCAGCTTATCTTTTTCTTGCCTTTGAAGACTTTTTCGACCGCCGCGTCGAAAACGCGCACGCTGGCGCGCCAGATGTCCGCGCCCGTGCCGTCGCCCTCGATGAAGGGAATGATGGGCCGATCCGGCACATTCAACTTGCCTGCGGAAATCGTGATGGCCTGACCATCGGCGGGAGCGGTGACGTCTTTGAAAGTGGGCATGGCATGAATCCTTACGTTTAGGGTCGATGAATAAAGCGGATCGAAACTAGCGGTGGCGAGCGGATGTGTCAATCGCGGGCGCGGACTGGCGCGGCACGTTGGAATTGACGGGTCTAACGCGCGTGAGGAAGAAACGGCGCCGCGGAAAATTTAGAAAATAGCGCCGAACCAATGGATCGTCGCGACGTAATTAGGTTTTAACTTCGGGAGTTATATAAGGACGCGGGTTTTAACGGATAGACCGACTCCTGAATTTATACTCGCATATCGCGCGTTTGTTTACTTGATTCGCAATGTGTTAATCGGGTAAGTTACCGATATAGGGGCGGTGGAGCGTCAATGGGATTTGCCGAGGCCATTTCGGTTTCGTCGCCAGCCGAGCTTTGCGGCTGTCGTGTTGACCGCATTCTCACCGCTGATCACAGTTGGCTGGCCACCGCGGCCGGCGTCCGCCAAGTCGTACTCAAGATCATCGATCCCGATTGTCTGATTCGCGATGCGCTGCATCCCAGCGTGCGCGATCGCCTTGGCCGCGTGCGGGAATTGGCTCATCCAAGCGTGGCTAACCTGTTAGGCGTCGAGCGGGATGGGGGCGCGGTCTATCTGATGTGGGAATATATCGAGGGGATCTCCTTTGATATCTATGCCGGCGCCGCTCGTTCGCCGCGCGAAATCGCCGCCGCGGCTCGAGAACTGGTTCTCGCCGTCGACCTGCTTCACATGCAGGGGATCGTTCATGGCGCCCTGATCGGCGCCAACGTAATCGTTTCGCCGAGTAACGCGGTGAAACTAACGCATATCAGCCCGTTGCTTTATACCGATCCCGCGGTGGACGTCGAATGTATCTGGAATCTGCTCGAACAGGCGGCGGAAGGATTGGGAGATCGCGGCAAATCGCTGGCCGACGCCATCGCCGTCAATCGTGCCAGGCAATCATCACTACGCCAACTGGCCGCGATGCTCAGCACGCTGGTCAATGGACGCGACGCCAAAGGCGCGGCGACCGAAGTGGAATCCAACTCCACGCCCCGGCGCCGCTCCTTGATCGGCGCCGCCCTGGCCGCGATGTTCGGCGTGATCGTGGCATATGGGGTATGGCACGCGGTCGAAGGGGGCAGATCGGATCACTCCGCCGACACAACCCGTATTCCATTCCATAATTCGGCGGAACGGTAAGAAAACGCAAGCGTAAAGAATATAGGTCGGCGAGCAACAGGCGGCGGTCGGATCGGTTCCGCCAACCCTTTTACTATTTAACCGACTCGCTTTCCTGTAACCTTTACGTGTTCGCCGGACTTGCATGAGTTTTGTCACCCGCTACCTCGAACCCAGCCTGGTCGAAAGACTCAATCACTTGCAGCTTTCAGCGCGTAGCGTGGTCGAAGGAAGCATCACCGGCCAGCATCGCGTTTACTCGCCCGGCGACGAGCCCCGCCGGCTCGATTGGCGCGTGCTTGCCCGCACCGATCGCCCCTATATCAAGGAATACGACGAAGAAACCAATCTGCGCTGCGTGCTCATGCTCGACTGCAGTGGATCGATGGCATACGCCGGCGGGGGGGAAAGCAAATTCGATTATGGCGCCAAGCTGGTCGCATCGCTGGCCTACCTGATGCTCGGCCAAACCGAAAGCGTCGGCATCGCCCTCTGCGGCGCCCGTTTGGATCAATGGCTCGCGCCGCGCGCGGGAACGGCCCAACTATCGCACATCATCGACGCGCTTGAACGCGCCGCCCCCAGCGGCAAAGCCCGGCTGTCGGCCGGCATGGCGCAGGTCGCCGACCGGCTCGGAAAACGCTCGTTGGTGATCGCGCTGACCGACGCATTTTCTCCCATCGACAAAATCCGCCAGGGGCTCGCGCGCCTTCGCCATGATCGTCACGAGACCATTCTTCTTCAGCTTCTCGATCCCGACGAAATCGAATTTCCGTTCCGAACCTGGTCGCGCTTTCGCGGCCTTGAAGGCGAACGCCCCCAATTGTGCGAGCCGGCCTTGGTTCGCAAGGCGTATCTCGACAACTTCCGCCGACATAAAGAACTTCTCCGCGACACCTGCCGCACGCTCGGCGTCGAGTATCATTCGTTCGTGACGGATAAGCCGTTGATCGAGTCGATCACGCTATTCTTGCAGCGGAGGGCGTGATATGTCCGTGGATGTACTCGCTCGCGCGGGAGTGCCGGTCACCTGATTGGCCTTTAATTCCCGCATGGATTTAGGATGCACCGAGCCAATCGGGAGATTGGCGTTTGCGGCTATGCCTCCACATGTTTCTTAACTCCCTCATGCTCGTCGGGGTCGCGGCGGCGGTCGTGCCGTTGGTGCTGCACTTGCTGAGCCGGGCGCGCTACAAGGACGTCGATTGGGGCGGGATGATGTTTCTGGAAGGCGCCGACACCGAACGCCGCCAGAGCGCTCGATTCACGCAGATTTTATTGCTTTTGCTACGATCGCTGGTCATAGCGCTGCTCGCCTTGGCGCTGGCTCGGCCGGTGGTGAAGGGAAAATGGGTCGGGCAGGAATCCAGCGGAAGGGTGACGGCGGCGCTGCTGCTGGATTGTTCTGCCAGCATGTCTTTCGACGAAAACGGGCGCACCCGTTTCCAGATGGCGCAGGCCGCCGCCCGGCAGATCATCCGCGGGCTGCGGTCCGGCGACCGCGTGTCGCTGATTCTCATGGGCGTTCAACGCAACGCCGCCGACCTTGAACCGACCGGCGATCTCCGCGCCGTCGAAGCGAAGATCGACGAAGCCAAAGTCGGATTCGGCCGCGCCAATATTCACGATGCGCTGGAACTGGCCGCTGACGTGCTTAGCCGATACGAGAAATCGGCGCGCGACATTTTCATCGTTAGCGATCATCAGGCCCTGAGTTGGGACGGCGTCGATTCGCGTTTCGCCGCCGAGTGGAAACGGCGAATGCACGGGCCCGGCGTCAGCACGCGGATGTTCGTTTTGCCGGTCGGCAGCGCCGACGCCGACAACATCGCCGTCGAATCGGTTAAATTGCTTAATCCGCCGGCGATCGCCGGCCAGCCGACCGATGTCGAAGTGACGGTCCGCAACTACGGCCCGGTTCAACACGCCGTCATTCCTCTTTCGCTGGACGCGCCCGCCATCAGCCTGCCCGCGCGATCGGTCAGCCTTGGGGGCGGGCAATCGACGGCGGTGAATTTTAACCTGACGTTCCCGCAGGCCGGCTCGCAGGTTTTGACCGCGCAGCTCAAAAGCTCAGGCTACGCCGGCGACGATCAACTCCGCCTGGCCGTAAACGTCATCGCCCCGATCCGCGTTCTGGTCATCAGCGGCGACGAACGGTCCGGCCCATTCCACGGCGCCAGCGATTTTCTCAAATGGGCGCTGGCGCCGCATCGCTCGTCGGGCGCCCCCGGCGCCGATCCGTGCGCCGTCACCGTTCTCCCCGCCGAAATCTGGACCGACGCGGACCTGGGAAAATACCAGGTCGTTATCCTCGCCAACGTCGAGCGCTTCTCCACCCAGCAGGAGCAAGCCCTCGATAAATTTGTCTATAGCGGCGGCGGCCTTTTCGTCGCGCCCGGCAGCCTGTCGCGCATCGAAAACTACAACGAGCGCCTTTACCACGACGGGGCCGGCGTTCTTCCCGCCATGCTGATGCCGCCGACCGCCGCCGACGGTTCTGAATCGACATCCCTTCTCGGCATGCAGACCGACCATCCGGTCTTCCAGTTCCTTCGCGGCCGGTTCGAAATTCCGTCCGCTTCCATCGCGCGCTATTTCCCCGCCGTCCCGCGCCAGGTCAAGACCACGGTGCTGGCTCGCTATTTGAGCAGCGATCCGTTTCTCATCGAAGGCAGTTCCGAGCGCGGCCACGTGCTGTTGATGACGACGGCGCTGGACGCGGATTGGAGCACGCTGCCGCTGTCTAATTTTTATCTTCCGTTCGTGCAATCTTCGGTGCGATTTCTGGCCGGCGGCGCGGTGGCCAACGCCAATCTGTTGCCGGGCGATCCCATTCAGCTCAAGTTCGACGAGGTCTCCGCCGGGGCCAATATCACGCTGACGCGGCCCGACGGAAAAAAGGTGAAGATCGACGCGGTTCGCCGCGAAAAACACGCCGAAATCCGCTACTCCGACACCGAACAATCCGGCGTTTACCGCATCTCGATCCAGGAGCGCGGCCGGCCGACCGAGTTGCATCAGTTTGTCGTTCTTCCGCCGCGCGAGGAGTCCGATTTGACGCAATTACCGCAGGAACGATGGCAATCGCTCGCCCGCGCGCTGGATTTTACGCGCGTCGATCCCGCGGGAGGGCGCCCCATCGGCGAAGCGCTGGCGACCAACCGTGAAGGCCGGGAACTCTGGGGAATTCTGCTCGCGGGAACGTTCTTCCTGGCGGTCATGGAAATGTGGCTGGCCAAGGCGGGCTCGGTGGAGAAAAAATCGCCGGCGAGAAACGAAGCGCCCGACGATTCCCCCGAGAACGCATAGCGGTTCTTCGACATCCATAACCGTTGCGAATTTCTTTTCTTTGATAGCCGCGGGCGGAAGCCCCCGGATCTTCGATGTGATCGGTAAACTTTCCCCCTCTCGAATTGCCGTAGCTTTCCTGCGTTTACAATAGCGGCCCCGCTTGCGGGGCGTGTTACCCGTGCTCCCTCCAACAACATGACACATGCTTGGGCTTAAAGTTTATCTCGTTTTTTCCTGAGCCTTCCCCAGCGTTTCGAAATAAAGCCTCAACGGCTCTTCATATCCCGGCGGGTCGAAATCGTGCACGGCGGCCGCAAAATCGTCGCCGTTGATGGCGCGGGCGCGCGCCCAATCGCGGCCGCCGAGATTCGGAGATAGCGCGGCGGCGCTTGCCGAGTCGCTGGCCGAAATTGGCGGCGGCGGCCCGTAAACGGCTTGGAGCGAGGGAAGCGACGACAATCGCAACTCCGCGGCGCGGTGCACGGAATTGTCCCATGCGCGCGACAGGGCCAGCGAGACGTTCGCCTGGTGCGTCATCGCGGCGCGCAGGTCGTTGGGATGATGCGCCAGCGATTGGACGGCGGCCATGGCGAACCATTTGGCGGCCACCAGCGGGTCGCGATCGACGAACACCTCCTGCGCGCGGGCCAGTTCCTTTTGAACCAGATCGATGGCCTTGCGGGTGTCGGCCGCGGCGGCGTTGACGGCGTTTTCATCGGTTTTTTGACCGGCCAACTGCACCGCGCCCAGCGCGGCGGAGAGAGGGCCGGTGATGGCTTCGCGCGCCGCCGACGCTTCGGGCACGAAGGGCGCAAGCCGATCGGCCAGATCATTCGCGGCTTGCGGGCTCACCGGGCCCAGCGCCTTTTGAGAACGGTCGACGGCATCCTGCGCGTCGCGTTCGGCCTGCTCGGCCGAAAGCATCAGCATCGCCTGGCGGTCGAGGCTCGCGTTTGTCGCCTCGGCGCGAACGGCGATGGCCTTTTCCCCGGCCTTTCGGGCGGCGCCGGCGGATTCCTGCGCGGCGGCCAGCGCCTGCGGCATGGCGGATAATTGCTCCTGGGCGAACAGCAGCGACGCCGTCGCCTGCCCGCGCCAGGCGGGATCGTCGATATCGCCGGATCGCGCCGTCGTGGGAAACGCCGTGCCCATCCGCTGGCGCTCGACGTCGGCGATTTCCTCGGCGACTCTGCGCTGGCGACCCACCAGATCGCTCGACGCGATCTTGGTCGAGCGCGCTTCCTGTACCAGTTTGTCCTGCGATTGGGTCAATCGATCAATGGTTTCGGCGGCGGCCATGTGGCGGGCGACGGCCTCGGCGGCGCGCTGAATGTGGGCGAGGTGCTCATCGACGATCTGCGTGGCGGCCGGAGACGAATCGCCGTCGACGGTCCGGCCGGCGGGTTTGCGGGCGGATTCGTTTAATCGTTGCGTCAGGGCCTTGTCCTGCTCGGCGGCGCGCTTGTAGTCGTGCCGCGCGGCTTCGGCGCCGGCCCGCATGGCCAGCGATTCAAAATCAGCCGGCCGAAAGGCGGCGATCGCGTTCTTCGGCGGGTTGGTTTCGCCGGACCATCGGGCCATGTCGTCGCGCGCGCGACGGGCGGCGTTGCGGATCGTGCGGGTCTCCTCGCCGGAATGGGCGCCGGGCGATTGGCGATTCAGCGCATGCTCGCGCTGGAGGACCGCCATCGCGTCGGCGAACGCTTTCAGCGGGCCGGCCTGTGGACTTTTACCCGGCGGCGTTTGACCGGCCAAAACGGCCAGGGCGGTCGCGGCGCGGCTGGCCAATTCCAGGTCGCGAGCGCGGATCAGATCGGCGTCCTTGCGAACGGCTTCGGCCTGGGCGGCGGTCGCCAGCCGCGCCTCCAGCCCGGTCCACTGGTGCGGATCATGCTGAAGCGACTGCGACCAATCGCGGGCGACGGAAGCGAAATCGACCCCCTGCTTTGCCTGCGCCGCCGCCCGCTCGGCGTCGATACGGGATTGGAGCTGCGCGTCGGCGTCCTTCGAAGCGGCGTTAATCCCGATATCCGCGGCGCCGGCGGTGATGTCCTCCCGGCAACGCTGAATCGCCGCGGCGAATCGCTCGGCTGCTTTGTCGTCCGGCGCCGGCGCCTTGTGTTGCGTCGCCTTGATATTCTCCCGGTCGGCCAGCACGGCCGCCGCCCGCTCGCCGACGGCGATGGTCCGAATTTGGCCGTACAACTCGCGCGATTGTTCGATGGCCCGGCGGATTTTGTCGATGGCGCCCTCGCCCATTCCGTCCGGCGATCCGCCGCGGCGGAACAGGTCGTCGGCGGATTGCGATTGCCGCTGGGCTGAGTCGATCCACCCGGAAAGAGCCGTGGAAAGCTCGGGCGAATCGCTGTGGGCCGTTCCGCGCAGCAACGATTGCCGCAGAAGCGTCGCGGCTTCCGACGCGCCGCTCAGATGCCGGCTCCCATTCGCCGACGCCGTCAGATACGCCGCGCTTTGATGATCCTTGCGAACGTCCGACTCGGCAATCGCCTTTCCGGCGGCCTCCAATTCCTCGGCCAGGGTCGATGCAAACCGGGCGGCGGCGGAAAATTCGTCGATGCGTTCGTGGGCGTCAAGGTCGATCGACCGCGGCGAAAGCAGCACGCGCAATTCGTCGCTGCTCGCCTCCTGGCCGGCCGTGTCGCGGGCCGTCACCGTCAACGTCAGCAGATCGCCGATGTTCAACGGCATCGAAGCCAGATCGAAATCGATCGTCTCTTCCTGGCGACGGCGGTCGCCGGCGAGCTTGAAAGGAATGCGGAGGGGCGGTTGAGCGTTTACTTCCGCCAGCAGTTCCACTGACTTGAGGGCATAGTCGTCCATCGCGAGATAGGACAACGGCAGAGTATCGCGCGGATTGAGCCGCAACGTCTGGCCCGCCTGAAGCAGACGCACCAGCGGCGGACGGTCGGCGGTGGCGTGAATCGCCATTTTTCCCGGACCGCCGCCGCGAACCTCGCGGGCGCTGATCAAATCCAGCACGTAGGTGGCGTCGCGCTGAATCTGCAACGTGGCCTGGCGGACGTTAACGTCGGCGGTGGGGTCCATCAGGATTTTTTGATCGCCGATGGTGAGCAGCGCCGCTTCGAGCGGCTCGGTGGCGATGACCGTCAACAGCGCCTCGGCGCCGGCGGGCGCTTCGATGGCGCCGTCGACGTTGCTGGCCGTCGAGGGCGATTTGCCGGTGTACGCGGGGTAGGTGTAATGTATGCGAAATTCGGCGACGGCCGGCGGACGTTTCACCCGAACCGAATATTGCCGGCTGGTCGCGTCGCCGCCGGCGACATAATAGCGGACGTCGCGGCCGACCGCGTTGAGCGTGAAACTGAATCGCCCGCCTCCCGCGTCGTCCATCGTGTAGCGCGACCAGTTTGCGTCGTCGTCGTTCAGAAATACCCACACCGGACTGGCGCCGAGGTTTTGCGCCGTCACGTCGATGCGCAGCGCGTCCGATTGAAACACGTCGACGTTTCCCGGCGTCACGCTCAATTCGGTCGTGGTCACGGGCGGCAGATTGGACAGAGGAAGAAGATATCGAGCGAGAAGCCTGCTTTGGCCGAAGGCGGAAATCCGCGCCAATCCCAGCATGATCAGCAGCGCCGCCACCACCGGCGCCCACGATGCCGCGGCCGATCGAATTGACAGCAGCTTCGCGGGGCTGGCCGCCGAGGCGATCCTCCCCACTTCGCGCAGCAGGTGCGAAAGAATTTCATCCGAGCCGCGATGCTCGGGCGAGCCCAGCACGCGGGAGGTCACGGTGATCAATCGCTGCTGAAAGCGCGGATCGTATTCCTCGATGACCCCGGCCATCGAGACCCAGTCGATTGGCCCGCGAAGCGGAAGCAGCCGAAACAGCGCCGTCGCAAATGCCGCCAAAGCGCCGGCGATCAGCAGGCCCTCGCGCAAGACGCCGGGCAGATGGAGCCATCGATCGGCGGCGCAGGCCAGCAGGGTCCAGACGATGAAGACCGACAGCGCCGTTCCGGCGGCGCGCAGTTCGACCAGGCGTCTCCAGCGCGTGACGAAGTCGCGGAGACAATCTCGCAAGGAGGGCGGTAGGGCGGCGAGGCGGTCCATGACGAACGTGCTCTGCATATTCTACTTAAGCAAGCCCCAGCCGTTTGCGCAAAGCCCATTCGACGCCGAAGCATCCGATGACGACGATGAACAGGTAAGGGCTGTCCCACAAGGGAAGTTCCGCATAGCGCGAGCGCGTGTCGCCGGCGGCGGCCAGCCGTTCAGGCAGACGGTCCACCTGATCGAGCGTGAGAAATTCCCCGCCGGACGCCTCGGACAATTTTCGCAGCATTCGCGGATCGCCAGAAAGATTGGCCAGCTCGGCCTCGCTGGTCGCCGCGACATGGATGGGGATTTTAACGACATGCGTTTTTTTGTTGCCGCTTTGAACGGTCCAGCGCAAGTCATAATCCCCGGCGGAAAGGGCCAGGGTCGCGCCGTATCGAACGCCGCCCGGCGCTCCGCTCGGCGCCAGCGGCTGCTCGGCGACGACCGCTCCGTCGCGCACCACGTCGAGTGAAAACGCCGGCGGCGGATCAGGCATCTCCTGCGTTATCCTGGCCCGAACGCGGATCGCTTCGCCCGGCTCGGCGGACACCTTGTCCGTGTCCAGCGCCAATGGACCATCATAGGCAAAATAAGGATCTTCCGACGCGTACTGAATCAGTTGCCGCCAGAAATGGCCCTGATCGCGGTCGCCGACCTTAAACCGCCAGCGCCACGTCTCGTTGATCCCCAGGAAAAACGTCCGGCCCGCGCCAAGCCGCATTTCAGTCAGCACCGGCAATCGCGATTCCTCCTCGATCAACAGCGGCCGGGCCTGCGGCTTCCAGTTGGATTCATCGTGCATTTCCGGCAGTTGCAGAAATCGAAAACAGCCGGGCAATTGCTCCCAGCGCCGCGGGATCGGCTCGCTTTCTCCCGCCGCCTGGGCGGTTGCGTTGCCCGCGCCCGGCGCTGGCAGGTCCGGCGGAAGCTTCAACATCTCCAGCGATTCGGTCTGCGGCGCCGGCACGAAATGAAACGCAGGTTCTTCGCCGGGCCACACGCTCCACGCCGGCTTGAACGACGATCGAAACGGCAGCATCGCCGCCGTCGGAATCAGCTTGAAATATTCGGCGGGCAGATGGGCGTCGCCCGCCACGAGAAGCACGCTGCCGCCGTTCACGCGGGCCATGCGGTGCAGCGTTTCCCAGTGCCTTTCGTCAAACGCCTTCTCCGGCACGTCGAACAGGACGATCACGTCCTGGGCCAGTACTTCCTGTGGCGGCAAATAGACGCGCGGGTTGGCCGGATCGACCACCACGTCCTTTAACTGCACTTCCGGCAACCGCGCCAGCGCATCGCGCAGATATTGAAAATCCCACGTCGGAGATCCCGCGATAAGCAACACCTTCATCCGCTCCGGCGCCACCTTCACCCAGCGCAGCGCCTGGTTATTGTCCCCGCTGGCTTCTCCCTTGACGGTGGGAAACCAGATGCGCACGCGCTGCACGCCCGGTTTGCTAAGCCGCGCGGAAAACACGACGTCGGCCTCCTTGTGATCGTGCAGCGCCAGTTTTTTGACCTGTTCTTTTTCGTCGCCGATCTGGCAGTGCATTTCGACGGTGGCGCCGTCGAAGCCATCGTGGCGCACTTCGGCCTTCACGGCGATCGTCTGCCCGACGAACACGCTGGACGGCGCCGAGACCGACGCGAACGACAGGTCCTGCGGCGCCTCCGCGGCGGCGGCGCTGACGGTAAAGACCGGCACCCCGTCCGGCGTCAATCCCGACACGATCGTCGCGTCGCCGCCCACTTGCCGGCCGTCGGAAAACAGAACGACCGCCCGCACCGACCGCCCCGCGACGGCGCGGGCGATCCCGGCCGTCAGGTCGCTTCCGTCCCCGTTCGGCACGACGTTGAGCGCCTGGATCGGCTTGTCTTTCTCGACCAGCGCCAGCGGCGTGATATCGGAAGCGAGCCCGAAGCCGATCACCGACGCTTCCTTTGAAGCTTTCGCCACCACGCCGCCCGGACGCAGCAGCGCCTGTTCGACCAGCGCGAAACGGGACAGGGTGGCGATGGCGTCGCACGCGCTTCGCACGTCGGGGTTCGACGCGTAGAGGCGGTCGTCCGAAGCGTTTTGAAATTCGCGCACCGCCGCGGCGGCTTGTGCGATCTGCGCGGGGACCTTGCTTCGCCAGTTGTCGCGCGAGGAGGCGTCGGGCGGGCGCGCGACCTCCGACAGTTGCTTGACCAGCGCGTCGGCGTCGCTCAGGGCGCCGGCCTTGTCGAGCAAGACGCCGGCGGCTTCGGAATAGAGGGTCTGCGTTTCGTTCAATCGGGTTTGGCGCAAATGAATGTCGCGGCCGGATACGCGGGCATAATCGAGGTCTTCCTGGGCGCCGCGCACGATGGCGCCGAGCGTTCGCAGCCGCTCGAGCCCGGCGGCGAGCGTGGTCGGGGCGTCGTTGCGCACCGCCGGCGGAAGTTTTCCCAGCGCGTCGGCCAGCGCCACAAGCTGGGCGGGGCTGCGGGCGTTATCGACCACGCCCATGCTTTTCGATCGATCGACCAATACAACGACGGCGCCGCGTTCTTCGACCGTCGCCAACCGCATGGCGATCGGCTTAAGAATCGAAGCGGCAAGGACCAGAACCGCCAGAAGCCGCAATCCCGGCAGCAATCCGCGCCAGGGCCACGGCACGTCTCCAAGCTGAGCCGGGTAGAGCGCCGACATCGCGGCGATCATGACCGCGGCGGCGAGGATCGCCACCGGCCAGAGGTTAGGGGCGTGCCAGTAGACTTGGCAGAGGATGTCGAGGGGTGATAGCATTCGTTTCGAGGATTACGCTATCAGAGTAACACGGAATCCCAACTTGTGTGTTCGCCTGGCGCAATGCGTGTTGCTCATCGCATATTCGACGGCGTTGGGCGCCGACGAACTTCCCCCGACGCTCGACGCCGCCGCATCGCACGGCCTTGATTTTCTCATCTCCCGCCAAAACCCCGACGGATCGTTTGGCCCCACGCAAAAAACCGCTGTGACGGGGCTGGCGCTGATGTCATTTTTGTCGTGCGGCCACACCCCCAACGCCGGAAAATTCGAGCCCAACGTCGGCAAATATGGATCGAACGTGCGCGCGGCGATCGACTATCTGCTGTCACAGGCGCAGCCCGACGGATCGTTCTCGCGGCAAGCCAAGCCGATGTACGGCCAGGGCATCGCGACGCTGGCGCTGGCCGAAGCGTATGGCGTGGAAGAAAACGAGGGACAGCGAAAACGAATCGCGGCGGCGCTTGCCAATTCGGTGAAGCTGATTATAGCCGCCCAGGATGTGAAAAAGCAGGAGACGTTCGCGGGAGGCTGGCGGTACGAGGTGAATTCCGCCGACAGCGATCTGTCGCTGACGGGCTGGAACGCGCTGGCGCTGCGAGCCTGCCAGAACGTGGGAATCAATGTACCGCGGCAAGTCGTGATGAAAGCGGTGAAGTTCACGCTCAAATGTTACAGCCCCCAGTCCAGAGGTTTTTCCTATCAGCCGGGAAGCCCGGCGACGGCGAGCATGACGGCGGTGGGGCTCGTGTGCCTTCACCTGCTCGACGGAACGTCTCGCCCGGAGATCGAAGCGGCCACCGCATCCCTCGCGGCCAAGCCTTTGGACGACTCCGTCCAGTACCCATATTACGATATGTATTACGCCACCCAGGCCGCGTATCAGTCGGGGGGCGCGGCGTGGACCGCGATCTCGAAAGAGGTCCTGGACAAGCTTGTCAAGTCTCAACAATCCGACGGCGGTTGGCCAGACGCGCCCGCCGAATCGTCCGGCGCCGGCGCCACCTATACGACGTCGATGGCGCTCATGGCCCTCTCCATTCCATATCGGCTCCTGCCTGTTTACCAACGGTGATCGCGCAGGGCGTCCGCCGCAACCGGTTCCGGCAAAATACGAAGGAAAGCGCCGCGCCGCCATTGAAGAACACGGCGCCTTCGGCTAAAGCATTCGTCCATGCGGTTTGCGACATGGAGGTCCTCGGTCGGCGGCACATGGACGTGCCTGTGCGCGATGGCGCTGCTGGGCACATTGCCGTCGGCGGCGCGCGCCCAATACGTGCTCGAGGACATTCATAATCCCAATCGCTATGACCCGGACACGCTTGCCGTTCCGATCGCCTATTACTCCGACGGATTCAAGGGCGCTCTGGGCGTCGCGGCGTATACCGACGGACTTTTTCAGCGGCAGATGGATTCCTACATCTTCGCCATCGGGTCTTCCAACGGCTCGTATGGCGCCATCGGCGGCATGCACAACCTGCAGTTCCGGCCGATCGACCGGCTTTTCCTCGATTGGGAACTCAGCTACATCCGCACCAACGAAGACGAAAACAACATCGACGGCAACCGCGCCTATCTCCGGGAGAACGCCGGCAGCAATCGATCCGACGAAGACGATCTGGTCGCAAGCCCGTCAAACGATTTTACCGGCAATTTTACGTTCAAATACCTCCTGCCGATCGGCAACGGCCGCGATACGATCATCGACACGTACCGTCTGAACGAAGGCCTTCTCGAATCCGGCGCCAGCGGGGGCGACGGTTACAATCCCTTCCGCAGCGGCCGGACATTTCTCGAATTGGGGCCTTCTTTCGAGTACATGGACATCCGCTCGGCCGAGGCGGTGCAACATCAATGGGACACGTTCGGCGTGGTGGCCAGCGCCGTCTACGACAACAGCGATTATGATATCACCCCTCAGCGCGGCAACGTCACGACCTTGAGCCTGCAGCGCGACTTCGGCGCCTTCGGCAGCCCCAATCCATGGACCAACATTTCGGCCGACTTCGCCCAGTATATTTCGCTGGGTCGATCCGGCCTTTTCCGCCAGCAGGTTCTGGCGCTGGACTGCTGGACCAGCTATACGACCTCCTGGTCGCAAAGCGGTGCGCCGGGACGGGTTAAACTTTCCGACGCTCCTCCGTTTTACGCCGGCTCGACGCTCGGCGGGATGCAGCGCATGCGCGGGTATCCCGAAGAGCGGTTTCACGATCGCGCCGCCATCTACGGCTGCGCTGAGCTGCGCCTGATTCCTTCATGGAATCCGCTGGGAAAAATTGCGCTATTGAAAAATGCGGATATCGCCTGGCTTCAAGTCGTGACGTTTGTCGAAGTGGGGCGGGTCGCCGACGAATACACTTACGGGAAACTCTTTCACAATATGAAGGGGGACGGCGGCGTGGGCATTCGTGTTCTGACCGGAGATACGTTGTTGCGCATCGACGTCGCCGGATCGAACGAGGGGATTCAGGTCTGGGCGAATCTGGCTCAGGCGTTTTAGACGCCGCCGCATACTTCGCACGGGCCATTCCTTCCCCCACATCACCTGTTACAATCCCGCCCCATGCCCGACAGCGATACCGTCTCCACGCTTCAAACGCGCCCGATCGATTCGAATAGCGCGCACTTTCTCAAGGAGGCGGCCGAGTCGAAATACGAATTTCATTCCGTCAGCGCCAAGGCCGCCGGCGACGAAAAACTAAAACGCGCCGTTAACAACGCCGTGCTGAAGCAGCATGTCGCCAGGCAGCTTGCCGTCGTCGATCTTCCTGATTCAGACAAGCTCCGAACCCTCGCCGGCGACATCAAGGGCCATGCCCTGGACTACCTTGATTATTATCTCGATCAACTGAAAACCAACGTCGAAAAAAACGGCGGCCACGTTCACTTCGCCTCCACCGCCGATGACGCCCGGCGAATCATTTTACAAATCGCAAAAGAGCAGAAAGCGACGCGCGTCATCAAGAGCAAGTCGATGGTCAGCGAGGAGATCAACCTCGCCCAGGTGCTCGAACAATCCGGCCTCGACGTCGTCGAAACCGACCTTGGCGAATTCATCGTTCAGATCAGCCACGATAAGCCGTCGCACCTGGTGGCGCCGATCGTTCACAAGGACAGGGCGTCGATCGCGAAGTTGTTCAGCGAATATTTCGGCACGCCGTACAATGACGATCCCAACGCGCTGACCATGCAGGCCCGCGCTTTTCTTCGCGATAAATTCCGCAAGGCCGATTTCGGAATGACCGGCGGTAATTTCCTTGTCGCCGAAAAAGGGCTGGTCTGCTGCGTGGAGAACGAAGGGAACCAACGGCAAAGCGTCTCGACGCCGCGCGTGTTGGTGAGTCTCGTCGGCATCGAAAAAATCGTGCCGCGGATGATCGATCTGGCGGTGATGCTCAAGCTTCTCACCCGCTCCGCGACCGGCGCCCCCATCACCATCTACACCAATATTTATGGCGGCCCGCGATCCCCCGGCGAGAAAGACGGCCCCGAAGAATTTCATCTGGTGCTGATCGACAATGGCCGCACCGAAATCCTCGGCGGCGAATACCGCGAAACCCTCCGCTGCATCCGCTGCGGCGCCTGCCTCAACGCCTGCCCCATCTACCGCAAAATCGGGGGCCATGCCTACGGCAGCGTCTACCCCGGCCCCATCGGCGCCCTCATTACGCCGCTCTTTCAGGGCATGGAAAAATTCAAGGATCTTCCCCAGGCTTCCAGTTTGTGCGGCGCCTGTTACGAAGCGTGCCCCGTCAAAATCAATATTCCCAAGCACCTGATCAACATGCGGCGCGACATCAACGGCAAGCACATCAACAGCGTGTGGGAACGAATCATCTATCGCTTATGGGCATGGACGTACAAATCCGAATTTCGCTACCGCATGATGAGCTGGGTACAGAAAGCGGATCTGCGCGGCAGAGCCTCGGGCACCGGCTGGGTTCACGACCTGCCCAAGCCCGCGAATGGCTGGACGCAAATCCGCGACATGCCGGCCCCGGCGGAAACGTCGTTTAGAAAAATGTGGAAACGACGGGAAGAGTCGCGGGAGCAAAGTGGTTCGGATAATTAACGAGACAACGTCGTTCCGATGATCGTTTCGCGGTCTCGCTTGCGAGGCGTGGGCCGCGATTTCCAGCGCGCAGCGTCACTGCCTCGGCGACGATTCCGCAGGCCGCGCCTCGCAAGCGAGGCCGCTAAACGAGCGTGTCGAATCTGAAAAAGCTACACAACGATTATGCAAGAAACAGCGCCCAATTCCGTAATGTCGAATGTTCGCCGGGCCCTCGGCCGAACCGAACCGCTCAAGCAGCCGCCGATTCCCCCGGCGATCGACGAGTATATCGTACGCCTCGTCTCCAGCGACATCGGGTTAGCCGAGCTTTTTCAAAAGCGCGCGCAGGGCATGAAGATGCTTGTCGAAATGACCCGCATCGACGAACTTCTCCCTAAGATGCTGGCGTTTCTCAAGGAGAAGAATTGCAAATCGGCGATGTTGTCCGACACGCCCATTTTGGAGAAGCTCAGCGCCGCCGACTACTTCAATCAACACGGTCTGAGCGCTTCGTCCTGGCGGCGAATGACGGCCGATCTTGCGTATGACGTAGACGCGGGAATTACCGAGGCGGATTATGCCGTCGCCGAAACCGGAACGCTGGTGATTCGTCATACGCCGCAGCATGGGCGGCTGCTTTCGCTCGTGCCGTTCGTTCACGTCGCGGTGATCGAGCCAAAAATCATACTTCCCGATTTGGTCGATCTCTTCGAGCGCCTAGGCGCCGACGGAACCGGAAGCGGCGTAACCCTCATCAGCGGCCCCTCAAAAACCGCCGACATCGAAATGACCACCGTTACCGGCGTGCATGGGCCGAATGTGGTGAAGGCGTTTGTGCTGGCGTGAATGGCTACACGACTTCCGCGAGCAGTCGCGAGTTGGCGTCCTCACCCCGCCGAACTAGAATAAAAATCGTCCAGGTTGAGGATGTTATGGCAACACGTTCCTCTGTCATCTCGACGTCACCTTCGGAGCGTGTGGACCAAGGGAAACTTCCGCCTTTACAGCAGGGCGATCGGCTGACCCATTCGCAGTTCATGGAGCGATACGAGATAATGCCGCCGCGGATAAAGGCCGAGCGGATCGAAGGGATGGTTTACATGCCCGCAGCGGCAGTTTCCACCGAGTTTCACGGCCAACCTCACGGGGCCATTATTACATGGCTTGGAAACTATTGGCTTGCCACCCCGGGCGTCGCCATGTCGGACAATGGCACAATCGTCCTGGACATTGACAATGATCCCCAGCCCGATGGATGCCTGCGCATCCTTGACTCTCACGGCGGGCGCACGAAGCTCAGCCAGGGGTATCTCGTCGGAGCGCCAGAATTAATCGTCGAGGTTACCGCCAGTACGGTGAGCTATGACTTGGGAGCCAAATTAGACGCTTATCGCCGCAATGGCGTCAACGAGTATCTCGTACATCGCACCTATGACGGCGAAATCGATTGGTTCGTCTTGCGCGACGGCAAGTACGACCGCCTGGCGATGGACGACGAGCGAATCTATCGCAGCGAAGTCTTTCCGGGGCTTTGGCTCCACGCCGATGCGCTCGTAGCCGGAAAACTGATTGAGGTCATGGCCGTCCTACAACACGGAATCGCCAGCGCCGAGCACGGCGAATTCGTCCAGAAATTGGAGCGCCAGCGAGCCGCGAAAGAGAAGTGAATTAATCCATCCCGTACCCCGATGCCGCTTTCGCTGGCGCCGTTTATTCAATATTCAAGTGACGGGTGGGCTATCGTGATGAAGCGATCTGAGCATGACACAGTTAATGATCGATAATATTGAAGATGGCGTGAGGGACAAGCTTGCGGATTTGGCTCGCTGCCGTGGCCGTCGCGTGGCGGAGGAAGCCCGCGACATTCTCCGCGGCGCAGTCATCTGGCGGGAGGAGGCTGACGCGAACCTGCGCTCGCGCCTCGCCGACCGGTTCGCGGGCTTTGGTTTGGACGAAGAAATCTTCGAATGGCGGCAAATCCCGTTGTCGCTCCTCTTTTGACTTTCCCGCCGGCTATTGGCACAATTCGTTTCCGGCCCTCATAGCGGCGGACCTAATTCTTTCCCGGAGTTCGGAGCTTCCTTTTGCCTCCGCGCTTCGGACGGCTTGCCGAGGAGACATCTGAATGCGTGCACCCCTGAGCCACACCCCCACGCCTTGCGACGGAATCAAAAAATCGGCGGTTGTTTCCCTGGTCGCGCTGACCGCCGCGACATTGTTGTTTGCCGGTTGCAAGCGGCCGGCTGATGATCCCCATGATGCGGTCAGCGCGGATGTGACCAAGGCCGAATATGAATTGCAACGTAAGCCCGACGCGTCGACGGCCATTCCCATTTTGAATCAAGCCACCGCCAATAAAAACGCGCCGGCTCCAGATCAATCTCTGGCGAACCTGTTGGCGGGGCAGGCGGACGTGCTGGCGGCGGATGCGATTTTCCGAGAAATCGACGCTCAGCAGATCCGCCTGGAGCGTACGCTCGGCCGACTGGGCGCCTTGACCTCGCAGGTGCAGGCCAACAACGTCGCCGTGAACGGCCTGACGATCAAAGAGCCCAAGGCCACGCTGGCCGTTCTCGACAAGACCACGGCAGCCGCCAAGTCCGGCGAGCAGGGGGTTTGGCTGGCGAGCGACGTCGCTCCGATCCCAGCCCTGGATGCGGTCGAAAAGAGTATCGCCGACCTGACGCAGCAGGGCGACACGCTCAAGGCCCAACATGCCGACCTTGAGAAAAAACGCAATGACGCGCTCCTGCAAGCCGAGCAGCTTTCGGCCAAATCCGAGCAGTCCAAGGGAAAGGAATCGCTGGATCAGTTCACGCAGGCGTCCAATTTTCGCAAGGCGGCGGCGGATATTTCCACGCAATTGGTGGACACCGACGCCAAAGCCGGCGCCGTCGATCGCGAACTCAGCGTCGCCAAGGCCAAACAGGCGCAGCTTCAGACGGCGTTGACCGCCTTCGCCGGGGAAAATAAGCAGGTGAGCACCGGATGGCAGGACGTGCAGAAACGTATTGATGAAATCACCGCCAAGTCCAAGGCGCTGGTCGACGGCGACGCCGCCGCCCCAGCCACCGGCCCCGCTAACGCTCCCGCGGGTTCGATCTCGGCGGCGGGGGATCAGATCGAACAAATTTCGCAAGATCTCGCCAAGCTGCGCGACAAAGCCAAGGCCGATCTCGATCGCGCCAATGTTCATTTTGCCGCCGCCGTCAAGCAGAACAAGGACGTGCAGGGCGAGTTCAAGAAACTGATCGACAACCCCGATCTGCGTTCATCGCCGCAACAGCCGGCGTGGCGATGGATGGTGGAGATTCACAACGACTCGGATCCGGATCTTCAGCGCGCGGAAGTGGAGCAACGCCTGGCTCGTCTGCACGCCGACCAGGCGTACTACGCGAATTCGCGAATTAGCGCCGACGCGGCGGCGGCGGCGGCCGTCAAAGGCGCCGGTCTGACCGCTCCCAAATCGCTGGAGGGCGCCGATCTCGACGAAAAACTGAAAGCCGCCCGCGCGGCCGCGGAAGAGGCGTTCAAGAAATCCGAAGAACTTCTCGACGCGACCATCGCCCGGCAAGGAAACGAAAGCCTCAAGACTCTCGCCCAGGCCGCCAGCGTGGCGAAGATGATCGAGCAGTACGGCCACTGGGCCTTTGGCCGATCGATCGGCGACAATCAGGCGGACACGTACCTTCGTGCGTCGAAGGATTTGGCGACGGAGTTGAGCAATGACGAGAAGTTGGCGCTTCCGGTTCCGTTGCCGCCGGAGATCGCTCCGCCGGCGCGGGCTTCGAGCACGCCGGCAACGCCCGTCGCGCCCGTAGCGCCCGTCCCCGCCCCGGCGCCTGCGGTTCCGGCGACGGCTCCGGCCGAGGCTCCGGCGCCGGCGACAAACCCAGCCGCGCCCGCGCCGACTCCCGCCGAAACTCCGGCGCCCGCGCCGAGTCCCGCGCCCGCGGCGCCTTCTCCTTCTGCAACACCCGCCCCAGCGGCGCCAGAGCCCGCGCCGACGCCGGCGCCCCCTGGGAGCCCGAAGTAGTCGCCGCCGCGCCGTCGGCAGACGATGACAGGGCGCGCAATTTCGCTCGCCGGGGGGCGAGAGAACCCATTGACCTGATCCATCGAAGGTAGTTCGCGCAACGCGCCTTCGACTGTCGCAACCGAACCCGCGATGCTATCATCATCCGCACGACGCTTGATCGGCCCGTCGAGACCCACGCTACGCCGGAGTTTAAGAAGTGGCCAAAGATTCCATCGAGAAGCTGCGGGACAACATCCATACAGTCTTTCTGGGGCACTCCAAGGCCGTTGATTTATTGTTGATCGGATTGATCGCGCGAGGACATGTGCTGATCGAAGATGTGCCGGGCGTGGGGAAGACCGTGCTGGCTCGCTCGTTGGCGCGAAGCATTAGCTGCCGATTTTCCCGGATACAGCTTACGCCGGATTTATTGCCGAGCGATGTGCTGGGCGTGAGCGTTTACAATAACGATTCCCATAGTTTTGATTTTAAGCCGGGGCCGGTCTTCGCGAATATCGTGTTGGCCGACGAAATCAACCGCACCACGCCGCGAACACAGTCGGCCCTGCTGGAAGCGATGAGCGAGGAGCAGGTTTCCATCGAGAATCAGACGTTTAAGCTCGAACGCCCGTTCATGCTGGTGGCCACTCAAAATCCGTTCGAGTATGAAGGCACCTATCATCTGCCGGAAAATCAACTGGATCGATTCCTCGTGAAAATATCGGTCGGATATCCGGATCGCCAGGCGGAGCATCGCATCCTGATTACCCGTCCCGGCCGCGAGGCGCTGGATCATCTTGAGCCGGTGATGACCGGACAAGAGGTGGTGGAGTTGCAGGATCGCTTGCCGCACGTTGGACTCGATTCGTCGATCGTGGAATACATTCTCGATCTTGTGGCGGCGACGCGCGAGAGCGACGATCTGCGCCTCGGCGTGTCTCCGCGCGGCGCCTTGGCGCTTACGCAGGCTTCGCAGGCGGCGGCGATGGTGGCGGGGCGGGAATACGTAACGCCCGACGACGTGAAGACGATGTTTCTTCCCGTCTGCGCCCATCGCGTGCTCAGCAAGAGTTACCTGCACAACGGCAACGGGCACGGCGCCGAGGGGGCTTTGCGGAAGCTGCTCGACGAAGTGGCGACGCCGAAGTAGTCGTTTAAAACGTGACGATTAAAAAAAGAGATGGCAAGTTCCTCCCAGTCCGACGACGGCCCCAGCCCTTTCACCCGTACGACATTACGCGCAAAAAATCCTGCCCCTGCACTGTCCAAAAGATGAGCGAGCCGCGATGAAAGCGACGCTCCTCGACGCCGGCGTCTGTGTTGCGTCCTTCGGTCACGCAGCGGCGTTTTGTAAAGTACGCTTGCCGGTGGAGGCGAGGGCGAAATTGGCCAGCTGCTTGACCAGCCAATTGTCGAAATCGTCGATGTCGATTGGCTTGCCGAACAAGGCGTCGGGCTTGAGTGCCGTGACCTCGTGCAACTTCAGCGAGTTGGTGATCCCGGTGACGATCGCCACGACAACCGCACTCCTGGCGGCGCGAATTTCGGCCAGCAGATCGATTCCGTCGCCGTCGGGCAAGTTGAGGTCGAGGATCAAAATTTCCGGAGTCTTGCGCGCAATCGCCTGACGAGCCCCCGCAAGGTCGCTGACGGCGACGGCCTCGAATCCGAGGTCTTCCAGTAGCCAACGTAACGCCGCCCGACTGATCGAATCGCCTTCGACAATCAGAACACTCGCACGAACGTGGGTCTGATCAGCAGCCATTCGAATTCTCCAAGAGTTTGCGCTTTTGCAGTCACCTGCCATTAGAGTATCGGCAAATGGAGAAATTATCGTCTCCCCTGAACAGGGGATGCCATCGTTAACAGCAACTCACTTTATTTCCTACGGCCCGGTTCATCCGAATCAGTAACGCTGAAATGCAGGCGACGCGACGATCAAACCCGCGAAGCGCTCGGCAACTTCTTTGGCGCCGGCCGATTCATCGCGCGCTTCGGCAAGAGCGCGCAGTTGGTCGTCCGTGGGCGCGCGGCCGATGAAATGTTCGAAAAACTTCGCCGGGGCTGCATCGCCGGTCGCGCCGATCGCCCCGGTCAATTTTTGCAGCGGCGTATTCACCGACGGCACGCGGTTGCCCGCCAGAACAAAGGCGAAATTCCAACGCCAGAGCAATGTCCCAAGCCACGGCGAAGTCTTGTCGGGATAGCCGTCGGGCGTGGGAAACTGAAAGACGCCCTGGCCCATGCGCGTCAGGTATTCGATCAGCCCGCGATGAGCGTACGTGTCGGCGCCCGCGGCGCGCAAGGCGCTGACGACGAATCGGAACGGCGGCTTGAACTTCGCGCCGGCCGACGTTTTGAATTCGTCCGACAGCAGGACGGTCTGAACCATCCGCTTGATGTCGCCGTCGGTGTCGCGAAAGACGCCCGCCACTTCGGAGACCAGCGCTTCCGGCGCCTCGTCGGCGACGAATCGGCGCACCAGTTTGGTCGCGATGTGCCGCGCGGTGGCCGGATGACGGCAAACGATATCGACCACGTCGTCCAAATCCTTTTCGTTCTGGCCGGCGGGCAATTTTCGGCCAAGGATCGACTTTTCCCGCTGATCGTGTTCGCGACTATCGAAATAGACGTCGCCCGTTTTGAATCCCGTGCCGATGCGCCAACCGGTCAGGGCGCGGGCGGTCTCCAGCACGTCGCGCTGCGTATAGCCGCCGTGAACGCCGAGCGTGTGCAGTTCGAGCAGTTCACGGCCGTAGTTTTCGTTTGGCCGATCTTCCGGCAGGGCGCCTTTGTTGTGATTGCCGTCGAGGTAAACGAGCATCGCCGGGCTCACCGCCGACGCGCGAATCAGATCGCGAAATTTCCCCAGCGCATGCTTGCGGATTACATGCCGGTCATCCCACGGCTTATAAAAGATGCAGTCCCCTTTTTCGATGTTGATATTAAGGTGATCGCTCCAGAAGCAGACCATCGTCTCCAAAAGCTGGCGCTTGCTGTAGGTCGCGCGGAGCAGGGCGTAGCGGGCCAATGATTCGCGGAGTTGTGATTTCGAATAGTCGTGGGATTCCGCCGCCGGACCGTCCAATCCTTCGCAGCGCGAGGCTCGCAGTTCGCAAACATCGTCGGAGATCGCCTGCGGCTGCAACTGTTGTTCGATCCACGCCGCCGCTCCCATCGCGCGAACGCGCTGAACGTCGCCCGGCCACGGCCCATACCCCGCGCGGTTAAGCAGGTGGTGGATGGGATCGATCGACGCGCCGTCGGCGGGGACGATCGAATCGGGAACGTCCTCTCCGAGTTTTTCGGTGAGCGTGCTGACGATTTTCTCGCATCCGCCCAGTGCCGTCAGGGCGCCGGCGCCGGCGGCGATCGTCAGGATGTCACGGCGAGTGGCGTTCATCGAGTCGCTCCTTGCGCGTCATACGAACTGGATTCAACGGCCGATCGATACAACGGATCGCTGGGCTTGGCCGAAACGGGGTCGGATCGCGCCGGCGGCCTGGCGCGCGAGAAGATCGCCATCGTTGCCGCGCCGCAACCGACGACAAATGAGATAGGAAGGATGCCGAACCACCCGAGCAGGGGGATCAGGTAAGCCAGTTGCAGCGCCACGCCGCCTCGCACCGTTGCCCTCCAGGAGCGAACGGCGTCGGCCGGCGATTCAAGGCGCCGGCCGATGTGCGTGACGAAACCCGCCACGCCGATGCCCGAATAAATGACGTAAAAAAATAAAATCGCAAACCCCGCCATCTGCCCCGGCGCGCCCAGCCGTTTGCCCGCGCCGACGCCGACGAACAGCGCCGCCGCGCTCACCAGCAATCCCAGGAAAAACGAAGCGACGGGCCGGAGTTCGCACCGCGCCGCCGATCGTTCGACGAGCCTCGGCCATAGCGCCCGGCAGACCAGCCAGAGTCCCTGCAGCGACAGCAGCAATCCGATGATTCCCAGTGCGATTGCCCATACGTCGCCCAAATAAATATCCGCAAGCGGCATGTCGTGCCTCGAATGTAGGGCGGCCGACGAGTCCGGCCGCGTTGATTTTTCGTCCGTCCATAAGTGCCGGGAAACATGTTACGGTTTATCGATAAATCCGGTTGCCTATTATTCCAATTGGATTGGCGAGTCATGGTCAAACACCCGATCGGCAATGACTGGAGCATCATGGCGGATGAGAAATTCACTCGCCGGGTCGTCGACGGCGACGTCATTTTCCAAATGCTTTCCCGCACCATCTATTGCTCGATATTTAATACCAACGACACGGCCGCCGACGAGGCCATCCAGAAGATGATCGAGGGCCGGCCGGGGATTCCGGTGCAGATTTTCGATCGCGAGGAGCCGGGTCTGGCCGGCCATGCGTATCTGTTGCCCGAAGGGAAAAAAGACGCCGGCTACTGGGGATTAAACACCTGGACGGCCGCTCGCGGATCGGTCTGCTGCGTAACGATTTATTTCCACGACCTGGATGATTTTAACTGGGCGATTTCCGTATGGAAAAGCGTTCGGCCGGGCAGAGAGAGCAAGGGCGGCTTGAATTAGGATATTTCCCAGGTTGCTGTAGCATTCCGACGTTTAGCGGCCCCGCTTGCGGGGCGTGAGTGAGCGGCCCCAGATCGCTTCACCGACATGAGAAATGCTCCAGCGGTCGATTCTCCCGTTGACCGTGTAACCTCGCAGGCATACGCTTGCGCCATTCCCCTATTTTGAAGGGAATCACGTTTTCACAAGAATCGAAGGAGCAATCTCATGGCGTTCCAACTGCCCCCGTTGCCGTACCCGTCCGATGCACTTGAACCTTATATCGATAAAGCCACGATGGAAATCCATCACGGCAAACATCACAACGCATATGTCACCAACCTCAATAAAGCGCTCGAAAGCGCCCCCGATCTGCAAGACAAAAAAATCGAAGAGCTTCTGAAGAATAATCTTGCGCTGGTGCCGGACAACATCAAAACCGCCGTTCGCAATAACGGCGGGGGGCACATGAACCATTCGATGTTCTGGACCATCATGGGTCCCAAAACCGGCGGCGCCCCCAGCGGCACGCTGGCGTCGGCGATTACGTCGACCTTCGGCTCGTTCGACAAGTTTAAGGAACAGTTGGCCGCCGCCGGCGCGACGCGATTCGGGTCAGGCTGGGCATGGTTGGTGAAGAACGGCGACAAGCTGGAAATCACCTCCACCGCCAATCAGGACAACCCCATCTCCGAAGGCAAATACCCCGTGATCGGCGTGGACGTATGGGAGCACGCGTATTACTTGAAGTATCAGAACCGCCGACCCGATTACATCACCGCCTGGTGGAATGTCGTCAACTGGACGGAAGCCGAAAAACGCTTCACTACCGGCACTTTGCCGTGAGAACGGTCCGCCGGCGGTGAAATCCGAAATCTAATCTCAGATTTGAGATTTGAGATCTCAGATTTGAGATCTCTTACTTGCGACAACGCCGTCCTCGCCGTACAAGCTACTTCATGCGTCGAACTTACCTCCGCGATTGCGCCCCGGGTGACCTTGTCGATGACGTCTATGTTCTGACCGGCAAGCAGCTTTCCGCCACCAGCACCGGCAAACATTTTATCAAGGCGTTCATCTCCGACCGCACCAACCAGGTAACGGCCCGGATGTGGAACGCCACGCGCGAATTATTCAACGCGCTCCCCGACGGCGGCTTTGCCCGCGTCCGCGGGCGGGTGGAGAATTACCAGGGTAATCTTCAGTTCATTATCGAAAGCGTCGCGCCCGCCAAGGAAGGCTCGTTCGACATCGCCGATCTTCTTCCGCACACGACCAAGGACATTCCCACAATGTGCCGGCGAGTGGCCGAGGTGCTCGGGAGCATCCATAACCGCCATCTCGGCGCCTTGATGCAGGTTTATCTCGACGACGAGAAGCTGATGGCGAACTTTTGCCGCGCCCCGGCCGCCATGAGTTTCCATCATGCTTTTCTTGGCGGGCTTCTCGAACACACGCTCAACGCCATGGAAGTGGCCGACGCGGTCTGCAAGTTTTATCCCGCGCTCAATCGCGACCTGGTCGTGGCCGGCGTCTTTCTGCACGACATCGCCAAGACATGGGAGCTCAGCTACGCCTGCGCTTTTGGCTACACCGACGGCGGCCAGCTCGTCGGCCATATCGTTAAGTCGGCGATGTGGGTCGAGCATAAGGCTAGGGAAGCCGAGCTATTGCTGGGGGAGAAAATTCCACAGCCGCTGATCGACGTGATGCAGCACATCATCCTGAGCCATCATGGCGTGCCCGAATTCGGCGCGGCGAAGATACCGGCCACGCCCGAGGCGCTTGCCGTGCACATGATCGAGAACATGGACGCGAAATTGATGAGCGCCCTGCACGCCACGCGCGGCGAAGCCGCCGGCGCCGAAGGGAATTGGACGGAATATATGAAATCGTTCAACGGCCGCCTCTATCGGCCGGACGTGGCCGCGGGCGAAGTCGATGCCGTGGAGTCCGAAGCGCCCGCACGGGTGGAGCAACCGTCCGCCGCCCGCGCCGAGCCCGAAATGCCGGCGAAGTTGCAGATCACAAATCCACTCTTCGAATCGGCGTCGGGGCGAAAGAGATAAGATTCGCGCAGTGCGCTCATCAACGAAAAACGGCGGGCGCACGCGTCCACCGTTTAACGTAATCAACTTATTGCCGCTCTCAAATCGTATCCAATGCCGCCTTGAAATCTTTCTCTGGCCGCAGGCCGACAAATTTTTGCTGCACCTGGCCCGCCTTGAAGAGAATGACCGTCGGAATCGAGTTGATGCTGTACTTGATCGCCACTTCGCGATTGGCGTCGGTGTCTAGCTTGCCGATTTTCACCTTGCCGGCGTAATCCTTGGCCAGCTTCTCGATCGTCGGCGTGAGCATCTTGCACGGCATGCACCATTCGGCCCAAAAATCGACCAGCACCGGCACATCCGATTTCAGTACCTCCTGCTCAAAGTTGTCGTCGCTGAATTCTACCGTGTTTTGACTGGCCATTGCAGATGCTCCTGAGATTGACGTCCTTGCCGCGATTCATCGCAGTTCGATGCCGGATCATAGAAGTGCGGCAAAACGGAGTCAACGCGGCTCCGCCTGCATCGCTTCCTGCTGAGCCAGCTTGGTGCGGATCGCAAGCATATTCAAAACCGCGATCGACCACGACGCCAATCCCAAGCCGATCAGCGCCAAGGGAACCCAGGTGGGGAAGTCGTGCATCGGCGAATCTTCGCCGACAAAAAATTTAATGACGCCGCCCAGGACCAGAAAAAAACCGACGGTCAGGAAAATGGGAACCACGGTGCGCCGGTTGTTGATTGATTTCACAAGCGGCAAGTGCGGCCTGCGGCGCGGAGCGGCGTGCTCGATCACCGCCAGCGACTCCATCGGCGGCGGAGGGACGGCAAGCATCACGTCCTCCTCCTGATACTCCTCCGATTCGGTTTGAACGGCGGCGTAATCCTGTTGTGCCGGTTGCTCTTCCTGGACCGGCGGGCCTGCGGGGCGCGAAACCGCGGGGGCGGCGGGACGCGCCGGGGCCGCGGGGCGGGCGGAGCCCGGATCGGTGGGACGCGATGGCCGCGCCGACGGCGCGGGGATCGGAGCGGCGGCGCGCTGGGGCGACGCGGCACGGACGGGCGCCGGGGCGGGCGCCATGGCGCCGGGCGGCCCGGCGGGTCGAGCGGTGGGCGCAAGCGGCCCGGCGCCGGGTGCGGCCGGTCGCGCGGACGCCGGAATCGGAGCGGCGGCACGCGCCGAAGTTGGAATGGGCGCGCTCCCCGGCGCCGCCGGTCGCGCGGAAGTCGGAATCGGGGCGCCGGCGGGCGGGGCGGATCGCGCGGCTGTCG
>DASZME010000072.1:0-109415 GCA_035551995.1 Tepidisphaeraceae bacterium
TTGGTTTCTGGCGGCATATGATTACGGCCTTGCGCGTGTCGCTTCGGATAGCGCGCGATTCGGGCTCGCGTCCGGCGTCTTTTCTTCCATCAACGCTCGAAGCTGTTTAATCGCCCGGTGAACGATCACGCCGATGTTCGACGAACCCAGTCCCAGCTCGGCGGCGATTTCCGTATTGGGAACGTCCAGAAAAAATTTGAGATAGATAATGCGCTGCTGCTCGTCGCCGAGTCGATGCAGGGCGATCCGCATCCGCTCCTGCATCTCGTTTCGCGCCGCCGCTTCCGGCGGCGCCGGAGCGGGATCGGCGAAAGTATCCGTCAGGCGGTCCGTCGGTTTGTGCTGACGGAAATGACGGCCCAACTCGCTGCGCACGATCGACCAAAGCCACGCCCGCGGCGATGACCGGCACTGGTCGATTCGCCGGACCACGATGAAAAAAACATTCGAAGTAATCGCTTCGGCAATATCCGCCTTGCCCACCCGCGCCAATATATAACTGCCGACCCCCCGCCCATATTGGCGGAACAGATCCTCGACTTTTTGTTGGCGCTCCGCGGAATTCAACGTTTTAACCTGCGAAAAGATATTGGCGGAACGACGATGCCGATGCACCGGCGGGCACGATTCGCAATACACGAAAGCGAGAATAATAGATTTCCCGGGCGATCGCGATTCTCGCTTGATCTATTACCCGCGCCAAACTCGATGCGTGCCGCGTTTTCTGCTATAAAACCGACATGATGAATCGAACCGCCTGGGGTCTTACGCTCGTTATCATCGCGACCGTCGCCGGATGCGCATCGGATAATTCCGCTCCGCCGGGGACCGTTCCTGCGCCCGAAATATCCAGCGCCGTTTTCTACGATAGCAAGGATCACGAAAACGTCTTCATCACCGGCGCCTATTTCAAGTTGAAAAGCGACAACCGCCTGGACGTGATCGCGAGTCTCAATGGCCGCAACTGGACACAAGCCCGGCGTATCATGGACTCGTCCTCCACGATCTATAAGGCGACAATTCCGTACGGCGCCGAATATCCGCAAGTGTGGGTGCGCGTTTATGGGATGAACGGCGAATACAGCCCGCCGTTTCTCGTGCACCTCTATTGAGGGCGCCGGGGACGATCGATCAAGCGTGGCGCAGAAGTTCCGCCAGCGGAACGGACGGGTCTTTGAGTTTTTCTTCCAGCCCGTCGATACGGGCGCGCCGGGCCACAAGGCCGCGCAGAAGCGATTCGTCGCCGTGCTGGCCCAGCGTAAGAACCTGGGCGACTCGGCCGTCGCCGGCGACCCCGATCTCGATCATGTCCGGCGCCGATCCGTTTCCCGAGCCGATGTTTCGAACCAGTCGCCGTTCGACCAATCGCGGCTCGCCCCATCCCTTCAACGACAACTCGAAAATATCGGAGAAGAATTCACTGACGGTATTGAACGCCTCGTCCGCGCCCGCCATGTTGCGCCCGGCGAGTTTGCCGGTCTGTGCGGCCTGGTCCCAATGATCGACGATTCGGTGCTTCCCGAAGAGCGGATCGAACAAGGCGGCGCAATCGCCGGCGGCGTAGATATTCGGGACGTTGGTGCGGCAATGGTCATCGGTGAGGATCGCGCTTTCGGCCGCTACGGGCGTTCCGCGCAAAAGCTCGCGATGGGCGGTCGCCCCCACCGCCGCGACGGCAAAGTCACAGTCGATGGCGTCGGCATGCTGCAATGCGACGCGCTGGACGCGCCCGTCTCCTTCCACGCGCGCCGGGCGCGAAAGCGGGTGGACGCGAACGCCGTGCTGCTCCAGAAAAAACGAGAGCGCTTTGCCGACGATCTCGCCGGCGAATTTATCCCACGGATGCGCCCGCGAGCAGAGCAAGTCGACGGAGATGCCCAGTTGCGTCAGCGAAGCGGCCAACTCGACGCCCAAGGCTCCCGCGCCGATCACGGCCGCCGTTCCGCGGCCTGTTTTTCCGACGCCGGGCAGGCCTTGCGGGAGCGGATGCCGATGCCCTTCGTGCAGCGCCTTGTCGATGGCGGTTTGCAGATGATGCGCGTCTTCGAGGGTGCGAAGATAAAAAAGATTCGGCAGATGCGCCCCCGGCACATCGAGCGATCGCGGCGCCATTCCGGTGGCGAGCAGGAGTTTGTCGTATCCGATCGTTTCGCCCTGGTCGAGCGTGACGGCGCCGCGCGTCACGTCCAGATGCACCGCGCGCCGGCCGCTGCGAAACTCGATCTGATTATCCTCGAACCACCCCTGCCCGTGCGTGAACAATTTTTCGCGCGGCGTCTGTCGGCGCAGATAGTCCTTGCTCAACGGCGGTCGATGGTAAGGCCGGACGATTTCCTGGCCGACCAGGAGGATCGAGCCGAGGCGATCCATTGCGCGTATTACCTCCGCGGCCGCGCACCCGGCAAGTCCGCCGCCGATCAGAAGATATTTAATATGGCGAGAACTCATTTAACACCGGCAAGAAGCCTGCAAAGGCGGTTCCTCATTTCATTGTATCGTCGCTCGCCTGATGTATCTCGACTTTTCGAGTTTTCGAGCGTTTTTACAAACAGGGATTAATCGTTGCACGCCGGCCGCGCCCGGCTACACTGTCGCCGCGATGTCAGCCCTCCCGGAAATTCTCGCCCATAATGCCGCGTTCGTGGCCAGCAAGGAATATGAGGAGTTCCTCACCAGCCCCCTCCCCAACAAACGCCTGGTCATCGTCACCTGCATGGACACCCGGCTGGTCGAACTGCTTCCCAAGGCGATGGGCATTAAGAACGGCGACGTTAAAATGATCAAGACGGCCGGCGCCGTCGTCAGCCATCCGTTCGGATCGGTGATGCGGAGCGTGCTGATGGCGGTTTATCTGCTGGGCGCCGAAGAGATCGCCGTGGTGGGTCATTACGGCTGCGGCATGACCGGACTCAGCCCCGACACACTTCTAGCCGATGCCGTCAATCGTGGCATTCCCGCCGACACCCTCGCCACGCTGGACCACGCCGGCCTCAACCTGCGCCAATGGCTCACGGGTTTTGAAAGTCCGCAGGCGGGGGTATTGGCCAGCGTGGGGATGATCCGCAACCATCCATTGTTGCCAAAGGACGTGGTGGTGCACGGGTTGATCATGCAGCCGGACACGGGAAAACTGGAAGTATTGACGACCGCAAAGTCGGCCTGAACGGTGATCCGTCGATTCCGGGCCACTTGACGATATAATACCGGACACATTCGGAGTAGATGATGTCCGCAATTACTTCACCCTTACTGACGCCCGAACAATACCTTGCACAGGAGCGCGCGGCCTCCCACAAGAGCGCGTATTATCGCGGCGAGGTTTTCGCCATGGCGGGGGCGAGCGTCGAGCATACGCAGATCAAGGATAACTTCGCCGCTGAAGCTCGCGCTCAATTTAAGGATGGTTCCTGCCGCGCGCTAACAAGCGACCGGCGCGTGAAAGTCAGTGCCACCGGCCTTTATACTTATCCGGACATGGTGATTGTTTGCGGCCAACTACAACTCGAAGACTCAAAATTCGATACGCTCTTAAATCCGCAGGTTATCGTCGAAGTGCTCTCGGATTCGACTGAAAAGTATGACCGCGGGTCGAAGTTCGCCCAGTATCGGCAAATCCCATCGCTCAAGGAATACATATTGATCGCTCAGGATTCCCCTTTGCTTGAGCGCTACGTCCGTCAGCCGGACGGGATGTGGATGCTTGCCATCTTCAATGAGCTCACCGCCACGTTTGAACTGGCGAGCGTGCCCGTTCGAATTCCGCTCACGGAAATCTATCGTGGCGTAAAGTTTCCCGTGGACGCCGGGCGCCAACGCGCGGAATAAGTCCGCCATCACGACGATCCGCGTCAGGGCGCGCAAACATGGATGTACAGGATGTACAGGATCAAACTCAGCGAATCCATCTTTCCGCTCTTATCCTGTGCATCCTGCCCATCCATGTTTGAATCAGGTATTGAAAATCTTCAGCGAACACGCGCAAGGACCGATTAAACAATGTCGGGTCTATGCTTGACGGTCGCTTAGCGCGATGTTGATCGCTCGCGCATCGGCAGGTATTTTGGTTTCGGCGTGCATACCATGCAACGCCATTCGATCTCCTGACGGGAACTCGGCCGTGGATCGTATTTGATAGAGCAAAAATTTCATGTTGGTATCGCGCGCGGTGGTCGCAGAACACGCCCCGCAAGCGGGGCCGCTAAACGCGGAACGATACGGCAGCTGAGAAATACTCTACTACCAAGGAAGTGCCGTTTTGAGCACGGAAATTCACGAACTCCCGCCGGCGCTCGATCATGGCGTTAGCGCGGACCTCTATCGCCAGGCAATTCTCATTCGCAAGGTTGAGCAACGGCTTCTTTCCCTCTTCGCCGAGGGAAAGCTGTTCGGCACCGTACACACCTGCATCGGCCAGGAATTTACCGGCGTGGCGGTGGCCGAGGCGCTTCGGCCGGGCGATCTGATTTTTTCCAACCATCGCTGCCATGGACATTTTCTCGCCCGAACCGGCGACACCGACGGGCTGATGGCCGAACTCATGGGCCGCCAGACCGGCGTTTGCGGCGGGCGCGGCGGCAGCCAACATCTCTGCAAAGACGGATTTTTTTCCAACGGCATCCAGGGCGGAATCGTTCCCGTGGCGGCGGGACTGGCCTTCGCCCAAAAACTGCATAAACGCCAGAATGTGTCCGTCGTCTTCATCGGCGACGGCACCCTTGGCCAAGGCGCGGTTTACGAAGCGCTCAACGTCGCGTCCAAATGGGATTTGCCGCTGGTGATCGTCTGCGAAAATAACCGCTATTCGCAAAGCACATCACAACATCAAACGCTGGCCGGAAATATTCGCGATCGATTTGAAGCGTTCGGCATCAGGACCTGGCAGGGAGATACCTGGCATCCCGCCGACTTAATCCTGACCGCCGCCGAAGCGATCAATTATGCCCGGGACGAATCGCGGCCGGCGTTCATTCAAATGGATACTTACCGCCTGATGGCTCATTCCAAGGGGGATGACGATCGGGCGGCCGACGAATTGAAAGCGTTCTGGGCGAAAGACCCGCTCCAGGTTTTCGAAACCGAGCAGCCGGAATCCGCGACGGCGATCGGGGCGGAGGTGAGCCGGGTCGTCGAAGCGGCCGTCGCGAAAGCCGACAAGGCGCCTTTTTCATGCGCCGTCGACGTGGATGAAAATTGCCCGGACTGCAAGCCGGTGCATTGGGCGCCGACGCAAAATGACGAAACGGATCGAATCGTCAATCGGATCCACGCAGGTTTTCAGCGCAACATGCGCCGCGATCCGCGCATCGTCATGATTGGTGAAGACATCGAAGGACCGTACGGCGGGGCCTTCAAAGTGACCAAAAACCTGAGCCTCGAATTTCCCGGCCGCGTGCGGAATATGCAGATCGCCGAGGGATTGATCGTGGGGATGGGCAACGGCCTGGCGCTCAATGGCTACCTGCCGGTGTGCGAGATCATGTTCGGCGATTTTTTGGCGCTGGCGGGGGACCAACTGATCAATCACGCGTCGAAGTTCAGGTACATGTACAACGAGCAGGTGACGGTGCCGCTGATTGTCCGCACGCCGATGGGCGGGAAGCGCGGATATGCCGCCACGCACAGCCAGTCGATCGAAAAGCATTTCATGGGAATGCCCGGCACGATTATGCTGGCGATCCATCACCGCTACGATCCGGCTCTTGTCTACGACGAGCTATTTCAAAGCCTTGATCGCCCCGCCATCGTCATCGAAAATAAGCTGTTGTACGGCACGCGAATTTCCGACAAGGTCCCGACGGGGTTTGTGCTCGAACATACGCGGGATCGTTTTCCGACGACGCGCATCCGCCCGGAAGGTCGGGCGGACCTGACGATTCTCTGTTACGGCGGAATGCTGCCGGACGTGGAGAAGTCGCTCGAAGCGTTGTTCGAAGAGCACGAGATTATCGCCGAGGTGATCTGCCCGATCCAGCTTTATCCGCTCAACCCATGGCCGATCATCGAATCGGTGAAGGCCAGCGGGAAATTGCTGGTTGTTGAGGAGGGCCTGAGCTTCGCCGGGTTTTCCGCCGAGACGATCGCGCAGATTCATGAGTCGGCGCCGGGCGTGTTGAAATATGTAAAGCGGCTCGCGTCGCCGCGGCATCCGATCCCCGCGTGCGGGCCGTTGGAGAAGGCGGTACTGCCGGGCGTCGATCTGATTCTGGCGGCGGCTTTGGAGTTGACGCGACATGAGTGAAAGCACGCCAATCCTCATCCCGCAGGAGATCGTGAACGACGAAACCGTCACCATCCTCCAGTGGAAAATCCCCACCGGCGCCAGGGTCGAGGCGGGCCAGGTGCTTGCCGAGTTGGAAACCAGCAAGACAGCGTTTGATTTTCCCGCACCGATGGCGGGCTATGTGCATTACACGCTGGCGGTCGGCGCGGAGCCGGCGATCGGAAGCGTCTTATGCCATATTTCCGATTCGGCCGAGCGCCCGGGCGGCCATGATGCGCCGAAGATCGCCGCCGCTCCGACCAACGGCCACGCAAAAATCCATAAAGAGGCCGCCGTCGAAACAGCGATCGATGTGATCTCGATCGATCACCCGGCGCCGGATCGCACCGTTGAATTTGGCGCCGCCCGCTTCAGCAAAAAAGCCGCCGCCCTCGTGGCGCAACACAACCTCGATCCGGCACTGTTCGATAAACGCGGCCTCGTGCGGGAACATGACGTTCAGAGGTTGATCGGCGGGCCACCCGCCGACATCGCGCCGCTCGCGCCGATTGTTCAAACCACCGCTCCGGCGCGTTCTGTTGCCGCTCCCGTCGCCGCCGCCGGCGTTCCCGTGCGCGACGAAGTTCTTTCGCGAGCCAAGCGCACCGAGATCAAGTACCTGGCTTCCGGAACCGCCAACTCGCTCACCAGCATTGTGTCGGTCAGTGTTCCCACGCGCGGTTTGCGAGCGGCAGTGGAGACGCTCGGACCCGTCGGCGGCAATGCGACGGCGGTTATCCTCTTTGAATCCGCTCGGCTCCTGAAAAAATATCCGCTCTTTAACGCGTACTACGACGACGGCCACGCCAAACTTTACGAGCAGGTCAATATCGGCCTGGCGGTGGACGCCGGCAAGGGTTTGAAAGTTCCCGTGATTCGACAGGCGGACGTGAAATCGATCGCCCAGGTTTCCGACGAGATCGGCGAAACGGTGCAGGCGTATTTGAGCGACACGCTCAGCGTCGAATCGCTCGCCGGCGGAACATTCACGCTGACCGATCTTTCCGGCGAGGGCATCACTTATTTTCATCCGCTGATCAATCGAGGCCAGGCGGCCATTCTCGGCGTCGGCGCGGAACATTTTCCCCCCGGGTCAAAAGAAGGCGTCTTCAACCTCATCCTGGCCTTTGATCATCAACTCGCCGACGGACGGATGGCGGGTAAATTTCTCGGCGAGTTGTCCGATCGACTGACGGCTTACGAGCGCGCCGCCGGCAGCCCGGCGCCGCCCGCACATTCCGGGGCGGCGTTGCGTTGCTCGAACTGCCGGCGCACGATTTCGCCGACCGACAAACACAATCGCTTTCTGGTTCCCGTCATTCTGCCCGATGGATCGGACGGCCGACTCTGCCTGATCTGCTTTGACGGCTGGATGTAAAGGATTACACCTATGGATCAGGCTTCCGCACTCCGCTCGACGCTGGCCGCTTTCCTCGGCATTTCCGCCGACGCGCTCACGCCCGATTTCTCGCTCGGCGCCACCAAGCTCAATAGCTCGATCCAGCGGGCCATGCTCTACGCGCAGCTTCGCTCGCAAGCCGGCGTCAGCGTCCGCGGCATGCCGACCTTCAAAACCTTCGGCGAGATGGAATCGCAACTCCTGGGCAAGACCGCCGCCGCATCCGCGTCGCCGCCAGCCCACGCTTTCGCCATCGCCTCGCCGGCAATTGCGCCGCCGCCTACCGATGGGGAACCGCCGATATCCTGCGGGATCGATATCGAATCGGTCACTTCGTTGCCCGCGGCGCCGGATTACTGGGAACATGATTTTTACGCCGCGCATTTCACGCGCGAGGAAATCGCCTATTGTCTTTTGCAAAGCAAACCCGCGGTCCATCTGGCGGGGCGATGGTGCCTCAAAGAGGCGCTGAAAAAGTGCGATCCAAAATTCCTGACGGTCTCGATGAATGAAATTGAAGTTCGCACCAACCCCGCCGGGGCGCCGGCCATTTGGGATCTGACCAACGGCGCCAAACGCCGATTGCCCTACGCGGCAAGTCTCTCCCACACCGACGATTTCGCCGTGGGAACGGTGGTTCGCCTGTCGCCCGTCGCGTCGGCGTCCGCGCCGCCGGTGCTCGCGGCGAATCCAACCGCGCCCTCGCCGTCGATCCCCATCGCAAAAGGGAAGGTCAATTTCGTGGGCATCGCCGGGATTTTCATCGCGCTGCTCGCCATGGCGATTGCCGGATATTGCGTGCGGGGGCATCATTGAATGGGCGGCGAGCGTTCATTTGATCTTGTCGTGATCGGCGCCGGGCCGGCGGGTTATGTCGGCGCGCTTCGAGCGGCGCAGTTGGGAATGACGGTCGCCTGCGTCGAGCGCGATCGTCTTGGCGGCGTCTGTCTCAACAGCGGGTGCATTCCCACCAAGGCCCTACTGCATGGCGCCGAGCAACTGACATTCATGCGCGAGCATGCCGGGGAATGGGGATTTCACATTCCGAAACTGACGGTCGATTGGCATGCCGTCACGGCGCGCCCGCGCCAAATCACCGAACAATTCAACAAGGGCATCGCGGGTCTATTCAAAGCCGGCAAGGTCGAATCCATCCACGGATCGGCCACCATCGTCGCCGCCGGAACACGCGGCGAAGCAAACCCCTATCCGTGCAGAGTTCGGGTCACCGCCGCCGACCAGGCAACGTCCATTATTTCCGCCGGCCGCGTCATGATCGCCACCGGCGCCTCGCCGCGCCCCCTGCCGAACATTCCATTTGACGGACGCTTTGTCATCAACGCGTATCAAGCGTTGCTCCTTCCGCAACAGCCCCGGCGAATCGTGATCGTCGGGGCGGGCGCGATCGGCGTGGAGTTCGCCTCCTTCTTCCGCGCGTTCGGCGCCGAGGTCACGCTCGTCGAGCTGAAAGATCGCATCGTGCCGGCCGAAGATTCCGACGTGTCGAAGATCATCGCCGATCAATTTACCCGCGCCGGCATTCGCCTTCTGACAAGCCACACGACCGGCCAGATCGACATTTACCCGACCGGCGTGCATGTCGCCGTCGGTTCCGCCGCCGGCAAGCCCGAAGTTCTAAAAGCCGAGCACCTGCTCGTCGCCATCGGCGTCCAGCCCAACGCCGCCGCCCTTTTCGGCGACGGGATCAACCCAGACCTTTTCTCCGGGTGGATCAAAACGGACTACCAAGACCTCCCAACGCCGACGTACATGACAACCCTCCCCGGCATCTATGCCGTCGGCGACATCATCGGCCCGCCCTGGCTCGCCCACGTCTCCTCCGCCGAGGCGGTGGCGTGCGTCGAACGGATGGCCGGGCGGCAGACCCCCGGCGTCGATTACGGCTCCATCCCCGCCTGCACATATTGTCAGCCTCAAATCGCCAGCATCGGCGTCACCGAAGACCAACTCCTGTTTCAGGGCAAGAAACGCGGGGCGGACTATATCGCCGGCAAATACGCGTTGGCCTCCCACGGCAAAGCCGTCGCGACCGGAGAGAACATTGGCTTCGTCAAGCTCCTGGCCGAGGCATCGACAGGCCGACTGATCGGCGCCCATCTCGTCGGCCCCGACGTAACGGAAGTGATCGGCGAGTTGGCTCTCGCCCGCCGCCTGAAAGCGACGATTCACGACATCGCCAGCACGGTTCACCCGCATCCGACCATCAACGAAGCCATTCACGAAGCGGCATTGATCTGTATGCGCCAAGGGGCGCATCAATAGAAGATCATCGGCGTCGGCCGATATAGGGGTGGCGTTTTGCGACAGCGACGTCGCGGGCTTAAAGGGAGACGCGACTTGGAGCATTTCTCATGTCGGCGGCGCGAGCGGCGTGTTTCGCGACCCAAGGTCGCTTCGTCAATATGAAGAATGTCCTAAATCGAGAAATGGTCTAAACCGGGTTTGCATGATCCGGACAAATATCGCGCAGGTATTGAAACGAGTAAATTCCGCTTCCATGCTGATCCGACCAGTCTATGCGGATCGCGTAGTTGCCGACCATCTCGGCGCCGACGGCCGTCACGGGCGCGGCGTAATTGCCGGGGAGAATCTTCAGCGATGTCTTTCTGGTGCGCTGTCCCTCGCGCACGATCTTGCACTGGGCGCAGGGGCACATGGTGCGCAGATAGCCGATGGCGTAAACGCAAACATGACCGTCCCGCCACTCGATTTCGAGTTGTTTATCGCGATGGAGATCGAGCCGAAGCGGAGTGATCGAGGGGTCCATGAAAGCACATTTCGTTCTATCGCCGGCGCCCGAAGATGGCGCCAATGATTCGAACCAACAGCGGTTTGCGGCGTGGGTTGGTCCGCGATTCAAGCATCGCCGTGCGGTCCAGACCCTTGCGGCGATGGTCGCGATGATAATCCTCGTACGGGCGATTGGCCCTGCGGACCATATTTTTCTGTCGGCCGAACAGCATACCACTCTCCTTCTGGGCGCTGAACCACACTCATTACGTTCGATCGCGCCGTGCGTCGCGAACCAACGGGGAGCGATTCCACCGATAACAGCATTATGATCCCAGCCTCTTTTTCAACTGCTCCTGCACGAGCTTCGCGTTCAATCCCCTGCCGGTTTTCATGATCATCCCAACCAATGATCCCAGGGCGGTCAGCTTGCCCGCCTTGTAATCCTGAAGCGACTTGGGATTTTGCGCGATCAATGCGTCGATCGCCGCATCGATGGCGCCGGTGTCGCTAACGAGGATCACGCCGGCTTCCTCGGCCGCCCGCTCGGCGGATTGATCCTGTTCGCGAAGCTTGCGAAGCACCGCCGTCGCGCTGCTGGCGGCGATCTTAGACTCGGCCATCAACTTCGCCACCTCCGCCACGCGCGCCGGCGCGATGCCGAGTTTCTTCAACGGCAGGTTCATCTCATTGGCCACTTCGCGCAGCTTGGTCATCAGATTAAGCGTCTGGCGAGGATCGGCGCCCCCCGCCACCACCGCGTCGAAAAAGTCGCCGATCTCGCGGTCGCCGGCGATCGTGTCCAATTCGCGCGGCGCCACGCCCGGCAAAATACCCACGTACCGCCTGCGCCGGGCCGCCGGCAATTCGCCGATCTGCCCGCGGATCCGATCGAGCCACGCGTCGTCCACCTCGACCGGAACGAGGTCCGGATCGGGGAAATAACGATAATCGTTGGCTTGTTCCTTATCGCGCTGCCAGAAGGTGCTTTCGGTCGGCTCGTCCCAGCCGTAGGTGCTCTTTTTGCCGAGCGAGCCGGTTTCTTCCCACGCGCGGATTTGCCGCTGAACTTCATACGCGGTCGCACGATCCAGAACGCTGAAGCTGTTGAGGTTCTTGATCTCCGTGATGGCGGTCTTATGAATCTCTCCATCCTGGTCGGTGATATGCACGTTGATGTTCGGCTCAAACCGCATGTGCCCAAGCTGCATCTGCCCTTCGCTGACGCCAAGGAATTGAACGAGCTTTTGCAGTTCTTGCGCGAACGCCGCCACCTGTTTCGGCGTGGTCAGATCGGGCTCGGTGACGATTTCAAGCAACGGCGTTCCGGCGCGATTGAGATCGACGATGCTGCCTTCGATCGCGTATCCGCCCGGCGCCTCGTGCAGCAATTTCCCCGCGTCTTCTTCAAGATGCGCCCGGCGAATCCGAATCGGGACCGGCGCCCCGTCCTCCCCCGGAATGTCGAAAACCCCCTCCATGCACAGCGGCAAATCGTACTGGCTGATCTGATAGTTTTTCGGAAGATCGGGATAATAATAGCTTTTGCGATCCCACTTCGTATGCCTGGCGATCTTGCATCCCAGCGCCAAGCCCACCTTGATGGAATACTCCACCGCCTTCTTATTCATCACCGGCAAAACGCCGGGCAACCCGAGCACGACCGGATCGACCTGCGAATTGGGCTCCCCGCCGAACCCATTGGCGGCGCCGGTGAACATTTTGCTTTTGGTCGCCAGCTGGACGTGAATTTCCAGGCCGACCAAAACCTTGTACGACTTGCAGACGCGCTGGGAGGACATGACGCTTGTCACCTTCATTGCTCCAATCTTGAATCTTCCGTACCGTTCACGGCGGCATTATACGATCCCCCCGCGTGCGCGGGAAATGGCGGAGCCAGGAGATATCTTCAAAGCACCCGCGAGGGAGCCGTTGAAGCAGGGACGCAACCGATGAACGATCCGAAATGCCGCGCCGGCCCAATGCAATTACGCCGGAATCCGATAATACGAACGCGGCGAGAATGCCCGGAACGCGAATTCCGCTCGAAGAGCGAGGCGATATCGGTCCGATCCCAAATCCGGTTAAACTTGCTCGCGTGACATTACACCTCCCCGAAGTTTATCTCGTTCGACACGGCCAGACGGCCTGGTCGCTGTCAGGCCAGCACACCGGCCGGTCGGACATTCCGCTGACGCGGGTCGGGGAAGAAAGCGCGATACGCGTGGGGCATCGTCTGGCGAGCCTGACTTTCGCCCGCGTATTTTGCAGCCCGAGTCAGCGGGCGCGCCGGACGTGCGAGTTGGCTGGATTGGCGAATATGGCGCACATCGACCCGGACCTGGCCGAGTGGGACTACGGCGATTACGAGGGCCTGACCACCGCCGAGATTCACGCCCGCGACCCCAATTGGCGCCGGCTGCGCGACGACGCTCCCGGCGGAGAAACGCTCGCCGACGTTTCCGCCCGCGCCGACCGCGTCGTTTCCCGCCTTCGCGCCGCCGCCGACAAAACAGCGCTATTTTCCAGCGGACATTTTCTGCGCGTCCTTGCCGCGCGATGGTTAATGGCTGACGCCGCCGCCGGAGCGTGGCTGGTTTTGGGCACGGGATCGGTCAGCGTTCTGGGGTATGAACATGCGCTGGACAGCCCCGCGATTTTGCTGTGGAATGAACAGCCGGGGTGATCGGAAACCAAACCATGCGCTACGTCAATCGAATCGTGTTCGTCATTGCCTGTCTCGGCTTCTTTGGATTTTTGCCGGCGCCTTGTTCGGCCGAGGCCGCGGCCAAGATTCCGCGCGATCGCTATGACCGGTCCAATGTTCCCATCGAAGTTCAACCGGCCGATCCCCGCGCCGCCAAAATCGTGCTGATCGCGGGCGACGCCGGCGTCGGTCACGGGCCCGGCGAACACGAACATTTCGCCGGCTGCGCGTTGCTCATGCGAATGCTTGAACAAACGCCCGGCGTCGCGCCCGTCATGGCGCAGAACGGTTGGCCCACGAATCCGCAAACCCTCGAAAACGCCCGCACGCTCGTCTTCTACATGGACGGCGGCGGTAAGCAAACCACCATCGCCCACGCCGCCGAGATTCAAAAAATGATGGACGCGGGCGTTGGCATCGTTCACCTTCATCAGGTCATCGATTATCCCACCCTTCCCGGCAAACAGGCGATGCAGTGGCTGGGCGGCGTCTACGACGCCAGGGCCGGCGGAGCGCGCGGACACTGGGATGAAACCTTCGATCATTTTCCCGATCATCCGATCACGCGCGGCGTCGAGCCGTTCACGCTGAACGACGGATGGATTTTGAAACTGACTTTTGTCCCGGAGTTGAAGGGAATAACGCCGCTCTTGCGCACGACGCAACTGTCTCCCAAAGGAAAGCCCGCCGCCCCGATCGCGGGAACCGGCAATATTGTCTGCTGGGCTTACGAGCGGGCCGACGGCGGTCGCGCTTTCGTCCTCACCGGCGCGCACGGGCACAAGAACTGGGGTCTGCCGGGCCTTCGCCGGTTGGTCGTGAATGGAATTCTCTGGACGGCCAAGGTCGATATTCCGTCAGGCGGGGCGCCGGTGGTTCTCGATCCGCAGGAGTTGATGACGAACATGGACAGGAAGCCGGGGAAGTGACGTGCGGAGCGGGACGAATAAATCGACGCCGGGAATCGTCGGGGGCCGTCGAAATTTGTTTGCCTGACGGTCCACGTCCCACGCCTCGACTGCTAGAGCACTACTCACGTTGGTGAAGCGACCTTGCGTCCGAAAAACGTCCCGCGAGCGGGGCCGCTAAACGCAATGCGGTTCACTTAGACCGTTTTTCAGTTTGATGGTGCGTGCGACGTTTTGTTAACGATCGCGTGGCGGAGCGTTTGACGGTGACGCCGGTTCCGAGGCACTCCGAAGAGCCGGATTGCGCGACGCTTCGATCCGGCTCTTCGGAGTACCTCAGAACCGGCGTCGGGTGATTAAACTGGCTCCCACGCACGTTGGACGCGCCGGCAATCTGAGAAACGCTCTAAGTTCCGCGCACGAAAAGAGCCTCGACTTACCGATGAAGAGTCTGCGAAAACAACCCATTGCAAGGAGGCCTTAACGAATGACTAACATTGGCCAAGGAAAACTTTCAGTGAATCGTCTCGCGGCTAAACGACTTCTAATCGCAGGACGCTATAGCGACTTCTGAGAACGGCTCGAAATCTTTACGGGTTGTCGAATTTGCGCCAGCGCGACGCCCGCGGCCAGGACGAATAGTGTTTCGAGCAGGTACGCGCCCATCGACAATCCGTGCAGCCGCCGGAAGTCAGGGGTGTGCGTCTGACCGGCGAGGCGTAATTTTTCGATCGCCGGCGTGAGCATCGCGGTGACATATGTCGCGGTGACGATCGCCAACCCCAACAGGCCGAGCAGAGTCATTTTCAGCCGTGAGCGCTCGATCGTCGACCACCAAAACGTCAGCAGCAGCGCGGCGACGGCCAGCGCCATGCGAACCGCGTTGAACTGGTGAAAGATAGCGCTCGCGGCGACGCCGGCCGTTTCTCGCTCGGCGGCGAATGTCTTGAACAAGGATTGAACCGCCAGGAACAGCGCGATCAATCCGCCGAACCAGGCGCCCCAGATCAGCGTGACGGCGGTTTGCAATAGTCGGCTCATACTTCCATTGTAGCTGAAACACTCAAACGATCGAGATGGAATGGCCTTGCCGTCAAACAGGTTTGGTCCGACCGGGTATTGTTATTACATGCGAGGCCTATTCACCGTCACCGGTCTGATCACACTGGCGATTACGCGCGTTTGCGGGGCTGGGGAGCCGGCGACGTTCGATCAGGCGGTGGCGCCGTTCTTTAAGGAAAATTGCTCCCGGTGTCACGGCGCCAAGAAGCAGAAGGGGGATTTTCGACTCGACACGTTGCCGCGGGACTTTGCCGACGATGCAGTCGCTCAGCGTTGGGCGGAGGTGATGTTTCGGATGAATGCCGGCGAGATGCCGCCGAAGAAGGAGGCGCAGCCAACGCCGGAAGCTTTGGGGCGCGCGGTGGGATGGATATCGAGTCGGCTGGACGAGGGGCGAGCGGCGCGGATGGCCCGGCGCGGGCCCGTGGCGCACTACCGGCTGAGCCGCGATGAATACGCGAACACCATTTACGATCTCCTCGGCGTGTACTACGACGTCAACCTCCCTGGCGCGTTTAACGACGATCCGCGCTGGCATGGATTCGAGCGCATCGGATCGATGCTTACACTTTCGCCGTCGCATGTCGAACGATATTTCAAGGCGGCGGAAACAGTGCTGGAACGCGCGTACCCCGATCAACCACCGGCGACGGTAAAGGGCCGCAGCGAGCCCAAAGCGGGCAATCGCTGGCTGCTTTTTCCCGGGCTTCGGCACGGGAATATCCGCCCCACCGCCGCGGGATGGTATCGGATTCGGATTCAACTCAGCGCGCTTCCGTCGTTCAAGGGGCGCATGCCGCATCTTGCGCTGTGGCATGACGGGCTCAAACGCTCGATTATCGGCCAGGATGTGATCGCGCCGGAGGAAAAGCCCACGATCGTGGAAATCCAAACGTTTCTTCCAGAAGGCGGCCTTGAGCTCATGAACGAAGCGCCGGGCATGCTCTCCGATGGGCAAACGCTCAGCCAGACGGACATCCCATTCGTCAGCACCAAAGACAGGCAATTCATCCGCCCCACCGGCTACAAACTTTTTGACGACGACGGCAAGCCGATCTTTCCATTGTTGATCGTCGATTGGGTCGAATGGGAAGGCCCGATTCTCTCCGACGCCGACCGAAAGAAACGCGAGAATCTTGTTCCCGCGAAAAATGGCGATGTCGCCGACGCGCGGGAATGCCTGAATCGATTCGCGACGCGCGCCTGGCGACGCCCCGCGACCGAGGCGGAAGTCGATCGATTCATGAAGGTGATGGATCGGGAACTGGCGGCGGGGGAAAATTTCCGTTCCGCTTACATGGCGGCGATGGTCGGCGTTCTCACGTCCAAAAATTTCTATTACATCGAAGAGGGCTCGGCCACGCGGCGCCGCGATACCGTCAGCGACTGGGAACTGGCTTCGCGGCTGTCTTACTTTTTGTGGGGGTCGATGCCCGACGACGCGTTGTTCGCCGTCGCGAAATCCGGCGCGTTGCACGAACCGGCGATCCTGCGCGCCCAGCTCGCGCGGATGACCGCCGACGGCAGGATCAAGCGGTTCACCGACGCGTTTCCGCGGCAATGGCTTCAACTTTACAAAGTCGGGATGTTTCCGCCGGACCCGGAGCTTTATCCGGATTATGACAAATGGCTGGAAAAGAGCATGCTCCTGGAAACCGTCGGCTACTTTACCGAGGTGTTCGGGAAGAACCTGTCGCTGCGCGAATTTATTTCGTCCAACTGGACGGTATTGAATTCGCGCCTCGCCATGCACTATCACATGCCGCCGTTGACCGAGCCGCGATTTCAGCGGGTTTCGCTGCGCCCGGAGGATCATCGCGGCGGTCTGCTGACGCAGGCGGCCATTCTGACGCTGACCTCCGACGGGACGCGCCATCGCCCGGTGCATCGCGGCGTGTGGGTCTCGGAGGCCATCTTCGGAAAAACCCCGCCTCCCCCGCCGCCGAACGTTCAGCCGATCGAACCGTTACCCAACGATAAGCCCAAGGCCACCGTGCGCATGCAGTTGGAAGATCATGTGAGCCATCCGATCTGCGCGTCGTGCCATAACAAGATCGATTCGCTCGGCTTCGCGTTCGACAACTACGACGCGATCGGCCAATGGCGGACGGAGGAGGTCGTGCCAAGAGGCATGGGCGCCAATCCCCCGGTGAACGCGAGCGGCACGATGGCCGATGGCCGGCCTTATGACGGGCCGGACGAATTTAAGCGGCTGATGGCGCAAGACGTCGATCGCTTTGCCGGCGCGTTTGTCGAGCAACTGGCGACGTTCGCGCTGCGCCGGGCGATGACCATCGACGACGCCGCCCAGATCAGGGCGATCGCGCAGGCGAGCAAGGCCGACGACTACCGGCTGCAAACCGTGATCGAAAACTTCGTAATGTCGGATCTTTTCCAAAAGCGATAAACCAAACGGGAGGCGCGCTGCAACATGAATATCCAACGTCAGAACTGGCTGCTGAGCCGCCGGCATGTGCTTAAAGGCCTTGGCGTATCGGTGGCTCTTCCTTTCCTGAACTGCATGCGCCCGATGCGCGCCGCCGCGGCGACCGACAAGCTGCTCAAAGCAAAACGCAGCGTTTTCATCTATCTTCCAAACGGGGTCAACACGCGCGATTGGCGGATGACCGAAGCCGGCGCCGGCTACAAGCTCTCCAAGCCGCTGGAGGTTTTGGAAAAGCATCGCGATAACATCACGCCCATCAGCGGTCTGTATCATCCGCATGGGCTGGGTCATCATCACAACTGCCGAAGTATCTGGCTTACGGGCGGGAAGATCGGCCCGTCGGAACACAACACCATCTCCGTCGATCAACTGATGGCGCAGGTGACGGCGCCGGTCACGCGATATTCATCTCTGGAATTGAGCAACCAGGGGGGATCGATGTCGTGGAGCGCCGACGGCGTGCAATTGCCGTCGCAATCGAGTCCCGGGGTCGCTTTTCGCGACATGTTCGAAGAACCCCGGGGCGGCGTCGCCAAACAGCGGCGCGGCTATCGGCGCCGCGGCAGCATTCTCGACGCCATCCTCGACGATGCTCAAAGCCTCAGCGCCACCCTCGGCAACGAAGATCGCGGCCGGCTCGACCAATATCTCACCAGCGTTCGGGAAGTCGAGGTCCGTACCGAGCGCTCCGATAAGTGGCTCGACACGCCGCGTCCGAAAATCGATCCCGCCGCGCGATCGCATCTCAACCGCGACGTCTCGCTTCAGATGCTCGGCGATTATCTCCGCACGATGTATGACCTGATCGTACTGGCTTTCCAAACCGACATGACCCGCGTCGCCACCTTCAACACCGGCGAGGAAGGTCAGGGCCCCGCGGTTCCGGAGATCGGCGTCAAGCAGGATCGGCATTCGCTGTCGCACCACAACGGCAACACCGAGCTTCTCCGCCAGCTCACGCAAAGCGACTCGTTTAACATCGCGCAGTTCGGCTACTTCCTCGACCGCCTGAGCGAAGTGAAAGACGCCGACGGCCCGTTGCTCGACACCACGATGGCGCTCTACGGGAGCGGCATGGCCTACGGCCATAGCCACGGCAACGCCAGCCTTCCCATCATCCTCGCCGGCGGCGCGGGGCTGGGTCTCAAGCACGGACGGCATATTGATTTCAACCTCACCAAAAACTTCCTGGGATACGACAAACATCCCGCCATCTACCATCGGGCGGTGAACGAAAAAGCCTGCATGAGCAACCTCCTGTTGACCATGGCGCAACGGATGGATGCACAGACGGAAAAATTCGCCGATTCGCTGGGAACGGTTTCCGAGGTGCTGGTATGAGTGTCCTGAAGCCGCGGAAGAAATGGGCTTGTTCGGCCGTTCGCGGGTGGCTCGTTCTCTTGGTGTTCCAGGCGGCCTGCTTCGCGCAGGACAACAAAGAATATATCCCGCGGCCCGGCCAGTTCCCGCCGTCGGACGCGGGCCGGTACGTCGCCGGCGAATTGGTGACGGTCGATCCGGTCAATCGCCGTGGCGTGCTGCGCCTCGACGGTGATCCCAACCATTACGAGCACGAGGCGCTCCATCCGTTCGCCATGCTTCCTTATGGGATGATCTGGTACAACGGCGCTCCCGCGGAATTGCGCGACGTTCCGATCGGCACGCATCTTCATGGCTACTTCTTTCTGCCTCCCCAGGGCGAAGAAGCGACCATTTCGGCTCTAAAGGGCGCCGCTGGATTTTCGATTCCGCAAAATCACGCTATTTCCCTCGAGGACGACTTCAGTTTTTATCAGCGTCGCGGGCAGGCGTGGAAAGTCGTATCGCTCGACGCCGGCAAGGGAAAAATTCAGGTCGTTTCCGCCGGGCCATCCGTCCGCGACGGATTAAGCGGGGCCAGGACATTCGACATTGATGCGACGGCCCGAATATGGAAAGACCGCCGGCTGGTCGAAATGACGGACATCGCGGCCGGCCAGACGGTCCAAATCAACTTCACCTGGACCGGCGCGTGGGCGCAAGGGGAATTGGGCGTTTGCGACATCTGGCTCGACGAGGCGAGCCGAGATTTCGCGACCGAATTTCAGCGCCGGCGTCATATCAAGTACGAGCACGTTCGGTGGATGCCGGGTTGGGTCGATCAGGTCGAACACAACGACTTCGGCGGCGGCATCGTCACCGTCACCTTGTTCGGCGGCATGGACCCTTCGCTATACGAAGAACTGAAGGGGAACAAAGAAAAAGGGTTCGGCGTGGCCGTCGCCGAAAAAACCCTGCGCACCTGGTCTCACCGCACCGACAAAAAGATCGGCCAGGTCATCGAGTGGAAGGAGATCGCCAATCCACCGCTGGGTAGCGCCGGCATTCAACTCCGTCTGAAATTCACCGAATTGCTCGACGGTTATCGGCCGGGACGCATCGTGCGCGTCAAATCCGACAGTTGGACGTTTATCACGATTCCGTTTGAAGAGCGAATGAAGTCGTTGGACGAGCGGTAGATGTCGGCGATGGGTTGAAACGTCGTGCCGGAGGATATGGCTTTAGTCAAAGTGGCTCCCTTCGGATTTCCCGGCGGGCAGGCTGCCGATGCCGGGGGTTCGGGGCATCCAGGCGCTGCGCTGCCAATTGTCGGCCGAGGGTTCGGGCGGGAACATCGGCGGCAGAACAAGGGCGAAGTGCGCGGCGAGGGCGACGAGGAACGGCTCATACACGGCACGAAGCTCCGCGATGCGCGCCGCGGCCTCGGGAGAATCGTTTGGCTGTAAACCGGCCCGCCGAAATAGCGCGTGCAATCTGTTCCTGGCCTCAAGCGACAGGCGATCTTCCGGGGGCTTAGCCGGACGGACGGCGAAGATCAACGCGATGTCCACCGCCGCGTGCCGGGCCATCGCGAAGGTGAGTTGCTCCTGGTACGGATCGCCGGCGGGAAATGAAGTGAGCAGCAACGCGCAGGTGTCGAGCATGGTCGCCAACGCGGCAAGCCAGGATTGATTGGCGTGTTGCGATCGGTAATAGGCGAGCACCGGAAACGATAAATGGCTTTCCAGCAGTTCGGCGCACCACTGCTCCCATTCGCGCAGAATTTCGTCCGCGCCGGAAATACGGCCGCCGCGCGCCAATCTTACCAGGAACTCGCCCCCGCACGGCGGCGAGCCCGCGCGCGCGTCCATCAGCGAAATCGTCAGTTCGCGCTTTGAAAACGCTTGATAGAGCACCGGCAAATAACTGATAATGATCGCCAGAAATCCGAACCCCAGCCCCGACTCGACGACCATCAGCGTGCGCGACCACGGGCCCAGCGGAATGATGTCGCCCAGGCCGAGCGTGAAGAAGGTCGTGCCGCTGAGATACAGGCAGCTTGCGAAGCCGTGCGTAGGGGGGACGTGCTCGTTGGTCGCGACGCTGGACGCCACCGACCAATGCAGAATGGCAAAGCCCAGAACCAGGCTCAAGACCCATGAGACGAATAAGCCGAGCATCGAGAAGGGCCCGAATATGCTGAGGGTCGTTTCGCGCCACCGCCCATGGATAAGCCTGTCGGAAAGGCGCCGCCAAAAAAACCAGGCGCCGCGATAGTAGAAGCGGGAATAGCGAAACCGCCGGTTCACCCGCCGGGGCAGCAGAATCGTCTCGAATGCGTCGAGAAAGGTTACGCCGATCAGGAGAAGCGCGGCGATGGAGACGATAATACGCAAACGACGACTCCCGAAAAACGACAAGAACGCGTAAGAATTTGAGCCGCAAGCGTCATCGAACGCAACGGGGATCATTCCCTTCGCTTCGCCCTCGCATCCAAGGTAGTCTTCACCGAATACGACGAGGAGATTATGCCACGACCAACGCTCCGCCTGGCGACCGAGGCCGATCTGCCGGCGATCAATTCAATTTACAATTATTACGTTATTCACTCCACCTGCACGTATCAAACCGATCCCGCCACCGCCGACGAACGCTCGGCATGGTTCGCGGCACATGGACCGCAGTACCCCGTGACAGTGGCCGAAACGGACGGTGAGGTGATCGGTTGGGGATCGCTCAGCCGATTTCACCCGCGCGCGGCCTACCGCCCCACCGTCGAGAATTCGGTTTATGTTCGTCAAGATCGGCTGGCGCGCGGAATTGGACGGCTGCTTCTGGACGACCTTATCGACCGCGCAGACGAGCTTGGATATCACAGCATGATCGCCGGGATTTCCGCCGATCAGGAGCCGAGCGTAAAACTGCACGCCCGGGCCGGTTTTGCGAAAGTCGGAGAACTGAGGGAAGTCGGCCGTAAATTCGAGCGGTGGCTCGACGTGGTTTATATGCAACTGATTCTTGAGCCGCGCCACATCAGCGGCCGTTAGCGCGAACCGCGTTCGAGTAGTTCCGCGCTGCGCAACGTATTCTTCAAGAGCATCGCGACTGTCATCGGCCCTACCCCATTGGGAACCGGGCTTAGTCGCGCCGCCTTTGGATAAACCGCGTCGGCGTCCACGTCGCCAAGGGTTTTCTTCGTTCCGTCCGCCATTGTGATTCGGTTGATGCCGACGTCGATTACCACCGCCCCTTCCTTCACATGATCGGCCGTGATCAATCCCGGTTTCCCGACGGCAACGACCAGAATTTCGGCGCGGCGCGTATGGGCGGCGAGGTCTTTGGTGGCGATATGGCAAAGCGTGATTGTCGCCATCTGTTCGGTAAGCAGCAGCGCAATGGGCTTGCCGGCGATCTCGCTGGCGCCGACGACCACCGCCTCGGCGCCGCTGAGCGTAACGCCGGTCGACTTGATCAACTCGATTACCGCCAGCGCCGTGCACGGCGCGATGAGCGTGTGGCCATAGACCACGTACCCGATATTGGCGGGATTGACCCCTTCCACGTCTTTGACCGGATCGATCTGATATTGCAAATCGGTCGCGTCAAGTCCGCGCGGCGTCGGCAGATGCAACATGATTCCCGTGACGGAGGGATCGTGATTGAGGGACTGAATAAGCGTGGCGACATCCTGCTGCCGGGAGTCGGCCGCCAGCGTGCGAAGCTCATATGCGATCCCGACGGCCAGGCACGCTTGGCGTTGCCGCTCGGCATACAACTCCCCCGCCGCAGTCGATCCGATGAGGATCGCCGTAAGATGAACGCCGCGGCCCTTCTGCGCCAGATCGCGCACGCCGACCTGAACCTCCCGGCGAATCTGTGCGGCCAGCGCCGCTCCGTCAATCCACTTGTCTGCCATAAGCGCGACGAGATTAAGGCAGCCGGTGAGAAAAGTAAAAGCGGGACACGCGATGCGTCATCGGGAACGGGAAATTCAAAAGGGAAATCAGGCGCGTAATCAAAGGGAACGCAAAAACGCGAATGTTTGCTCGGCCGCACTTTTGGCGCCCGATTCAAATTTTCTTGGAGCTTTGGACGATCGTCGGATGCAGACGCGCGCAGAGAGGCGTCGAATTCATCGTATCCACAGGTGGGCGGTTGTGTGAGTGATAAGCGGCGGTTCGCTTTGCTTCATGACAGGCGGATCGACTGGCGGGGAACGGAAAACAATTGGAGATAAACAAGTGCGACGCTATATACAGCCTTGGTCTGGTTCCGCGCGCCGAAAATTTCGCGCGGCCGTCGGATCGGTCGTTCAGACACTGGAATCGCGCACGCTGCTGTCGGCCAGCACGCTGCCGTTTGTCTTGAACTTTAACGCGTCGGCGGGGGGCGTCGTCGATGCCGCCGGCCAGGGGACCGGCTTCACCGGCGTCCAGGCCAACCGCCTGGGAACCCAACTCCAGCCCAACCTCATCCATCTTCTGCCGGCTTCCGGTGAGCTGGACATCACCACCACCGGCAATTCAACCGCCGGAAGTAATTACGGAACCGACAACACCGGCGTCAACGCGCTACAGACTCAGTTCGACGCGACCACCAGCGGCTTTACCATCACCACGCGCCTCAAAGGGCCTCTCTCGCAACTATCGGCGGCCTATGAACAAGGCGGCGTTTTCTTCGGACCCGATCAGGATAACTACATCAAATTCGTCGCCCTCGACGATTCGACGCAAGGCCAGATTCTTCAGTTCACCGATGAGCAGAAAGCCAGCACGCACACGCTGACGGCCAATCAAAGCATCGGCAGTTTCGCGGCGATCAACACGCTGGACCTGCGCCTGACCGGCGACGCGGCGACCGGCATCGTCACGGCCAGTTATTCCATCAACGGCGCCGCTTATGTGGCCATGAGCGGAAGCGTCGCGCTAACGGGCGCCGAAAGGACGGCGTTTTTCAACGCGACCGGCGACGGCGGAATTATCACGTCGGCCAAGAATAACCTGGCGCCGGTTACGGTGGCGTTTACTCATTTTGAAATAGACGCAGGGTCGAAGGTCAAGCCGGTTCCGTCGGTGTCGCATACCGACCCCGCCCCCGGCGCGACCAACGTGAATCGCGACGATTTTATTTCCGCGGATCTGCTTCTTCCCAACGACGCGCTGAGCGCCGCCACCGTCACTTCCGCCAACGTGATGCTCTTTAATACCCTCACCCACGCGATGATTCCGGCGACGGTCAACACGTCCGGCGGGGGCGATACCATCGTCCTCCAGCCCCAGGCGCTGCTGGCGGCCAATACGGAATACACATTTACCATTGGCGCCGGCGTCAAGGATCGCAGCGGCGCGAGTTTTACGCCGTACACGATGACCTTCACCACCGGGACCGGCGGGGGGAACGTCGATCCTTCGATTGCATTCGACAAAGTCGCGCTTCCCACCACGACCGGCAACGTCTTCACCTGCCTGAAGATCGGTCCCGACGGCATGTTGTACGCTTCGGAGCAGGACGGGCGGATTTTCCGTTATACGATCGAGCCCGACGGAACGCTGAGCGCGCCGCAGATCATCACCAGCCTGCAAACCGCCGAGGGCGGGCAGCGGCTGGTGACGGGTTTCTGCTTCGATCCCGCGGCCACCGCCGCCGATCCGATCATCTGGGTTTCCAACGGTTTTTACGGGCAGACCGACGCGCCCAACTGGTCGGGCAAGATTACGAAAATGAGCGGTCCCAACCTGGCCACGGTTCAGGACATGGTGGTGAATCTGCCGCGTTCGATCCTCAATCACATGACCAACACGCCGACGTTCGGACCCGACGGCGCCCTTTATATTCCCCAGGGAAGCAACACCGCCTACGGCGCCCCCGACAGCACCTGGGGCAACCGCCCGGAAGATCTTCTCAGCGCGGCCATCTTGCGCCTGGACGTCACCAAGCTCACTCCCGGCGCCCCCCTGGACGTCAAGACGCCCGACGGCGGGGGAACGTATAACCCCTTCGCCGCCGGCGCGCCGCTGACGCTTTACGCCACCGGCGTGCGAAACAGCTTTCAGATCCTGTGGGACGAAAACGGCGTACTGTGGGCGCCGACTAACGGGTCTGCATCCGGCGGCGACGGGCCGGGGTTCCCCAACGCCGCCAACGGCACGCGAATCGATACCGGCATGCCCTACTCCGGCCCCGCCGTCGCGCCGGTCAACGCCATCCCGCAGACCGAAGACGACTGGCTCTACAGCATCGTCCAGGGAGGCTACTACGGCCATCCCGATCCCGCGCGCGGCGAGTATGTGATCGACGGCGGCAATCCCACCGCCGGCAACGATCCCGAGGAAATCAGCGACTACCCCGTCGGCACACAGCCTGACCCCAACTACCGCGGCGGCACGCAATCCAACACCAGCGTCCGCGGGTCGGTTTATGACCTTGGCGCCCACCATTCTCCCGACGGCATCATCGAATATCACGGTAGCGCCTTCGGGGGAGCGCTCGACGGAAAATTGCTGATTGCCGAGTACAGCGGCGGCGACGACATCCTCGTCGTCACGCGCGGCGCTAACGGAACCGTCGCCGATACCGAACGTGGCTTTACCGGAATGACCGATTTCACCAATCCCCTCAGCCTCGTCGAGGACACCAACTCCGGAGATATTTACGTCGCCGAGTATGGCGGCGCCCAGATCACCCTGCTCAAACCCCACGTGGCGGCGCAAGTGGGCGGCGTGCTTTCAGTCGATAAATCGCTGCTCGTCTTCAATGACGTAACCACCGCCTCCAGCGGCGGGACCGGGCCAAGTCCCAGCCAGACCATCACGCTGACCAATACCGGGACCGGCGCGATGAATTTCGCCGCCGGCGCGCTCAAGGTCGTTGACGACACGACCGTAGCCGGGGACGACTCGACGGCGTTTTCGATCGTCAACGCGGCGAGCCTTCCTTCAACGCTGCTGCCGGGCCAATCGTTCGCCATCCAGGTGAATTTCACCGCCACCAAGGTCGCGATACAGGCGGCTATCCTCCAGATCCAATCCACCAACGCCGGCGGCGCGGTCCTGACCGTCTCGCTGCACGGCATCGGAACCACGGGCCTCGGCGGAACAAACGAGCCGTCGCTTCCGCGCATCCTGCGCGCCTTCGATATCCCGACCATCACCGGCGACGGCCCCAACGACTCCAACCAGAATCAGACGGTCTATCCGGCCAAGCCAGATCCTTCGTCGCAAGAAGTTGTCATGCCACGCTTGGTGAAGGCCGGGGCGGGGCCGGTGACGATCACGCCGCTGGCGTCGTTCAACGTCACCGGTCAGCCCGCGGCCCGCTTCGGCTACTACACGCCCGGCACGCCGAGCGAAAGCACCGAGCTGTTTACGTTTTCGCAGGGCGATTCGCAGACCACCAGCCCGACGGCACTTGGATCGACGGTGTTCGATCCCGGCTCGGCCGACTTTGGCCTGTACGCGCAGTTCCCTCACTTTATCGACAACGGCGAAGAGCGTATCGCGTATAGCGAAGACGCATTGAACACATGGGACACCAGCGTCCCCCGAAAGTTCCGGTTCTTTCCGCTTGAAAACCCCGACGGATCGATCGTTCCCAACGCCTACGTTTTCGCGGCCGAAGATTACAACCTGCAATACGATTCCAACGATATCGTCGCCATTATTCGAAACGTTAAGCCGGCGCCGGGCGCGGTGGGCGGCGCGGTGCTGGGCCTGCAAAACCCCAATAACTTCCCCTATCCCGATCGCCTCACTTTTAACAGGGTGCAGAACCAGGACCCGACGTATGGAGACATCGTTCACGATACCAATAGTCTGGTCGTCGAAAACACCGGCGATCAGCCGCTGCTGATCAGTTCACTGACGCTCAGCGACCCGACCAATTGGACGGTGTCGCCGTCACAGCCTCTGAATACGCCGATCGCGCCCGGCGCCACCATGACGATCACGATCAAATTCACCGCGACAAAAGTCCCCGCCCACTCTACCAATGAAACAAACGATACCACCAATGCCGATCATATATCGGTTACCCAGGCCGGCGGCGTTTACGACGACACGCTCACGATCGCCAGCAACGACCCAAATCTACGAACCAAGGCGATTCAGCTTGAAGGATATTGGCAGCATAGCTCGGGCAGCGAGGAAGAGCCGGGATTACAGACGCTGGTCAATCTCATGGCTGGTTACGACACGGTCATCTCGACGACCCAGCGGCCCAACTATCCAAACGCCAGCCCCAGCACTCCAACATACTACGGCGAAGAAGTGAACTCGCCCTACTGGGTCGCGGCCGATCCTTCCCAGAGCGTGACGGCGTTTCAGGTCGCGGCGTTTCACAATCAGAATACGTCCACGACGCTATACTGGTATCCGACGACCACCGGTACGCCGGTGAAAAACAAGCTATACACAACCGTCGCCGACGAAGGGCAGTCGCTGTTGCCGCACGTGCTGGGATCCACGACCAAGCTTGCCACCGCCAGTTTCAGCACGTCGTCGGTTTTCGGCTGGGATCTCGACGGCAACTTCAGCGACGACGCGCTGAATAAAACTCCCGGCCACCAGGTTCGCTTCTTTCCGTTGCGCGACCGTGACGGGAACATCGTCACCAATACGTGGATCATGGTCTGCGACTACCACGCCAGCGACGGTTACCAAAATTTTGATTTCCAGGACAACGTCTACATCGTCACCAACATGCGCCCGGCAAAAGCCCCGGCGACGCCGACGGATTTGCAAGCGGTCGGCTCCGGCTCCGGCGTTCTGCTGGAATGGGCGCCGGTGGTTTATGCCGCTGGTGTTGGCTATGACATCTATCGAAGTGCGTCGGCCTCGGGCGCGTACACGCTGTTAAACGCTTCGCCGATTGCGGCGACCAGTTTCGTCGACGCGGGCGTCGCCAGCGGCGCCACCGCGTACTATAAAGTAGTCGCCGTCGGCGGCGACGGCGCGGTCTCCGTGCCGGCCACCGCGTTCGCTACCTCCCTCGGCGGCGTCGCGGTCACCGCTCCCACCGTCGCGCCGACGCTGGGCGGAACCCCGGCGTCGACGTCGATCGCCTTAAGCTGGACCGCCGTCCCCGGCGCCACAAGCTACCGCATTCAGCGCATGGGCGCCGAAAACCTGTTTCATGATGTCGCGTCCGGAATCACCGCGACCAGCTATACAGACAGCGGCCTTACCGCATCCACCGCTTACATCTATCAGGTTCGCGGCGAGAACGCCGCCGGCGCCGGGCCCTACGGCGCGCCGGCCACGTTTAGCACGACCGCCGTCCAGTCTGTAAAGTTGACCAGCGTCAACATCAACACGACGACGGTGGGCAGTACGACTCCGGTAGGTACCAATGGCTACAACGTCGTCGCCGGCGGCGCCGACATCTACACCACGGCCGACTCGTTTCGATTCGACTATGAACAGATTACCGGAGATTTTGACATCAGCGTGCAGATCACGTCGCTGAATGGCGCCACGTCCGTGGACGCAAAGGCGGGCCTGATGGCGCGGATGTCGCTGAATTCCAATAGCGCCATGGCCTTCATGGGCGCCACCGCGGCGGATCTGTATCGTTTCACCACGCGCGCCGGCACGGGCGCCGCCGACGTCAACGTCAAATCCGCGGAGCAGCCGGCGTTTCCCAATGTGTGGGTGCGCCTTCAACGCGTGGGAAACATTCTTACAGGCTACCGGAGCACCGACGGCGTTACCTGGACCAAGACCGGCTCGATCACGCTCGCCCTGAACGCCACTTTGTATGTCGGCCTGGCGACCAGCGGGCATAGCGCCACGGGCACGACGACAGCCGCCTACGCTAATTTTCAGGGATAGTCTCGTGTCGCCTATTTCACTGGCGAAGCCCCCGGCGCCGGGATCAGGCTAAACCAGTCGAAGTTTCCGACCGCGCCTTTCGAGCTGTTTTTGTCCATCAGGATTTTCATGACAAAGGTGCCGGCCGGCAATGTGACTTTGCCGGACGTTACAGTCTGGAGGCTGGTCCAGTCGCCGGTGTTGGGGACGGCGATGGACGCTGTTTTCACGCCGTTTCCGAAATCCGCGTGAAACGCGGCTCCGGTCCCCGCGTTATCGACCGAAGACTGTAATTCATAGGCCCCGGCGGTGGCTATGTTAACAGTATATGTGAGCCATTCTCCCGCCGCGGTGTAGCCGACGTGATAGCCATTCGATCCGCCGACTTGTATATCGACGGCGTCGCCGGGACGGTAGCCGGCGCCGCCGAGGTTGGCCGGCGTCGTGTCGTGGTAGGCAAGACCTTCGCCGCCTGAATTATAGTCTTCGGTTTCGATCGTCTGACCGACGTTAAAGGGCGTCCCGCTGAACGGAGCACCTGTGACAGGCGGAGGGAGAATCATCGGCGGCGTTACGATCGGCGCCGGGATCAATTCAAACCAGTCGAAGTTTCCGACCGCCTTACTGGATGCGTTGGCGTCGAGGTCAATCCGCATGACATACGTGCCCGGCGCCAGCGTGACGGGACTGGACGTGACGGTCTGATATTTTTGCCAGTTTCCGGTGTTGGGAACCGATAGGGTCGAGGTGGCGATACCGTTGCCGAGATCGGCATGGAACGTTCCGCCTTTAGCGGTGTTGGCGACGGAAGCTTGCAATTCATAGGAACCGGCCGTCGTCACGTTGATCGTATAATTAAGCCATTCGCCGCTGACGGCATAGCCGACGTCGTACCCGTTCGATCCGCCGGCCTGTACATCGACGGCGTCGGTGGGACGGTAGGCGGCGGCGCCAAGGTTTGTGGGCGTGGTGTCGTGATAGGCGACGCCTTCGCCGCCGGTGTCGTAGTTTTCGGCTTCGATCGTCTGGCCGACGACGAACGGCGCCGCCAGAAAAGGCGCTTCGGCCGCGGGGGTTACCGGCGGGATGACCGGCGTCGCGTCGGGCCACTGGCCGATCCAGACATTCTTCACGCCGGCGACGTCGTTGGCGGGGTAGCCGTTGGCCAGGATCAATTCGTTGTTCCACGGCGCCACCACCGCTCCTTGCAGGATGCCGGGGAGAGTCGCCTGGAGAAGAAACCAGCGGTCGGTGGCGGGATCATATTCCTGGATGATGTTGGTGGAATCGGAGTCGTCGATTTGCCCGCCGGCGATGACAAGCATGCCGTCGTGGACGAAAGTGGAATCTTCGTCATGGGACAACGGGATGGGAATGGGCGCCAATGTCGTCCATGTGTCGGTGGACGGATCATAGGCGTAGTTGCCTGTTTGCTGGCGGTGATACACTTCATGACCGGTCTCGCCGGCGAAGGTGTAGATTAAGCCGTTGTAAGCAATGGCGGAGGAGTGGACGCGCGGATCGGGAAGCGGTGCTTTGGTCTGCCAGGTCGCAGTGCCGGCGGCAACCTGGCTGAGATCCAGCGCCCAGTGATCGCCGTGATCGGTAACGCGGTCCTGGCCCTGGTTTCCGCCGAAGTAGTGAAGCTCTCCATCGACAATCGCCGCGTCTCCCGCGCCGACCGTCACAGGCAACGGCGGAAGCTGCGACCAGGTGTTGGCGGTCGTGTCGTAGGCGTACACGTTATCGACGATGATCTGGCCTTGAATCGTTCCCTCAAACCCGCCGACCAGGTAGATAATCCCCGTCGATTGATCGACGGCGACCTCCGCGTGCGTCTGCGGCCCCGGCATCATCCCGAGCGATTTCCAGACGTTGGTGGCGGGGTTGTAGACTTGATAGGTATCGCTGACGCCGCCGTCTTTGATGGTCGTCAGGCCGCCGAAGGTATAGAGCAGGCCGTTCACCATCGCCGCCTCTTGCTCGTAGGTCCCGACAGGGGACGGCGCCGCCGCTTTCCAGTTGAACGTCGTCGGATCGGCGCCGACGGCGGTGAGATTGAACCAGTCCAGGTTCGCGGCGACCTTCAGGCCCGTTACATTATGATCGACGGTCATGCGAAGAACGTGCACGCCGGCGGTGAGCGCCACGGCTTTGCTTTCGGCGGTGTGCCAGCTCGTCCATGCCGGGGTCTTCCCGGTGGCGACCGAAGCGGTGCTCAGCGTCCCGTCAAACGTGAAATGAACGCTGGCGCCGGCGACGTTGGGGGAGGAGAATCGAACGTCGACGACATAGTTGCCGGCGACGGGCACGTTCACCGTGTATTGCAGCCAGTCCCCGGCCGCGAGGTTGGCGACGTGGTATCCGGTGGTGGGCCCGTTTGAATCTCCCGCGTCGATTTCCACCGCGGTTTCGGCGCGATAAGGATTCGCCGACGGCGTCGTGTCGGGGTGGGCGACCTGGAACCCGGCGCCGGCTCCGCCAAGGTCAAAATTCTCCGCTTCGATCGTCTGGCCCGCGACGATCGCGGCGCCGCTATACGGGCTCGATGCGACGGCGGCGGTGAGAAGCTGGCGGCTTTCCAGCGGTTCGGGGGCAAAAAAATGATTCGAACGCGTCTTGCGTGATTTTGTTGTGAGTGACGGCATATAGGGTTGAACTTTACCTTTGGTTTGCGGTCCGTGCGGGCGTGAAAGCGGATTTGCAAATCCCGGTGGGCCGAGGCGCGATCGCGGGAGGCGTTGCCGGCGGAATAGGCCGCGCGGCCGGCGCCTCTTCGCGAATGGGTGTTTGATGCTTGCCGGGGATGCGCAGGCGGTGGCGAGCGTTGGCCGCGCCAATTGGGAATTTGGCGACGGCTGCGGTCGTCACATTAGAGGAATTATCGTGCAGACGGGCGTGATCCCAAGGGTTTTTTTATCGGATACTCGCGATTTTGCGCTAGAAAGTTAGAGCGGAGCGGGTATGTTAAAAGAAAATTCCGGGATTATAATAAACTCAATCTTGAAACGTCTGATAGAGTGACCGCTTACTAGGATAACGAGCGGTACAACCTCGCCACACAATCAAACAGGAAGGACCAGATCATGTTTCGCCGGCTCCCCAATTACAATCCATCCGAGCACATGACCCGATTGCAGGATCTTCTGATGACTCGCCGTGAGGTGCTGCAAAACACGCGCGTGGGAATGGGTGGGTTGGCTTTGGCCATGCTCCTGGGCGAAAACATGACGGCGTCGCACGCCTCGGCGGTTACCGCCGGGCTGGCCAATCCACTGGCGCCGAAGAAGGCGCCGCTTCCCTGCAAGGCAAAGCACGTCATTCACATTTTTGCCGGCGGCGGCCCTTCGCATGTCGATACCTGGGACCCCAAGCCCGAACTGGAGAAGTATCGAGACCAGACTTTGCCCGGCCTGAATGGGCTGGCGTTCCCGTCTCCTTTTAAATTCGAGAAGATGGGCAAGTCGGGTGTGGAAGTCAGCGAGATTTTCCCGGAGTTGGGCAAGCAGATCGACGACATCGCCGTTGTCCGCTCGCTTTGGACCGATATTCCCGCCCATGACGTGGCCACGCGATTCATGAACACCGGTTCGCTGCAGATTCCCAAACCGTCGATGGGGTCATGGGTTGTGTATGGTCTGGGCACCGAAAACCAGAACATGCCGGGCTTTATCGCCCTGGGCGGGGGCGTGGAATCGCGTCAGGCGTCGTTCCTGCCGAGCCTCTATCAGGGGGTCGGTGTTAACTATAGCAAAGGCATGGCTTTGGATAAAGTCTTGCTGAACATCCGCAATCCGTTCATCTCGTCGGAAGATCAGCGGGCCCAGCTTGATCTGGCCCGGCGTCTTAATGTCATTCATGCCGAGAAGTTGCATAAGGACGAGCAGCTCGAGGCCCGCATCGAATCGTTTGAGATGGCGTTTAAGATGCAGACCGAAGCAACGGACGCCTTTGATATCACAAAAGAGCCGAAGGAAGTCCAGGAAATGTACGGCCCGTCGAACATGGGCGCCAAGTTGCTGGTCGCGCGTCGATTGGTCGAGCGCGGCGTGCGGTTCGTTTCGGTCGATGCCGGCGGTTGGGATCATCACGCGAATATAGAAACCGCCGCCCGGCGAACCGCGGGCGACATCGATCTCCCGGCCGCGGCCCTTATTCGCGACCTGAAAAAGCGCGGCCTGCTCGACTCGACCCTGATCATCTGGGGCGGCGAATTCGGCCGGACCGTCACCCGCGACAATGGCGGAAACGCCTCGCCCGGTCGCGATCACAATGGCCGCGCGATGTGCTGCTGGATGGCCGGCGGCGGCGTCAAAGGAGGGCATGTGCACGGCGCCACCGACGAATTCGGCGCCCGCGCCCAGGACGACAAAGTCCATATTCACGACCTGCACGCGACCGTCCTGGCGTTGCTCGGCTTCGATCATACGAAACTGACTTACCGCTATAACGGCCGTGATTTCCGCTTCACCGATAACTTCGGCAATGTCGTTAAAGACATCATCGCTTAACATCGCGGTGAAACGAACAGTCACGGTTTTCGACCTCGGCCAGCGCGACGCAGAGCGATTTGTTTTCCTTGCGACCCCGGTCTGAAACGGAGCGCATGGCTCCGCTTGGCGTCAAGATTCGCCGGTGGCGTGAAATGTGGAAATTGCGCGGCCGGAATCTTTTGGCCAGTCGCGGCGTATCGATTGAAAGAATTAGACGGGCGCGTCATTCGCGGCGCGCAAGCATTGATCCACGCTTTCTCCTTCAGGGGAAAAAAACGTATGAGTAAGCGATTGTTCGTTCTCGGTGGACTCCTCGCGGCAATATCCGGATTAGCCGGGGCGGCGACTGTCAAATCCCCCAAGCCGGCCGCGCCGGCGCCGGCCCCCGATGCCGCGATGGCCGCCAACGCGGCGCCCGCCGCGGATCTGACGCCGGAGCAATCGGCCTTCTTTGAAACGAAGATCCGCCCGATCCTCGCCGGCAAATGCTACAAGTGCCATAGTGTCGAAGCGGGTAAGTCCAAGGGCGGCTTATTGCTGGACAGCCGGGCGGGTTGGCAAAAAGGGGGCGAGAATGGGCCCATCATCGAGGTGGGTAATTCCGCCAAGAGTCGCTTGATCGTGGCGATCGGGTATGGCGACGCCGACCTTCAAATGCCGCCCAAAGGCGAAAAGCTTTCGGATCAGGAAATCAAGGACCTGACGGAATGGGTGAACATGGGCGCGCCCGATCCGCGATCGGGCGGCGTCGCCAAGTTGAGCGGATTGACGGACAAGGCACGCGCGCATTGGGCGTATCAGCCGGTGAAAAATCCGCCCGTGCCGGCGGTGAAGGATAAGCTGTGGGTCAAGACGCCGATCGATGCCTTCATTCTGGCAAAACTCGAAGCGAACAACCTTCGCCCGAGCAAGGCGGCGTCGAAAGAGGCGCTGCTTCGCCGGGCTTATTACGACCTGATCGGACTCCCGCCGGAGCCGGAGGACGTGGCGGCATTCAATAAAGATCGGTCGCCCACGGCCTTTGAGACGGTGATCGATCGTCTGCTGGCCTCCAAACATTACGGCGAGCGCTGGGGCCGATTCTGGCTCGATAGCGCCCGCTATGCCGACACGACCGGCGCGGCCCAGGCGCGCGGGGAAGATTACCGTTATCCATACGCATGGACATATCGCGACTATGTGGTGAAGTCATTCAACGACGATAAGCCGTACGACCGATTCCTGATGGAGCAACTCGCGGCCGACAAACTCCCCGACGCCGACAAGAATCCGGCAAGCTTTGCCGCCCTCGGCTTTCTCACCGTCGGAAAGCGATTCGCCAATAACAACGATACGATCGACGAACGAATCGACACGATCGCCAAGTGCATGCTGGGCATGACCGTCTCCTGCGCCCGCTGTCACGATCACAAGTTCGACCCGATTCCGCAGATGGACTATTACTCGCTTCACGGCGTTCTCACGAGCGTCAGGGAGCCGGAGGAAAAGCCGCTGCTCGGCAAAGCGCCCAGCGCCACCGAGCTTGCCGAGTTCGAAAAGAAAATGACGGTGATCGAAGACAAGGACCGCGAGATTTACTACAAGCTCATTGCCGAAAAAGGGATCGAGTTCCGCAAGAAAGCCGGCGCGTATGTGCTGGCGAAAGTGCTTGGCGGAAAGTCGGAAGCGGCCGATCTGAATGAGCGCATCAAGGTCATCGCCGACAACAAGCTCGAACGGGGCGTTCTCGGCGGGGTTCGGCTGAAGGGCGAGATTTTTTCGCCGATCAAGATGTTTTCCGAGTTCGGCGAAAGCGACTGGAAAGACCGCACCAAGGAATATTGGGACGACATCATCAGCGGCGCCCGAGCCGGGAACCTAAACCCGCTCGTCCGGGAAGCGTTCAAGAATACCCCGGTCGCCAGCATTCATTCCATGAAGGACATCGTCGCGATCTACGGAAAACTCTTCACCGACCTTCAGCCACAGGCCGATGCGTATATCAAAGCCTGCCAGAACGCGACGGGACAGGACGTGACCGGGTTTGAGCCCGCCTTGGTCGAACTGCTGCAAATTCCCGGTCCGATCGAACCGGCGCCGAGGATGACGTCGGAACATCTGCGAAAGATCATTCCGAGCCTGCCGCTGGTCAATAACCAGGGGTATAACATGTTCCTGTTCGGGGCGATCAATGAGCTGGAAATGACCAACCCCGCCTCTCCGCCGCGTGCGATGGCGGTGGTGGATCTTGCCCAGCCGCACGACGATCCGGTTTTCATTCGCGGTGAAGCGGCCAATCATGGTCCCACGGCGCCGCGCCGCTTTCTGGAAATCCTTTCGCCCAAGGATCGTGAAAACTTCAAGATCGGATCGGGCCGCCTCGAGCTCGCCGAAGATATCGCCAGCAAGAACAACCCGATGACGCCGCGCGTGATCGTCAACCGAATCTGGCTCCATCATTTCGGCGAAGGGTTTGTCCGCACGCCCGACGATCTTGGCGTGCAGTCCGAACCGCCGAGCCATCCGGAACTCATTGACTATCTGGCCACCCGGTTCATGGCCGAGGGGTGGAGCTTCAAGAAGATGCACAAGCTGATCATGCTTTCCAGCGTGTATCAGCAGAGCGCCGACGCCAACGCCGCGTTCCAGGTGAAGGACCCGGAAAATCGCCTGCTGTGGCGCGCCAATCTTCGCCGGCTCGATTTTGAAGCCATCCGTGACACGATTTTGATGTTCACCGGCAACATGGACGCGACCATCGGCGGCCGTCCGGTCAATCTCACCGATGAACCGTACAGCTATCGCCGATCGATCTACGGATACATCGATCGCGGCTCGCTGCCGGAATTGATGCAGCAGTTCGATTTCAGCGATCCGGATCGTCCCAACAGCCGCCGGACTTCGACGATCGTTCCGCAGCAGGCATTGTTCTTCATGAACAGCCCGATGGCGGCGGACGTGGCGCGGAAAGTGACGACTCGGCCGGAATTTGTGTCGGCCACCAGCGATGCAAGCCGGGTGCGGGCGCTGTATCTGGTTCTGTTCCAGCGCGAGCCCAAATCCACGGAAGTTCGCCTCGCGGCGGAATTCTTCAACGCCCATAATCCGTCGAAATTCGCCAACACCGCTAATCAGTCGAAAGAATACGCCAGAGGACCGTCCGTCAAATCCCAGAAGGAAAAAGGGATGAACAACAATCAGACCAAGGCGATCCAGAACGAAGGCGAAATGGTCGAACGCAAACCGCTGACGCTCTGGGAAGAATATGCCCAGGCGCTGCTGTTCACGAATGAAGTCGCGTACGTCAATTAAATCGGCTTTTTAAGTGCCCCGTACGACGAAATGACTTTTTGCACGGCGGTCCCCGTCATCGCGGCTCGCAAAGACCAGCCGCGACGGGTGTGCTACGACGGATTGAAAACCCCGCGATACCGGCGCTCTTTGTCGGCGTCCTGTAGCGTCGGCGCCAGAAAAGTCGGTTTTCCGCAAGTCGTTTTTTCTAACAAGAGAATTAATGCCATCCAGCGAAGAAGATTTGAAGAAGGCCCTTAAGGCCTTTCGAAAACGGCTGAAGATTCAGCAGCTCGAAGAAGATTCCCGGCTGGGGCATTCGCCATTGACGGGGTCCAAGACCAAGATCGTCTCGATCCAGCCGCCGCTGGGCTTTGGGAAGGACGTGTGGGAAGAGCTTGCCGACCAGGGTTTTCTGAAGCGCGACGGGCGTGGCTTTTTTGAACTGGTTCCGGGGAAATAAAGGGGCGGCTTCACTTGGCGAGCTTCAGCGCGACGCCTTCGTGTTCCCACTGATCCACCAGTCGCGCCATCGATGCGGCCACGACGTTAAGCTGCTTGGCGGTGAGCGCCAACTCATCATACAACCGGGGATCGTTGATCAACGCGCTGGCCGTTCCCTTTCCGGCATTCACCTTGGCGGCAATTTCCTGAAATTGGCCGAAGACCAGTCCGAGGCGGTCGAGGTCCGAGCCCATCTGCCGCGAGATGTGATCGAGATCGTCGTTTACCTTGGCCAACGTCACGTTGGCGTTGCTGGTGAGCCCTTCGAGGTTTTCGCCGATCTTGTTGGCGCGTTCGGTGACGGCACGGATGTTGGCCATCGCCTTGCGTAGGTCGCCTTGAAGATTTTTATCGCCGACGAGACCTTGCACGCTGGTCATCAGTTCGCCGAACTTATCGATCTGGGTGTGGAGGGCGACGATGGCTTGATCGACGTGAACGACCATCTCCTGCTTGCGGACCTGTTCCATGATGTCGGTGAATTCCGGTGGGAACATCGAGTTGCCGGCATAGCGGATCCTGATCTGTTCGCCGGCGGTTAATTGGCCGGTCGGCTCGCCGATCACAATGAGCTCGATCTGGGCGGCGCTGCCGAGTTGGCTCTGCGCCTTGATTTCGCCGGAGACGTTGGCGGGCAAGGGAGGATGGTTGTCGATTTCGCCGGCGATCTGGATGGTGATGTTGTCGTCGGCGCGGGTGACCCCGTTCACTTTGCCGACCTGCACGCCGCGATAGAGGATGGGCGATCCCTGCGAGAGTCCATCGCCCCGCGTGGAAACAAAGACGACCTGGGTCGCCTTTGGCTTAAAGATTCCCATCATCCGGCCGGAAAACGTGAGAATCATCCACACCAGGACCAGCAGGGCGCTTAACACGACGATTCCCGTGACGACATTGCGTTTATATGCGGTCATAATTTGAATCCCGATGTTTATACGCTGGATTCGTTAAGAGACGCCAATTCTTCCGCCCCCGCTTCGCCGCGAACGAATCGCTGGATGATTGGATCTTCGCTGGCCTGCATTTGCTCGGCGGTTCCGTCAAAGACGAACTTTCCGTGATACAGCATCACCAGGCGGTCGCCCACCTTAAACGCGCTTTGCATGTCGTGGGTGACGACGACGTTGGTCACTTGCAGTTCGCGCTTCATTTTGAGGATCAATTCGTTGATCACGTCGGCGCGGATCGGATCGAGGCCGGTGGTCGGCTCATCGTAGAGAATAACCCGCGGCCCCAGCGCGATGGCGCGGGCGAGGGCGATTCGCTTGCGTTGTCCGCCGGACAATTGGGCCGGCATTTTCTTCCGCGTTTCGGGCAGCCCGACCATGGCCAGCGTATTGCCGACGATCGCCTCGATTTCTTCCTTGGTTTTCTTGGTGTGTTCTTCCAGCGGGAACGCGACGTTTTCCTCGACGGTCATGGAATCGAACAGCGCGCCCATCTGAAAGAGAAACCCGAACTGCTGGCGGATGGGAATCAGATCGCGGTCGGAAAGCGCGTCGATGCGCTTGCCGTCAAACCAGACTTCGCCTTGATCGGGCTTGAGAAGTCCGACCATGTGTTTGAGCATCACGCTCTTGCCGCTGCCGCTGGCGCCGAGAATGACGAGGGTCTGGCCTTCCTCGACCGAGAGATTGACATGGTTGAGCACCAGCAACCTTCCGAAGCGCTTATAGACGTTTTTCAGTTGGATCAGAGGCATAGGGGCGCTTTTAGCGGGAGGTGTCGGCTGGATCGATCGTCACCCGAAAATCCCTCGATATCCGTACAACGCGATGTACATTTCCTTGAGCATCTGGGCAAAAATAAAATTGAGGATGATGATCGCGATAAAGCTGGCGACAAAGCTTTCCGTGCACGCCCGCCCGACGCCGCTCGCGCCGGCGCCGCTGTTGAATCCCTTGTAGCAACTGATCATTCCGATGGAGGCGCCAAAGAAAAAGCTCTTGCTGATTCCCTCCATGATCTGCCAGGTTTCGACGTCGGAATTGGCCCAGTAGGGACCGTTGGGTATGTGAAGCAAGAATACGGAAATTATCCATCCCCCGAGAATTCCCATCAGATCGCTGAAGATGGTGAGGATGGGGGTGAAGAAAACGCAGGTGAGGAATCGCGGCACGACCAGAAATCGGATGGGGTCCGAGCCCATGACGCGCAGGGCGTCAAGCTGCTCGGTGACGTTCATGGTGCCGAGTTCGGCAGTCAACGCGCCGCCGATCCGGCCCGCCACCATCACCGCCGCCAGCACCGGTCCGATCTGCTTGACGACCGAGAGGTTAATGAGGCTGCCGATGTGCGCTTCCTGGCCGATCGATTTGAACTCGGCGTACGACTCGATCGCCATGACCATGCCGATGAATGCGCCCGTGACGCTGACGACCGGCACGCTGCGGGCGCCGATCTCGTACATCTGAGGAAACAGGAGCCGGATGTTTTTCCATCGAAAGCCGCTGATCATCATCCAGCCGAGCGTGCGCCCGGCGAACGTGAAAAAATCCCCGAACGCCGCGAAGGTATCGGAGGTACGACGGCCGACTTTTTCAGCGAACGCCAGCGGCATGCGGCGGAATGATACGAAGGCGAATGGATTGTGGCAAACGATCGGCGCGCGCCCGGCTTGTCGATAAACGCTCGGAATGTTGCAAATTCCCCACGATTGGGTATGGTTCTCCGCAACGGGCAAAACTTGCGCAGTCCTCAAAATGAGAACGGGACATTTTTGCTACATGGAGGTAGCCGTGATGACATTGATTCTTCGCACCATCGGCCGATTCGTCGCCTGCGGGACAATTCTGAGCTTCGCCCTGGCCTTGACGGGCTGCGGCGAGATGACCGTCAATACGCTGCAATCGCGCAACGCGGGGATCAAACAATATAACGATGGGCAGTACGTCGAGGCGTCAAGCACCTTCCGCCTGGCGCTTCGCGGCAACCCGGCCGACTATCCCTCCCACTATTTCCTTGGCGCGTCGCTGGCGAAAATGGGATCGTACGAACAGGCGATCCAGCAGTACAAGACGACGCTTGACCTGATGAACGTCGATCTGGTCGGCCAGTCGGATCGTCCGTTCCGCATTCAGACGATAAACAGCCTGGCCGAAGCGATCATTGCTTCCAAGGACGCGGACATCAAGAGCATCACGCTGAAGAGTTCCCCCGCCTATGAGAACCAGTTTCTGATCGCCAAGGTGACGCGCGGCGAAGGCGACGCCGACGCCGCCCTCGAGGCCTATGCCCAGGCTTCACTTCTGGCGCCCCGGGATTTCGATATCGCCAAAGATTACGGCCTGTACCTCTTGCTGCTCAGCCAAAACGACCGCGCTCGAAAAGAGCTTCGCCGGGCGTACCTCCTGAATAATAAGGATCAGGAAGTGACGATGGCGCTTCGCCGGGCCGGCATCGTGCCGGGACCGAGCCTCAAGGACGGCGACGACGTCGTCAAGCCGATCATTCCCCTGGGCCCGATTCCGGAGGTGGAAGTATCGATCCCCGCGTCAGACCGCCCCGCCAAAAGCCGCACCGCCGCCGTCGCCGATTGAATGACGCCAGGGCCGCTCTATACAATGGAGCATGACTTCGCGAGCGGCGGCCGACGAGGCAACCCTTTTTTCCGATCGCATTCCGGCGCTGATCGAGAGTATGATGGGCGTCATGGGAAGACCACGCATTCCGATGACGCTGGCCATCGTGGCGACGGCTCTGTTGGTCGCGGGGATGTCGTGGCTGCGATTGGTGCTGGCGTGGAAATACATCCTGCCGGTCGGATACGGCGTTCCTCTCATTATTATCGCCACCTTTCGCCGCCGTTCACTTCTATGGGCGGCCGTCGCGGCGTTTCTCGTGGTGGCGCTTTACAAATACATCGTCGTCCTGCCAAAGAGCACGGTGGCCGTTCCGATCTTCTCGGCAAACGAGTTTTGGCTTGCGGACGTATTTGTGGCGGCGGATCTGCTGGTGATCGGCACGGTCGCTCATCTTTGGATTCGAAACCAGGATCGCGCCGAACGCCATACAGCGCAGCTTGAGGAAGTGAACGCGGAACTTCTCACGCGCGAAACGGAACTCGCGCAGACCAACGGTCAGTTAAAATCTCAATCGGCCAAGTTGGAACGCCAGGGCGGGGAATTGCGCGGCGTCATCGAGGAGTTGCAGATGCGCCGCCACGAGGCCGAGGAAGCGTCGATCCGAAAGACCCGTTTTCTCGCCGCGGTCAGCCACGACATCCGCACGCCCGCCAATGCCATCGGGCTGTTGGCCGAATTGGTGCGGCGGACCGCGACCAATCCCGCCAAGACCAGCGAGGTGGCGGAATTGGCGAATGAATTGCAGGCCAGCGCCATCTCGCTGGTCAATCTCCTGAGCGACGTGTTGGACGTGGCCCGATTTGATTCAGGGCGTGTTGAGTTGCAGGAGAGCGAGTTCCCGCTGGTCGAGCTTCTGGCCGAGTTGCATCGCCAGATGCTTCCGCTCGCTCGGGAGAAAAAACTGGAGTTTAACTGGCACGCGCCCGCGGTTCCCATCGTCATTCGCACCGATCGAATCAAGCTTGCTCGCGTGCTGGGAAACCTCATCGGCAACGCCATCAAATTCACCGACGCCGGGAGCGTGCGCGTCGAGGCGGACGAGCCGGACGCGACCGGCATCGCCATCCGGGTGATCGACAGCGGCGTTGGAATTCCCGTCGAGTTTCAGCGGCATATTTTCGACGAATTTTTTCAGATCAAAAATCCCGAGCGCAATCGCAACAAGGGGACCGGCCTGGGCCTGACCATCTGCAAACGCCTGACCGACGCCATGGGCGGAGCGCTCGAAGTCCACAGCGGCACGGGGCAGGGAAGCACGTTTACCGTGAAGCTTCCATCCGAATTCGTGGTGCAGTCCGTCGCGCTCGCCGGGCATAGTGCATGAACCCGCATGAGCCTATGTCGGCGTCGGTCATCGCGCGAAATTCGGGCCTTCGTGATCTTCGCAAAAATTGACATCGGCGGAAGAACCGACGGATTCGATCCTGCATTGGAGGCATAGCCCTTACGACCCCACCGAATTTCCCGCGGGCGGCGTCGGCAGATATTTCGGTTTGCGCCGCCGAACCGGCGGCCTTGGAGCCTGGACGTGAAACTGGTTGATCCACGGAAAAACCGGTCCGTACCGCCGATACAGAATTCCCAATTCCCAGCAGAACAGATGCATCGCGAAAATTCCAAAGCACATCAACGGCAATGACACCGGCCACATGGTCACCCAGGCGGGTAGCCCGGTCAGACGGACGTTCCATGCCTTATATGCTTCGACGGTGAAAGCCGCGATCGCCCAGAAGTATGGAATGAAAGCGACGACGAAGATGATGATCGCGGCGAAATATCGCCTGCCGCTCATGCGGATCACGCCCAGCACGCGGTCGGGTCGAAGATTCGCGAACGAGCCGCTGGTGAGGGAGGTGAGGAGAATCGCGGGCATGAAAAGAGTTCCCGCGATCGCCAATGCGGCGGAGATCGCCGCGGCGGCGGCCGGGGTCATCGACGAGTTCCATCCAAATACCACCGCTGGCCCGTAACAGATCATCGCGGTCCCGACGACGCAGAACAATGGATGCCAAATATCCTCGCGCATCTGTAAATCGCGCATCACGCGCGGCAATTCGTCCTTACCGGCGGGGCCGATTTCGTCGACCACGTTTCCGTAGTGAGCGATCAACGAAAAAATCAGCGCGAGCACGATCGGAACCACCAGCAGAAAATTCATGGCGATCGCGATCGTCCAAAAGGCGATGAACAGGTGAATGCCAAGGACGAATCCCATAACCACCAAATTTATCGGCTGCGCGAGGTTCACCAGATCATCGAAGCCGGTCGTTTCTTTGGTCGCGTCGTCGCTGGCGTAGTTGACGGTCGCCGTGGCGAACGGAATGGTGGATGGATCGATCGGATCGGCCTGTCGGCGTGGGGCGCTGAGCGGGATCGGTTTGACCAACTCCCCGGTTTCGGGATCGTAACGCGGGCGCTGCCGCAGGGCGCGAGGCTCGGCCGTGTCGTATTGGCCGATGTCGTCTACTCCGTCGGGCACGGTGCGCAAGTCGATCGGCTGGCCGAAATCGTCGACGCGCTTTTTGCCATAGACCTTGAACAGATCGCCAAGCGCTTCGGGCGGCGCGGCATCGGTTTTAGAGTCGATCTTGTACGTTCCGTCGCGGGCCATGCCGGCCAGATCGCCCAAAAAGGGGACATCGTTGAGGAGGCGGCAATCCGGACATTGCAGACCGATTCCCACGGCATCTTCCGGCGCCTCGAAGACGTAACCGCATCGGCAGGAAAAACGAATCATTCGTCGCTCACCCCGGAAAATAGTCGAATCGCGTCATCATTCTCCGCTGGACAATTGTACGCCGCTCGCCGCTTACTTAGAATGCGGCGATCGTGGAAGTTAAAGAAAGGATCCGATGATGCGTGCCTGTGCAACCGTCATGGCGGCCGTTTTGCTGATCGCGGCAACGACCACCCTGGCCGACGAACCTCTCAAACCCGAGCAATTGAAAAAAGCATACGACGACGCCCTGGTTCAATTAAAAGCGACCCAGGATCGCAAGGCGGAACTGGCCAAGGAAAACGAGGCGCTGGGCGCCAAGGTGGAAGAGCTGAAAAAGCAGCTTGCCGTCTCGCAGGGGCAGATCGAATCGATGAAGCGCGAGATCGCGGACAATGACGATCGCACGTTTATGCTCCGATCGTATCACGCCGCCTGGCAGCGATTCATTCGGCTGTATCCGGAGATCATGACACGGTGGAACCTGTATCTGGGCGACAGCGTTTTGAGCGGTCCGAAAGACACGACGGATTTTTTTAATCCGGACTGGGTGGCGCCGTTGGCGGGATGACCGTCGGCGCCAATTGCTGGTTTGGCACCTCGTCATTCGAATCGCGGCAAGCGCTCCGCTTCGCCGCGCGATGTGATTGCGACGTTACCGGCGACGTGCAGCGCAGCAAGAGGACGAAAAAAAGACGGGTTCAGGCGGAGGACCTGCGCATCGCAAGATTGCAGCGGTTCGCCGGTACGACGACCGCTACGATCCTTTCAGGGTCGAGGGAAAGATCGATTAACAGCCGGGGGTAGCGCTGCGCTCGACCCCCCGGCTAGTGGCAAACCATCCCTTCGGAATGGGGAAAAATGAACCCCATTCGATGGGACGTGATATTAAGCCATTGCCGCAGGCTGTTCGAGCAGCGCGCTCCATTTGCGCCCGACGCGATTCTTCCACGCGCCCTTGTGATAGGCATATCCCACGATCAGCGGCGTGGCAAGCGTGGCCTCGGCGAAGACCATTTGTTCGTACGCCGTATCGACTTTGCCCCAGCTTGAGGCTTCCTTCAGCGTGCTGCCGGACAGGGCGCCGTCGCGCGCGTCGGCGACGGTAATTTGAACGGCGTACTTGTGCATGGGCGCGTCGGCATCGGTTAAAATTTCAGCCGCGACGACGATGTCCTGCGCGAAATTTTTCGGCACGCCGCCGCCGATCATGAAGACGCCGGTGTCTTTGCTCTTGAGCTTGAGCTGCGTCAATTCCAGAAAATCCTTTCCGCTGTCGAAACTGATCGCGGGCTGGCCTTCCTGATTCCGCTTATGTTGGTGGGCGACGATTCCGAACCCCGCCGAGCAGTCGCTAAACGCGGGAACGAAGATCGGGACGTCGCGCTTGTATGCTTCCCAGATCACGCTGTCGGGACATTTGGGCCCGCCGTTGCGTTCGAGATAGGTGCCGAATTCACGAATGAGTTCGCGCGAGCTGTAAGGGCGGGCTTCGAGGTCGTCGAAAATCTTCAGGGTGGCTTCATCGCACACGCGGAGTTCGACTTCATCGATAAACGTATCGTAAATGCGATCGATCATGAGTTCGCGAAGTTCGCCGTCGTACATGCCGCTCTTGAAGCGGTCGTCGGCGAGGTAATGCTTGAACCCAAGGGCTTCGAAGAAATCCTGATCGATCATGTTGGCGCCGGTCGATACGATTGCATCGACCATGTTATTGCGGATCATATCGACGAATACTTTTTTCAACCCCGCGCTAATGAGCGACCCGGCCAGGCAGAGAATAATTCCGCAATCCTTGTCGGCCACCATGCGATGGTAGATGTCGGCGGCGCGATGCAAATCGCGCGCGGTGAACGCCATGTGTTCCATCGATTCGACCAGCGGCACGACATTGTGCCGGGTGATATCGATATGCTCGACGACGCGGGAAAGAAGTTCTTTTTTGCTGCTGCTCATGGGGAGCCTCCTTCGGCTATAGACCGGCTTGGCGCCGGCGAGAAGTACCACGGGTTTCCATCAACGCACAAAGCCACCACGGCCTGCTACGGTGTGCCTCGTGGGGCACCCGCCATTGCGGACCGGGGTGGCTTTGACGGCGGGATTATCTCACGGTTTTCGCGCGGGTCAAGAGAGAGTTGGACGATGCCGGAAAATTTTCGGAATTAATATTCCGGCAACAATCCGCCCATTTTTGAACCTCGCGTGACGGCGGGCGCCAAACTACCGTTTACTGTCGATCCCGAGAGGTCCGGGACACGACGGCGTACTCGATCCGCCGCCTCAACTCGGACAAACTTTCATATTGTTTGCCGACGTTGCGATTCGTACGATACCCCTTAAACGCCATGGATCACGCGACAAAAAACCGTCTGAGACTTTTATTGAAAAGCGAGCGCGCGATGGGCCTGGAGACCGTCGGCCCTGCCGACTGGAGTGAATTGTCCATCGCCAGGCCGCCCGCCCGGCCCGAGCCGGTAACCCGCGCGACGGCCGCGTCGCCGTTGACGCCGCACCAAACGACGCCGACCCAACCCGCGCCGGTCCAGGCCGTCGCGGCGCCGGCGATAGCGCCGTCGCCTCCGGCATCCGAACCGTTTCTGTCGCCGATCCTTTCGATTGAGGATCGCCGTCTGCGACTTTTCGCCATGGACGACGGCGAAGTCCGTGGGTGTACGAAATGCGGGCTATGTCATTCGCGAACCCATACCGTGTTCGGCGAAGGCGCCGTCGATGCCCGCCTGATGTTTATCGGCGAAGGTCCAGGCCACACGGAAGATCAGACCGGCCGACCGTTCGTCGGCCCGGCCGGCATGCTTTTGGATCGAATGATCGGCGCCATGGGATTGCGGCGGGAACAGGCTTATATCGCCAACGTGGTGAAGTGCCGGGCGCATCTTCCCGGGCCGCCGGCCAAGGATCGCGCGCCCGCCCCCGAAGAAGTGGCGGCGTGTTCGCCGTACCTGGAAAGACAAGTTGAAATCATCCGTCCGGAGGTGATCGTGACGCTCGGCGTTCCCGCGTCACAGTTCGTGCTGTCGACCCGGCTTTCGATGAGCCGCCTGCGCGGCAACTGGCATACATGGCATGGTGTCGCGGTGATGCCGACGTGGCATCCGTCGTACCTCTTGCGCTGCGAAAAAGAGGGAAACCTCGAACCCAAACGCCAGGCGTGGAGCGATCTGCAAAAAGTGATGGCTCATCTTGGACTCATCCCGCCCAAGAAGAGCGCCTGAGACTGCGTTCAAGAAACAAAATGCTTGAAAAGGCCTTGTTTTCAGCGGGAATTTCACAAAAGCTGTCGCATAAAAATTTAGTCTTTGCCACCGAAGCCGTTCGCGGATAGAGTCCGCTTCTTCGATTCAAACCCGTCGTCATTTTGTTTGGTCGCCGGTCAAGTGTAACTACGAACGATTCATTCGCCGAACCAGGCCTCGCGGCTTGGTGAAAAGACAGGTCATGACAACGACTCATACGCAGCCGATGCGACAGGCGGTTCGTCGCGCTCACGACGGCGCCGGGCTTGAGCCGGCCATCTGGCATCAGATTCTCAATCAGGTTCGCGTTCAACATCCGGCGCTTCATCGCGTCTGGTTTGATGAGATGGCGCCGCGCCAACTCACCAACGGCGTGATTCAGGTGACGGTCGATACGCCGGCCCAGCTCAATTTCTGCCAGGGCCAATGCCAGCAGCCATTCACGTCCGCCGCCCAGCAGACGACCGGCCGGCTCGTGTCCGTCAGCTTTCATTGCAACAACCTTCCGCGCGGCGGGGTGTTCAACGAGGGCGAGCAGCCGCTGCCGCTGAATCCGGATTATGTTTTCGATAATTTCGTCACGGGTCCCTGCAACCGGCTTCCGCATGCAGCGTCGCTGGCCGTCTCCGAAAAGCCGGGCCAGGCCGGATACAACCCGCTGTTTATCCACGGCGGGGTTGGCCTGGGCAAAACGCATCTTTTGCAGGCGGTTTGCCAGACTGTCCTGGCGAGAGCCGCCGATTCGCGCATTCTATTCCTGTCGTGCGACGCCTTCATAAACCAGTTCATTCTGGGCGTCGAAAACGGGGACATGCAGAATTTTCGCAATCGATATCGCCATGTCGATTTGCTTGTGATCGACGACATTCACTTCCTGGCCGGGCGCGATCGAACGCAGGAGGAATTTTTTCACACGTTCAATACGCTCTATCAGCAGCACAAGCAGATCATCCTGTCGGCGGACTGCCCGCCGAGCGAAATTCCGGAATTGGAAGAACGGCTGGTGAGCCGATTCAACTGGGGCCTGGTCGCGCGCGTGGAAAAGCCGTGCTATGAAACACGGGTGGCCATTCTGCAAAAGAAGGCGCGCATGCGGGGCCTGACGCTGCCCGACGACGTCGTGTGCTATGTCGCGGCAAAGGTTGAAAACAACACGCGCGAGCTCGAGGGCGCCGTCACCAAGATTCAGGGAATGGCGCAGTTGCAGAATGGCCTCATCGACCTTGAGCTTGCCAAGGCCGCATTGGGCGAAACAGCGACCGCCGAGCAACGGCAGATCACCATCCAGCAGATATTCGAATCCGTCACGCAATATTACAACGTGAAGATGAGCGATCTTCAGAGCAAGAAACGCCACAAAAGCATCGCATTTCCCCGGCAGGTCTGCATGTTTCTCGCCCGTCGTCACACGCGTTACAGCCTGGAAGAGATCGGCGGGTACTTCGGCGGCCGCGATCACACCACGGTGATGCACGCGGTTCGCACGGTCGATGCCGACACCAAGAGCGATAAGCAGATCGCCGAGCAACTGGCGCACCTGGAAGCCCAGTTAAAACCGTAAGCGCATCGCGACGGCGACGAGTCGGCGTCGCGAAACACGCCCCGCAAGCGGGGCCGCTAAACGCAAAAACGAATCGCGCACGGTTATTTAGGTCGCTTTGGGCGCGTTTTTGATATAATTGCTCCAAACGTCCGCATCAATTCTTCGATCGGCCTTTTCGGAAAACATCTCTCGGCCGGCCGCGATGCGGGCTTTGGATAACGTGACACGTCGCTTGGTCAGTAGTGGTTTCGTACCGGGAGGCACATCATGCTCTTGACCGAGGTTCGCATCCATTTGTGTTCTCATCGCGGAAGCCGTCTCAAGGCGTTTTGCGCGTTGACCTTCGACGGCGCACTGGTCATACGCGACGTCAAACTCATCGAGCGAAACGATGGGGTTTTTCTGGCCATGCCGTCGCGCAAAATAACGGATCACTGCCCCAATTGCCGGGAGAAAAATCACCTCCGCGCCCGATTTTGCAATAACTGCGGCGTGCGTCTGAAGGAAGATCGTTATCGGAACTGCCGCACCGGCGACGGCATCGGCCGGGTGAAGCTGCATGCCGACATCGCGCACCCGACCAACGCCGAGAGCCGGGCACAAATCGAGCGGCGCGTGCGCGAAGCGTATGAATTGGAAATCGAACGAAGCCGCCAACCGGGTTATGTGGCGGCAAACCTTGACGGCGAGGACTTCGATTTATATGATCACGACCCAATGCACGCGGCGTCCTCCGGGTCCGTCCATCTAAATATGGCGTAAACGGATCGCGATGTGCGATATAGATACTAAGTATGACGCTATCCCTTCCATCCTCTCCGCGTACGTTGGTCGTACGATAGGCCGGCGCATCAGGAGATCAGGCATCCAATCGGCCGCGATTGAATTAGCCGACTCCCACCCGCGACCGGCCTGACCACTCGGACCGCCTACCGGCGGATTCTTGCCGGCCGGTCTTATGCTCTTTCTGACCCACAATTTACAGGTTTTTATTGAAGCGCCGCCCTGATGGCGGTAAAGTGTCGCCTTCGCCGGTCGCTTGTCCATGCTTTGCGGGAATGAAAATCGTTCCCGGAACCAAACCCGAGAAAACTATGTCAATCCTCGAATCCGATATGCAACAGAAGTTGAGCCCCGCCACCCCCGCAAAGCCCCGCTACAAAGGAAAGAGCGGCGCCCAAATTTTCCACGAAATGCTCATTCAACAGCACAAAGTGGACACCATGTTCGGCTACCCCGGCGGCGCCATTCTTCCGGTTTTCGATCAACTGTACAAAACACCGGCCAAGTTCATTCTTAACCGCCACGAACAAGGCTCCGGACACTGCGCCGACGGCTACGCCCGCGTGACCGGCCGGCCAGGGATCTGCGTGGTCACCAGCGGACCCGCCGCCACCAATTGCGTCACGCCGCTGGCGACCGCGCAGATGGATTCGGTGCCGATTATTGTTTTCAGCGGTCAGGTCGCGACAAAGGTGATCGGCAACGACGCCTTTCAGGAAGCCGACGTCACCGGCATCACCCGGCCATGCACCAAGTGGAACTACCTGGTGAAGGATATTCGGGAATTGCCGCGGGTCATTAATGAGGCCTTCCTGATCGCCACCAGCGGCCGACCGGGGCCGGTGCTGGTCGATCTGCCCAAAGACGTGACCGCCGGCATCTGTACCGAGGAAGTCGACGACACGCCTCGCCCCCACATTCTCAGCAAGCGCAAGCACGCGATCACTCACCCCGAGCACGAAAAGCAGGCGATGGACGCCGCCGAGATGATCAATCGCGCCGAACGTCCGGTGCTTTACGTCGGCGGCGGCGCGATCATCTCCAATGCGTCGGAACTGGTTCGCAAAGTTTCCAACAAGGCCAATATTCCCTGCACCACTACGCTCCTGGGCCTTGGCGCCTATGACGAGCACGATCCCAAGGCCCTCTACATGCTCGGCATGCACGGCAGCGCGTTCGCCAACTATGCCGTGCAGGAATGCGACTGCCTGATCGCCGTCGGCGCCCGTTTTGACGATCGCGTCACCGGCAACCTCGCCACCTTCGCCCCGCACGCCAAGATCATCCATCTGGACATCGATCCCAGTTCCATCAGCAAGACGGTGGACGTGGATTGCGTCGTCAGCGGCGACGCCCGCGTGAGCCTCGAACTGATGCTGCCGCACCTGGAGCACCGCGATCGCAAGGAATGGTTTTCAAAGATTCAGGCGTGGAAAAAACGGTATCCGTTCAAATATTTCGACGACACGGATCTCACCAAGCCGCAGTACGTGATCGAAGAACTGCACCGCCAGACCAACGGCGAAGCGATCATCACCACCGGCGTGGGCCAGCACCAGATGTGGGCCGCCCAGTTTTACCGCTGGCGTTACGCGCGCCAAATGATCACCAGCGGCGGTCTTGGCACGATGGGTTACGGCATGCCCGCCGCGATGGGCGCCGCCCTTGGCGCGCCGGGAAAAATCGTCATCGACATCGACGGCGACGCCAGCTTCCTCATGACCATGTTCGAGTTGCCGACGATCGCCGAATACAACATCCCCGTGAAAGTCGCCATCCTGAACAACGATTTCCAGGGGATGATCAAGCAGTGGCAGGACCTGTTCTACGACCGTCGCTACGCCTACGCGAAGATGAAGAACCCCAATTTCGCGGCGCTGGCCGAAGCGTGCGGAATCAAGGGCATGTGCTGCAAGCGCAAGGAAGACGTGGCGAAAACGGTCGAGGAGATGTTGAGCCATAACGGCCCGGTGATCGTCGATTTCCGCGTTGAGCCCAACGAGCATGTCTATCCGATGGTCCCCAGCGGCAAGGGCCTGCACGAAATGGAACTCGGAACGCTGGCCTGACGGCGGGTTGATCAAGAGCATTTCTCATGGTGGCGGAGCGAGTTTCGATCGAGAAACGCGCCCCGTGCGGGAAATGCCTAATTAACCACGGATTGCACTGATTTCCCTGATCAATCGCGAGAACTTGCTTTCCCGTCCGCGTAATCCACGTAATCCGTGGTTCAGCTTTTTGGTTGCGGCGGGAGGCCGCGCTGGGAAATCCGCGGTGAAGAGTTATCCGGAGACGAAGAATTTCCCGGCCGCTGTGCCCTCAGCATTTTCCCACGGCACAGAGAAAAAACATCGCGATCGCCAAACCGACGTTGCAAAAAACGACGAACAATCCCGCCGCGTAAAAAACCGTGCATCCGCTCACCAGTCGATCGCACGCCCATGCAAGATACGGTGCATCGGCCCAAAGCGTCAGGAGGTTGAGCGCCAGCGAGAATAAAATCAGCCAGGCGAATCCCCTGCCCGCCCCGTCGATGTCGGATCGGCTGAGGGTGATATGGCTGCCGATGCAAAAAACGAGATAGCCAAAAAGCCAGAAGCGCCAGTTTGAAACCCACGCCGATTGAAAAATCGACGTCAGCAGCCGCCAGGCCGTTTCCATCACCCGCGGAAAAACAGCCGCGAGCGTTGATCGGTCGGCCATGTCGGCGCCGACGACCAAAGGCGCCGGCAACTCCAGAAGATACCGCGACAGCAGAAATACGATAGCTGTTCCAAACCAGATCGGCCCCGTACCGATGAAGAAGTTCCCGATCTTTTGGTAGGCGCTTTTGGGATTGTAAGCGTGATCGACGGACCCGAGCGTTCCGTCGGCCTGTGGAGAGAACAGCCGCATCCGTACGATCTTGTGCCGGAAGAGGAGACAGAAAAATGCGTGGCCAAGTTCATGCACCATCACGCCCGGCGCCGTGAAGTATGTATAGACGTCGAGCCCCATCAGCCGGGCCGCGCGGGCCCGGACGTAGCGCGACAGGTAGTGCAGGACGATCGCCAGAAAAAGAAGCGGCCCAAGCACCAGTAAAAGCTGCATGGCGGTTCGAGCGGCGCTCTGAACGAGGTAGCGAAGAATAACGGCAAGGGCGCCATTCATGTCGGACGGATTATCGCCGTGCGTCGTCAAAGTTGCGAATCGACCGGCTCGACGAATATGGTATAAACGCGCGGAGGCGGTGTGTGCCGAGGTTTCATCTGGGAGAATGCGGTTGAACGCCGAGACTTCGAGTCGCCGGGAGCGGAAACAAGAGAGCGGAGGATCGCCGGCCCTCTCTTTCCGCCGGCGCCCGCCCCGGCGTTTGGGCGGCATAACGATGAAGCATCTTCTCGCCGGATGGACATACGCCGTCATGGCGTTCCTCTATTTGCCGATCGTGTTGCTGGCCGTTTATTCGTTCAACAATTCACCGCTCAGCATCCTCTGGAGCGGCTTTACGCTGCGGTGGTACGCCGTCGTCTGGCACGACAGCCTATTGATCGGCGCCATCGAAAACAGCCTGCTGATCGCGACGGCCGCCACGGTTATTTCGGTGATTCTCGGAACGCTGGCGGCATGGCTCCTGTATCGTTACAAATTTCCGGGAACCGCCGCGACGTATACGTTGCTCGTGACGCCGATGATTATTCCCGAAGTCATCATGGGCGTAAGCCTGATGTTGTTTTTTCGGGCGATCGGGATGGAGTTGGGATTTGTCACCGTCATCATCGCGCATGTGACCTTCTGCTTTCCCTTCGTGATGGCGGCGGTTCAAGCGCGTTTGGCCGGGCTGGACCCCGCGATGGAAGAGGCGGCGATGGACCTTGGCGCCACTCCCGCCCGCGCGTTTTTTCGGGTGATCCTGCCTTACCTGACGCCGGGCATCATTGCCGGAGCCATGCTGGCGTTCACGCTATCGCTTGACGAATTCGTCGTCACCTATTTCACGTATGATGCGCGCTCGATGACATTGCCGGTGCGGATCTACACCGCGATCCACGGCGCCGGGGCGCGCCCGGCGCTGAACGCGGTATCGACGTTGTTCATCGTCGCGACGGCGATCCTCGTCGTCGCAAGCGACGCGATCCGCCGAAAGCCCAAACAGTGACGCCTGGAGATTCGATGAAAATTTTTCGTCCGCTTATTCTTCTGATCCTGCCCGCGCTTGCGATCCTCGGATGCGATCGTTCCAAATCAACCGCCGCCGCCAAATCGCGCCTGCAATTGTTCGCCTTTTCCAGCTACATTCCGCAAGAAGCGATCGACGGGTTCACCAGGGAAACCGGCATCCCGATCGACTACGAAGTCTATCCGACGAATGAAGCGATGCTGCAAAAACTCTCGGCCAATCCCGATCATTACGACGTGATTCAGCCGTCGGACTATATGGTCGAACACCTGGTCGCCCGGCACATGCTCGCCCCGCTCGACCCGCATCAACTGCCGCATCTTGAAAATATTCTCGGCGAGTTCCGTGGCCTTCCCTTCGATCCGGGAAACCAGTTTTCCGTTCCGTACATGGCCGGAACGGTCGGCATCGTCGTCAACAGCGACAAAATCAAAGCGCCGATCCGCGGATACAAAGATGTATTCCAGGAGAAGTATAAGGGCAGGATCGTGGTCGTGGACGATCCGCGCGAGATGGTGACGTGGGCATTGGAGACGGCCGGCATTCCGATCAACGACGTGACGCCGCAAACGCTCGCGCGGGTCAAGCCGACGCTGGTCGAGTGGGTGAAGCTGAAGAATATTTACAACTCCGACGATCCCAAGCCGCCGCTGCTGAGCGACGACCGCGACCTCGGCGTCATCTACTGCGGCGACGCCGCCGCGCTTTGGCAGGAGAATCACAAGTTTAAGTACGTGCTCCCCGCGGAAGGCGCGCATCGATTCATCGATAATCTTTGCATCCCCGCCGGCTCCAAACACAAGGCCGAGGCGATGGCCTTCATCGATTACATCCTGCGGCCCGAGGTGAGCAAAATGATCTCCGACAAATTCCCCTACACGAATCCCAACGGCGCCGCCCGCAAGCTGTTGAGCAAGGACCAACTGGACAACCCGGCAAGCTATCCGCCGGGTTCGGCCAAGCTGGAAATCTTTCGCGCCATCGGGAAAGCCAGCGTCGATCTACAGGACATGATGTCGGAAATCCGACACGCCGACTGAAGATGAGCCGTGAAACGCCGATCACTTCCGCCGGCTCGTTATCGCGCCCCGCGTGGCGCGGCTGGTCTCTTTTTGCGATTCTGGCGGGATGGTTGATCCTCTTCGTCGTTTTGCCGACCCTCATTCTCCTGGTCTACAGTTTTTTCCGCGGCGGTAACGGGGAAGTCGAACCGGCGTTTACATTCGCGAACTACGCCAAATGCTTTCGCGCGCCTTACCCCGCGGTCTTCGGCTGGTCCCTTGCATACGCGGCCCTCACGACCGCGCTATGCGCCTTGATCGGATACCCGGTCGCTTTCTATATTGGGCGATCTTCGCCGGCGCGCCGCAATCGATTGCTGATGCTCATCATGATCCCGTTTGCGACCAGCTTCCTCATCCGCACCTACGCCTGGATGACGCTGTTGAGCCATGATGGGCTGGTCATGTACCTTCTGCGGGTCACGCATCTCATCCCGCTGATATTTCCCGAGAATCTCCAGTTGCTCTACACAAATGGGTCTGTGCTGATCGTGCTGGTTTACTCGTATTTGCCGTTCATGATATTGCCGATTTACGGCAGCGTCGAGAAGCTGGATGAATCGCTGATCGAAGCCGCCGCCGATCTTGGCGCCGGTCCGTTTCGCGCGTTTACCGGCGTCATCTTCCCTCTGACTTTGCCGGGCGTGGCGGCGGGCGCGCTGATGGTTTTCGTCCCCGCCGTCGCGATGTTCGCCGTCACCACTTTGATGAGCGGCGGGAACATCCGCCTGATCGGCGACGAAATCGAATTTCAATGCCTCGAAGGGGGCAACCTCCCCTTCGGGTCGGCGCTGGGCATGATCTTACTGGCGATGTTCGTCTTAAGTTTCTTCCTCTTCATGCGCCGCGGCGCCGGCGCGAAAGCCGACATGATGCGATGAACGATAACGCGATTTAGAATCATTCTCGTCTCCGTGTTTTGAGTTGGTCGCGAAATCGCGCCCCGCAAGCGGGGCCGCTAAACGCGGGAACGCTACGGCAAGCGGAGAATTATCCTCCATCGCGCCTCCTGCTGACAGAAATTTCCGATGGACAAAATGGTCGAACTGCAATCGGTCTCCAAGCGCTTCGGCGGATTCTCCGCCGTGAGCGGCGTCGATCTCGACATTTTCGCGGGCGAATTTCTCACCCTTCTTGGCCCCTCGGGCTGCGGCAAAACGACGCTCCTCCGGATGATCTCCGGCTTCGAAACGCCGACCGAAGGCACGATCCGCCTCGCCGGCCAGGACGTTATGCACGTGCCGCCCTACCGCCGCGACGTGAACCAGGTCTTCCAGAGCTACGCGCTGTTCCCGCATCTCGATGTGCGGCGGAATATCGCGTTTGGCTTAAAAATGAAGAAGATTCCCGCCGACCAAATCCGCCGGCGCGTGGATCGCGCGATCGAGATGGTTTCGCTGACGGGTTTTGAGCGGCGCAAATCCTCCGCGCTTTCCGGCGGCCAAAAGCAACGCGTGGCCTTGGCGCGGGCCCTCGTGTGCGAGCCAAAGGTGCTCTTGCTCGACGAGCCGTTGGCCGCCCTCGACGCCAAGCTTCGCCGGGCGATGCAAGTCGAACTGAAACAGATACAATCGCGTCTTGGCATCACGTTCGTCTTCGTCACCCACGATCAGGAAGAGGCCCTGGTCATGTCAGATCGAATCGCCGTAATCAATCAAGGGAAGATCGAGCAGATCGGACCGGCGGCGGAAGTCTATCATCGCCCCCGCACGCAGTTCGTCGCCGATTTCATGGGACAGGCGAACATCTTGGACGCGACCGTGACGCAACGGATCGGCGACGACGTCGAGTTGCTCTGCCGCCGAGAACTGCGCCTCCCGGCCCGCGCCAAAAAGCTGGAGTTGAACGCCGACGTGCTGATCTCGATCCGCCCCGAGAAAATCCGCTTGTCAAAGACGCCGCTTCAAGGACCCGGCACATTTGAAGCGACGGTTCGCCAGGAGATTTTCCGCGGCTCAACCGATCAACTGCTTCTACAAACGGCTGGCGGATCGGAGTTGACCGCGATCGTCGCCAATTGGATTTCAAGTGACGAAAAAATTCGCCGCGGCGACCACGTCTTCTGCCAAATTCACCAAGACGATATCGCGATATTACGCCAGACGTGACTGAGCCTCTCACTTGCCACCATAAACCTCCTGTCGCTAATCCGAAGACGCACGACCCGGATTAGTCGTTTTCTCTCCGACCTTCTTCAAAAATTCCGCTTCCGAAAGGACGGGAATTTTCAGCTCCTTCGCTTTATCCAGCTTACTTCCCGCCGACTCACCGGCTACGAGGAAGCTGGTCTTCTTGCTGACGCTGCCCGAGGCTTTGCCTCCGAGTTTGACGATCAATTCTTCGATTTCCGTGCGGCCCAATGTCGGCAAAGTCCCCGTTACAACGATCGTCTGGCCCGCCAGCGGCAGCTCGCTCTCGGCGTCCGGCTTTTTCACCGGCGTCTTTGGATTGACGCCGACCGCTTTCAGCTCGGCGACGACGTGCCGTCCGACCTTTCCGTGGAAAAAGTCGTGGACCGATTCGGCGATGGCGGGACCGATCTCGTTGACGGCGGATAGCTGTTCGATCGACGCCTCCTCCAGGACATCCAACGAGCCAAAATTGCTGGCCAGCACATACGCGACGCGGTTGCCGACATGGCGGACGCCGATGCCGGCAAGGAGACGATCGAGGCCGTGTTTTCGGCTTCCTTCGATGGCGTCGAGCACGTTTTGGGCGCTCTTCTCGCCGATGCGTTCGAGGGTGAGAAGCGATTCTTTCGTAAGTCGATAGAGATCGGCGAATGACTTTACCAATCCTTTGTCGACCAGTTGATCGATCAGTTTTTCGCCGATGTGTTCCAAATCCATTTGCTTGCGGCCACAGAACCATTTGAGCCGTTCGCGGAACTGGGCCGGGCAGTCCGGATTGATGCAGCGGATGTATGGACCGTCGGCGTCCTTTTCCACTTTCGCTCCGCACGAAGGACAGCTCGTGGGGGATTCGACTTGTATGGCCCCCTTCGGCCGTTTCTCGGCGATCGCCTGCCGAACGTATGGGATTACTTCGCCCGCTTTTTCCACCACGATCGTGTCGCCAAGATGCAGATCGAGTCGGCGGATTTGATCGACGTTGTGCAGGGTCGCGTTGGAGACGGTGGTGCCGGCGACGAACACCGGCTCAAGCCGGGCGACGGGCGTCAGCGTTCCCCCCTTCCCGACCTGCCATTCCACTTCCCGCAGGATCGTCTGAACCTGCTCGGCGGCATACTTGTAAGCGATGACCCATCGAGGGGATTTGCTGGTCGCGCCCAGACGGTCGCGCTGGCGGAAATCATCCACCTTCAGGACCATGCCGTCGGTTTGATAAGGAAGCTTTCCGCGTTCTTGTTCGAACGCCTCGATGATCTTCAGGGCCGAATCGATGTCGTCGGCGCGGAAAGTCCGCTCGTTGGTGGGCAGGCGCCAACCCTTCAGAAGGTTGATCCATTCCCAATAACTTTCCGTCGGCATCGGTTCCACCTGGCCCAGTCCGTGCGAGACGAATCGCAGCCGCCGCTGAGCGGTGATTTTCGGATCGAGCTGCTTGAGCGTGCCGGTGGTGAGGTTGCGGGGATTTTTATAAATCTCCAGGCCGTCGGCTTGCCGCTGGGCGTTGATGCGCTGGAAGTCGGCGTTGTTCATGTAAACTTCGCCGCGAACTTCAAGTATGTCGGGGAGATCGCCGGTCGCGTGAAGTCGCAGGGGAATGGCGTTGATCGTGCGGGCCTGCGCGGTAATATCATCGCCGACCCGCCCGTCGCCGCGCGTGGCGGCGAGAACCAGCAGCCCCTTTTCATATCGCAGCGACGACGCCACGCCGTCCACCTTTGGCTCAAGCACGTAGCTCACGCTTTCGCCGGCAAACGCCTTTCGCATGCGTTCGTCAAAAGCGCGAACGTCTTGCTCGTTATACGTATTGTCGATGCTCATCATCGGGACGGCATGCTCGACCTGCGTAAACCCCACGACAGGCTCGCCGCCAACGCGAACGGTCGGCGAATCGGGCGTTTTTAACTCCGGATGTTTTTCCTCCAGGTCGATCAGCTCGCGCATGAGCCGATCGAACCGCTGATCGGAAATTTCCGGCTGAGCGAGGACATAGTAGAGGTAGTTATGATGATTCAATTCGTCCCGGAGCCGGGCAATTCGATGTGCGATTGTGTCGGCCATGTCAGTTGAACCCCGCAAAAATTCAATTGTCGCAGATACGCGGAGCAGTCGAAAGAGGTTAATGTCAAGGGGCGGTCGGCAGTGGGCCACAGATCGTTCAACAACGCCTCGAGCTGAATTTGAAATTCTCCTTCCACCGGATCGTTATGTCCGGCCAGCGGAACCCGCACGAATTTTTTCGGCCCGGCGTAAGCGTCGGCGACCATCCGCTGATACTTCGGCGGGACGATCGTGTCGGCGCCGGACAAAATGAAAATGGCCGGCGCGGATGATTTTCCGGCGTTGGCGATCGAATCGAGATCGGCCGGGACCGCAAGCGCTACCGGACCGGCGCCGAGCCATAAATTCCACCAGCCAAATTTTCCGATGATCAAGCGCCGAAGCGGCGGCGGGTTTTGCAAAATGAGCCCGCTCGCCGGGCGATTTGCCGCGACGTACAACGCGGCGGCGGTTCCGATGCTGTGAGCGGAGATAAACGTCGGCCGATTCCCGGCACGCCGCTTCATCGCGTCATATGCCGCCAGGGCAGCGGGCGCGAGATATTTCAGCTTCGCCGATCCGGCGCTGGCGCCGTAGCCGGGATAGTTCAGCGACCACACCTCGACGGGGCGATTCCGCCACTGATCGCAAACGGATTCGACCGCATATTCGGCCCGGGAGGCGTTGCCGACGAAGTCGATGACATACGCCTGCGGTTCGCGATCGACCGCCGCCGCCGACCGCATGGTCCAGATTTCCAGCGGCCCGGCGGGGCCGGGAATCACCAGGCGCGCGGCGCCGGGAACGCGAATCGGCTCGCGCGAGGGAAAGAGGATAAGCCGATCGGCACAGCCGGATAGCACGATAGCCGCCACGAAATAAAGGATGATCCATCGCCGCGCCATCCGTTTAACGCGGGCCAGTCGACCGCTTTGCATGGAACCATTGTCGCTCCCTGCGGGGGATGAGCAATGAGCATCAAATCGAATTTGACGGCTTACGGAGACGGGTCGTCCTCAGCGTCGGCGGGCGCTCCGATCGTACGCATTTTGGCATGCCGCACGTAGACGACGTGTACCGTCGCGGAAAGATCGTCGATGGTGTAAAGAATGCGGTGGGATTTGAAGACGAATTGCCTGATTTCGCTTGAAACGTGTGGCTGCTCGCGAGCCTCACCCTAGCGGCGAGGAAAATTTTCCAAGCCGTCGATTTGCGCATACAACTTGCTGAGCCATTTCCCGGCATTGAGCGGCGATCGGGCTGCGATGTCATCGTACGCCGCCGCGATGTTCGCCTGGGCTTCGGGGGTGACGATGACGACATACTTCATTTGAGCGAGATGCCATGTTTCTCGGCCAGTTTTTCGAGAAATTCGCGCATAGGACGGCCTTGGCCACGCTTGACCTCCTCCAGTCCCCTGCGAATTCCGGCGAGCGTCTCGGACAACTCGGCGGCTTCAACTAATTTCTGATACGCCTTGGCGCTTTGCACCACGATTTCCGCCTGACCATTTACCGTGAGAACCTCCGGCTGGCCGGTCCGCTTCAACCATTGAATGTGTTCCTTGGTGTTGCGGTTAAAGTCGGTGACCGGAAGAATATGGTCGAGATCAAGCATCGTGCGCCTCAGCAGGGATTAAACAGGTCATAAGATGTTAGCCCTGAAGCGGCTAATGTCCATCTCTTCGATTTCGACCCGTCCATTCACAGGCAATGAGCAAAGATTCGAGACGGATCACCCGCTCGCTCGCGCCGCGGCTTGTAAAATGCCCAGCGCCCGTTCGACGGCGGTTTCCGGAACAAGTGTGCCAACGACGTGCGCGTTGCGCCGCGGCGGAACGGGGACGTATTTTCCGGTGGCGGATGTGTAAATCGCGCCGGCGGAATCGATGATCGAACCGGTTGTTTCAATAAGCCGCGAGCGAACCGATTCAACGCTCGCCTGCACGCGGAGGGGAACGCCGACGGCGGCGCTTTGACGGAAACGGCAGTTTAATTCGCCGCACACGCAGAATCGCCGGCCGGCCCATGTGGCCGCCCACACCATCGCTTCGTCGAGCACGGTCGCCAGCACGCCGCCGTGGATGATGCCTTCAAAGCCGATGTGCTGGGGGAGCGGGACGAAGTCGGCGGTGACGACGCCGGTGTCGGAATCGACGTGGAGGCTTAGATGGAGCCCGTGCGGATTTTCGCGCCCGCAAACGAGGCACCCTGCGGTGTGGGGGAGTTCCATCCGAGGCATTTGAATGTCCGGCCCGGCGTTACTTGATGACCACGGCGGCAGCCAAATCGGCGTCGCTTTCGACCTCCGCGTCCTTATTCATTTTCAGCAGCACGCTGAGCGACGCGAAGCCGACATAAAAATATCCGCCGGCGAACATGATCAGAAACGGAATCGTGCCATAGCCAAAGCCATAGAGCAGTGAGATGAGGATGCAGACGCTCATGTAGACGCCGAAACTGATTTCCAGCACGGGGAGCCAGAGCCGTTTGAACGTCAACACCCTTTCGCAGCGGATGCTGGCGCGCTTTTGGCCCATGACGCCGTACTTTGGCGTCCGCACAAACACGCTGGGCTTATGCCGAATCGCGCCCCACACGGCTTCAAAAACCGCCTTGGCGTTATTCAAGCCGATGCCGATGCCAAGACCCATGAGGAACGGCAAATACAGCAGCGTTTTCCATCCCGCCTCTTTTCCGAAAAGCTCGCGCTGGCCGAAGACAAAGAAGGTGCTGGCCGAACAGGTGGCAAGAACGAACAACCCGACGTTGAACAGAAAATGCCCCCACGTTGGCTCCTTGAGCGGCGCCACCACGTTGTAGTCGTTGCTGTAGCCGAAGAAAACGGGGTAGATCAGAAGCGTGAGCAGGACCATCAACGGATAAACGATGGTGTTGGTCAGATGGAAAAACGCTTCGGTCTTGATGCCATAGGACAGATGTTTGGATCGTAGGATTCTCGGCAAAAGCTTGATGGCGGTCTGCACGCTTCCCTTGGTCCAGCGATGCGCCTGCTGCTTGAAGCCGATCATCTCCGGCGGCAATTCCGCCGGGGCGCAGAATTGCGGGAGGTAGACGAACTGCCAACCCTTGATTTGGGCGCGATAGGAGAGATCAAGATCTTCCGTCAGGGTATCATGCTGCCATCCGCCGGCATCTTCGATGGTTTTGCGGCGCCAGACGCCGGCGGTGCCGTTGAAGTGCATGAATCGGCCACTGCGATTGCGAGCGGTATGTTCGATGACGAAGTGGCCATCGAGGAAAATCGCCTGCCCCTTGGTGAGCAGGGATGCGTCGCGATTGAGGTGGTCCCATCGAACCTGCACCATGCCGATCTTGTCGTCATGAAAGTAGTTGACGACGTTGCGGAGAATATCGCGAGGGGGAATGAAATCGGCGTCAAAGATGGCTATAAAATCGCCCGTCGCCTGCTCCATTCCCTCGGCAAGGGCGCCGGCCTTATAGCCGGTGCGGTTATCGCGATGAAGATATTTGATCGGATAGCCGCGGGCCGCCCATTCCTCGCAGGTGCGGCGAGCCGTCTCGGCCGATTCATCGTTACTATCGTCCAGAACCTGGATTTCCAGGCGATCCAGCGGGTAATCGATCTGACAGGTGTGCCGAATGATGCGCTCGGCGACCTGGTCCTCATTGAACATCGGTAACTGAATGGTAATCCGCGGCAGCGTGACGAACTTCCCTTTGGGCTGATAGATATTGTCCCGGTGTTTCAGGTACAGGTAAACCAACACATATCGGTGAAACCCATAGAGAGCGACGAAAAAAAGCACCGACACATATACGGCAAGCAAGCACTTCTGAAACAGGTCAAGCGAATGCATAAATCAATGGTCTCTCTGGGTTTCAATCCCGGACCCAAGGGACTCGACCCCCAGGGGAGCCGCTTGTGGCTAAGCTGGCTCCAATGTGAGAGAGCCATTGTAAAGAATGGCTCGGGCCGATGTCAACGACCAGCTTAATCATAAATGAGTATCGCAGACGTTAAGACAACCGCCAACGAGAAAAGTTGTAGGATCCCACGAAAACCGCGCTTTCCGTTCGCGCTCCTCGACCGCGTACAGCCGCCTGACGAGTCTCACCGCCTCGGCGGCGATGGCCGGCTCACGCTTCGGGGCTCTTGACGAACGTGCGGCGCGCGTGAGCCCAGGTCCCGCTACGTCTTATTTGTAGTCGCGCCTGGCGAGATCATCGAATGATTATGCCGTCGGATCAACACAGAAACGCCTGGAGAAGGCGCGAAATGACGTAAGGAAGTCGTCGGACGGCGTTCGGCGGTGCGGCGATCATTGGCGGATTTTGGCCAACAGATCGCCGAGAGTCGCCGCGCCCGGCGTTTTAACTTTAACCTCAAACAGGGACTCCGGCGACGACGAATTGAATTCCATCGAAAGGGGCGGGGCGCCAAACAGGTCGGTTGTAACGGCGGCCAGATCTTCCTTCACCGCCGCGAAGGTGTCGGCGGTGTTCGGCGCCAGCAGACGATCGTAAATGCGCAACAGAAATTCGTCGGTGCGAAACTTTATTTTGCCGGCGAGCGTGGCGTCCACCTCGAGCCACTGGGCAGCTTGAAGGACGGGGCGAATGACCGCATGCAGGCGATGGCGAAAAGTCTCGGCGTCCTTGATCGGCTGCTTGCGAATGTAGAGCAGCCCAAGCCGGCCGTCTTCGTGATCGGTGGCGATGTTGGCTTCGAAGGTAATGAGCAGGGTGCCCGGGCCATCGTGAACGTGCTCGTAGTCGGCCACGTCGATCACCAAATGATCCGAGAGTTTTTTTTGTTGAATCCAGGAATGAAAGATGGGAACGAACTCATGGCCGTGAAGGCTCGAGGCGTCCTCGACGAAAATTTTTACGGCAAGCTTGTAAGAGTCCATGGCTGCTTCGATCGCGAGAATGACGGTTCGTAAGATTGACGCCGCACGGATGATCGCGGTATTCGATCGGCGTCAAGTGGCGCCCAGAACATTTAACGACTGCCGATATTTGGCCTCGGCCTTGTGGGCCGCGTCGATGAAAAGATTGGCCTCTTCAACCATCGCATGCACCGTATCCTGCGTGTATCGCGTATCGGGACCCTCGGCATGGCGATTCAATAGATAGTTGGCGAACTGGCCGGCGTGATAGGTGTCCCAAAAAATCTTCGTCTCCAGGAACCGCGTCTTGAACTCATTGACGATGGCGTCGGGCGCCGTGGGGGCATCGGGCCACGTCAGCTGAACCAACGTCTTGGCGGCTTGCAACATCGACTCATACGCCATTCCCTCGGCTCGCGCGTATTGGCCTTCGTCGAGCAGGAGCTGCGCCTCAAAAGCCGTGCTCTCGGCGGCGGTGAAGCCAAATTCGGTGAGCGAGACGACCTCGCCGGCGCATTCGCCTTCGCCCATGTCGCCGATGGTGAATTCGCGCGGATCGCCCCAATCGCTGTAGAATTCCGGATTGGTCGAACGCGGCGGCACCTTGGCCAGATCGTCGATGGCCGCCTTGAGTTCCTTCTTCCCGACGCGGGCGCAGAAATCCTGAAAACTTTCCGCGGCCTGCCGGTCTTTTACATAACGGCTTGTAAGGCGCTCGACGACGGTGGGAATGGCGTGCGACGGGATTGACCCGATCGCCAGACCGTACGTTCCGCCGTTATCGCGCCAACGGCCGCCGATCATCACTTGAAAGTGAGGAACGGTGAAGCCGGCGACGTTTCGGCTGTTGCCGTAAAAACCGAGGTCCGCGACGTGATGCTGGCCGCAGGAATTAAAGCAGCCGCTGACTTTAATGTGGAGATCGCGAATGGCGTCGTCGAGCGAAGCGCTCTTGGCGGCGAGGCGCGTGCGCAATTCACCGGCAAGGCCGCGCGAGCTGGCGATGCCGAGCTTACACGTATCGGTGCCGGGGCAGCTTGTCACGTCGACGATCGTGCCGGCGCCGCCCTGGCCCAGGCCGATCTCCTTGAGGTCACGATAGAGCGCCGCGACCTGGTCTTCCTTGATCCAGCGAAGCACGATGTTCTGATCGACTGTCGTGCGGGCATGATCCGACGCATACTTGTGCGTGAGATCGGCGAGCTTGCGCATCGCCACGCTGGTCAGATCACCCAGCGGCAAAGTGACGGTCACCGTGGCGAAACCGGGTTGACGCTGGCGATAGACGTTGGTCCTGGCCCAGTCGTCGATCCCCTCGGGCTTTTTGCCGTTGATCGTCAACGGGACCGACGCAAACGCGGGCTTCTCTTCGTAGCGCGGGATTTCGTCGAAGAATTTCCGCCACGAGGGATCGTCGGGCATGGTCTTCCATTCCTCGACGACCACTTGCTTGAACTTTTCGATGCCAAGCTTGTGCACCACGAATTTCAGGCGGGCCTTCTGGCGATTTTTCTTTTCGCCCAGTCGCCCGAATACCCGGCCGATCGCCCGCGAGACCGGCAACAGATCCTCTTCCGGAAGGAAATCAAAAAGCAGCTTGGCCTGATGCGGAACCGCGCCGAGGCCGCCACCCACGTACAGCTCAAATCCACGCTGCGTTTTTCCGTCCGCCGTTCGCGTGACGGCGATTCCGCCGAGATCGTGAATGGATACCAGCCCGCACGCTTCGTGCTTGCATCCCGAGAAGGCGATCTTAAATTTACGGCCGAAATCCTGCGTGTCGGGGTGGCCGAGCAAATAAAACGCCGTCGCGTTGGCGTAAGGCGTCACGTCGAACGCTTCGGTATTGCACACCCCGGCCAGCGGGCAGGCCGTCACGTTGCGAACGGAATTGCCGCACGCTTCCTTGGTCGTCACGCCGACGGCGGCAAGGCGACGGTAAAGCGTCGGGGCGTCTTCAATATGAACGTAGTGTAGCTGAATGTCCTGGCGGGTGGTCACATGGCAGATTGAGTCGGAATACTCCTCGGCCAGGTCCGCGAGCACGCGCATCTGAACCGGATTCATGCCGCCGAACGGAAGCTTGATCCGAAGCATTCCCGGCGCGTCCCAGAATGTCTCGGGACCTTTGGTGAGCGAAGAGTAAGGCAGCGTGTGCTGTGCGATGCCGTCGTGGCGTCGGCCGTTGTCGTAACGCTGACCGTAGGTGCCGCGACGAAGCCGTTGCTCGGCGAACACGCGGTCCTCGATCTTTCCCTGCTTACGCAGGTGCATCTGCGCCTCGAAATTATCGATGTCGCGCGCCCAATCTTCGCGGATCTTGCCTTGAAGCTCTTCTTTCCAGGTGATGGCCATTGGCAGCTTACTCCTCAGACGACTTAACCCGCTCGAGCCCCCCACGCGCTCGCGGACGATTCAATAATCAAGCATCCTCGCCGATTCGGCGCGCGGGGAAGAATACTACATCAATTTCTACCGGAAAGCTAGGAGATGCGAGATAAACTGCATCTATAGGTTTTTCGCCAATGAGCAGCGTGGATAATCTCGGCGGCATCAATCGTCGTCATCATCGTCCGCCCGCACGGCGACTTTGGCGCGTTTCGGCGCCGGTGGACGGCGACGGGCGCCGTTCACGCGCTGCAAGGCATGCCAAAACTCCGCTTCCGTCAATTCCAAAGCCGCTAATTTGTTGAACTCGACGCGCGCCGAATTGAAATTATCGCTGTACGGCAGAAACTTGCCGCCGGTGCCGTGCCGCGCCACCATCATCTTGAGATGCTTGATCTGATCGTCGTTTAACACCGTTCCAGCCGTCGGCTCAGCCGCCGAGTTGCTGCTGCTGCGAACGTATTTCAAAATAGCCACGAACAACTGCTGATGGTCGGCGTTTTTGAACGTGCGATCCTGGAACCCCTGAACGAGTTCATTAAACGCGTCGGTGTAAGGCAACTCGTCGCGCGCAATCCCCGTCGCGTCGTAAAGCTCCTGCAAATGTTCCTGATCGATCGAATTCAATTTCAACGGGGTCATCATGAATCAACTCCAAAGAGAAAGGCGAACGAACATGATTGTAGGGAGTGACATCACACTGCGCCAATGACATCCGCCGGTAATTCTGACTTTGGCCTCTTTTTGTAGATTATCAAGCTGAGGCGTTACAAACGCAAAAAAGCTGATAATCCACCGGGGATGAACGGGGCAAGCGGTGAAAACCACTGACTTTTGACCGAGGCCCGCATCATGCGAATGATGTGAATATGTGGTTCCAACCGCCTGTCGAGACAACGCCGTGGGACGCGGCGACGGATTTTCTTTCCAAGTCGGAGCCGCGTTTCGCGGAGATCATTGGTCGCGTCGGCCCTTGCACGCTTGCGCCGCGACGTGATTACTTCGTGGCGTTGTGCAAGGCGATTTTCAGCCAGCAGCTTTCGACGGTGGTGGCGGCTTCGCTGTTCGGCCGTTTTCGCGATTTGTTTCCAAATCGCCGCCCCACGCCCGCGCTGTTGCTGGCCGCGCTGCGGCGCGATCCGGACGTTTTACGCGGCTGCGGAAGCTCCCGCGCCAAGAGCGCTTATCTTAAGGATCTGGCCGACCATTTCGTCACAAACCGAATTCCCACGCGAAAATTGTGCTCGATGACCGACGAGCAGGTGATCGAGGCGTTAGTCGCCGTCAACGGCGTGGGCCGCTGGACGGCGGAGATGTTCCTGATCTTCGTGCTCAATCGCCCCGACGTATGGCCGGTCGATGATCTGGGACTCCGCGTCGGCGTGCAGGAAATCTTCAAGCTGCCTTCCCGCCCGACTCCAAAGCAAGTCGTCGACATGGGCGAGGCGTGGCGACCCTATCGCTCCATCGCGACCTGGTACATCTGGCGAAGAAACACAAAGCCAAGTTAAATGATGCTCCGAGGCCTGAAAAAATCTAGTCGCCAGACAAAGTAATGAACGGATTGTATTGCGCATGGTCGCGAATGAATGCCGACGGGAATTGATTCGTTTTATCCGCGCTGACCCGCAAGACTCGACGGCGCCGATTGGAATTGGGGCGGACGTCGCCGGGGCCGGATGTTTTACGAAACATCGTCGGCCATTATGCGTATCTTCCGTTAGACGCGCTCTCGTCGTTCAACCCATTACGAGGAAAGTAATCGATGCGGAAGCTTTTTGTCGTCGGCATTCTGGGTCTGTTCACGTGCCACTTCGGTTTATCGATCGACGGCGTGATTGCCGCGAGTCCCGCTCCCGCCGTGGCCGTGGAGCGGACGGTTGCGGTGTCCGACACATGGCTGCTGCATTTGCCGGGCATCGCCGGACGCCGATGGGTCGATGATCAGATGATGCTTGGATTCAAGGATGCCGGCGTGGCGGGCGTGTGCGACGTCTATGACTGGACCGGCGAAGACCCGGGCATCGCCGCCCTGCATGCCTACAAGCGCAACCAGGAGCAGGCGCAGATCGTGGCGGATTTGATCGCCGACCATTTCCACCGCCATCCCGATTTGCACATTCTACTCAGCGGCCATAGCGGCGGAACGGGGATCGCCGTCTGGGCTTTGGAAAAGCTGCCGGCCGACGTGAAGATCGACAAGCTTCTTCTGATGGCGTCGGCGCTTTCGCCCGGCTACGACCTGAGCAAGGCGCTGGCGCATGTTCGCAATAAGTGCTATTCGTTCTGCAGCGAAAACGACGTGATGGTCCTTGACATCGGCACACGGATGTTCGGCACCATTGACGGCAAGAAAACCGAGGCCGCCGGCGCGTTCGGCTTCTTATTTCCCGCCGGCGCGGATTCCCGTCAATACGACAAACTCATTCAAAAGCCGTACGACAAGGTATGGCTTCGATATCGCAATTTCGGCGATCACATGGGATGCATGCTGCGGCCGTTCGCCCGCGATATCGTCGCGCCGCTGATGCTCGACCACCCCGCTTTGAGCGCCTTGGAAAAGGCGACGCACGCCGCGGGACAATCTCAGGCCGCGAATTCCGTTCACGCGCCACGATCTTAAATCGTTGCCTTATCACGCGCCTTTGATTTTGGAGGTTCGCACTGAGCCGGGAAAATTTTTTTTCGTGGCACCGGCGTCTTGAGCCTCTCGCCTATGTTTTTCGACCAATACACAAGCGAGACGTTGTGCTACGAAAAATAGCAAAACGATCGCAAGGTCGACTCGGACGCTACACGAATCGCGCACGGTCATTTTAGACTTCCGTCCCCAGGATCGAGGCTTCGAATACCATCGATCCGTTCACCACGCCCTGCACCTTGCAGCACACCCGGCGATGGCGCTCCCATATTTTCAGTCCGACGATATACAGCCGACATCCAGGGGTGACCGGCGCTCGAAATCGAATTTCATCGGCGCCACCAAAACCTATAAAGCCTTTCCAGCCAACGAATTTGCGCGTGAAGAAACTCGCTAATTGCGCGCCGGCCTCGATCATCAGCACGCCGGGCAGCAGCGGGCGGCCGGGGATGTGGCCGGCGACCCAGAATTCATCGGCGCGCACGTCTTTGTATCCGATGATTTTGCCGTCTTCGGGGGCGGCATAGACGATCCCGTTGAGTTGTTCCATGTCCCCGCGCTGCGGATTGCACCCGCGGATGTCTTCCTGATTGAAAACGTCGCGGCTCAGGTCCAACTGCGAGATGTCGTAGAGCAATTGCGGGGGCATAGGGGAAGGGCCGCTCAAGTAATAAATCAACCGGGGCGTCGCTCCCGATTATCGCGCGATTCGACGCCCTCGAGATTTCGTCCACGCTCGTCAAAGAACAACTTACGCATCGGCCGCGGTTTTCTCGGCGCCGGGCGCAGCGACGCCTGTTTCCGGCTCGTCGCGGCCTTCCAGAACTTTCTTGCGGACTTCCTGTGCCGCGGCTTTGATTTCCTGCATCATCTTCCGAACCCGAGTGCCGGCGGCCTTGTTGCCACCGGCGGCTTTTTGAACGTCGGGCTCGGCCTCGTTTACCAAACGCTTGAGAGTCTCATATTCTTGCATAGTATTTTGCTCCAAATCCCACTTCCTAGGGGGAAAACTGTACTTGCCGGCCAGTTGAGTGTCAATTCCGACATTCAAGCTTCGCGAATATACCGCCGGAAGGCCTCGATCAACTTCCGCGTGGTGGGGCCGGGGCTTCCTCCGCCGACCTGGCGGCCGTCGATTTTCGTCACCGGCACAACCTCCGCCCCCGTTCCCGTCAGAAAACATTCGTCGGCGATGTATAAGTCGTGCCGCTGAAGGGTTTTCTCGAATGCCGGAACGCCCAGACGCTTGCAGAGATCCAGGATGAGCTGCCGGGTCACGCCTTCAAGGATGCCGTCGTGGGTGGTCGGGGTATAGACCGAGCCATGGCTGACGATGAAGATGTTGTCGGCCGTGCATTCGGCCACGTTTCCTTCATGATTCAGCAGGATCGCTTCCGGCACGCCCGCATCCACGGCCTCGAGTTTGGCCATGATGCTGTTCAGGTAATTAAGGCTCTTCACCCGCGACGAAAGCGCGTTGGGATGGTTTCGAATCACTGAGGCGGTGATGATCGCCATCCCGTTTTCGTACACCTCTTTGGGATACATCTCGATCGTATCGCTGATGATAAAAACCGTGGGGTTGGCGCATTTCATCGGGCTCAGGCCTAAATATCCCACGCCGCGCGTCACGACAAGACGGACGTAGCAGTCGGTGAACGCGTTGGCCTTGGCCGTCTCTTCAACGGCGGCTTTCAGTTGCTCGCCCGGATAAGGGACGGTCAGCCGGATGGCCTTGGCGGAATCGAAAAGCCGGCGCACGTGCGCGGCCCACTCGAAAATCTTCCCGTGATAGATCCGAATACCCTCAAAGACGCCGTCGCCGTAGAGAAGACCGTGATCGTACACGCTGATTTTGGCGTCCGCCTTGTCAACCAGGCGTCCGTCGATCCAGATTTTCAAAGACATTCCAGCTCCATTGTTCCAACACTATATGCGCCAGGCGTTTTGAAGAAAGTCGGCATAAAACGCAATACTGCCACAGATGAAGACCGAAGGACACAGACGAAATTGCGATCGGGATTGATCGCGTTTCCGCCTTTTGCAACCCGCGTCAAATGCTTTCGGCGACTGGCACGGCACATTTTGATATCGTAATGGCCCACCTCAGTCTTCTTCCGGCGCCGGGACTTTCTCGGTGTCCGACGCCCCTCCCGGCCGCTCGAGTTTGCCGTTGCGGAGAATCAATACCCGGTCGGCTTTCAACGCCAGGCTGCGATCGTGGGTGACCATGATAATCGTCTGGCCTTGCCGACGATGAAGATCTTCCAGAACGGCCATGATTTGTCGGCCGGTCTCGAAGTCGAGATTGCCGGTCGGTTCGTCGGCGAACAGAACCTTTGGATCGTTCATCAGCGCTCGCGCGATGGCGACGCGCTGGCGTTCGCCGCCGGAAAGCTGGCTGGAGCGGTGCTTGAGGCGGTGGCCCAGGCCCAGTTGATTCAGCAGGTCGGCGGCGCGTTTTCGCAGGTCGGCCGCTCGGGCGCGAAAGCCGAGGGTGGAGAATTCGATCATCGGCGAAAGCATCGTGTTTTCCAGGACGTTCAGTTCCGGAAGGAGATGATAAAACTGGAAGACGAATCCGAATTCGCGATTGCGAATCTTCGCCAGATTCCGATCGCTGATTGCCACGATGTTGACGCCGTTGAATTGAACGGTTCCTCCGTTGGGCGAATCAAGGCCGGCGAGGATGTGAAGCAGCGTGCTCTTGCCTGAGCCTGACCGTCCTTCGATGGCGATGAACTCCCCGGTCCGCACGTTCAGATCGACGCCGCGAAGGATCGACAGCGTTTCTTCGCCCGAGCGATAGAACTTCTGCACGGCCGCGGCGCGGAGAATGGTTTTATCGGCGCCGGGCGGACTGACGGCGGGGTTTGAAATGGCTTGCGACATCGATTATTCCCACCTCAACGATTCCACCGGGTTTACGCTCGCCGCCCGAATTGCAGGCACCAACGCGCCAAGTACGCTTGCCAGGATCGCGATCGGGACGATCCAGACGATGTCATGGAAGCTCATCTGATTGGGAATCTTGTCGAACAGATAAACCTCCGGATTCCAAATGACAATGCCTAGTCGGCGTCCGAGCCAGCCGTGAATTTCATTGATGTTATGTACGAGCAAAAAGCTCAGGAGCAGTCCCAGCCCGCTGCCGAGCACGCCGATGACCAGGCCGTAGCCAAGAAAGATGGACGCTACGCCGGCCGAGGTCGCGCCGACGCTCTTGATGATGCCGATGTCGCGGGTTTTTTCCACGACGATCATGTAGAAGATGCAGAAGATCAGGAAAATCGCCACCACGCTGATAATGCCGAACAGAAACACCACCAGCATTTTTTCGTTTTCGATGGCGTTGATCCAGATGCGTTGCGTCTCCTGCCAGGTTTCCACGCGCGGATCGGGCCCATACATCGTCGGCCCTCCCGGCGGATGTGGCCCGTGCATGACTTCGTGGACCCTGCTGCGGACCCTGTCGGCGATCCGATTCAGCGCGGGTTCATCATTCGGATCGATCCGGGCCCGCACCTTGATATGAATGTCCGTCACCCGACCCGGCACATTGATTGCGTTTCCCGCCGCGTCCGAAACCTGCTGCAAATTCATTCCCAGGTCTTTTTGAAGCCGATCGAGCGGCACATACACATAGTTATTGTCGTACTGCCATACCTGCGTTCGACTGTCGTCCACGATGAAGTAGGTGCGGGTGACTTTATCGTGAACGCTCACGCCACCGCCGCCGGAAATATCCAACACGGTCAGCCCGACCGGCGTGGACGTCTTCCATGACTCGCGGCCCTCCCACTCGCCGTTGTGATTTCGATGGATGCCGATGACGCCCGTCCCGGCGATCATTCCCGTCAGCCGACCTTTGGCAAGTTGGCTGTAGTCGATTAAGTCCGCCGTGTTCGATTCGCGAAACAGCGTATCAACCGCTCGTTTGTAATCCGCGTCGGCGGACAAACTCGCGAGCGGATCTTTCCAATCGACCTTCATCGGTCCTTGGAAAACCAGGTTTTTTCGCACGGCGTCATAGCGAAGCCGTCCGCGGAGATCCTGCGGGGCGGTATCGGGAAGCTTGACGGTTCCGGGGATCTGGTCCTGATCCGGATCGATTTTCTCGATCGGAAGATCCGAAGGAAGCGCGGCCAACGGCACCGTCATCTCGTCCAGCAGATCAAACGAAGGGGGCGAGGCGAGGATACGCTCGAGTTTTTTGCGCTCTTCGGGGGCCAGTGTTTTATCGTTGAGCTTGTCCTCAAGCATGACATGCTGACGGTAAAGAGAATCGGGAAAACGATTGACTTCTCCCATCTCATCGATCGGAATTCCCATCACTTTGACCGGAAGCGTCGCGACGCGGCCGAAGTTCAGCAGGCCATATGTTTCGATGGATGGAATGGCGGCCGCGATATCCGAATCTTTTTTGAGCGAGGCGATAATCCGCTCGTAATACGGAAACCCCGCCATGCCGTCGGAATGCACGACGATGTCGCCGGAAAGTCCGCGGAAGGAGCTTTTGAACATGTTGAGCCAGCCGCCCATCACGCTGATGACGACCAGCACCATCAGCGTGCAAAGCGTCACGGCGACCAGGGATACCCAGGCGATGCGCCGCTTGAGGAGGTACTTAAGGATGAGGTGGAGTTTATACACAGTCTTTTGGAGTGAGTGGAAGTGGGCAGGATAATGTCATTCGACGATCGCAAGCGCTCCCTTGAGGCTTCGATTGATCAGTTCCGAAAGCGTAATCTGCTGCTTCGCAGCGTAGATCGCCGATCGCTTCATGACGTCTGGATCAAGCCTCACCCACATGCCATCCGCGCCTCGAGTCACATGGATTGAAACATGCCGTCCCTTGCGCATCTTCTCAAATAATGCACGTTCCGCTTTCGTAAGCGGACGCGTCTTTGACCAGGGAACAGGCTTATCGAACTCTTTAGTTGCGTCTTGTAGTTCCTCTGCCGACATTTCCCAATATGGCTTGCTGGTTTTCTTTTTCATGGAACTCGCTTTTGCCCATTCAGAGCGGGCGCGCATGTATGACATAAACGGCGGCTTCGCCTTGTTCCAAGCCGACGATTTCGTCCGCGGTCAGCAATCGAATATCAATATCCGCCGGATCGCGGATCACGTAAAATCACCTGCAACAGTCGGTTGCCGCGCGTGCGACCGCGGACAAGCCATTTTACGCCGCTAACCTTCAACGGATACGGCCGTTTCGCATGGCGGATAACATCTTCAGCCTCGCCCGGCTCTACCCTATGTTTGGCAATGTGCTCCTCGTTGCGGTCTTCCCACAGAAAGAACATTCGTTACTCCTGCGGCTTCATCAACGGGAACAAAATAACATCTCGAATACTGTCGGCGCCAGTAAGCATCATAACCAACCGATCAATTCCAAGTCCCATTCCTCCCGCCGGCGGCATGCCGTATCTTAGCGCGGTGAGGAAGTCTTCGTCGACTTTCTGCTGCTCTTCCTTGTCGCCGACCTGATGCTTGAAATTCTCGGCTTGAACGTCGGGGTCGTTTAATTCCGTGTAGCCGGGGGAGATTTCCTGACCGTTAATGGCCAGCTCGTAGACGTCGGCGAAGAAGGTGTCGTCGCGGCTTTTCTTCGCAAGCGGAATGACCGCGCCGGGAATATGGGTCACAAAGCACGGATCGATTAAATAGGGTTCTACAAGTTTTTCGTAGAACATTACGAGTTGTTCAGCCGGTTTCATTTCATCCAGCATTCTTGAAAATCTTGTAATGATTAGTTTCATGTGGGGACTGAGGCTTGGCGCCACGTTCTCAGGTCCTTCTTTGATGCATCTCAGCAGCAAAAGCTGGCTTTCTTCGTCGCGCGGACCAATATGCATCGCCTCATGAATTACCTCCCAATTTGCGGTCGAATCTCCTAGATGTGATCCCTTTTCACCTCGATATCGGTCAAAGAGATGTGCGGTCGCCATCGGAGATGCGTCCCGGATATCGCGTTGATCAAAATGCCACTGTCCACTTGTGGTTTCGGCGACCAAATCCACGAGGCGAACACGTCTCCAACGCTTCCCGGGAGGCTTGGTCAAATCACCCTCAAGATTGATTTTTCTCAGACGCGGGCTGCCGTTCGCCATTGTCTCGAGCCGCAGGCCGCCGAACAGCTTTTCCGCAAGGTGGCAAATCATTCCCTCCACCATATCCGCCATGGTTTCCCATGATCCGTACGCTTCGTACGCTTCGAGCATGGTGAATTCGGGATTATGCCGGGGGCTGATTCCTTCGTTGCGGAAATTGCGGTTGAGCTCGAAGACTTTCCTGAATCCGCCGACGAGAAGGCGCTTGAGATAGAGTTCCGGCGCGATGCGCAGGTACAGGTCGATGTCGAGCGCGTTGTGATGCGTCGTGAATGGACGTGCCGCCGCCCCACCGGCAAGGGACTGCATCATTGGGGTTTCGACTTCCGTGTAGCCGAGATTCGTCATGTATCGCCGAATCTCGGCGACCACTTCGCTCCGCAGCTTCAGAACGCGCATCACGTCGGGATTGGTAAAGAGATCGACGTATCGCTGGCGATAGCGAATCTCCACATCCGTCAATCCCTGATACTTTTCCGGCGGCGGCAAAAGCGACTTGGATGCGATCGTCAATAACTTCGTCCAGATCGTCACTTCGCCGGTCTTGGTGGCGCCGAGCGGACCCTCGGCGACGATTTGATCGCCGAGATCAAGCAGCTTAACGACATTCCATTCCCGCTCGCTCAGCCGCTTTTTATCGAGGGCGATTTGCAACTCGCCGGTCTCATCGCGCAGGCGGACAAACCAGAGTTTTCCCATGTCGCGGACGAAGACCATCCGCCCGGCTACTTTCACGATCGGGCCGCCGTCCTGGCCAAACTCGGGCTTGTGGAGCGACCGGACGGCGGCAAGGGACTGCACCCCTTCGACGCGCCCGCCGAAGGGATCGACGCCAAGTTCGCGAAGCTTCTGCATCTTCTGACGGCGTTCTTGTTCGTATTGGTTTGCTGGCTGTTCCATATTTGTTGGGCAAAGTCCGACGATAATAGTGGACGAGGCGGAAAAAGAAACCAGCCGTCGCTTGAACGATCAGTTCATTTTCGATTTGGTGAGAACCGATGATATCGACGAAGGAGACGGGTGGGCAGGCAGAAGATGGAAAAGCCGTGGCGCCGTTCGCGCAACGATCGCTCAATTCTCTACTCTACCGGCGGCGGCTTCATACTTCTCTTCCGCTTCCGGCTTGCGAATGTAGATCGGCGTGAGCGAATCCAGAGGCGTGAACAATTGCTCGCGAGCCAAGTCAAATCCGATGGCTGCGACCGCTTGGGGCCGCGGGCGCCACAGGTCTTCCGATGTCACGATGACCGACGAATCGGCGCGATCCAAGAATTTTTCATGGAACGAAATGCCTTCGCCAATTAAGTGAACGGGACGCGGGGCGCGCGAGAGCATCGCGGGCAAGGTATCCAGATGGGCCGGCTCGACGATCTTCCACGTCGCCCGCGGATCGTCGCGATGCAATCGCGCGGTGAAAATCTGATCGCGCTTCGCGTCGAGGACGATCAGGACATTTTGCGCCTCGCTTGGCGCGTTGCGGGCCAGAACCTCCGCCGACGGGACGGCCACGATCTTTGCGCCAGTGGCGAAAGCGAGCGTTTTTGCGAGGGTGATTCCGATGCGGAGCCCGGTGAAGGAACCTGGACCTGCCGAGACGTAAATTTCACGGACATCCGCCGGAAGCCATCCGGCTGCTTTGAGGAGGGCGTCGATCCTGGGGACCATTTCGGCGGCGTGTTTAAGTCCGTGCGCGAAAGAATCCTCGGCAATCACCCTGCCCGCTTCGGTGATCGCGATCGATCCGAGCCTTCCTGAAGTTTCGATGACAAGTCCGCGCGGCATGAAGGACGAAAGATTAAACAGTCAGAGGTATAGCGTAAACAGGACTCGATTTTACTTTCCTCATTACGCTTCGCTCTTCACTTGTGCATTTGTCGCCGGGCTGAACCCGAGCACCAATCCCACCGCCACCATGGTCATCGACACGCCTAGAAGATAGAGGCGTGAGCGGGCATTATTGCATAGATTGGCGATCGTCCCGATCACCGGCCGATACGGCGTCTGCGTCGGCGGCTTAGGAACGGCGACCAACGCGAACGGCGACATGTCTCCGTCGTCGTTTACCTGATTGACCGCCAGCACTTTCTGCCCCTTGCGTATCGTCTTCATCTGCCGCGACGCAAGACGCTCGGCAAGCGTGGGGTTGTCGATAACCTGCTTGAGAAATTCGTCGTTGACGGCCACCTGTTTTTGAATCGATTCAAGGTCGGCCTGAAGCGCCTGCCGTTGATAATAAAGTCGGCGGTTGAAGTCCGCCTGCGGAACGACGACGCAGCAGGCGATCAACACTATCCCGACACACATCACCGGAAAGGTCCATCCGCCTCCGGTGGTGACGTACGACGCCGACAACTCCGGCTCGGGGTCCAATTCCGTCGCGTCGGCGATCTCAACCGCCGACGCCGCCGCCGGCCGGCGAACGACAGGGCGCGGCTTCAGATAGCGAATCGGAGGCGCCGGTGCGCAAACGCCTTTCACTTCTACGTCGCCCTGAACGACACCTCGTCTAAGAGGCGGCGCCTTGGAAATCGTGATCGGAGCCACATATTTGGACGGCGCAACGGCGGTGGCGATCGCTGGCTTGATGACGGAACCGCCCGTGCCGACCGCCTTTGCCGGGAATTCAGTGACCGCGCCCTCGGCGGCGGATTCCATCGCAAGCTCGATGGCAATGGGCGTTTGTTCAACATCGGATGCCCTCTCGGCGAAGGCATCGACGTGTAACACGGTTTGGGGAACAAAATCCGCCGGCTCGCTCTCAGCTCCTGCGGCGCCAGCGGGCGCGACACTCTCTTTAACCCACGCGGTCGTCTCAGTCGCTGTTACCTTTTCAACATCTGAATCGCCGGACAAAAACATTCTTTCGGCAAGCGCATTGTCAAAACTTTCCGTCACGGCATCTGAATTTGAATAGCCAAGCGCGACGGATGCCGTGAGGCGTGTGTCGGGGATCGCGACGGCGGGCATCTCTTCCTGCGATCCGTCGACGAAGAGTTCAACCAGCGCCTCGTCGGAATCCATATCCGCTGGCTCAACGGATTGAAGTCCCGGCAGCGCGCCGACCGAATTCGACGGGACAGTATAATCATCGGAAAAAAACGCCCGCGCGACGACGGCGTCTTCCTGTTCCAATGACGATTTTCCCGGCGTTTCGGGCAAAAGCGGATGAGTTTTAACCTCCGGCGGAATGCCCAGAGCGGCATTTCCCCCCGCATCCGTCTCCACGGCTTTCACGGCCGTGGGGACGAATCGGGCGGGTGGATTGGCAAGTTCCGCGCCGACGGATTTCGCGCGCCGCCGCGGACTGTTCGAACGCTTCGCCTGTTTTGGCCAAGGCGCGGGCTGGGCCGGCTCAATCGGATCGATCGACTCCCACGGCGTTTTGATTCCGGCTTCTTCCCCGAAGGGGCCAGCCGGGGGGTCGATGTCCTGATCGGGCATTGGCTCTCCTATTTATTCCAGAACTTGCCGCCGTATTGAGCGCGGTCGCCGAGCTGCTCTTCGATGCGCAAAAGCTGGTTGTACTTGGCGACGCGATCGCTGCGCGCGGGGGCGCCGGTCTTGATCTGCCCGCAGTTGGTCGCGACGGCGATATCCGCGATCGTCGAATCTTCAGTCTCGCCCGAACGGTGCGATAGAACGGCGCTGTAGCCGTTGCGGATCGCCATGTTCACGGCGGCGAAGGTTTCGCTGAGGGTGCCGATCTGATTCACCTTCACGAGAATCGAGTTGGCGGTGCCGGTCTTGATTCCCTTCTCGAGGAATTCGACGTTGGTGACGAACAGATCGTCGCCGACCAATTGCACTTTCTTGCCGACGCGGTCGGTGATGATTTTCCACCCGGCCCAATCGTTCTCGGCGAAGCCGTCTTCCAGTGATCGGATCGGGTACTTTTCGATCCACTTGCACCAATAGTCGGCCATCGCCTCGGGGCTGAGGATTTTGTCGGGGTTGCTCTTGAAGAACTTGTACCCCTTCTTTTCGCTGTCCCACAATTCGCTGGCCGCCGGGTCAAGGGCGACGAACACCTGCTTGCCGAACTCATAACCGGCGTTGGTTACCGCTTCGCCGATCACCTTGAGCGCATCTTCGTTGTCTTTCAGGTCCGGGGCGAATCCCCCTTCGTCGCCGACGGCGGTGCTCATCTTGTTCTTGTGCAATACCTTCTTGAGGGAGTGATAGATTTCCACGCCGGCCCGCAGGGCTTCGGAGAAAGAATCGAATCCCCACGGCTGGATCATAAACTCCTGAAAGTCCACGTTATTGTCGGCATGCTTTCCGCCGTTGAGAATGTTCATCATCGGCGCCGGCAGCGTGCGCGCCGCCGACCCGCCGAGATATCGATACAAGGGCAATCCCGACGCCTCGGCCGCCGCGCGGGCCACCGCCATCGACACGCCGAGAATGGCATTGGCGCCAAGCTTAGCCTTGTTCGGCGTTCCGTCCAACTCGATCATCAGTTGATCGATCGCTTCCTGATCGCGTGGATCGAGGCCGATCAGTTCCGGGGCGATTTTCGTATTGACGTTATCGACGGCTTTGGAAACGCCTTTGCCGACCCATTTCTTTTTGTCGTCGTCGCGCAGTTCGACCGCTTCATGCTCGCCGGTGCTGGCGCCGCTGGGAACGATCGCCCGGCCGAGGGTGCCGTCTTCGAGAAGCACGTCCACTTCGACGGTCGGATTGCCGCGGGAATCGAGTACCTGGCGGCCCTGGATGAATTCAATGCTCAAGCTCATGATGACTTAGTGCCGGATGCCGAGGGGTGTGCCGAATCGAAAAAGATCGGCGTTCCGCGCTCATCATCCCGCTACTCTCCTATGTTATCGGACTTGGGGGATGGAAAACTGTAACTGCCGGGAAGTCTATTCGTTGAGGGGTGGGTGTCAAACGGGTTGCGGAAGCCGTTTCTGGGAATCACTCGGCAACCGATTGCCGTCCACGGGCTCAGACGTTCGGATGTTTCGTGAAAATGCCTCACGAGTTCGATGCAGCCAATAAGCATCTGCTTGAAACCTATCCCGCCGACTGGATCGCGCTGGCGGCTTTGCCGCCCGGATCGGCGGTGCAGGTGATCGATGCCGACCTCTCCGCGGTCAGCGCGTCGGCAGATAAGCTGATTCGCGTCGATGTCGCTCAACCGTACATTGCTCACTTCGAACCGCAAGCGGGTCCAGAGGCTGACTTGGATCAGCGCATCCTGGTCTACACTGTTCTGGCATGGCGGCGTCTGAAACTGCCGGTTTTAAGCGTCGTTCTCCTTTTACGGCCGCCGGCTTCGTCTTAATGTGGGAACGTCACTTCGAGACGCCGTTCCTACAGTCATGTCGCTCTTGCGCCGCCGGTACGTCGTTAATTTAATCTCGACGGCCGAACTGCACAAACGGCGGGAAGAAAGACGGCGGGAAACGGGACGCCGCTATTACGCCAACAATGCCGAGGCCCGGAGATCGGGAGTGCAAACCACGGTTGACAAATCGTCATTGACCACGGCCCAATCAATCAGTTGCTGCGCATGTTGCCGGCTGTAGCCCCACCTCGTCTGGCAGTAAATCTCGAAAGTCTTATACGTCGCCCGGTACAACCGGTTTTCACGAATCGTCTTGAGCGCCTGAGCTTCAGCGAGTTTGTGGCTTTGGGCCGTCTGGATTGCCGTTTCGCATTCGGCAAGTTGACGGCGTTCGGCTTCACCAAGGACGTTTTGATTACGTTTTTGCAGTGTTGTCGCCATGTGATCTCCTTTCGGCACCGTCACAATCGGGGTGGCTACGTGACTTACACCGCCGGGCGAACGAATGCCTCGACGATCTAACCGGCCGACATCAGAACCCCGTAGGCGATGAAGGGCGGGTCGGAGTTAAGATGGTGAAAGACGCAATGCCTTTTGTAAACCAAGGTTGACATCCGGGCGTGAGCGCCGCTCAATCAGCTTTGGCTGCGGCGAAACAGCAGGCGGCACCGGGCAACGTCGTGATGGAGCTTATTCATTAACCACATCTGATCCGGGCCATAGCGGGCAGAAGGCATCAGCGTGGAGTCCACACAGTTCTGACGCCAGTTGAGTTGCCTGCAATACGGCCCGCCCCACAGTACCCTTCACAACCTATTGATTGCACTGACGACTGCCTTCATGGATGCCAACTCGATGCTTGTGTCCACTCCTGCACCCCATCGTGTTTGACCGCCGGGGGTACGGATGCAGATGTAGGCGATGGCACTGGCTTCCGCACCACGACCCATTGCTTGCTCACGGTAGTCACAGACCTCAAAGACCCCGACTCCAGAGGATTGCAACGCACAAACAAACGCTGCAATCGGCCCGTTACCCGTGCCGTCAACCTCCAGTTCTTGGTTGTTGTGGGTAATGTGTGCCTGACAGCGAGCCACGCCATCAGTGTCGTCGGAATGGAAGCGATTGAGAACGTAAGGCTCCTGACGTTCGATATACTCCCGCCAGAATAATGACTTTAACTCCTCTGCACTGACTTCACGACCGAGACGATCCACTGCGTCATTGGCAATCGGCCCGAACTCTCGTTGCATCTCTTTCGGCAGGTCGATGCCGAACTTGCTCTCCAAGAGGTAGGCCACTCCGCCTTTACCCGACTGACTGTTGACCCGAATGACCTCACTGTAAGTGCGACCGATGTCGTGGGGATCAATGGCGAGGTATGGGACATCCCAATTGGCCTTGCCTTCACGCTTCTTCCATTCAGCCAGTGCTTTCTTAATGGCATCTTGGTGTGAGCCGCTAAACGCAGTGAACACAAGCTCACCAGCGTACGGATGACGAGGATCAACGCTCATGCCCGTGCAGCGTTCGTAGACTTCCTCAACGGCACTGAGGTCTGCGAAATCAAGACCACAATCAATGCCGTGCATGTGGAGGTTCAAAGCCACGGTAATGATGTCGAGGTTGCCCGTACGCTCTCCGTTGCCAAACAACGTACCTTCAACTCGATCTGCGCCAGCAAGTAGTCCCATCTCAGTTGAGGCCACACCTGTACCTCGATCATTGTGAGTATGGATACTGATGATTGCACAATCCCGTCGCTTCAAGTTACGACAGAACCATTCAATCTGATCTGCATAGACATTGGGCATCGCCACCTCCACCGTCTCAGGCAGGTTGAGGATGACTGGAGAATCTGGAGTTGACCCCCAAACATCTACCACCGCTTCGCAGATTTCCAGCGAGAACTCAACTTCGGTTGCCGAGAAACTCTCTGGAGAATACTCAAATGTCACTTCGGTCCCCACCAAGATAGACAGCCTATCCTTGATCCACTGCGTCCCTCTTGTCGCAATCTTCACGATGTCGGCTTTCTCAAGGTCGAAGACGACACGCCGTTGTGCAGGTGAGGTGGAGTTGTACAAATGGACGATCACTCGTTTGGCTCCCGCCACTGCCTGCATCGTGGGTTCAATCAGGTCTTGCCGTGCCTGCACAAGAACCTGAATGGTAACGTCATTAGGAATGCGCTCATCTTCAATCAGCCGACGTACGAACTCGAACTCGGTGTTAGAGGCTGCCGGGAAACCCACCTCAATCTCTTTGAAGCCGCAACGAACCAACTCATCAAACATCTCCAACTTTTGGGAAACATTCATCGGCTGAGCCAATGCTTGATTGCCATCTCGCAGATCAACACTACACCATCGGGGAGCCTTCTCCAGCGTACGGTTGGGCCACTGCCTATCGAGCAGATGAATGGTGGGAAACGGGCGATATTTACCAACTGGTGAATTCATGGTCACTCGTTCAAAGAACTGTGTTCCGTCGTTATTTTTGCTTCACAGGTTCCTGATCCGGCCCGGCTCCCGCTCCTCTTCGCCGTCTCGACCGGGACACGAAGGACTTCGGTGGCGATCAAGAAGGACAGGGCTGGTACGCCGCCCACCTCCTGCCCGTGGAAATATTGTTGGAGATTCCACGGAATCCGCAAGAGGGCCGCTGAATTGGACATACTGATCTTTGCATTAACATAAGTTACGCCGAATTGATCCGTTCCCAAAATTGGGGCGGCTGAAAAGACGAGCACCATCGCACCAGAAATCAGCGGAACCCGACTGACAGACGACTGTCCATGCGGCCTTATTGCCTCCGTCATACTCGGCGATTTCATCGACGACGTATACGCCTCCGATGCCTCGGCTATTCGGGCCGTCATTCAATCGTCGTTTGCTTTGCTGCTGACTGATTCGCCCACGTCTTCTCAATCTCTTGACTTCCCGGTCACAGACATGAAAAACTCCAACGACGGAACGCCACGGCATGCAGACGACTCTTCTTGGTGGGAGATTGCAATGAGGCGGAGCGCAGCGGTCGATTTTGAAGAGCCGGCGTTTTCAATTGTCTTTAGTCTGAATCAGCCTGTCAGTCGTCAAGCGCTCCGGCAGGCGCATCGGGACGACCCCACAGCCGACATCACCGACTTGCTTCAACGACTGATGCCGACCCGGTGCCTGGACGCCCTGTTGACCATCGACAAATTCGGCGACCGCAAAGAATTCGCTGGCAAAAGGAATTTTCCACCGACTGAATTGGGCGAGATTCTTCAGTTGCGACCGACGACAGATGAAACACAGTTGCAAACGATCCGTTGGATTTATACCTCATATCTCGAACAGAGTACGACACCCGGCACGCTGGCACGGCAACTAAATGAACGTGGGGTCGAGACGCCACCGTATTCGGGCTATTGGCAGCAATGGCATGTATCGGAAATCCTGAAGCATCCGGCGTATGTGGGAAGGCCCGTCTGGAACCGAGGGTCGGTCGCCGACTACATGATGTATCAAGGCGGCAAACGTGTTCCTCGGCGTCCGGGGAGCGGCAAGTTGCATCACGATCAGAGCGATTGGATCATGCCGGACCTGCCGCTTTACGACCCCATCGTCACGATAGAGACTTTTCGAGCCGTGCAGGAAAAGCTGGCCCGGCGGGTGAAACGACCTCGTTCGGCACATCGAACATACGTGTACGCAGGAATCCTCATCTGCGGCCATTGTGGGGCCAACATGGTCGGCACGATTTCCGTCAGGAGGAACGGAAAACCGGCACCCTCCAGTTACGTCTGCGGCACTTACCAGAACTGTCAGCGAGACCGTGAAAAATGTGGTTGTCATTCATATCGAATAACGGAAGCGGCCGTAGACCGCTTCGTCAACGATTTCTTGACCGAGACGCTGCCGTTGGTATCTGATTTGGCGAAGTCACAGGCCGAGTTGCCTCGGCCACGCCAACTGGAAGCGGCCCTCGTTCATGCAGTAGAGGCGTATAACGAGATGTTGCAGCGGATCGGCGGCACAATTGTCGAGGGCGACGGAACGAGTTGGGTGTCACCGACTGACGAGATGATGATGCCGGTACAGGACACCGCTGCGGTGGTCGCTCGGTACATGTCGAGGTTCGGAGATGAGTCCCCGGCCCTCGTCATAATGCTGGATGAACTTCGCACCGAACAAGACGAGTTGCTGGAGGCGATTAAGAAGACGCCATCGTCTGCCGTCCGCATGCTTCAGAAAATTCAGGACCAAATCACTGCCTCTGATCGACGAATCGTCGAACTCGAAGGTCAGTTGCAGAATGCAGCGGAAGGATTCAATCAACATTGCCAAGAGATCGCAAAGTTGAACGAGCAATGGGCAGAGGCGCTCAAAAAACTGACCGGGGAGACCCATCAAAGGCGTCGAGCCGAGGCGATTCGGCAGGTCATCGGCAAGATCGTCGTGCGATGGCGAACCACGAATCTTGAGGCGAAGCGCCCAACCCGTGAAGCGGAAGAGGTTTACGTGTTGCCCGTAAATACGTCGTCTGACTGTACTAATGAGGGAACGTCACTTCCAGCCATAAACACTCGCTGGAGGTTTTCAATACCGGTTTCTTCATCGCGGCCGGGAGAAGCAGCGTTTCGCCGCGGGTGAGGGTGACGGGCTGTTTGATGCCGTCTAATTTAATCTGAGCGTCTCCTTGCAGCATGATCCAGATCGCCGGCTCGGTTGGCGCCAGCGGCTCCTCGATTCCCTCACTGCATCGCACGCGCTCGATTTTGAAATAAGGGGATGTGACCACTCGCCGTTTGAGCGCGGAGATCGGGCTGCGCGGCTGAGGGTCCTCCGGACGTCCGGAAAAATCGATGCACTGCATCGCCTGCTCGACGTGCAGCGCGCGCTGACGGCCGGTGGAGGGATCGACGCGATTGAAATCGAAGACGCGAAACGTGGTGTCGCTTGGCGTTTGCACCTCGGCGACCAGCATGCCGGCGCCGAGAGCGTGGATGGTCCCGCTGGGCAGGTAATGGCATTGATCCTGACGGGCCGGGATCGCGGCAAGATATTGCTCGACGGCGCCATCCTCGACGGCGGCGCCAAATGTTTCGCGGGTGGCGCCGGGCCGAAGGCCTTTGAAGAGGCGGGAGCCGGCGTCGTGTTGAAGCACGTACCAGGCTTCGGATTTCAGGTGAGCCTCGGGATGCCCCGCACAATAATTTTCGTCCGGATGAACCTGCACCGACAAATCCTCGCGGGCATCGAGAAATTTGATGAGCAGCGGAAATTGTCCGTCCGGTCCGACCAGCGGAATCTGATCGAGCAGGTCGGCGCCGAATTCCTTTACCGCCCAGTGAAGCGGACGACCCGCCAGCGGGCCGTTGGCGATCGGGCTGCTTTGCCGAGTGGAGGATGTATCGACGATGCCGGGAGGAAAATCGTATATCTCCCAGCTTTCGCCGATATTTTTACCGGCGGGCAGCTTCTTTCCCAAAACGGTTTCGATCTTCCGCCCGCCCCACATCTTCTCGACCAGGCGGGGAACGAATTTGAGCGGGTAAAGGAACATAACTTGATTATCGGCAGCGGGGGTGGTTCTTCCCAACCGCACTATTGTATGCTCGTTGCGGCCATGAGCCTTGGCGGTTTAGAATCCGCGAACAATTTTGCCGTGCAGGAAAAAAATAAACAGGAGTCTCGCGATGAAAACATCGAAAATCCGCCTGGCGTGCGCACTCGCCTTTGCGATGTTCCTTTCCGGATGCGGCAGCGTGATCGACTTCACCAAGCAGGAAATGGGATATCCCAAGCGCGACATTCTCGTTTCAAACGTCAAGACCGCCCGCAACGACGAAGATTCCGCCAAGCAGCAGTTTCAGACCACGCTTCAGCAGTTTCAAGCCGTCACCCATTTCAACGGCGGCGATCTGGAAGCCGAGTACGACAAGCTGAATTTTCAGTATGAATCGTGCGACGCCCGAGCGCAGGCAGTTCGCGACCAGATCGACCGCGTTGAAAAATCGGCCGACAAGTTATTCGCCGAGTGGAACGGCGAGTTGCAACAATACAGCAATGAAGACCTTCGCCGGCGAAGCGAAACCGAGTTGAACACGACCAAGGAGCGCTATCGAAAAGTGATCACCAGCATGAAAAACGCCGCCGAGCGAATGAAGCCCGTGTTGGCCGCGTTCAAGGATCAGGTCTTGTTCCTCAAGCATAATCTCAATGCGCAAGCCATCGCATCTCTCTCCACCACGGCGGCGGGAATTGACACCGACGTTTCAAAGTTGATCAAGGAGATGGAGGCGTCGATCGCGGAAGCGGATACGTTCGTGAATCAGATGAAATCGTCCAACTAAATATAATCATTTCCTCGCTAGGTCGCTAATTACCCCGGTTTCCGTTGCAAGATTGACAGCGGCGATGTAGTAGCGTCGGCTCAGTAGCCGCAATAAAACGTAAAAAAGACGCCCAATTTCAGATTCCACGGGCGGCGGCCAAGAGCGAAAACAGGCGAGCGCTTAAAGCGTGCCGAACAGCGGTGGCGTGGAATCGAATCGTCGCGGTGATACTGCTTCTCTTCGAATTCGGCGATGAAAAGCCGGACGACGACGATTAAGAACGGCGCGAACAAAAGCGGCAGTTCATTGCGCTTTGTATGCAACCCTTCGATCAGCGTGGCGCCGCCGATGGGGAAGAGGAATATCTCGTATAATGAGGGGAATTGCGACGTCGTGTCATTCATCGGCCGAGACTTCGCCAGCGCGTAAAGAAAGGGGCGACTTTGTGGGTCGCCCCTTTCGTTTCCAATTCGATCGATTCAAGCGGCTTACTTGAGCTCAACGGTTGCGCCCTGCTCTTCGAGTTCTTTCTTGAGCTTGGCGGCGTCGTCCTTGCTGAGGGCTTCCTTGACGGTCTTGGGCGCGCCTTCGACGAGGTCCTTGGCTTCCTTGAGACCCAAGCCCGTGGCCGTGCGAACGACCTTGATGACCTGAATCTTCTTGTCGCCGGCGGCCTTGAGGACGACGTCGAACGTGGTCTTCTCCTCTTCCTTCTCGGCCGGAGCCGCGGGAGCCGCTGCACCGCCGCCACCGCCTCCACCACCGCCGGCGGCGGCTTCGATCTTGTGCTCGCTCTTGAGGTACTCGGCGAGTTCGACGGCCTGCTTGAGGGTCAGGCCGGCGAGTTGATCACCGATCGATTTGATATCTACTTCTGCCATGATGAAAACTCCTGGGAGCCAAGCTCCCGCTACGGAAAAGAAAATCTTCCGCGAGACGTAACGTGTCTCGAACCGTGTCGAGATCCCGCCCAAGAGCCCGCCTCACATTGAGACGGTTTGAACCCGAAGGGACAGTTGGGCCGGCGGATCTGGGGAATAAGTTGTTCGTTGTTCGTTGTTAGTAATTCTAAACGGGCGTCGGCTTTCGACGGCGCGGTACATTGAGATTAAGCCGAAGCCGCGGGGGCGGCAGACGCCGCGTCTTCGGTCGCCGGCGCCGCGGGGGCTTCGGCTTCGGCCGGCGCCTTGGCGGCGATGGTCTTCAGGATTCCGCCGAGCGTACCTCCGGGACCTTTGAACGCCGCCGCCAGCTTGGCGCCGGGTCCGAGGATGGCGCCGAGCAGGTTGGCGATCGCTTCTTCGCGGGTCGGCAAGGTGCTGACTTTTTTCACGCCGTCGGCGCCGACATAGACTTCGCCGTCGAAGAAGATGCCGCGAAGCTCGAGGGTGTCGTCGGCTTTCTTTTCGTCAAGTAAAAGCCGGGCGATCGAAGAAATCGCGGCGTTCTCGCCGTAGATGACGGCGCTGGGGCCGTCGAGCAGCTTGTCAAAGCCTTCGAGTCTCTTGCCGACGACGGATCGGCGCGCGAGCGTGTTCTTCACCACCGTCATCTTCATCCCCTTTTCATGGAGACGACGACGGATGAGATTATTCTTCGTCGCGTTGATGCCGCGGGGATTGATGACGCCGACGCCTTCGAGGGCGCCAAGCTTCTTGGTCAATTCCTTCGTGATTTCGTCTTTTACGGGTTTGCTCATGGGAGTCTCGGAAGGGCAATAAGTTGTTAGTTGTTAGTTGTCAGTTGCCAGTAAATACAACGTGCGCAAATACGTGAGGGCCGGTCATCGATTGCGAGCATTAATTGTCTTTTGCCTTCACTGGCAACTGGCAACTAACAACTGGCAACTTATTCCCTCACACCACCGCCAACGTCACCGCCGGCGTCATCGTCGCTTTAATGACGACCTTCTTGAAATACTGGCCCTTGCTTGTCGACGGCTTGACCTTGCGGATCTGGGCGATCATCGCGTTGATGTTTTCGGCCAGCTTGGAATTCTCGAAGCTGACTTTGCCGACGACAGTGTGAACATTTCCGCCCGAATCGTTGCGGTACTCGATCTTACCGGCGGCATATTCGCGGACGGCCGCCTGCACGTCGGGCGTCACTGTTCCGGCCTTGGGCGAAGGCATCAGGCCCTTGGGACCAAGCACCTTACCGAGGCGGCCGACGAATCGCATCATGTCGGGCGTGGCGACCGCGACATCAAAATCCGTGAAGTTTTCCTTTTCGATCGCCTGAACCAACTCCGCGCCGCCGGCCCGGATGGCGCCGGCCGCGATGGCGACGGGCGCCAGGTGTTCGGGGCAGAAGGCGACCACCCGTTTGGTCTTGCCCACGCCGTGCGGCAGCGAGAGCGAGCCGCGGATCATCTGGTCGGCTTGCTTGGCGTCGATGCCAAGAGAAAAAATCAACTCGACGGATTGATCGAACTTGGTGGGATTGAAGGTCTTGAGCACGTCGATCGCCTTGTCGACGGCGACCGGCTCGACCACCGCCTTCTTGGCGGCTTCCTTGTAACGCTTGGAACGTGTTTCGACAACGACTGCTTTTGCCATACTGCTATCGCTCCTGATGCGGGATAAAAAGCCACCCGCTGAAGCTTCCACTGTTACAGCCCGTGGTTCGGCTTAAAATTCTTTTGCATTCACGTGACCCAGCTCGCTGTTGCACGCTTCGGGTGGGCTCATTCGCTCACCGATTCTCTCTGCGCCCAAAAACCAATGATGAGCCGGTACGCCCACCTTCGCCGGTGAAGACGACAAGCGTTCTTCCCTTTGGCGAAAGAACACAAAACTCACGCGACTTGACGTCAAGCACACTTCCGTCGCCGGTGGAGACCCGGATCGGACGAAAGGGCTTTCGCTCTAGAGCTTGTTTGACTACGCCGGGAGCCACGTTATCCCTCGACAACGATGCCCATCGACCGGGCCGTTCCCGCAATAATGCGGGCGCCGTGGTCGAGGTCGAAGGCGTTCAGATCCTTGATCTTCGCCTTGGCCATCTCCTTGCATTGAGCCATGGTGACTTTGCCGATCTTATTCTTATTCGGCTCGCCGCTTCCCTTTTCGGCCTTGACGGCGGCCTTGAGCAACTCGGCGGCGGGCGCGCTTTTCAACTCGATGTCGAAGGTGCGATCCTTGTAAACCGTGATGACAACGCCGACGACCTGCCCGTTCAGGTGCGCGCTCATCGCGTTGAACTTCTGGATAAATTGGCCGGGGTTGACGCCATGGGCGCCGAGCGCGGGGCCGATGGGCGGGGCCGGGGTGGCTTTGCCGCCTGGGGCCTGGATTTTAAACTGGTCGGTAATTTCTTTCTTAGCCATGACTCACTCGCCATTCACTTCATCGGGGGCATTATCGCCCCGTTCGCGGACTTTTACGTCCACATGTTTTGCTTCCGGCCGCCAGGGATTATCGCCTGCAACGAGGCCGGATTCCCCTTTTCCGTTGTTTCCCGTGATCGACCTCAAAAAGGCGTACGCGGGAACCGCAAGAAATAAAAGAGCGACAACACTAACAATCAACGCGACGATTGACAAGCCCACCAGCACTATTCCCGGCAGCGCCACGGCGATAAATACGGCCCGCGCCCAGGGCGGCAGCCCGTTTAGGTCGCCACGCACATTGCGAAACCGCGCGTAATAACGGACGACGCGGGACATGGGATTGTGTTGCCAGTTGTTAGTTGTCAGTTGTCAGTCGTCAGTTGTTGGTCAATGCAAATTCAATGCATTAAACGATTTCATCGCGCTTGTAGCGTCGCCCGCACAATTCGCGAATTATTTTTTTCGCCTGTGGCGGGTTCGCGTCTGTCGGTTATGACAATTCAACTGGCAACTGGCAACTTCTTCTTCTCAAACCTTTTCCACCTGCCAATATTCCAACTCCAGCGGCGTGGGGCGCCCGAAAATCGTCGTGATAATTCGGACGGTTCCTTTGTCGGCGATCACCTCGTCGACTTCGCCCTCGAAATTCATGAAGGCGCCGTTGGTGACTTTGACCTTTTCGCCCTTCTTAAAGGCGGTCGCTTCGGAATAGGTTTCTTCCTTGCGCTCGGCGGCTTCAAGCATCTTGGCTTCGTCCTTGGGGGACATGCCGGAGGGCTTGCCGTTGGATCCGATGAAGTCGCCGACGCCGTCGGTCTCCTTGATCATGAACCAGACTTTTTCGGGAATCGTACCGGTCTTGTCGAGCTCAAGCTCGATAAAGACGTAGCCGGGATAAAGTTTGCGATCGGCTTCGCGGCGTTTGCCGTCCTTGACGGCGCGGATGCGTTCGGTCGGGACGAGAATGCGTCCGACGACGTTCTCCAGGCCTTCAATTTTGACCTTACGCGCGAGGGCTTCGCGCACCCGGTCTTCTTTGTTGCTCGCGACTCGAAGGACGAAAAAGTTCATGGCTTCTGACTCGAGCCTGTCGGCTCGCGAAAGTTTACTCTCTCAGCGGGAACGCCCCGCAAGCGGGGCCGCTAAACGGAAAATCGCCTCGTCTCGATCTCATGAAGCATGAGGTCGCGCACTACGAGTTTCCAAACGGGCTGACCTTCAGGACGTGGATCAAATACATGAGCCATCCGAAGATCTGATCGACCGCGAACAGAAAAAAAGCGATCAGGAACATAAAGATGATGACGATCTGGGTCGAGCCGACCAATTCCTTGCGGCTGGTCCAGTTGACCTTCTTCATCTCGCTGTCGGTCGCGATCAGGAAATCGACATTACTCGGCTTATTGAGCAATCTCCAGCATAAAATCGCATATCCCACGGCGAACGCCGCCGCGATGGCGCCGGCGATCTTGAGGGCCATGGGATGAAGAATCTTATCCGGCAGGAAGGTCGGCACATACGCGTAGACGTTGTACGCGGTAAAGACGCCGATCAGGACGGCGCCGCCGACGGTTCCCACGCGGGTCCAATATCCCTGACCCTTTTTATAGATCGTGAAATACTCGGATCCGCCGCCGGGCAATTGGCGCTGGTAGGGAATCGGGTCCGGCTTCCCGCCCTCGGGCTTCTTGCCTTTGGATTTTGATTCGTCGGGCAGTTCCTCGTCCGCCATGCTCTTCTCGTTACTATTCTTAATCACGGATGCCATAGTCGGCGCCTTCGCTCGTCGAACAACACGCCAGGAGGGAATCGAACCTTCAACCTGCCGCTTTGGAGACGGCCGCTCTGCCAATTGAGCTACTGGCGTAGAGGGAAATAAGTTGCCAGTCGTTAGTTGCCAGTTGCCAGTGAAGAACTAATCCGATGGCCTCTACCGGCAACTGGGAACGAACGACTGGTCACTTACTACGTCCTACTTCCTCTTGATCTTATGCAGCTTATGGGATCGTTCTCGCTTGCAGAACTTCATCAGCTCGATTTTCTGCACGCCGCCGGCCACTTTGATTTCCGTGCGGTAGTTCAGGTCGTTGCAGCTGGTGCATTGCATCCAGACATTTTCGCGGCTCTCTTTTGCCATGACATCACCTGCGGATAAGTTGCCAGTTATTAGTTGCCAGTTCCCAGTAAGTTGTCAACTGAAAGCGATTATCCCTCTGGCCGAGGAAAAGCATTACCTTTACAGAAGACGGTAGGCAGAGGATCAAGAGCTGTGCCCTTCACCCGCTGCCTACCGCGGAATAAGTTGTGCGTCGCTGGTGGCCTTATTCTTATCGCTTGCCTTCGCCGGCAACTAGCGACTAACAACTTATTTTTGACTTACTTCGACTTACTTCTTTGCCGGCGGCTCGTCCGCCAAAATCTTTGTGACGACGCCCGATCCGACAGTTTTGCCGCCTTCACGAACGGCAAAGCGAAGTTTTTCTTCCATGGCGATCGGAGCTTGCAGCTCGACTTCCATGGTGACGTTGTCGCCGGGCATAACCATCTCGGCGCCGCCCATCAGCTTGGCGCTGCCGGTGACGTCGGTCGTCCGGAAGTAGAACTGCGGGCGATAACCAGTAAAGAACGGCGTATGACGCCCGCCCTCTTCCTTGGTCAACACATACACTTCCGCTTCGAACTTGGTGTGCGGCAGAATCGACTTCGGAGCCGCCAAAACCTGGCCACGCTCGATGTCGGTCTTTTCGATACCGCGAAGGAGCAGGCCCGCGTTGTCGCCGGCGATGCCTTCGTCCATGCTCTTATTGAATTGCTCGATGTCAGTGACGACCGTCGAGCGGGTCGGCGTGAAGCCGACGATCTCGACCGTGCCGCCCTTGTTCACCTTGCCGCGTTCGATACGACCGGTGGCGACCGTTCCGCGACCCTTAATCGCGAAGACGTCTTCGATCGGCATCAGGAACGGCTTGTCGATCTCCCGCTGCGGCATCGGAACGTAGTCGTCCAACGCCTTCACGAGTTCGTCAATGCACTTGGTGGCGACGGGATCGCTCGGGTTGTTCAAGGCGGCGTTGGACGATCCCTTGATGATCGGGGTATCGTCGCCGGGGAAACCGTACTTCGTGAGAAGTTCGCGGATTTCCATCTCGACCAGTTCCAGCAATTCCGCGTCGTCAACGAGGTCGATCTTGTTGAGGAAGCAAACGATTTTGGGTACGCCGACCTGACGAGCGAGCAGAATGTGCTCGCGCGTCTGCGGCATCGGTCCGTCGGCTGCCGACACCACCAGGATCGCGCCGTCCATCTGGGCGGCGCCGGTGATCATGTTCTTGATGTAGTCAGCGTGACCCGGGCAGTCCACGTGAGCGTAGTGCCGAGCTTCGGACTCATACTCGACGTGGGCGGCGGCGATGGTCACCGTCTTGGTGGCGTCGCGTTCGGTGCCGCCCTTGGCGATGTCTTTATAGTTCTTAGCGGTTGTCCCGAACTTGGCCTGCGAGCGAGCGCTCAGCGCGGCGGTCAGGGTCGTCTTCCCATGGTCGATGTGACCGATGGTGCCGACGTTTACGTGTGGTTTCTTACGTTCAAATACGCCTTTGGCCATGAGCGAAACCTCCAGATCCTTTCGTTTCTCTCTGTCAACTTTCTATTGCCTGCGAAGGCATTGCCCTCGCAAGAGCTGGCACAGGGGCTTGAACCCTGGACCTCCACCTTACCAAGGTGGCGCTCTACCACTGAGCTATGCCAGCGGCACTGTCCCGACTCAACGTCCTTAACAATAGGGACAGAAGGGCGGAGAGTATAAATGGCGACGGGGTAATGTCAACCGGCACGCCATCAATTTAATCTTAATGGCGCCGCCAACCGAACACGGTTCGCGAATCGGTAGCATAGGCGAGTGAGACCGATTTGTCACGCGCCGGAATTCGAGACGCCGCAAATGTTTTGCATCCCTCACGGCCGCGCCCATTTTGCCTGCGAAATATTCCTGATTCGTCAGCCGCCCCGCTTGCACGGGTGCATCGACGCCCGACGCATTAAAGATACGCGTTCAATGGAGCGGCCATCCGTTCGGGTCGCGTAAAGCTCGGGCGCCGGCGAATCAGGCGCGCGGGGCGCGAGCATTGACTGTCTACTCAATGCGGCGTGATTAATTGGAGGGCCGACGCGCCCGACGTCTCGTTTTGAGCGGCTACGGTCCCGTCGTCATAGTTTATCAGTCCGTTGCGGGTAACGTCCCAGACGTTGGTGATGGATCCGGAGCCTCGGTGGCCGTCGATCGCCGAGACGTCGGCGGCGGTGACGGCGGCGCTGGTGGCGCTGATGCCGGTCGCGCCGATCGCGTTGCCGAAATAAAAGACATAGGGCGACGCGAGGCCGGTGGCGGAGTCGGCCTTCACCGTCACTTGCAACCATTTCTTGGCGATCGCCGAAGCGGCGTTGGTTGGGGAGTAGTCCGGCCATACCAATTCGATTCGCGTCGATCCTCCGGCGCCGGCGCCGGGACGGATCAGGATGGTCGATGGATTCGGGGCGGTCGCCCAGCTTGAGGTGGCGGCGGTATTACCCGTTTTGAAGGTGAAATCGGCGGCGCTCAGGCTTGCGGCGGCAAGGCCCGATACGTCGATCATGATGCCGTTCAAACCGCGGTTGTAGCTGCTGTAGTTGGCGAAAGCGGCTGTTTTTCCGGGAAGCAACGGCGACTTATCGGTGGCGATGGCCTTGTCGTCGGCGGCGCTGGCCGCGTCGCTGTAGCCGTCGTAACCGCTGCCGTTATAGAACAGGTGGACGGCGGCCACGGTGGCATGCGCCGGGGCGGCGGCGTTCTTCCATGAAACGCTTGAGCCGGCGGTCATCGGCATTCCGTCGCCGGTGATGCCGGCGCCCGATCCTTTCAACGTAAGAACGTAACTGCCGGCGATCGACGTCAACGCGCCGAGATTGTCGAGCGTAAATGTGATCGAGTTGGACGTCGTCAGCGTCTGAGCGGCGGTCAACAAATTGGCGCCGCCGTTTCGCGTCAGCGTGAAGTCCGCCAAATCCAGGCCGGTGACTTTTTCATTGAAATAGATCGATTCGGTGGCGAGAGAAGTCGTGCGCGGGGTGGTAACGGCGGCAAACTGCGCCGTCGGAACGACAGGCGCCGGCGCGCCGAAGTATTGCAGCGCCTTGACCGCGTTTACCAAGCCGTATCCGCCCTGCGCATCCCATCTCCCGGCCGGCGTGCCGTTGAGCGGCGTGGCCGACGATTCCAGAGCGGAGAGGATTTTCGCCTGCGTGGCGCCGGGATGGTATTGGTCGATGAGCGCGGCGATCGCGGCCACGTTCGGGGCGGCCGCGGACGTTCCGTAAAATTGCGGCAGCGAGGTCGGGTCGGAACTGGTCCTGTACCCGAAGAACGAGGTATTGGCGCCGTCGATTCCCGAGACGTCGGGCTTGTCGAGGACGAGGGGTTGGCTGAGTCGATTGCCGTACGCGTCGAACTCGTAAATGATCGGACCCGTCGAGCTGTACGGCTCGCTCTGAATGGGAGTGACGGAAGAAAACGGCGGCGCGTTGAAGAAAGGAACCGCTCCGACGGAAATCGTATTCTGCCCCGCCCCGTGGCCCCAGGCGCTGCTCATGATCCCCGGGTATTGCACGGTGGACAAACCTCCGGCCGCCTCTTCGCTGGCGACGAATTTCAACATGTCCGGCGGCGTCGCCCCATGCGCCACGCCCGCCAGTTGAATCTTCATCTGGTAATTGCCGGCCTGGAGCGTGTTGAGCGCTTGCAGAGGGATTCCATCGCTCAGGTTGTTGTCGGTGGACGAGTCAACCAAACTTTTTCCGTTGGAACTGTAGATGTAAATATTGAGGTTGGCGGTGGCGTTGCCGGTATCGCCGTTATAGGGATTGTCCCATTCGAGAGTGAGATCAACGGGGCCGGAGACGGTGAAATTCATCGTTTCGCCGGAAGCGGCGCCGTTGCCGGCGAAATTGACCCATGTGGTATGGTCGGTGTTGGTTGTGTATTGCAGATTCGTTTTAAGATATCCGCTGTTGCCGTCGTTTCCGATCGCGCTGAAATAGGAATTGCCCTGGGCCACATATTGCGTGATCGCCTGACTGATGACGCCGTCCTGAAACATCGGTTCGCCGTAATATCCCAGGTCATCGACGATGATCTTACACCCGGCGCCTTGTAGGGATTTGATCGCGGTGACCATGGAATCCTGGTCGCCGTCGCCGCTGTAAAAGGCGAGCGATGCGCCCGGAGCCATGTCATGGAGTTCTTCGAGAATCGCGCGGCCTTCGTCGGTGTCGCCCGGCTCGCCGTCCTGAAGAACCTGCACGTTATTGGGCAAATCCCCGCTGGCCACGGATCCGGCCAAACCGGGACTCACCTGGTTCACGCTGTCGGAAATCACGCCGATTTTAATGCCCGCTCCGGTCAGCCCGTAGAGGCTTCGCGCGAGGCTGGCGTTCAGGGCCGAATCGGCCTGATCGACCGCGGAGCCGACGCTGTAAACCACCGGCTTATAAACCGCGCTGATCGATCGGAGGCCCGGCAGCGCCGCCGCCTCGGACAGCGCGGCGAGCGGGAGGTAGCCGTCGACAAAATGCGATCGGCGATTGATGCCGAGAATATCGATTCCGAGATGATCCAATTCAGCAGCAAGGCCGGCGACGCCGCCGCGCGTTCGCACGATCACGCCCGGATCGCCGTTCGACGTCTGAATCGACCCAAACGTAACCGGATCGCCCGCCGTCAGTTCGGCATAGACCTGCGCGAGATCGGTGCTGACCAGGCTCATCGGGTCAGTTTGGCGCAGCGCGCTACTGGCCGCCGCGTGAAGCGTGGATAGCTGGGCGGCGGAGAGGCCGTCGCTATTGGGATGAGACGCGGCGCTCAGCAGCAGTCGACGTTCCAGAATTTCGACAGGCTGGCGCGCATGCGGACGATGTAGTCGCACTAATTGACCCTCCAAGGCCTATTCAACTATACGTCATTCGATGACTTCAAGCCGCGCAAATTCCAGAATCAGCGTTTTCTGGCCGGCGGTGGTGAATTGTACGACCGCACGGGTCCGTTGTTCACTCATCTCCTCGACTTCGCAAATCCGCCCGATTCCAAACTGTGGATGGCGCACGCGTTGGCCGCTGCGCAGATGCGAGAATTGCCCGTACGCTTGGCGCGGCGAAAACGGGGTGACATGGGGATCGCGGCCTGCGCCCGGCGAGGCGTTGGCGCTCCGCGTGGATCGGCCCGAAGAGCCGGCGCCGGTCCGGTCATTGATCTTTAGATCATCGGCAGGCATTTCATGAAGGAAGGGAGACGGGATGGTCCGTTCGGGAACGCCGCGGATCGTCCGCCGGGCGGCTTTGCTGAAAATAATCCGTTCCTGCGCGCGGGTGATGCCGACAAAACAAAGCCGGCGTTCTTCTTCCATTTCGTTTTGATTGCCGCGCGATCGGCTGTGGGGAAGAATGCCGTCTTCCAAGGCGATCATCGCGACCACCGGAAATTCCAGGCCTTTGGCGGCGTGAAGCGTCATCAGCGTCACCGCGCCGCCGGCGCCTTTCATATGATCGGCATCGCTCACCAGGCTTACCTGAGCCAGATAATCGTGCAGCGACCCTTGCGGATTGGCCTTGTCGAACTCGGCGGTCGAGCTGATCAATTCTTCGACGTTATGCAGTTCGTCCAATTCATCTCCGCCGGTCTTGCGGAGAAAATCTTCCAACCCGCTTTGGCGGATCACCCGCTCGGCGATGTCCCGGACATGGCCGCGAAGGACATTGGGATCGGCCGGCGGCGGCGGATCAAATTCGACGTCGTCCACATACGCCGAATCTTCCAATTCCGGCGACTCGAATTCCGCCGGCATCGGAAGAAATTCATCGATCGCCGCATTCTCGGCCGGCGCCGCGACGGGCTCCGAACCCGCTCCGTACGCCATCCGCCGCCAACCCTCGACCATCTTGGTGAACTGCCCGGCGGCATTGGCCGCCCGCGCCGAAATTCCGGGAACCGAACCGGCGCCGGCCATCGCCTCCCACAGCGAAACGCCGCGCGTCGCCGCGAAAAGCGATAACGTCTTGAGCGTCGCGTCGCTGAGGCCGCGCGTGGGAACATTGGCGATGCGCGTCAGGCTCACTTCGTCGGCCGGATTGGCGACGATGCGGAGGTAAGCCAGCGCGTCCTTAATTTCCTTGCGGTTGTAAAACTCGACGCCGCGAGCGATCTGGTAAGGGACGTTGGCGTTTCGCAGCGCGTCTTCCATCACGCGCGACAGCGCGTTCATGCGATAGAAGATCGCCATCTGGCTCCAGTCGTATTTGTGCTTGTCGTGCAGCGATTTAAGCTGATTCATGACGGCGGCCGCCTCGTCGTGCTCATCCTGGCAGAAGAAGACGGCAGCGGGTTCTCCGTCGGCGTTTTCCGTCCAGAGCGTCTTGTCCTTGCGCTGCGTGTTCCGCGCGATCAGCGTCGAGGCGATCCGCAAAATGCGCTTGGTCGAGCGGTAGTTTTGTTCCAGCCGAATGACCTTGGCGTCGGGATAATCCTTCTCGAAATCGAGAATGATCTGAATGTCGGCCCCGCGCCATGCGTAGATGGATTGGTCGGGATCGCCGACCACGCAAAGATTTTTATGCCGAAGGGCCAAGGCGTGGGCGAGCACGTATTGGGCGTGATTGGTATCTTGATATTCGTCGATCAGCAGGTATTGAAAGCGCTCCTGCAGTTCCGCCAGCATGTCCGGGTGGGCGCGAAGGGCATGGGCGGTTTTAAGCAGCAGATCGTCGAAATCCAGCGCGTTGTTCTGATTGAGAAGCTTCTGGTATTTGGTGAAGATGCGCGCGACGGTTTTCTGATAGAAATCTCCCGCCGACCGCGCGAAGGCGTCGGCGTCGATGAGTTTGTTCTTGGCGTTGCTGATTGTTCCGTGCACCGTGCTCGGGGAAAAATTGGCGCTGGAGACGTCAAGCATCTTGATCGCTTCCTTGATCAACTTGTTCTGATCGGAGGTATCATAGATGCTGAAGTTATTCGGCAGCCCGATCCGCACGGCATAGTGCCGCAGGATTCGCAGGCACAGGGAGTGAAACGTGCAGATCAACGGCCACGGCTGATCGAGCCGTCCGAAATCGCGCAACGGTCGATCGATCACCCCGGCCACCCGGCTCTTCATCTCCCCCGCCGCTTTGTTGGTAAACGTGATGGCCAGGATCCGCCAAGCCGGGATTCCCTGGGCCAGGAGGTAGGCGACGCGCCGCGTGATGACGCGTGTTTTTCCGCTGCCGGCGCCGGCGATGATCAGGAGCGGCCCATCGATATGAGTGGCCGCCTCGCGTTGGGGGGCGGTGAGGTCTTCCAACAAATGTTCTGCATTTAACACGCCGACTCCGGGAGTAATGGATAATGGATATTGAATGAACGACGACGGATTCAAATCTGATTGTCCATTGTCAATTATCCATTGTCCATTTAACACGCCGACTCCGGGAGTAATGGGGTATGGCGCGCAAATTTGGCGAATTTGATATAACGCCGTTTGGTCAAAAACATGGAGGACCAAATGGAATTGAATGAACTGTCGGAGAATGAACGGATTATCGCCGAACAGGCGGTGTTGAGTTACCGGGACCTCAAACAGGCGACGCAGAATGCTCCGCCGGGACACGGGTGCCGCCATCGAGGAGGTGGTGCTTAAGAAAGGGTTTGAGACCCTGCGGAAAATGATCGAGTTGGGCGCCTCGGAACATCCCGAGGCGCAAAAAAAGGGGTCTGCAGCAAACCGTGCTCGTGCAAAAACACCATGAGTTACCGCTGCATGTGTCCCAAAACCTTCACCACCTGCGAGACTCGGCGTTGCAAAGGATCTCACCGCGACCGTTGCGGCCAAGGCTTGTGCGGCCATCGCCCGAATCGCCCCATCGCCCGCATCGATCGCTAGGAGCGATAGCCCCCGCACTGCCGCTCCACGTGTTTCCATTCCCGCATGCCTATCCCGCGCCGCCTCGCGTACCATATTTATAACATAGCTGGCTTCCCCGCTCGTCACGAGACCGAGTTTATCGGCTTGGGCCAGTTCTGATCGCAGGATATCGACTACTATTGTCGGGTCTCGAGGCATAAATCTTGAGCCCAAGGAGTCGACAGCGAAGTCGGATGCGTTTGTCGGCGTTCGTGGTGCCATCCGCTAAGGCCGCCAGCAGTTTTTGATTGTCTTTCCGGTCGGCGAATTCATTCAACCGCACAATCTCTCTTATCCATTCCCATCCTCGATCAGGCGGCCCGTCAGCAACGAATACATGACTTGCAGCTGACACGCTCGAACGAGGGATAGGCGCGGTTCGATCGTAGCTATTGAGAATCACGACTTACCACCATATACGGGGTCGGAAAGCGGGACAGGGTCGGAAAGCGGGACGGGGTCGGAAAGCGGGACGGGTGCGCTTTCCCCGGGTCGGGGTCGGAAAGCGGGGGTCGGAAAGCGGGACAGGTGCGCTTTCCCCGGGTCGGAAAGCCGGGCAGGTGCGCTTTTCCCGGCCTAATTTCGATACCTTCTTTGGCGGGCCCGTCGGCCGATGACTCGATTCCAAACCCAGCGTCCGTGTTGTCGATTGTCGCCATTTCTCGTCGCCATACGGCTTGCCCTTGCGCACCGATTCACGCAGCGCATCCAATTCCGCCTGCCTCTGCGGCTCATTCACCCACGCCAGCCAATCCATCGGCCGCTCGACCGGCCAGATCGCCAGCGGCATCGGGACGCGATGAACTTCACCACCGCGGCCGACACGCCGCCAAAGGCTCGACCAACGCCATTCCTCCGCTCGTTGCACAAGCCCCGCGCGAAGCGCATTGCGTTCGACGTATCGGGCGAGGACCAGAAAATGCCCGTCGTCCTGCACCGGAAAGCTCTTAAAACGTCCCTGATACAGATGGCCGAATCCAACTTGACGATAATGCTCCTGCCACCGCCGCGTATGGGTCATCGTCAGCCGCTGCATGAACCGGCCAAGCTGGCGGTCCTCTTGCGGGCAGACCATCAGGTGCCAATGGTTGGACATCAGGCAATAGGCCAGGAGTTTGACCGGCACGGCCGTCAGTGCGTGCGCCATGACGCGTTCGAAGGCGGCGTAGTCCTCATCATTCTCGAAAATTCCGCGACGGCCAACGCCGCGATTGAGAACGTGAAAGATAATCCCGCCGGGAGCTTTGCGGGCCGTGCGAGGCATGCGTCAGAAGGTAGCTGCTCATGATGAAGAGTCAAGAAAAGCGCACCTGTCCCACTTTTCCGCTCCGGCGAGCGGGCCGCTGAAACTCTCGCCCTGCACGAGCGACAAGGGGGCGGCCGAAAGCGACAGCGAGGCGATGCCGACGTTGGCCGAACTGATCGCCGTGGCCGATGCCTATAGTTATCGGAGATGCTGGTCGTGGGCGAGAAGGCGCCGGTGTCGTTGGAAGTCAATATATGTCCTTATCCCCTTTTCTTCGTTTGTGTATTACTTTCGCTTGGGCAGGACAATCGGTCGCGATTCAGGCCCCCGATTCCGCCAGACGAAACCGGCGGCGTTCCAGATGCCGTCCCATTCCCAAGCGGGGTCATTCCCGTTAAATTTCAGATGATAGCGATTTTGCGGTCGAAAATCGTCGCCTACTACGACGCTAAACGTCCCGTCTTTCAAAGGGCCAGCGATACTTGCCCTTGTCAATCCAAATCCGCGTAACGACATGTAATCGCTAGCGCTAGCTTCAGCCCCCGGTCTTACTGCCGCAGCAAAAATGCCCCACAGCTGATCTTCGTAGACTATGAGAAATGCGTTCGACGTCAGGAGCGCGGCATATATCTTCATCGGTGTGCCCGCTCCGGTTGTCACTATTCCACGATGCGTCCACAGTCGAATGGTCGTCCCACCATCACCAACCATATAGAAGGTCGTGACAAATTTTTGAAATTTCGCATTTCCAAAGTTAATAGCATCGGGCGGCATGATCGGCTTTGCGCCCTCTTTAATCTCAAGCGGCTTCACGTCGCCCGCGATACGCTCCGTGTACGCGAGGATCGTCCCACGGCCGTCTGGCGCCGCCTGCCAGAAATCAGGTTCGCCGGACGGTCGGGTGGCGGGACTGCTCCGCGTCGCGGGGCCGACGGGCTCGGCGGCCCGCGCCCCGACCGAAAATGCGACCAGGAATGAGACGATAATGGTGGTGGCTAATTTCATGGTCCTCCGGGGGGGTTTATCTGATTAACGCCAAATAGCAGTGGCAGGTTATTATTTATTGCTACGCCGCCAACATACTGGGGCTGGCCGTTGGGGTTGGGGACCACTAAAATAATATTGCTTACTGAGCTTTGCTGCCACGCGAGCACCGAAAGGAATGGCGCTCCACCATAAGACGGGTCGTAGTACATCCCGTTGCACAGGATAAGTGCATGATTTCCGAAGTAGTTTATTGGCATATTATTGTTCTGCGCCGGGACGCCCTTCTTAATCGTGAGTCCCTCGACTGTGCCCGGAGGGGCAGCCGCCGGAACAGGTATATTTGGGGGTGAGCCCTTCCATTGTGGACGCGATTCCTTGGGCGCGGAGGACGTCATAGAGGAAATCAGCCCACGCTTCGCACTTACCATCTTTGTTCTTAACGAGGTCCGCGGTTGATATGAATTTAGGCTCTTTGGGCGCCTGGCCCCAGTAGGTCATTGGTTTTCCTGCGGAATTCGTCAGCGTGTGTCCCTGGACCTGGCCCCAAATGCCGCTAATCACGTCGGCGGTCGCCGACGGAGCGGTTCCGTTTGCACCACGGCAACCGACATCAAGAACCGTCTCATATGCGTTCGACGCCGCCCCGCCCGTCACATAAAGGTGATTCATGCTCGTGGGCGCGCTGACCGTTTGAACCGATCCGCCGTCCGATGGCGTAAAGGTGATCGTCCATGTAATGCTCAAATCCCAATTGGTGATGGTATCGGGAAGGATGGAACCCGGCGTCAGATCCGCCGTCAGCGTGTTTCCGGCAAGGGTTCCGGCGCCATCCAGATACATATCGTTGGGACCGTTGCCATACCCGTCGATGTAAAATGAGCCCTGCGGTATGTTGGCATTGCCCGCGGCCAACTGGAACGAAACTGAGGTTCCGAGCGAGCTGCTACACTGATAACTCACCGGAAATCCTTCCGTCGGCCGCGCCGCGTCCTGATTGTTCGCGTTCAGTCCATTGGCGGTCGTTCCCGCCCAGTCCGGAGAGGCGTAGGCGCCAGTGCCGTCGTCGCGCAGGACGCCTTGCGAGTTGTCGAACGTTACCGACTCATTGACAACGCTCAGTTGTGGAACCGCCTTCACGTTGCCATTAATCACCGCCGCCCCGTTGCACGCCGCCGCCGTGATCGTGATGGCGGAAGACGCGGTCAATCCCGTCAACTGCACGATCGGGGCCGGGTCGGCGAACGTTCCGCCGCTCGGCGAGGCGTTGGCGCCGCTGACGGACCAGGTAACTCCTTCGCCGTCCTGGCCCATCATGTAGAGCGCCGATAGGTTCAGCGTGGCGTCGCCGTTGCCGTCGGCGTCGATCTCCAGATCGGCCGAATCGTTTACTTGGGCGGTGGCCGTGTTGGCCGTCAGCGAGATCAGATCCGGCAACGTGTCGAAGGTCACTTGGCCCTGAGACGTCAAGTCGCCGGTAGTCTGTCCGTCGTTCCAGAATTTGCCGACGGTGACGGTGTAGGTGTACTGGGAGCCCGACGAAAGGCCAGTGCTCTGGAATTCGGAGATCGACGGGCCGGCGTAGACCTGCTGGCCATCGCAGTCGATAACCATTCCGTCGGCGCTTGGATCGGACGTAATGGTCAAATCGATTTCATGCGGACCATTGTCCGCGGCGCCGACACGCGTGTCTTGCAGGGCCGGGAAGGGGATGGTGACGGTGGGCGTTCCCGCGGCGGAGTTGCCGCAGACGTCGGTGGCGGCGATCGGAACTCGGCCCGGCAAGTCGCCGCCGGTGACGGTGGCGGTGAAAGACTCTCCGCCGCCGCCGGAGAAGAGCGTGTAATTTGACGTGGCGATGGTGGCCAGCGCGGAATCGAGCGTGACCGGATCGACGTTGGTGAAGTCGCCGGTGACTGTCATCGCGACGGTGGCGGCGGCGCCTTGGGCGACGGTCACGGTGGGATCGGAGATTGTCGTCGCGGTGCGAACGTCGCACGTGGCGGCGGCGCCGGAGGCAAGGGTGAGGTCAACGTTCAGAGGCGCCTTGGCCAGATGATCGTTGATGGCCGCGACGGGAACCGACAACGAAGAGACGTCGGCGGGAATGGTGATGGCCGTGCCGATCATGGCGATATTTCTCGGGAACCTGAAAGGGGGATGGATCCACTTTCACGCAAACTACCTTGGTCACCCCGTCGGGCGCAATGACAGGTTTACCCTCAAAATTGGACCTGTCCCGCATCGTCAATACAAACATAGTTTATCCCCGGCGCAACGGCCGTATCCTGATACGCGCCAAGCCCGCCGCCGACGGTGGGAAGCTGCGAAAACGTGACGCCGCCGTCGGTGGAGCATTCAACGGTGGCGGTGGGAGAATTGCCGCCGTCGTTGCTCCAGCTTAGATCGACTTCATTTGGCGAGACGGCCGTGGCGGCAAGCCCCGTCGGCGCCTGGCATGCCGCGTTGACGGCCACGTGGATGGGAACGATGGCCGAGGCGCTGACGCTGGCGCCGTCGACGGTTTCGGCGACGTTCAACGCGCCCCACGTATCCATCGGCGAAAACGCCGGCAGGGCGATGCTCATGCTCGCCATGCCGTCCTGCGGCCAATCCGGCGCGAAGGAGACGGGATAATCGACGCCGTTGACGCTGAAGGTGGCCGAGTAGCGGCTGGGATTGGCGTACTGCCCCGCCGCGTCGGTCAGGTCGGCGAGCGGGCCGTTGAAACTCTCGCCCTGCACGAGCGACAAGGGGGCGGCCGAAAGCGACAGCGAGGCGATGCCGACGTTGGCCGAACTGATCGCCGTGGCCGATGCCTATTGTTATCGGAGATGCTGGTCGTGGGCGAGAAGGCGCCGGTGTCGTTGGAAGTCAATATATGTCCTTATCCCCTTTTATTTCTCTATCCCCTTTCATTTCTCGAGCCGCCGACAGCTTGAACGTAAGTATATAGGCGCCGGCGTACACCTCCGGCACAGAGGCGAGGTCATAGCTGACGCCCGTATTGAGAAAGTTCCCGCCGCTTTTTTAGGGAAGGCTTGGGCTCACTGGCATGAACCCGGCCGTAATGGCTGCCTCTACAATGTCGCGACGAAAACGATCGATATCAAAATCCTTCACCTTTAAGAGGGGAAAAAGATCCAAAGAACGAAGAATCGACTCCACCAACATTTGAACCTGTTTCTCGGCGGACGCCGCCCTGAACGCCTCGTAATCAATGATCAGACGGAATTCGGTGGACTGATCTTTACGGTGATATCTTGTCACTTCTCCCCAACCGTCCGGAATCTCTGGACGCAAAATCGTAATAAGGTCCCACGAAACGATGTCCGGTCCGTAGTCGGCGGCTAATTTTGGAGCGATTGATTTTTTGACCTTGTTCCTCGCTTGACGGAGCGGTTCCGAGACATCGCCTTCCACCTCACCCGATAACCATAATTCCATAATGTACCTCATTCCAATGATTAAGCCTATCTTTAATGATTGGCCTTCGACCAATTCATGGGAGGTCGTTCTCCAGTTGAGGCAAGATAGTCGAGAATCTGTTCTTTTTCCCAGTCTCGCATGTCCGAAACACTACCTTCCGCGACAAATGCGGTGTCGCATTATTCGCCTTGAGGAAAGCCTTTGTGTATCGCGAATCGCCCAATGTCGTCATTCCGTATTTAAGTGGTTCACCGGTATCGATATCTTCAAGAATGTATCCTTTCGCCGGCTTGAGGCTCTGGAGCGAGTTTTGAATGACTGGCCTTCAACGGGTGAAAACGGTGCGGCCGAGAGGGAGATGGGAGCCATGCCAACCGTGGCGGAACTGGTTGCCGCGGCAGTTGTCCCGGCTGAATCCGAGATGGTCGTGGTGGGCCAAAAAGTGCCAGGTCCGGAGAAGGCATGGGCGTCATTCACCGTATAATCACCGCCCATAAAAGAATTGCCGCTGACCGTGCCGGCGGTAGGCGACGTCGAATCGCCCCATGACGTGACGGCGGTGAACTGAGACGGATCGCCAAAATCGTCATGGGTGAAGTTGGCGATGGCGCCGGACCAGGGGACGCCGACGACGGCGTTGATCGCCACGCCGCTCGCGGTGATCGGCGTGTCGCTGACGGTAACGTCAAAATCGGCGGCGGTATTTTCGGCGAGCGTGCCGCTGGCCTCCTGGGCGTAGAGGTGGGCGGAATAGGTTCCGGGGGTGAGGGCGGGAAGGCCGGCGAGGACCAGGGAATAGTCGCCGCCGTTGTCGGAGGCGAGGCTGAGCGGATAGGTCGTGCCGGCTAGCGTAACGGAGACGGAAAGATTGTTGGACAAACTATCCGCTCCGGCACTGTCGGTGAGACTGCCGACCACGCCGGTGAAAGTTTGATAGGCGGTGAGCGCGGGCGCCGCGGGAGTCAGGGAGATGGACGAAAGCCCGATGGTGGCCGCGGCGGTGGCGCTCACGCTCTGGGCGGCGTCGGCGATCGTGATCGTCGGCCACAAATTGCCGGCGGCGCTAAAGGTTTGCGAGTCGCTCACCGTGAAACTATCGCCCAAGCCGCTGATAAAGCCGGTATCGCTCGATCCGTTTCCGTAGTTGATGGTAGCGGTGTAATTGGCGACGGAGGCGTTTGCATCCTGCGGATCAAATGTGGCGACGGTTCCCGACCAGGGCACGCCGACAGTGGCGTTGATCGAGCCGCTGGCGGTCACGAGGATCGGCTGTTCGGCGACATCGATCGAGACGTTGGTGGAAGCCGAAACAGTCTGGCCGCCGGTGGATTCGGTGACGTTGAGGCTTGCCGAGTAGCTTCCGGCGCCGAGGCCGGTCAGGTCGGCCTGCACCACATAGTCGCCGTTGGAATCTTCGGGGGAGAAGGTGACGGGGAAACTGGAGCCGTTCACGGAAAGGGACGCCGAGTAATTTCCGGTGGCATAGCTTGCGGCCGAATCGTTCAGCGTGGCGATGGTTTGGCTTGAATCCTGCCCTACCATTGTCGATTCATTGGACGCGTTGAGTGAAATTGGCGCCGGTGCGACTGTGCCGGCGTCGGTGACGGAGGCGTTGGAGCCGTCCGATGTGTCATAGATGTTCACCGTCGCGGGAAGCGTGCCCGCCTGCATGAAGGTCTGGCTATCGCTGACGGTCCATGCGCCTGCGTAGCCGGAGAGAAATCCGCTGGAGGCGGCGCCGTTGCCGTAGGTGATGGAAACGGAGTAGTCAGACGCCGAGGCGTCGGGATCGGAATCGGTGAAAGTAGCCACCGGCCCGGAATATTGCGCCCCCGCCGTGGCGGAAAAATTGACTGGCTGGGCCGAAGAAATACTGAGTAACACTCGGCCCTCGAGTGATTCAGCCACGGCCCGGCGAACTGCCGCACGCGATTTCATTTTTTTGCCGGATGAAGATAGAGAACCCGCCGCCCGCCGCCCGGCGGAACCCGCAATTTTTGCCTCCCACGGCCAAAGCCATGCCCTGTTGTGCGTGAAAAAGGCTTCGCCGCGCCGGTGAAATGGAACGTCAATTGGAAATGACGTCGATGAAAAGAGAGTAACGCATCGGCGCCGGCAAAGTCAACTATATAGTCGCCTGACGTTTCCGGAGGCGCCGACGGCGGAGATTTTTCGCTCGGTTGGGACTCGGCGGAAAATGATAGTCGATTAAGAAACGGTTTACGCTCGGCAAATCCAGCCGGGGAAAAATCTCCTTCATTTGATGATACCGCATCCTAAGATGTGGCAATGCCACCGCCGACACATTCTAGCCGACGTCGTTATTTGAACTATCGCGAGCAACTCAAGTCTCGCCGGGCGAATCCCGAAATGCGTGCCGAAGACGCGACGGCCTCGGCTTCGCCGCACGCTTCGGTGAGCACCGGCGGGGAAAAGAAAAAGCATCGGCGATCGCGTTCCTTCCGCCGATTGCTGACGGAATTTTGGGCGTTGTTGTATGGCTTTCGGGGTATGCTGATCCTGGTGCTTGCGTCGGTGAGCGTTTCGACGCTGCTGGGCCTCATGCCGCTGTATGGAACGAAGATCGTTTTTGACAGCGTTCTGCGGGATCATCCGTTGCCGGCTCGGCTGCCGTATTCGATCAGGCTTCCGCAGGATCGGCCAGAGCTGTTGACGGTGGTGGCAATCGCCATGGTGGTTCTGGCGATGGGGTCGGAAGTGTTTGGTTTGTGGGGCCGCTGGCAGGCGACGCGCATGACCAAGCGCGTGCAGGTTTCCGTGCGGAAGAAGGTGTTTGACCATGCCGTGCGCTTGCCGCTGCATCGGGTTTACAGCCTTAAGTCCGGCGGCGTGGCGTCGATTCTTCGCGAAGACGCGGGGGGCGTGGCGGAGCTTATTTTCTCGATGATCTACAACCCCTGGCGGGCGATAATCCAACTGCTCGGCAGCCTGGTGATCCTCGCCTTTGTCGATTGGCGATTGCTTCTGGGTTCGCTGGCGCTATTGCCGACGGTCTGGCTGACGCATCGCACCTGGATCGGCCGCATCCGGCCGGTTTTTCGGGATATTCGCCTGACGCGCACGCAGATCGATTCCCACGCCACCGAAGCGTTCGGCGGCATGCGCGTCGTGCGCTCGTTCTCGCGGCAGCAAGCGGAAGCCGCCACTTTTACGCGAAACGGGCATCTGATGGCCCGGCAGGAAATATTCGCCTGGTGGTGGATGCGCGGGATCGATTTCGCCTGGTCGATTCTAATTCCCGTCGCCAGCGCGTTCCTTCTTTACTTCGGCGGCATGCGTGTCCTGCACGATCTGGATAAACTCAAAGCTGGCCTGATCCAGCCGGGAGACGCGCTCACCGTCGGCGATCTGGTGATGTTTCTTTCGTACCTGGCCGCCCTGCTCGGCCCGATCGCCGCGTTGGCCGCGAGCGCGACTGCCTTGCAAAATAGTCTTTCCGGACTCGATCGCGTGCTCGATCTTCTGGACGAAACATTGGAGATGCCCGACAAGCCCGACGCGCGGACGGTTCACAAAGACCAATCCGCCGGCCGGATCACTTTTCGCGATGTTTCGTTTGCGTACGCCAACACAACCGCGCCGGTTCTGCACGATGTGACGCTGGACGTTCATCCTGGCGAGATGATCGCGCTGGTGGGTCCCAGCGGCGCCGGTAAGACAACGCTCTGCAACCTCATCGCCCGTTTTTACGATCCGACGTCCGGCGTAATCCTGCTCGACAACGTCGATCTCCGCGACATCGCCCTCGACAGCTACCGCCGACTGCTTGGCATCGTCGAACAAGACACCTTCCTCTTCGACGGAACCATCGGCGAAAACATCGCCTACGGCCGTCGCGGCGCCACGCTTGAAGAAATCGCCGACGCCGCCAGGCTCGCCAATGCTCATGAATTTATCGAAAAACTTCCCGATGGCTACGACTCAATCATCGGCGAGCGCGGCGTAAAACTGTCCGGCGGACAACGCCAGCGCCTGACCATCGCGCGGGCGATTCTTGCCGACCCGCGCATCCTGATCCTTGACGAAGCCACGAGCAATCTCGATACGGAGTCCGAACGGCTGATCCAATCGAGTTTGCAAACGCTGATGCGGGGCCGAACGAGTTTTGTCATCGCGCATCGTTTGAGCACGATCGCCCATGCCGACCGGATTTTGGTTTTGGAAAAAGGGGGGATCATCGAACAGGGGCGCCATGATGAACTGATGCAGGCGAGCGGGCGATATCGAGAAATGGTGGATTTACAAACGAGTCCGCCGACATCGCCCCGAGTGGCGATCGGCGCGGCGCGTGACGATGCGATGGCGACGGAGAATGCTCGTTAATATGGTCACGATAGATGCAAAGACGCAAAATAGAGGAACGAGTATTCAGAATTGATGAAGTGTATCGGTCGCGGCGCCTCGCAAACGGCTTTGAATTGGAAATAAGTGCTTGCGGTGAAAAATCCGCCTCTCGTTGTAGAATCATCGCAACGAATAAGCCGTCACGAAAGATCTATCTGAACTTCCCCCCGTATGGCGGGCGCGGGGAAGTGACTAATTGAAACTCGCCTCGAACGCTTCGGGGCTCATGTAGTTTAACGAACTGTGCAGCCGTTTGCGATTGTAAAACACCTCGATGTACTCAAAGATCGAC
>DASZME010000073.1:0-4782 GCA_035551995.1 Tepidisphaeraceae bacterium
CGGCCCCGACCACCCCCGCGCCCGCCGCGACGCCCGCGCCGACTCCGACTCCGGCGCCCGCCGCCGACGCACCTGCTCCGACCACCCCCGCGCCCGCCGCGACGCCCGCGCCGACACCGACTCCGGCGCCCGCCGCCGACGCACCTGCTCCGACGACCCCCGCGCCCGCCGCGAATTCCGCGCCGGCCCCGACGCCGACTCCCGCGCCTGCGGCCGACGCACCTGCTCCGGCAACCTCGGCTCCCGCCGCGACTCCAGCGCCCGCACCGACACCGACGCCCGGCGCCGACGTACCCGCTACGACCACGCCGACTCCGGCGGCTACTCCGGGATCGGCGCCTCAGCCAGCCGGCCGCGAGCTGTATCTTCGAGCCAAAGAGGAGTACCGAGGCGGCGATTGGGTGTCGGCCCGCAAGGATTTCAAAGCGGCCATCGATGCAGGTTACAGCCAGAAGCCCAGTTTGTGGGAAGATTCGGCCGGGTCGTATCTGGAGAAGATGGACAAGAAGGAATCGTCGGATCGCACGGTCGGCGCCGCGCCGGCCGGCGGCGCCCCGACGCCCGGCGCCGTCGCCGCCGTGACCCCCGCCGCTCCCGCCGACGCCGCGGCCGACGCCGCCCTGAACGTCACCGCGCGGGCCGAGGACCTTCAGCACCAACAGGCGGTTTCACAGTCGGATATCCTTGTCCGTCAGGCCCGCGAGCTTCAGGCGGCCAACCGCCTCGACGAAGCCCGCGACAAATACGCCGAGGCCGTTCGCGTCAACCCCAATAACGCCAGCGCGCAGGCCGGGCTGGATCAAATTCTCACGCTTCAGGGCCGCAGCACGCGATCGCCGAATTTAATCGCCGAGCAGCAGGCGATTAATAATGAGCGTATCGGCGCGATCAAGTACAGTTTCGATAAGGCCATTGCCGAGGCCCGGCAAGCGACTCAGGATCATCAGTTCGGCCTGGCGGAAACCGCGCTTCAACGGGCGCAGTACGCCGCCGGTTCGGATCGGGCGATTTTTCCGCAGTCGGATTTGCGGGGCTTTGATCAGCAAATTGCCGCCGCTCGTTTGGATCTCGATCGCGAAATGGAGCGGACGCGCTTCAACGCCGAACGGGATCGCCAGGTGAACGCGGTGAGGCAGATCGACGAAGACCGCAAGCGCGCCGCCCTGGAGCGGGCGCGGACGGTCGCCGACCTTCAGCGGACGGCCATCGAGCACACCAAGGCCACGCGATATCGCGAAGCCCTCGGCGTCGTCGATCAGATTCTCGTCCTCGATCCCAACGACGCTTACGCATTGGGCGTACGCCCGATGCTCGAGGACAAATGGCAATTCCAGGTTCAGCGGATTCATAATGAGTTGCAGGATCGCCAGTTCACCAACCAGATGAATGCCGCCGACGAGCGGCTGATCCCGTACGACGACATTCTTCGTTACCCGACCGATTGGCCGGATATCAGCGCGACCCGCGATCAAACCGTGCAGCAGGAGCGCGGCGACAGCAAGGATGACCGTGCCGTGCAGGCGCAGCTTGACCGGGCGTTGCCCGAGGTCACCTTCGACGGCGTGGGATTCAGCGACGTGGTCGATTTCCTCCGCGACGTGAGCGGCGCCAATATCTTCGTGAACTGGAAGAGTCTCGAAGCCGCCGCCGTCGATAAAAACGCGCCCGTGAGCGCAAAGTTGCGCAACGTGAAGTTTTCCAAGGCGCTGGCCGTCATCCTCGACAGCGTCGGGGGCGGAACGGCCAAGCTCGGATACACCATCGACGAAGGCGTCATCACCATCTCGACCACCGACGATCTGGCCAAGAACACGATCACCCGCGTGTACGACATTCGCGACCTGATCATCAACATTCCCGACTTCACCGACGCGCCGGACTTTTCGTTGAATACGACGAGCAATAACCAGTCCCAAAACCCGGGCCAGCAGGGCGGCGCCGGGGCCGGTGGCGGCGGTGGCGGCGGTGGCGGAAATCTATTCAGCGGCGGTACCGGACAGGAAAAAGCCGGGCCCACGCGCGATGAGTTAATCGAGAAAATCACCAAACTCATTACCGATACCGTCTCCCCCGAAAGCTGGCGCGATTCCGGCGGGACCGTCGGATCCATCCGCGAACTTCAGGGCCAGCTCATCGTCACTCAAACGCCTGAAAATCAGCACGCGCTGGTCAATCTTCTCGAACAGCTTCGCGAAACCCGCGCGATTCAGGTCACCATCGAGACGCGATTCCTTACCGTTCAGCGCAACTTTGTCGAGGACGTTGGGGTCAACCTCAGCATGATCTTCAACCTCAACAGCGCGATGAACAAAAACTTCAGCCCCATCGCCATCAACAACAGCAGTTCCAATTACACGATGGGCCCGACCACCAGCGTGCCGGGAAGTCTCGGCAAAACCGTTACCTCACTCACCACCTCGGCCACGTACCTCGACGATTTCCAGGTCAGCCTGCTCTTGCGGGCCACGGAAGCGACTCAGAAAAGCAGTTTCGTGCAGGCGCCCCGCGTGACGCTGTTTAATGGTCAGCGCGCTTATGTGCTGGTCGCCATCCAGCAGGCGTACGTCAGCAATCTAACCGCCGCCGTCGGCACCGGCGTCAGCTCCTTCACGCCCATCGTCAGCATCGTCGAATCCGGCGTGCTGCTCGACGTCAGCGCCACGGTGTCCGCCGACCGTAAATATGTAACGCTCACGCTGCGTCCCCAGCTCTCAACGCTGCTCGATCTGGCCTCGTTTACCTTCCAGAACGGCACCAACACCGCCGGCGGCGGAGTAGGCACAGGCACCGGCGCCGGCTTCGGATTCGGCGTCGTCGGCGGGTTTAGTTCTCCCAGCGGTACCATTCAGGAACCCGAGCTCCAGATCACCGAAGTTAAAACCACCGTCTCGGTCCCCGACGGCGGCACCCTCCTCCTCGGCGGCCAATCGATCGCCGGCGAAACCGAGCGTGAGGCCGGCGTTCCAATCCTCTCCAAGGTTCCGTTCCTCAAGCGCCTTTTCACCAACCATTCGATGGCCAAGGACGAACAGGTTCTTCTGATCCTCGTTAAACCGACGATCATCATCGAAAAGGAAATTGAGCAAAAGCAGTTCCCGCTTCTGACGAGCAAGCTCGGAGGATGACGCGATCTCGCGGGATCGCTTTCGCGCGATCCGATTGCAAAAGCCCAAAAGCCCAGGGATTGAATCCCTGGGTTTTTTTGTGCGCACCCAAGAGACCGTCGCATTTATCATCACAAAAAATCGCGTCGCGATCTTCCATTTCGCATCAGTTTCCACACAATGTTCCATCCCCGCGGCCCAAGGCGGTCGATCGAACCAACCGGTTTTTAATGGAATGACGCGATGATTCAGCAGGATCCGATGACCAAGACGTGTATCGATACCATCCGTTGCCTGGCGATGGACGCCGTGCAGGCGGCCAATTCCGGTCATCCCGGTACGCCCATGGCCATGGCGCCCGTTACCTACGAACTGTGGAACAACTACCTGCGTTTCGATCCCAGCGATCCGATCTGGCCCAACCGCGATCGGTTCGTCCTGTCGGCCGGTCATGCGTCGATGCTGCTTTATTCGATGCTTCATCTGACCGGCGTGAAAGCCGTCAACGCCAAGTATGAGATTGTTGGGCAGCCATCGGTGCCGCTGGACGAAATCAAGAAATTCCGCCAGCTCGAAAGCAAGTGCCCCGGCCATCCCGAATACCGCTGGACCAGCGGCGTCGAAACCACCACCGGCCCCCTTGGCCAGGGCTACGCCAACAGCGTTGGGATGGCCGTCGCCGGCAAATGGATGGCCGCTCATTTTAATCGTCCGGACTTCACGATGTTCGACTACAACGTCTACGCCCTCGGCGGCGACGGGTGCATGATGGAAGGCGTCGCCAGCGAGGCGGCCAGCCTCGCCGGGCATCTCAAGCTCGATAACCTCTGCTGGATCTACGACAACAACCGCATCACCATCGAAGGGGAAACTTACCTCGCCTTCAGCGAAGACGTCGCCACCCGCTTCATCGCCTACGGATGGAACGTCACGCGCGTCGGAGACGCCAACGATCTGCAAATGCTGCAGCGCGCCTTCGAGGTTTTCAAAAACACCAAGGGCCGTCCGACGCTGATCATCGTCGATAGCCACATCGGCTGGGGCGCGCCGACCAAGCAAGACACCCACGGCGCCCACGGTGAACCGCTCGGCGATAAGGAAATCGAAGGCGCCAAGAAAAATTACGGCTTCCCCGTCGATAAGAAATTTTACGTCCCCGACGGCGTTTACGAGCATTTCCAGCAAGGCATCGGCGCACGAGGCGCCGCCGCCCGCAACGCCTGGATGCAGAAATTCGACGATTACAAAGCTAAATTCCCGACCGAAGCCGATCATCTCTATCGGATGCAAAAGCGGGAATTGCCCGACGGCTGGGATAAGAATATCCCAACCTTCCCCGCCGACGCAAAAGGCGTCGCCGGTCGTGACGCCTCGGCCAAGGTGCTCAACACGATCGCTCAAGCGGTTCCCTGGCTGATGGGGGGCGCGGCTGATCTCGCCCCATCCACCAAGACGCGCCTCACCTTCGACGGCGCCGGCGATTTCGGGCCCGCCTCGCTTACCCAACAAACCGGCGGCGTCGATAGCCACGGACAGGCCCACGCCAAGGACCTTTTCAGCTATCACGGCCGCAACATGCACTTTGGCATCCGCGAAATGGCGATGGGCGCGTGCATCAACGGCATGGCGCTTTCCAAAGTCCGCCCGTTCGGCGCCGGCTTCTTTGTCTTCACCGACT
>DASZME010000074.1:0-78711 GCA_035551995.1 Tepidisphaeraceae bacterium
GATCTTCCTGGCAGGCAAGTCGAGAATGTCGGCGTTGATCAGAGCGAAATCCGCGAGTTTGCCCACTTCAACCGAGGTGACATGGTACTCCTTGAAAGCAAATACGCTTGTGGCGGCGTACAGTAGAATCGCCTGGTTCCGGAAAGCGCACCTGGTACATTTTCTGGTCTGGTACATTTTCTGGTCCCGACAACACGGACGCTGGGTTTGGAATCGAGTCATCGGCCGACGGGCCGGCCAAAGACGGTATCGAATTGAGTCCGGGAAAAGCGCACCTGTCCCGCTTTCCGACCCCCGCTTTCCGACCCTGTCCCGCTTTCCGACCCTTGCCTGATGTCCAACCATTGGCATTTGTTGCTTTGGCCCGAACGCGACGGCGATCTCGCCCGCTTCATGCAGAAACTGACGATCACTCATGTCCGCCGCTGGGGGGAATATCGTTGCCGGGTGGGCTACGGCAGCGTCTATCAAGGGCGATATAAGTCATTTCCCACGGAGGATGACGCTCATTTCACGACGGTCGCCCGATACGTCGAACGCAATCCGCTACGAGCCGCAATGGTGGCGCGGGCGGAACAATGGCGATGGTCGAGCCTGGGACAGAAGGCGACGGAGGAGGCGCCCCTGATTCCGTTGACGCCGTGGCCGACGCCTCGGCGAAAAGATTGGGTATCATGGATAAATCAGCCGCAGACGGCGGCGTCGCATCTAGTTTATTAAAATTAGACGCGACGACGCGATACCGTTTCACTCGGCGTTTCCCTCGGGTTCGGCATCGCGGCCGTGATCAAATTGTTTTACGACGCGCTGAAGATCAGTTTCCCGTTCAGGTACGTCTTCAAAACCTTCGTTTCGGCAATCTTTTCCGCGGAACACGTCAAAATATCCGTATCGACGACGATGAAATCGGCGAACTTGCCGGCTTCCAGCGAGCCGACTTGATGCTCCTTGAAAAGCACATACGCGTTATTCGAGGTGTACATGCGAATCGCCTGTTCTCGCGTGAGCGCCTCTTCGGGATGCAATGGATGATCGAACCATCGGGCGGCTCGCGTGACGGCCGTGCCCATCCCCAAAAACGGATCATAGGGATTGATCGCCCGGCGGGCGCCGATCTTTTGCATGTGGTCGGAACCGCCGCCGAGGATGGCGCCAGCTTGGAATAAATCGTGCAACGGCTGAAATCGCGAAAGGCGCTCGTCGTGAAATTGGGCGTCGAGCGTGCGGGCGTCGAGATAGAGCCAGACCGGTTGAACGTCGGCGACAACGCCAAGTCGATGGAATCGTTTGATGTCGGCGGAATCGACAAAATTGCAGTGGGTGATGCAGGGGCGGGTCGCCTGTAAGACGCCGGGCGGGAGGTCGCGCTCGAGTTGTTCGTAGGTGTCCAGGAGCAATCGCACGGCGCCGTCGCCGACGGAATGCGCGGTGAATTGCAATCCCGCCTCGGCGGCGGCTTTCGCGATCGGCAGCACGCGCGGCGCGGGAATCAGCAGCACGCCACGATAGGCGGGATCCGTGATCGAATAGATTTTGCTCACGCCCCAGGGCTGTAGCATGTAAGCGCTGCCGGTGAGCATGCCGCCGTCGAGGAAGGTTTTGACGCCGATCAGGCGGAGCATCGGATCGTCTTTGCGCAGGGGACTGTTTCCAATCTGGCGGATGTGATTTTCGATCGATTCCAGCGTGCCGATCGTCGTCACATGTTCCGAGACGGCCAGGCGCACGGTGAGGTCGCCGGCCTCGCGCATTTTTATGTATCGCGCGATCGCGTCCGGCTCGGCGGCGCGGTCGGCCACCGTCGTCAATCCGGCGGAGTTATAGTCCTTGAACAACGCGATCGTGCGCCGATAACGATCTTGTTCGGTGGCGGGTTTGTCCGTCGGTTTGCTTTTCACGTAGCGGGTGCAGCCGCGAAGGATTCCGGTCGGGGCGCCGGTTGAGGCGTCTTTTTCGGCATAGCCGGGGCCGCCGTCGGCGACGCGAAAATCCTTGTCGATCCCGCTGAGGGAGAGGGCGAGCGTATTGAGCGAGGCGTCGGGGCCGGTGGCAAAGAGGACCGGATTTTTTGGGGCGGCGGCATCGAGCTCGCCGCGCGTCGGGTAGCGCTGTTCTTTCAGGCGGGTGATGAAGACCTGCTGAACAACGATCCAGTTTCCCTCCCCGACGACCCGAGCGCGCTCCTTCACATAAGCCAGGATGTCGCCGATCGATTCCATCTCCGGAACCGGATGATCGAACTCGGTCATGGCGGCATCGGGATGAACGTGCGAATCGATCAGGCCGGGAAGCACCATCCGGCCCTTGGCGTCGATTAATTGCGTATCGGCGCCCTTGCCGGCCAGCGTCTGTTCATCGGTCCCAAGCGAAACAATCCGCCCGGCCCTCACCGCCATCGCCTGATGAACGGAAAAACCGGGGTCGGCGGTGACGATTTTGGCGTGAAAGACAATCAAATCGGGCGCGTCGGCGTTCGCCCCGCGTGCGCGAGCGGCCGCGAAAACAATCACCGCTACCAGGAACCAGAGATGACCGACGCCAAGACGGCGGAAGCTTATGCGGCCCACTAAATTACCTCCGATGGTTGAAGTTACCCTGGCGCATGCGGTATGTTATTGAAATTCGCCGCGGCAATCGGGGGACGATTAAAAAAAGCTTCATGGATCGGAGCTTAAGCAACGCTCACGGACGAGGCGGGTAGAAACGTATACCGTGGGCAGCGCGACCGGGCGAGGCGCTGTTCACATTCAACTCGTCGCCCTGTCGATCGCAGGAGGTTGGAGACCCGACCCCGCGTTCAAAAAAATCCCGATTTCGGGTGAGGAGATTTTATGAAGATTGTTGCTTTGTTCGCCGTCGCCGTGATGTTTTGTCTGACGGCTTCGTTCACGATGGCCGCCGACGCCGCCGCGACCGTCACGCTCAAGGGCACCGCCACCTGCGCCAAGTGCGACTTGAAGAAGACAGAAAAGTGCCAGGCCGCCCTGGTGGTCAAGGAAGACGGCAAGGAAGTCGTCTATTACATCAAGGGCCCCGAAGCCAAGACCATCCATAGCGAAGTCTGCAAGGCCCCCAAGGAAAACGTCGAAGTGACCGGCGTTGTCAGCGAGAAGGACGGCCAGAAGTGGATCACCACCTCCGCCGCCAAGTAATTTCGCCGCACGCATTGCGATCTGAAATTCAATCCCCCGGCCGCCGATGGTTGCCGGGGGATTTTTTGTTGACCACTGCCGGGCGTTAGAATGATCGCGATGGACGGATATACCATCGGGCAGTTTGCGGCGGCGGCGGGAGTGCCGACGTCAACGATCCGATTTTACGAGCGCGCAGGTCTGGTAAAACCAGACTTTCGCACCGGCGGAAACTACCGCGGCTATGGCGCGGCGGCGCTTCGACGGCTGAAGTTCATCCGATCCGCCCAGGCGACGGGGTTGAGTCTTTGCGATATCGAATCGCTTTTGCAGCTTACGTTTTGCGACGACCCGCCGTGTGAGCAGGTCTTGGCGATGATGCGCAACCGCCTTGAAGAAATTCGAAAGCGAGTCAAGGAGTTGCGTCATGTCGAGAAGGTTCTGGCCAAGTCGCTGAGCCGATGCTGCAAGGGCGACGGTCCGGACCTGTGCGACGACATCCGCCGGATGAAAGGGCGCCTTCCCGTCGCGTGCAAACCGATTGGGAAAAAAATCGGTGCACGCGCTTGACCTTGCACGTTGGTTCAAGGTTTACATTGGGCGCATGTCGAAGCTGAAGATTTTATTTCTTTGCACCGGGAACTCATGCCGCAGCCAGATGGCCGAGGGGTGGGCCAGGGCGCTACAAGGCGACTCGATCGATCCTTATTCCGCCGGCGTTGAACCGCATGGAATGAACGGTGACGCCATGGCCGTGATGGCCGAGGCGGGCGTAGATATAAGCCGCCAGTCGTCCAAGCATGTCGATGGACTGAGCGAAATCGCCTTCGATTACGTCGTGACGGTCTGCGACCACGCGCATGAATCCTGTCCGATCTTTCCCGGCAAAACCAAGCTTTTGCACGTCGGCTTTGACGATCCGCCCAAACTCGCCGCGGCGGCCGGGACGCGCGAGGAAGCGCTCGGGCACTACCGTCGGGTGAGAGACGAAATTCGCGAATTTATCGTGCACATTCACGAAAGACTGGAGTCGGCGCGATGAGAATATATGTCGCGGAAATGATCGGAACTTTTGCGCTGGTCTTCGCCGGGACCGGCGCGATCGTCATTAACGACGTATCCCACGGCGCCATTACCCACGTCGGCATCGCCTTGACGTTTGGACTGGTGGTCATGGCGATGATCTACGCCGTGGGAGATATTTCCGGCGCCCATCTGAATCCGTCCGTCACCATCGGCTTCTGGCTCGCCCACCGGCTTGCGGCGCGCCGCGTCGTTCCGTACGTCGTGAGCCAGTTGGTCGGCGCCTTCGCCGCCAGCGCTGTTTTGCGGATGATGTTTCCGGATCATCCGACGCTTGGCGCGACGATCCCAAACGGATCGCTTGTTCGATCGTTCGTGCTTGAATTCATTTTAACGGCGCTGCTGATGTTCGTGATCCTGTCGGTATCGAGCGGCCCGAAAGAAAAAGGACTCATGGCGGGAATCGCCGTCGGGGGCGTGATCGCGTTCGAGGCGATGTTCGCCGGCCCGATTTGCGGCGCGTCGATGAACCCGGCCCGATCCATGGCGCCGGCGATCGTGTCGGGCCATCTGGAGCACCTGTGGATCTACGTTCTGGCGCCAATGATGGGGGCGGCCAGCTGTGCGCCCTGGCGCCGGTGGATGATTGCAGACTTGCCGACATCGATATGCCCAGACGGATAGATCGCCACTTGCCACCTAGCGTTTGCGGACTACAGTGGATCGCGGAGACCCATTTATGCAAACGTTGTGGTGTGCGAAATGCGTGGCGGTTTTGTTTGTGCTTGCGGTGGGCGTGCTGTCGGCTTCGGCGAACGCCGAGTGGAAGCAGGCGGGCGGTCCGCTGAAAACACGCTGGGCCAAGGATGTGACGCCGGCCAATGCGCTGCCGGAATATCCGCGGCCGCAAATGGTTCGCAAACAGTGGATGAGCCTCAACGGCTTGTGGCAATTCGCCGCCGCAAAAGAGGGGGACGAAACGCCGGTCGGCAAAGATCTCGCCGAACAAATTCTCGTGCCGTATCCCATGGAGTCGGCGCTCTCCGGCGTCATGCGCCACGAAGACGCCAGTTGGTATCGGCGGACGTTTGAGGTTCCCAAAGATTGGAATGGCCAAAATGTGCTGATCCACTTCGACGCCGTGAACTGGGACGCCACCGTCTACCTGAACGGCAAAAGACTTGGCAATCATAAAGGCGGCTACGACGCCTTCGGATTCAACGTCACCCGCCTGCTGAATAAGGAGGGTCCAAATGAATTGATCGTCGGCGTCGTCAATACGCCGGACATCGGCAACCACGCCCGCGGCAAACAGACGATGAAACCCGGCGGTATTTTCTACACGCCCTCCAGCGGAATCTGGCAGACGGTTTGGATCGAGCCGGTCCCCAAGCATTTCATCGAGCACATTCATGCCGAGCCGGACATCGACGCCGGCACGGTGAAGATCACCGGCCGCGCCATCGGCGACGAAGAAGCCGTCTGCAAAATCGAGGTTCTCGACGGCGAAGCGGTTGTCGGCGCGGCCGACGGGAGCATCAAGGAAGGCGTCACCATCAAGATTCCCGGCGCCAAGCTCTGGTCGCCCGAGTCGCCGCATCTTTACCGATTGCGGGTGGCGCTCGCCGGCAAGCCTGATGCGATCGACGCCGTCGAAAGCTACTTCGGAATGCGGAAAATCAGCATGGCCAAAGACGACAAAGGCATTCTGCGCCCCATGCTCAACAACACATTTGTTTTCCAGGTCGGCCCGCTCGATCAAGGGTTCTGGCCGGATGGAATCTATACCGCTCCCACCGACGAAGCCTTGAAGTTCGACGTCGAAACGATGAAAAAACTTGGCTTCAACATGGCTCGCAAGCATGTGAAAGTCGAACCCGAACGCTGGTATTACTGGTGCGATAAGCTTGGGCTGCTGGTCTGGCAGGACATGCCATCCATGCGTGATGTTCCCGGCGGTCCCGAACTGGAACATCTTGAAAAACGGCAAAAGGGAAAGAACCCGCTGGCGAAGGAAAAATATCAGACCGAGTTGTCGCGCCTGACCACGATTCACGATCAGCGGGCCCCGATCGAAAAGACGCAGTTCGAGCATGAGCTCGACCGTTTGATCGAAGGTCGCAATAATCATCCGAGCATTGTTCTGTGGGTCGTCTTCAACGAGGGTTGGGGCCAGTACGATACCGAGCGCCTGACCAAACACGTCAAGGAGCTTGATCCGAGCCGGCTGGTGGACAACGCCAGCGGTTGGACCGACATGAAGGTGGGCGACGTGATCGACATGCATCATTATCCCGATCCGTCCATGCCCAGGCCGGAGGAAACGCGGGCATCGGTTCTGGGAGAATTCGGCGGCCTTGGACTTGCCACGCCCCACCATACCTGGACCGAAAAATCCTGGGGCTATCGAGGCGTCGGCGGCGGCGATCAGCTCACGGCCGCTTATGAGAAGATGCTGGCCAAAGCGTGGCGGCTGAAGGACGAGGGATTGTCTGCCGTCGTGTATACGCAGATCACGGATGTGGAGACCGAGTGCAACGGGCTGCTGACGTACGATCGAGAGGTGATTAAGCCGGACGAGCGGCGGCTGCACGATGTGAACACGGGGAAGTTGGATAACATCCCTGAGCCGATCGTCATTGTTCCGTCGGCCATGCAGAAGTCGTGTATTTGGCATTACACGCTGGAGAAGCCGGCGGACGATTGGTTTGCGTCAACTTTTGATGATTCGTCCTGGAAGCAGGGCGCCGGCGGTTTTGGTTCGCACGGCACGCCGGGCGCGGTGATTGGTACCGAGTGGACGGGGCGAGACATCTGGATTCGCAGGACGTTTGATCTGCCGGAGACGAAGCTGCATGACCCGCAGTTGTCGCTGCATCATGACGACGACGCCGAGGTGTATCTGAATGGAGTCTTGGCGCTGAAGGTCAGCGGATATGTCGGCGAGTATACGTCGTTCGAGATTTCTCCGGAGGTCAGGGCGACGCTCAAGCCGGGGAAAAACGTGATCGCGATTCATTGTAATCAACATTCCGGCGGACAATTTATCGACGCGGGGCTGACGGATATGGTGATCAAGCACTGATAATCCCGCATCGCAAGGATTCATCGGACGTGTAACGCGGGCGTGCATGCTTCCTTTTGACTTCCCGAGTTTTCAAGTCTCGCGCGGCTGTCGCCCGTTGCCCGCTGACGATTTCGCCTTAATATAAGAAATACCGCTTCTGCACCGCCAGGCCCGCCTCGGCGACGTGCTGTTGAATGTTCTGCACATAATTCGGAATTCCCATATCCAAAATTTCCGACGGCTCGGCGTATTCAAGCTGGGCGTTGAGCCTGCCAAGCACGCGCTCGGCGGGATCGACCGCCAGACTGCCGGTTTCGACGCGGATGGCGCCGATGGCTCGATGAGCCTCGCAAACCGAATAGCGAACGCTCCGCGGAAAGTGCGGCTCAAGGATCAGGAACGAAGCCACGCGGATCGGATCCATCTCGCCAAGATGATGACGGCGGTAAGCCTCGATCGAACAGCAGGATCGGAGCACGGCCATCCATTGGATGTTGCGGAGGGCGGTTTCCATTTGCCCGCCGATCGATTGCAGGATGGTGTACTTCATCTCGATGACCCGGCATGTCACGTCAATGCGCTCCAAATATTTTGCCGCCTCGGCGAAAAGCCAGCGTTGATCGTGGGCGAGGGTTTGGTCGGTCAAGCCTTGAAACAGTATCGAAGCGGTCATCACTTGCCGGTAAAAATCCTCGGATGAATCCTCGAAGCGCGCCGGGGCGTCATCGCCGCGCAGAGACCAGTAGAGGGTGTTGATCGCCTCCCACATCTCGGCGGAGATGTTTTCGCGGATGCCGCGGGCGTTGTCGCGCGCCTTGCTGACGCAACTCAAGAGGCTGTTGGGGTTTTCGCCGTTGAAAACCATGTGCTGGGTGATTCGGCCGCCGAGGTCTTTTCCACTTTCGCCGCCGGGAGGCGGGTCGGTGCGCATGATCGTCAGAACACTCAGCCATTGCTGCTGAAGAAGCTTTGGCGCGAGATCGCCGACGTCGATCAATTGGTTGGAATTCACGAGCAAGAGCCGCGCGATGTGCTCGGCGCGTTCGATATACCGGCTCATCCAGAACATCGAATCGGCGTCGCGCGCCATCATTGGCCGTGACTTTTGGTGGGCCGAAAACTTTGGAACAATGGGAAAATTGATGTGAGTCATTTCTTATGCCTTGTCGAGCGCGTCGCGATGGTGAGAGATCAAATCGAAGGCCGAACCAATCCGCATTAGAGCGGCATTTGAAATTTGGAATTTCAAATCATTTCAAATTTGAAATTTGAAAATTTCGGATTCACATTATTTCAAATTTGAAATTTCAGGTTTCAGGATTTCAGATCTCGGATTCGGATCGGATTTCCCTATGCGGTTTCGTCTTCCAACACCCATGTATCCTTACTTCCTCCGCCTTGGCTGCTGTTGACGACCAGGCTTCCTTTGCGGAGGGCGACGCGGGTTAACCCGCCGGGCATGACCACTACTTTTTCGCCATAAAGAATATACGGGCGTAAATCGACCCGGCGGCCTTCAAACCGGTCGTCCACGAAACTGGGATGCTGGCTTAATTCAACCACCGGCTGGGCGATGTAATCGCGCGGGTCGTCCTTGATTTTCGCGGCGAATACGTCACGCTCTTCCTTGGTCGCCTGATGGCCCATCAGCATGCCGTATCCGCCTGATTCGTTGGTGCTTTTCACCACCAGCTTGTCCAGATTCTCCAGGACATATTTTCGATCCGACTCCCTGGCGCAAATATACGTCGGCACATTCGGCAGAATCGGCTCCTGGCCAAGATAGAACTTAATCATGGCCGGCACGAAAGGATAAATCGCTTTGTCGTCGGCCACGCCGGTGCCGGGCGCGTTGACCAGGGCGACATTGCCGCAGCGATAGGCGTCCATTAACCCCGCCGTTCCCAAGGCGCTTTCGGATCGGAAACAGAGGGGATCGAGGAAATCGTCGTCCACCCGGCGATAGATCACGTCCACCCGCCGAAGACCGGCGGTGGTGCGCATGTAGACGTAGGCGTTATCGACAATCAGATCTCGCCCCTCGACGAGTTCCACGCCCATTTGCCGGGCAAGGAAACTGTGCTCGAAGTAGGCCGAGTTATAGGTGCCGGGCGAAAGAACGGCGATTGTCGCGTCATCCACGCGGTTGGGCGCGACGTAGCGTAAAAGCTGCAACAGGTTGTACGGGTAATCTTCGATCGCGCGGACTTTATAGGCGCCAAAAAGCGTCGGGAAAACCCGCTTCATGACCGAGCGATTTTCCAGGACGTAGCTCACGCCGCTGGGCGTGCGGCCATTGTCTTCCAGAACGAAGTATGAGCCGGCCTTGTCGCGAATCAGATCGGTGCCGCAGATGTGGATATAGATGTTTCGCGGCACGCTCACATGAAACATCTCGCGCCGGAACATCTTGGCGCCATAGATCAGTTCGGGCGGGACGATTCCTTCTTTGAGGATACGCTGTTCGCGATAGACGTCCTGGCAGAAGAGATTGAGGGCGGTGATCCGCTGCACCAGACCGCGTTCGATGACGTCCCATTCGTTGGCGGGGATGATGCGCGGCATCAGGTCAAACGGGAAGATTTTCTCGACGCCCCGCTGATCGCTGTAAACCGTAAACGTGATGCCCTGGTTGCGGAAAGTCAGGTCGGCCATTCGCACGCGTTTGTTGTATGCGGTGGAGCCGAGCGATTTCAATCGGCTGGCCACGGCGCTGTAGTGGGGCCGCGGCTTGCCGGGCACCTCGAACATTTCGTCGAAGAGGCCGTCACACTGGTACTGATCAAACATCCGATAAAGTCCGTTCTCCGCGTGAAAGCGGCAGGCTTCGCGACGGAAGGCGGCGGCCGTGGTTCCCGGGCCGTGGTGCGATTCTATGAAATTCTCTCTTCCCGGCAAGGCCCCGATCCTCGCGCCGGGCAAATATCGGCTGAAGCCGGTGTAATCGCCAAATTCATCAAAATGAGAATTTCTTGCCCCTTCCTCCGATCCGGCGTTGACAATCCCGAACATTCTTAGCAAAGTTGCGTATCGGTTGGACGATAAGTGTTGTACGTCCGACGGATGCCAGCTGCCGGCCGGAGGGTATGGCGGTTGGCGACGACGTTACTCGAACAATTCGCCCCGCGTGGGGCCAGGCTTTCAAACCTATGGAGTCCGGATGCTTTTGACAAAACATGAGGGGGAGACCTTTCATAATCAGACCGTCTATATCAGCGGTCAGGCTTTTATCCGTTGTAAATTCGTTGCCTGCACGCTGATCCTTCGGGAGACGCTGTACCACTTGCAGGAATGCACTTTCGAGCGCTGCAACTGGCACGTCGACTGGGTGCTCATGTGGGGCAGCCCTGAATCGCTGCGCGAGATCAAGGCGCTGGTGAGCCTGATCGAGCAGGCCCAGGTTCAACTTCCGTCGGCCGAGCAACAGGCGATGCAAGCCCAAAACCAGCGCACGACCACCGCGGGCGCCGGTGGCTCCACGCCATTTGCGACCTAGCGCATTTCTCATGTTGGTGAAGCCACCCTGCGTCGCGAAAAACGCCACGCAAGCGGGGCCGCTAAACGCAGAAACGCGCGAACAACCTGACAACTGCTCCAGGTTGTTGCCGCCTTCTATAACCAACGATTAACCGGCGCATCGATCACTCGATGCGCCGGTTTCGCGCGCCAACAGATTGAACGGAGACGATGTATTGATAACGGATGAGCCTTTCACGCGCGAATTCAAGCCCAGGCGATTACCCACGATGAAAACGCCCCACCGGATCCATCTTTCCCGGATTTTCCTGTACCTGATTGCCTGCCTCGTTTTTTTTTCGTCGATAGCCTCGGCGCTCGAACCTGACCAGATCGTGCTGATCGTCAATTCCAAGGCGCCGGAGGGACGCCGGTTGGCGGACTTTTATGCCGAGCAGCGTCATCTCCCGGCAGGTCGCATTCTCGAGCTTTCCCTGGAGGCGGGGAACCCGGCCGATCCATGGCGCGACATGAGCGCCGCCGACTTTGACGAAAAAGTCATCCCGGTCGTGCGCGATTTCCTGAAAAAAAATGGCCTGGATCGCAAGGTCACTTGCCTTGTGAGCTTTTGGGGCGTTCCGTTGCGGGTGGGGCCGCGGAGTCTTGATGCCGCCGGCAAAAAGGAACTCGCCGACCTGAAAGCCGAACTCGCGCAAGCCCGCGGCAAAATCGAAGAACAGGTGAAAATGATCGAGGCGCTGGCCGGCTCCATCGATCCGGATTTTCATTCGACGGCGGCGACCGATTTGGATTCCCTGGCTCTTCGAGCCGAAGTGGCGGTCAAGTCGATCGTCAATCACGCGATGAAGATCGACGACCTGAAGAAACGGGAGGACGTATACGAGGAGATGATGACCGTCGTGCGCAACCTCGGCGGGCAGCCCGCGGCCGCCGACAAACTGATGCAGCCGGATTTTGTCGACATCGCCCCGAAGAAACCGACCGCCGAAGAAATCGTCAATGCCCGCCAGCGCGTCGCCGATCTGCAAAAGCAGGTGAACGACAACCTTTCCGGCCCGCAAGACGCCCAGAGGCGAGCGGCGCTTCGCGAGTTGTTCCGGACCGAACTGGGTTATTTGAATAGCGCGCGCATTATCGTCGCACAATCGCGTTCGCTGGACACCGCCGAGAGCGAGTCTGCCTTCGACAGCGAACTCTCCTTGCTTTGGTGGCCGCCTTATCCCAGGGCGCGATGGGCGCTCAATCCGCTGAATTTTCATTATGCGGGGCGCATGGCCTTGCCCAGCCACACGTTGATGGTCATGCGCCTCGACGGACCCAGCGAACAATCCGTCCACGATCTGATCGCCGCCTCCATCAAGGTCGAAAACGAGGGACTGCGCGGCGAGGTGGTTCTCGACGCGCGCGGCAAATCGCCGACCGAGCCTTACGGTCAATACGATCAAACGATTCGAAATCTCGCCGACCTCCTGCAGACAAGGACGAAACTTAAAGTCGTTCTCGATAATAAAGAGTCGTTGATGAAGGCTGATTCGGAAAAAGATATCGCCGTTTACTGCGGATGGTACAGTTTGCGGAATTACGTTGCGCCCGGCGAGTTCAGCCAGGGGGCGGTCGGGTTTCACATCGCCAGCTTCGAGATGATGAGTCTGCACGATTCCAAGGAGCGTGGCTGGTGTTACAACTTGCTGAAGGCCGGCGTCGTGGGAACGCTCGGCCCGGTATATGAGCCTTATCTGCAATCGTTCCCGCCGGCGGACGAATTTTTCCCGTTGCTGATGACCGGGAAAATCCCGCTTGCCGACGTGTATTGGAAGACCACGCCGTGGACGAGTTGGATGCAGTGTTGCGTGGGCGATCCGTTGTATACGCCGTTCAAGATGAATCCTCCGTTGAGCGTTTCGGATCTGCCGGAGGCGTTGAAGTCGCTCGTGCAATGAAAGACGGCAAACAATCAAGCCGCCGCGATCCCCGGCCGATAAAGAGAGCGGAGAACTGGATATGTCGGTACAGCTAATCTGCCCAAATCTTCGCTGCCGTAAGTTTTTGACCGTGGAAGACGAGATCCGCGGGAAGCTGGTGAAATGCCAGCATTGCCAAACGCAATTCCGAGTACCGGAGGCGCGTAAACCCCAAGCCGTTGGCGCCAACGCCCACAAGTAGCGAAATTCCGTCGAGTTGCGGCGCACAGGTTGCAAATCGCTGCGCCCTTCGCGCCGCTTTTGCCCCTCCCCCGCCGCCTGGCGGAATGAAGGCCGACTGGATTTCATCGCGGCCGTAATTCAATCCCGCCTGCCTCGGCCGCATTTATATTTTATATCCAAACAGATCGGTGTGCCCGGCGTATCAGGGTTGAACGCTCATCAAGGTGAGCCAGCACACTTATTGCCTCTGGAGAGGTGGCGCCTGACGAATTGGCCGATGAATAGATAAGCGGCCAATTGCCAGGTCAGCGGTAATCTTGCAATAAACCTGCGCTGGGGTATGTTTATTGCGTCTTCCTTGTCTTGTGTCCCTGGCGAACGGGACGGAAATGATGGGAACCGTGCTAAAGCAAGGGTCAAATACGTTAAAGGCGACGGCCAAGGAGTTGTTGCCGAGCGACCTCTACCAGCAGCTCCAAAGGCATTTCACCTCCCGGCGATTGGAATATATCGCAAACGTTCTCACGCCCGGCGAATTACGAGTGCTTGGAAGTCTGTACGACGCATTTATTATCGCACGCATCAAACGCATGTCCGACGCGAGGCTGAAAAAATTCGACCAATTGACGCCGATCGATGAGCAGCAGCAGAAATTCTACGTTTGCGTCCAGGCGGAATGGCTCAAGAACGAGCAATACCTATTGGGAACGGTTCTGAAACGCTGTCCAACCCAAAAAGAGCTCTTTTTGGATTTCATGAACAATCACCATGGACTTCGTTTTCGCGCCTATTTCGCGATGAAATACCCAGAGCGAATGCGCAAGAATAATTGCAAGCGGTAATTGCGGTGCGTTACTGAGACAGAAAAAATCGATCCCGCCGTTCTTCATCCCCCCCGCCTCGGCCCGTGTAATCACTTCGGCGCCGCGTCGGCGGCGAGAACTCTTTTGACTTTTGCGGTAATACTCCCCCATTTTGCGGCTGGAGCCTTGCTGACCGTCACAAAGTCATCCAACAAAAGCAAGCTGACCACGCCATCAATTGCGAAGAGTTTCGAGGCCAACGGGTGGTCGCCCGCCGCCGCCGGATGGGCGAAGCTCAGCCGATTTTCCGTCACATGACCATCCAAAACAAACTTCAGGGCGTTCGGATTGGGTGTCGGCTGAACTTGTAGAACGCTAAAAGGCATAAGGCCGGCTCCGCAGGTCAAAAGTATATCAAGAGCGCCGACCGCCGCTAATGGGTTTCTTTTGATTTTCCGCCAGTCATTACACTTTAGCGATTCTCAGTCGTAAAATTCTTTTACCGGTTCCGATGTCCGTCAAACCGCCCGCCTTCCTGATTTCTTTCGCTGCTTAGTGCCGCTTGCCAATCGCTTGGCTATGAGTATACTGGCTCGACTTTCGATTCGGAGACAAGACTATGGCAATTGAAGCAAAGCCGGGCCAGACGGTTCGGGTAACGATCAGCAAAAACATCAACCGCGAAGGCGCCCGCAAGACGTTGGAGCGTCTGTTCATGAAGGACAAGGCGATCAGCGGCCCGCTTGCGCTACGCAGTCGCAATTTCATCCCCCTGCCAAAGCGCCGCGGCGGATGTATCTGGACCAAATATCCCAATAAGCTGCATGCGGTTCTCAACCGTGGCGTCGCCGCGAACGTTAAGATCACGCCGCAGTCGCTTCGCGATCTGGGAAGCGTGGAAGAGTTCGTTGAAATCAAAGCCGCGTAACTAGAAGCCGCCCAGGCTAATTGGCGATCTATCATGTTCGTCATGCGATATAGTCATGACGCGGCGAATAGGTGTCCGCGCTCATCGCCGAACGGCGTTTGGCGAATCACCTCTGGCCTTGGTACGACGCGCCCTTGAATGGGGACCCGCCATCTCGATCCCGACGGGATTTGTCTGGCGCCTTGGCTCAATAAACCCCTTCGACGACCGTCCCGGCAAACTTGCTGTAGGGCTGAACGTTCCCCGCCCCATCCCACGGATACGGCTCGCACGGAGGCCGGCGAATCGCCTGATCGCGCTCGAGAAAACGTGGAATGAACGTCTCTTTCGTGAGCGTCGTCAGCATCACCCGGCCCTGTTTGCCATACTCGGCCTTCTTTTCCACGTCGTCGAAATCCATGATTTCAACCACCGCGCGCGGCTGGGGCGCGTGATAAATCACCTCGTAGTTGTCGGCCGGATCGAACGGCTTGTGCGTCGCCAGTCCCATGAGCGTGTTGCCGTAGGTGGGGACGAAATCGATTCCCGGCGCCAGTTCTTCGCGGGCAAAACGGTGGAATTGGGGCGTCAGTTCCGTGCCGCCGCAGAAAATGCCTTTGATGCCGTAATGGGCGAGATCGATCTTCTCGGCAAGCGACTCAAGCAACTTGGGCGTGGTGAAGATGCACTTGATGTTCGGATGGCTGCGGAGGATGGTGAGGGCCTGGTCGATGCAGTGATTTTTGTAGAGATTCACTTCCTGAATTTCGCCGCGCTTGAGACATTTGATGACCCAGCGCGGATCGAGATCGACGCAAAAGGCGATTCCGCCGCGAACCTGGGCGAGGTGCTCGATCGCCAGCCGCAGGCGGCGCGGGCCCGAGGGGCCGAGCATGAGCCAGTCGGCGCCTTTGGGGAAAGTGGCGTCGTTGAGCGTCGTCGAAAAGTTCTCATAATCGATGCGGAAATCGTTCACCTGCAGGCGGCTCTTGGGGACGCCGGTCGAGCCGCCGGTCTCGAAGATGTAGACCGGCTTTCCCGCCAGCCCGCGCGGGAGCCATCGGCGGACGGGTCCGCCGCGCAGCCATTCGTCTTCGAAATGGCCGAGTTTTTTCAGGTCGGCGAAACTATGGACTTCCTTGCGTGGATCGATGTTGTTTTCTTTGGCCCAGTTCAGCCAGAATTCGCAGCCGGTGTCGGGGTTGAAGTGCCACGCGACGATTTCCCGAACGTGTGCGTCGAGTTGTTCGGCCGCTTGACGTGCCCGGGTTTCGATGGAAGTTGCCATGAAGGTGGATCCAGATTCGGATTCACCGCGGAGTCGCGCCAGACATGGATACATTCTCAATGTCCTGCCGCGGCTCGCGGGATGAATGTCATAATTGTTGGTTTTTCAACCGTCGTTGCAAGCGCGTCGTCCATGTGAGACCAATGCGCTTTGGCGCAACGTGGCGGGCACGTTTCGCATTCGGCCGCTTCGATCGATTCGCTCATTTCCACTGACGACGTCGGGCGCTCCCCGCCGCCTTCAATCCGCCTTGAAGGGCTTCGACTGGGCGCCGGCCTTTATCGCAAACAGATGATCGCGGGTCATCACGTAGAGCACGCCGTTCACCAGCACCGGCGAGCAATAGATCGCCGCGCCGCCCATATTATGCTCGATCACGTCGTCCTTTTTCGGCATCGTCTTGGAGACGGGGAAAATACGAACGTCGCCGTCTTCGTCGGTCACGTACACCTTTCCGTCGGCGTACATCGGCGAGCCCCACATGGCCGATTCCATGTCGTAGGTCCAGTAGACCTGGCCGGACTTGGCGTCGAGGCAATGCAGGAACCCGGAAAAATCGGCCGCGAAGCAAAGGCCTTCGGGCGTGACCAGCGCCGTCGAAATGGTGCGGTTCATGTGCTCGGAGCGATCGATTTTGCCGTCGTGATTCAGGTCGTAGGTCGAGTAGTGCCAGACGACTTTGGAATTTGGATTGGGCTTGCCTTTGTGCGTCGCGACCTGGCCGGCGGGCGCCACCAGTTCATCGCCGACCTTGGGCTTGGCCGTCCCGGCGACCGCGTCGAGTTCTTCGCTGACGTCGCCGGCGCCGGTGATATCGACGCAATAGAGATGGCCGTATCCTTCGCCGTGCTCGGGATCTTGCCCGTTGGCGATGAACATATGCGGCCCGACGATGCAGGGCGTGGCGATGATTTCGTTGCGGGTCTGGGGGTAGACCGAATCCTTGGGATTGGTGTCGAACCGCCAGATGATTTTTCCGGTGCGGGCGTCGTAGGCGTAGATCCAGGCGTCGCCGAGGGGAGCGATCACGATGGGCCGGCCGTTGATCTCGACGATCGCCACGCTGGCCCATTGGCCGTGGAGCACATTGGCGCCGGGCGTGTTGTCGGTCCAGACGACTTTCCCGGTGTTTTTGTCGAAGCAGACGATCGCGGGGGCGTCGGGGGCGACGACGTGTTTGTGGGTGTCGTCCACGCCGTTGGCGGTGATGACGTAGATGTAATCGCCCCAGGAGGCGATGGCGCTGGAGGTCATGTTGTGGGGGAAGACGCCGAGCTTGGCGATCATGTCCACGTCCCACGTCACCGGCGGCGAGCCGTCGGCGAGCTTGGTGGCGCCGGGCGACATGTCCAGACAGACGACATGGCACTGGTTGGTGCAGTACCAGAGTTTGCCCGGCTCGCTATAGGCGGTCGCGCAGAGTCCTTCGCCGGGCCAGTCGTTCACGCGGCCGGTGGGAAGTTTGCCGTAGAATTTCTGCCAGAGGAACTTCCCGGTCAACTGGTCAAACGCCATCTCGACGCCGCCGTCGAGCGTGTTGGCGGGATCGCGATGGCCTTCGTTGTTGGTGCCGATGGTGACGAATCCCTGGGCGACGATCGGATTGCCGTAGCTCTTTGACCCGATCGGCTGAATCCAGAGCACATTTTTCCCCGTCGCGACATCCCAATCGGTGGGCGGATTTTTCTCGGGGCTGACCATGTTGCGGTGCGGCGTGAGCCCCCACATCGGCCATTCGCCGACGGGAACGTGCGGCTGATCGATGACGAATTTGCCGGCCACGTCGGCGGCGGCGGGTTGCGCGGCCGGCGCCGGGGGGGCGGATGCGGCGGGCTTGGCCCCCTCGCCCGCGCAGACGCCGATCCAGATCACCGAAGACGCCGCCGCGACGGCAGCCGTCGCAAAAACCGATTTTCGATTTAGCATATTCAAGCTCATGGGAAAACCTCGGATGAGAATAACGGCGCCGCTCTTATTTCGCGGCCGCCTGGGCATTGGTGAGATTGGGCGTCACGATGAGGTTGTCGTAATAAATTTCGTGGGCATTGGAAAAGCCCCACAAACCCGGGCTGCCATGCGTATTGGGCGTGTCGTGGGTCAGCGTGACCATCCAATCCTTCGGCTCGGCGTCGCCCGCTTTCCAGGCCTTGCCGCGGCACGTCGCCTTGCCCGGCGTCTGCTCGACGGTCAACTTCAGGTGATACCACTCGTCGGCCTTCCACGGGAAATTCACCGCCACGTGCGGCGCCAGCCCCGGCTCGCGCTCGTCGCGCGGCAACGCCGCCGGCCAGGCGTGCAACCCAAGCCATTGATTCGCCCCTTTCAATTCCAAAACATATCGGCTGTCGATAATGCCGACGTCGGGCATCTTATGAATCACCTGGCCGTTGTCGTTCAACACCGTCTCCCGCACCATCACGTCGCCCTGCACCGTATAATTCGCCATGTCCGGCTGACCGAAGTACGTTCGAGCGCGGGCGAACAGCGGAATGTCGGTTAACTTCGTCAATACCTTGTTGGGCTTCCCGTCCACTTCCAGATCATGGACGGCGAATTTCATCCCGGCGCCGATCCAGGTCAGCGGCGGCTTGCCGAGTACATCCTTCTCGAAATCAAAGTGCCACGGCAACGGAGAGAAGACGCGCACGCGGGCAAATCCGGTGACGCCGTTATCGGCGGCAAAGACGCCGCCGCCCTGAATGGTCACGCCCTTGGCGGAGGTGAACGTGCCGTCCGCGGAGACTTCGCCTTGAAGCGTGCCCGCCTTGATCGGCGCCGCGGGTTGGGTCGAAGCGCTCGGCGGCGCGGAGGGCGCGGGAGCGGGTTTCGCCGCCGGCGCGCCGGGCGCCGCGGCCCCGCCCGCCCCGCCGGGACGGATCAACGCCGCCGGCCTGGCGCGCGGCGCGGGCAACGTCAGCTTGTCGATCGACCATTGCGGCTTGATCTCGCCGATCGCCCGGCCTTTGGCGTCGAACGCGGTGGCCGTGAACTTCGCCGATTCACCGAGCTTTAATGAGACGTCGCACGGAACCACCTGCACCATCGCCGTCTTCTGCGCTCCGCCGGCGGGTTCTTCGGCCGGGCCGGGCGGAATGGCGACGCTTTGAACCGCGAACTCCTTGGGGCCGATGCAGAACATCTTGTTCGACGCCTGCAGATAGACATGCCCGTCGGCAATCGCGACCGATCCAAACAGGTCATACTCGCGGCCCATCTTGTCGGGAATATCCACCTTGCTCAACACATCGAATTTCTTCTTTTCGTCATCCGGCTTCAGAATCGACATCCGCCCGTTGGCCTCGGGAAAATAAAGCTTTCCGTCAGCCCACACCAGCGAGGCCTTTCCGATCGTGCCAAGCCCGTGCGAGCGATACTTCATCCGGCCGGTGGCGGTGTCCACGGCATAGATAATCGCCTTGTCGTCGGCCACGTAGAGCGTTTTTCCGTCGGCCGTGAGCGTCGAAGAAGGGAACCCCGCTTCGATGCCGTCGATGCGCCATAATTCCTTGGGGGCGCCGTTAACCACTTGCTCGGCGTCAAGACAAATGATGCGGCCGAGTTTGGTCGAGTCGATATTGTCCAGGTCCCAGTTGACGTAGACGCGATTTCCGCGGACGACGACGGAGGAATTAAACCCGCGCTTGGCACACTTGAATCCCCAGATTTTTTTGCCGGTTCGCGCCTGAAAGGCATAACAGCCGCCGTCGCCCGATCCGGTGACCAGGACATGTTCGCCGTTGATGTTGGCGATGACGGGGGTTTGGTACGGCGCGTCGGTGGGAATGCCGCCGGTGAGGTTGGTCCAGACGGGTTGGCCGGTGTTTTTGTCGAAGCAGAAGACGCGATAGGCGGCCCCCGCGTTGTCAGCCCAGCCGAAGGCGACGGCACAGACGTACAGATGGTTTTCATCGATCGCCGGCGACGGCGTTCGTCCGCCGAAGGTGGAGATGATGCCGTATTCTTCGGTCGCCTGGTGATGCCAAATTACCTTTCCGGTTTCGCCATCGAGGCAATCCAGTTCATTTTGGGCGCCGAGCGCGAAGACGCGGCCGGTGGCCGGATCGCCGACGACATTCGACCAGCCGATGCGGTGGAAGGGATCGTCGGTCATGTACATGTTGGCGCCATGTTCCCAGATTTGCTTTCCGGTTTTGGCGTCGAGACAGACGACGGCTTCCTGTGTTTTGGGACCCGGATCAAGACTGGCCTGCGCCCCTTCGCCGGCCGGCACTTCGCCGACGCGGGTGATGGTGTAGAGCTTGCCCTTCATGACGATGGGGCTGGACATTCCGCCGACCGGCGCCGTCCAGGCGACGTTATCGCCGTCGGGCGACCATTTTTCGGGGAGATTGGTTTCGCGGCTCACGCCGTCCTGCTCGGGTCCGCGCCAGCGATACCAATCATTGGCGCCGGCGGTAGAGCAGATCGACGCCAGGGAAGCCGTCGTGAGAGCGGCCAGCAATACGTTTTGGATAGACGATTTCATAGTCCCTCGATTCGCGAAGGTAACGGGAGGCGCGCCGGCCGCGGGCCGGACACCCCTCCAAATGCCTGAGGAGGGGATCATATGGGCGCCTTACTTTCGGGTCCAATGCCAGACGCGCACGGCAATGAATCCTTGTCTCCGGGCATTCCTAAAGACGCTTGGAACGAAAGATTGTTGTTTAGACAAATATACAAGGCGCGTTCAAGCGCCGCCATTGCGAACGCGCACGAACCGCCGGCCTTTCAACTCGAATCTCGGCAACGCGCCGGCCGCCACGACGGCAACATCCGCGCGAAAATGCAGCGCCTGCTGCAACGCCTGGTTCACGCGATCGGCCAGCAGATCGGGCGCGGCGCACGTGGCGTTGGGTTCCACCTCGATGCGGACCTGCGTCAAAACCGCCGTTTGGTCGATCGTGCAACGAAACTCGGCCAGCTCATCGAACCTTCGCAGCACCGCTTCCACCGCCGTCGGAAAAACATTGTTCCCGCGAACGATGAACATTTCGTCCACCCGGCCGAGGATGCCCCCTTCCAGAAACGCGAACGACCGCCCGCACGCGCAGCGGCCGCGCGCCAGGCGCACCTGATCGCCCGTGCGATAACGAATCAGGGGGCTGCCCCATCGGCCAAGATTGGTCAAGATCAACTCTCCGATGTGTCCGTCATCCACGGGCGCCCCGGTCGCCGGGTCGATCACCTCGGCGATAAATTCACTCTCGACGACATGAACCCCTTGCCCAGGGCGAGGCTGGCACTCGAACGAAACAGGGCCCATTTCCGTCATGCCGGTGTGATCGATCACGCGAGCGCCCCACGCCGACTCGATGCGCGCCCGCGTGGCCGGGATGCTGCCGCCCGGTTCACCGGCGACGATGAGGGTCTTGACCGGCGAATTCGCCAGATCCAGGCCCTGGCCCGCGGCCACTTCGGCCATATGCAGCGCGTAGGTTGGCGTGCAGCAGACAACCGTGGCGCGATTTTCCAAAAGCATCTTCAGTCTCGCCGGCGTGGGCAAACCCCCGCCCGGCAGGCACATCGCGCCGATCGCCGCCGCCCCGTCGAACGCGCCCCAGAATCCGACGAACGGCCCGAATGAAAACGCGAAAAGAATCCGATCGCCCGGCCCCACTCCGGCCGACGTCAAGATGATCCCCCATATTTTCCTAAACCACCCCCAGCTCTCGGCGGTGTCGATCCATCGCATCGATCGGCCGCCGGTGCCTGAGGTCTGATGATATCGGCAATACCGTTCGATCGGAAACGTCAAATTCGTTCCGAACGGCGGGTGGGCGATCTGATCCGCCTCAAGCTCGGCCCGCGTCGTAAACGGGAGTTTTTCCAACGGATCGATTCTCGGATCAAATTTGATTCCGGCGAACTTCGAGCGGTAAAACGCGTTTGTCGCCAGCACCGCGTCAAACATCTCCGCCAGCTTGCGGCGCTGCAGCGCGCGCAATTGGTCGGCGTTCACGGCCTCCTCGGCCGGTGCGTATGTATGAGCGGTCAGCGCGGGTCCTGAATCGATCGATTGCATTGTTTTCGCCTGGCGCGATTTCACCGGACCGGCGCCGGACATATAATAGACCAGAAGCGATCGGAGTTGAATCGCCGGAGTTTTATGAACCGTTTCAACCTTCACCTCGAGACCGACGGAAACAACGCCATCGTCAACCTCAATCCGCATCTGGTCGAGAAATTACGCGACATCAAAGGCGCCGGCGTTCTTTGCCTGTTTGTCGTCGGCAGCACCGCCGCTCTCACGACCCTCGAGTATGAGGCGGGCCTGATCAAGCATGACATGCCAGGCGCGCTGCAACGAATCGTTCCCGACGATATCCGCTACGAACACGAAGCCACCTGGAACGACGACAATGGCCACAGCCATATTCGCGCGGCGCTCATGGGACCAAGCCTCATGCTGCCGTTTGAGAATGGCCTGTTATTGACGGGCGAATATCAGCAAGCCGTCCTGATTGACTTCGACACCCGGCCGCGCCGCCGAACCGTCATCGTGACGGTGTTAACCTGAACGCCTATCCGTGCGGATGTTCGTTGGCGTCGAGCCATCGCGTCAATCCGTCGAAATCCAACGGCTTGGGGAAAACCGCGTCCGGCGGCTCGGGCGAATTGGCGAGCATCGCATTGTAATCCATCGATCCGGTCGTCACCGCCACGCGAATCGGCAGGGCGTTCTTGCGGATGTGCGCCAAAAGCGCAGAGCCGTTTCCGTCCGGAAGCATCAGGTCCAGAATGACAAAACGCGGATTCTTTTCCAGCAGCGCGAACCCCTCGCCAAGCGTCGCGGCGGCGATGGGCTCATAGCCTGAAAGGCGCAACAGCGAAATCAGCGCGGCGCGGCTTGTCCGGTCGTCTTCGACGACCAGCACCCGCGTCCTGGTTTTCATTGCGGTCTCAATGTTTGTAAGCACTCGGACTCCCGAACCAACTGGCGAGATCGCCGGATCATAAGATCAGGACCGAAAATCCCGGAAGGGGAAAATCAAAAATAAATTCGAGTGGGAATTGTTATCGGCAAGCCAGGAAAATTGGGTGATTTGGTAAGCGTCAGACGCTAATCATCCGAATCCACGTATCCCAGGACCGGAATGCTCACCCCGCGCGGCGTCGGAGGGGCGGCGGGTTGGTCGGGCCGTATCACGTCCGGAAGCTCGAGCACCACCGCGATCTCATCGCACCCCTGTTGCTTGGGACAACGCACGCAGTCGCTCCAGACCTTCAGCGGCAACGTCTCTTTCGGTACCACCGCGAATCCAAGATTCTCGAAAAATTTTTGTTCGTACGTCAGCGCCATCAGCCGGGCGATGCCCAGACGCCGGGCTTCGCTGACGCTCCATTGAACCAGGCGCCGGCCAATGCCCCGGCCGCGCGCCGATTCGTCGACCGCCAGTGCTCTCACCTCCGCCAGATCGGCCCAGATGATCGTCAGCGCCACGCACCCGACCACTTCGCCGCCTTCTTCAAAGACGCCGAAATCGCGCAGGTCCTCATAAAGCTGGCCAAAGCTTTTGAACAGCATCTTCCCCAGCTCGGCATGGCTGTTGATAATCTGCTGAATGCGAGGCACGTCATGAATGTTCGCGGGGCGTATCATCTTATCGAGGCGATTATAGCGGCGGCTTGTGCGTTCTCACTTGCTAATTTGTTTTTTGCCTTCACCCGACTTCGAAGATGAATTCCACTTCAACCGCCGCATCGAGCGGCAGCGTGTTGACGCCCACCGCCGCCCGCACGTGTTTTCCCGCGTCGCCAAAAAGCTCGAGCAGCAACTCGCTGGCCCCGTTGGCGATCGACGGCTGCTGCGTAAACGACACGTCGGAACTGACAAACGCCCCCACCCGCACCACGCCGACCAGATGATCGACGCGTCCTTCGACCGCCTTCACGGCCGACAGCGCGTTGACGACGCACTGCCGCGCGCCGGCCCTGGCCACTTCGATCGAGCATCGCGAGGGAACCTGTCCGACGGCGAGCGATTTTCCGTCTTTCATCGGCAACTGCCCCGCGACATACATTAAATTCCCCACGCGCCGCGCGGGAACATAGGCGCCGAACGGGCCGGCGGGAGCCGCGAGCGCGATGCCCAGGGAGATGAGTTTTTCTTCCAGGTTCACGGGCGATGTCTCCTGTCGACGCGACGGTTCGAGCGAATGAAACCGAAACTTCCGTCGATGCAAATACGCCGACGCGCTTCGATCCATTTCCAACTCGCCTTCGGCTAAACCGCCGCCGGCGCACCTTCCTTCATGGGCGCCGCCAGGTTCAGCGATGCGTGTTCATAGGTCCTGCGATGCTCGTCCGGCGCCGCCACGATGTCGATGTCGTCCGCGGCCGACGCCTGTTCGACCAGAATCTTCTTCTGGCGGATCAATTCGAGCAGCGCCAGAAAAACGCCCACCATCTCGCTTCGATTTTTGCGGCCTTCGATCAGTTGCCGCAGCGTAAGTTTTTTCTCGCGTTTGAGCCGATCTTCGATATCCGCCGCGTGAAGGTCGATCGGCGTGTCGTCGTAGGTGACCTCATGATATCGCGGCTTGCGGACGCCGACCTCCTTCATAAGCCGATCGAACGCCGCCAGCAGATCCCACATCTGCACCTCTTCCAAATCGATCGGCGGCAGATCGTCCTCTCCCACGTCGCGCAACGCCGGATACCGCGCGTAACGATTGGCGTGCGTGACATGCCGGCGTTCGAGCGCGTTGGCCGAGTCCTTAATTCGCTTGTATTCCAGAAGCTGCTGCACGAGTTCCAGTCGGGGGTCGGCCAACTCGGCCGCCGCCGACGATTCCCCTTTTTCCCCCGGGGCCTGCCGCGGCAGAAGCATCGCCGACTTGATTTCCATCAGCGTCGCCGCCATCACCAGAAAATCGCCGGCGACGTTGATGTCCAGTCCATCGGCGTCTTTTAGGCCGCGAAGCATGTGAACATATTCGACATAGGTCGTGGTGATGCGCGCAATCGGAATGTCGTAAATATCCAATTCGTCGCGCTTGAGCAGGTAGAGCAGCAGATCGAGCGGGCCGTTATAGACGTCCAACTCAACGCGATATTCCTGGTGGGCGACTTGTTCCACAAACCATCCTTGGTTGAAGCCGACGACGATTCTAAGGCATGGGCGGCAGGTGTCCAGCAATCAGTTCGCCGGCGAAACCCGCGTCGCAAAAAAACATGCGCGCGACCGGCGATCATTTCACGGTAAGGGTGGCCGCGCCGGAGATCGCCGTGCCGGCGGAGTTGGTGAAGATCACGCGATATTTGCGGCCGCTTTCCGCGGTGGTCGTGGTGAATGTATAGCTGGCCGAGGTCGCGCCGCCGATGTCGGCCCACGTCGAGCCGCCGTCGGCGCTGAGCTGCCATTGGATCGTCGGCGCCGGATTGCCGGACGCGGCGACCGTGAACGTGACCGAATGGCCGTGGACGATGGATTGGCTGGCTGGCTGCTTGGTGACGGCGGGGGCGACCAAGGCGGCGACCTTCAAGGTCGCGGCGTTTGTCGTGGCGGCGCCTTTGGCGTTGGTGAAAACCGCGCGGTATTTATATCCGTTGACGGCAAGGGTCGCGGGCAAGCTGTAGGTCGCCGCGGTGGCGCCGGAGATTGGGGCCCAGGTCGTCCCGCCGTCAATGCTGAGTTGCCATTGAACGGCGGGCGCGGGATTTCCATTGGCCGCGGCGGTGAAGGTTACGGCGGCGCCGACGTTTACGCTGGCGCTGGCGGGTTGCTTGGTGATGACCGGGGCAAAGAGCACGGTGAGTATCGCCGAGCCGGAAATCGACGCGCCGTTGGAATTCGTGAAAACGGCGCGATAGCGATAGCCGCTTTGCGGCGTCGTCGGCTTAAACGTATAAGCAGGCGCGGTTGCTCCCGGCACGTTCGCCCAGGTTGATCCGCCGTCGGCGCTGACCTGCCACTGCACGGTCGGCGTTGGATTGCCAGTCCCCGAAGCGGTAAACGTGGCATATTGCCCGGCGATCGCCGTCTGGTTCGACGGAATGGCGATCACCGTTGGTGGCGGCGCGTTTTTCACGTTCTCGTTGAACGCCGCACTCGCGCTTGCCGCGAAATCGTGATCCCCACCATAAATGGCCACAACGCTATGGCTGCCGGGCGTCAGCGAAGATGTCGTGTAGGCGCCAACGCCTCCGTTCAAAGCGATCGGCGAACCGGCGATGTTCCCGTCGATCTGGAACTGCACGGTTCCGGTTTCGCCGGCGCCGGTCGCGGGTGTAACGGTGGCCGTTAGCGTGACTGTCTGGCCGGCGTTCGGGGAGGCGTTGCTCGACGTGACGACGGTGGAAGTCGGCGCCGTGATGACGTCGATCAGCGCCGACGCCGTCGCGCCGGTGTAATCGGCCGTATCGGTCGGCGTGAAAGCGACGGAGAGAAGCTGGTTATCGCCCACGCCAAGGACCGCGCCGGCCGCGGGGGTATACACGAACGTGCCTGATACAGGACTGGTCGCATTCAGCTGTGTCATGCTAAGCACGGCGCCATATGTGATCGGCGATGGATCGGTCCAGACGATCGCCGGCGTCGCGGGCCTGAGGATGACATCGATCGTGGCCGACGCGGCGGCGCCGGTGTAGTCGACGGCGTCCGCCGGGGTGAAAATCGCCGAAAGCATTTGGCCGTTCCCCGGATCGAGCACCGTACCCGCGGCCGGGGTGTAAGCGAAGGCGCCGGGCACGGAACTGGTCGCGTCTAACTGCGCGGCGCCGAGGGCCGTGCCGTAGATGATGGCCGAAGAAGGCGCCCACCTCAGCGTCGGCGTCGCCGGGAGAATGTCGATGGTGATCGACGCGGTCGCGACGGCGTAATCAATCGTGTCGGTCGGCGTGAAAGTCACCGAAACGTTTTGGGCGGCGCCCGCGCCCAAAATCGTACCGGCCGCCGGACTGTAAACAAAGACGCCGGGGATCGACGCCGCCGCGTTTAACTGAGCCGAATCAAGCGCCGTTCCATATACGATCGCGGAAGGATTTGGCCAGGAGATCACCGACGGCGCCGGTGCGATCACCTTGATCGTGACCGACGCGGTCGCGCTGGCGTAGTCCACCGTATCGAACGGCGTAAACGTGACGGATAGGGTCTGATCGTCCCCCGCGGCCAGAACCGTGCCGAGCGACGGTGTATAGACAAAGGCGCCGGGGATCGGCGGCGCCGTCGCATCCAGTTGACCGGCGCCAAGCGCAACGCCCAGCGGAATGCTCGATGGAGCCGCCCAGATAATGGCCGGCGTCGCCGGCGGCCAACTGACGGATGTACTTCCCGGCGGCGTCGGCGGGATGAACGGTTGACCCGCGGCCCCCGCCGCGAAGGGGACCGCGCCGTACTCATACGCGCCGCTGTCGGGCGCCGAGCCGGTGTAGTTTGCCGTGTACGGCAATTCGGCGATGCCGGCGTTAATGGCCGCCGATGACGCCGACAACTGGTAGTTCTCCTGGGCCGCGTTCACGAACGCGGGATTGGTCGTACCGGCTACGTTATTCGTTTGGATCGCGCCCGATCCGATCATGGTGGCGCCGACGAAGATATTGCCGGTGAGGGCGCTGCCGGTCATATCTTCATTGCCGCTGGATTCCAAGGCATATTGCGTGCCGACGAAGGTGTTGTTGACGATCAGATTATCCCACGAAGGCGGATTGAGCTTCAGCGCGAAGTCGCAGTCGAAAACGAGATTGTGATCGACGATGAAATCTTGCGAGCCGTTGTCCATGTAGATTCCCGACGCCCCATAGCCGGCGGTATGAATGCCGTAGACGACGTTGTAGCTGATTTCCGTTCCGTCGGCGTCGGTTCCCCAGGTATAGATTCCGCCGAGATCGGTCGTCTGAAGTCCGACCGTATGTACGACGTTGTGCGAGATGAGCGAATCGCAGGTATATCGCGAGACGATGCCGGACCGGCCGGCATTGTAGATCGTGTTGTTGAGGATGGTTTCGCCGCTGCCGATCGAAGAGATGCCGGCCTCGTCGCCGGCTTCGTAATCGACGTCGTGAATGACGGTGTTTTCGACGGTGTTGCCGGATCCGCCGAGAAACACGCCGTCGCCGGAGCTGAAGGCGACCGTGCTGTTTTCCAAGACGTTGGCGGTTCCGTCAAGAATGATGCCGGTGGTATGGGGATGAAGCTTGGCGCCCCACGGATCAAGCGTATCGGGCGTGATGCCGATGGATTGCGAGACGTACTGGGCGCTGATGCCGTTAAGGACGTTATTGCTTGAGTTTGCGTCGGTATTGATCGTACAAGCGAAGAGATCGATGCCCGTTACGTCGATGTCGGATAAGCCGCTGAGATCGAAGCCATAATCGCGCGCCTTGGCTTCGATCGAATGATTGGCCGGGCTATCGCCGGACGGGTCCCACAGGTAAAGATTTCCGCTGACTGGATCGCGATACCATTCCCCGGCCGAATCGAGCGCCTTGAAATTGCCGACGATGTAAAAGCGATTCCCCGCCTTGGGTACCTGATAGCTGGTTTCCTGATAGTAGGAAACGGTGATGGAGCCGGGAGACGAAGCGGTGATTAAACCGGCTTGATCCAGCCACTCCTGCCCCGCCGCGATGTGGGCGATCGATCCGACCCAGGTTCCCGCCGTCTGGCTCAGCGACGCGTTGGAGATCGTAATTGTCGTAAGCCCCGTGGAGGCATTGATTGCGCCGGCGCTGACCTTGGTTGCTGTCGCCCACGTCGGCGTCGAGATATTGGCCGGGGCGATCGACGTGGAACTCGTGGCGGCGACGTCGGCGGGCGTATTCGGCCACCGCGCCTCGTTGACCATGGTTCCATCGACGAAGACCTGGTTGTTTCCCTCGCCCAGATCCCATGACAGCGGCGACGAATAAGTGGCGCCCTGATACAAGGACCAGCCGGTAACGGGATCGGCGCCGTCGATCGTGACCGATTGCCCGTGGTAAGGCTCGAAGGTTATCGGCGCGCCCGGCGTGCCGCCGGTGGGCGGAGTCACGGTCTCATGATAGACGCCGCCCATGATATAGACCGTATCGCCCGGCCCAGCGACGTTCGCCGCCGCCTGGATCGTGGCGAAGGGCTGGTTGAGCGAACCGTTGTTGGTCGGGACGCCGGTCGTGGCGACATACCAGGCCGTGAGCAGGCGGCGCGCTTCCAGCGCCTCGATCGCCGCGCGCCGCGCGAGCGATTTCTCGAAGCTTGCTTTCGACGATTTCCGCCGGCTGGATATCATTTCGACCAACGCGCTCGACATCACCCGAAATATATATCCGAGAACCGGGGACGTGATCCAAATCGGCTCCGATAATGCTTATTTTGCGCCCCGCGCGTAAATCTGCGACAAAGCTTCGTTCTGCAACGTCTATCGGTATCTCCGCCCGCCACGGCGCCGCCGCGAACTGGCCCAAGACTCCCTCTTAAGGTCGATGGATAATCCTACATCCCGGTTCCGGGATGGGGATGAAAGGGGAACGCGTGGGGCGGTTGTGCGACATGCGGCGTCTCGTTGGCGATCCAAAGCCGCAGCCGATCCAGATAAAGATAAACGACCGGCGTCGTATAGAGGGTTAAGATCTGGCTGAAGATCAATCCCCCGACAATGGCGACGCCCAGCGGCTTGCGCATCTCGGCGCCGGTCCCGGCGCCGATGGCCAGCGGAAGGGCGCCGAGCAAGGCGGCCATCGTGGTCATGATGATCGGCCGAAAGCGCAGGAGGCACGCCTGGAAGATGGCGTCGCGCGACGACGAGCCCTGCTTTCGCTCGGCGTCGAGGGCGAAATCGACGAGCATGATCGCGTTTTTCTTGACGATTCCGATCAGGAGGATGATCCCGATCATCCCCATCACGTCCAGGCCCATGCCGCTGAACATCAGCGCCAGCAGCGCGCCGACGCCGGCCGAGGGAAGGGTGGAGATGATGGTGAGCGGATGGATATAGCTTTCGTAGAGAATGCCCAAGACGATGTAGACGGTGACCAGCGCGCCGAGGATGAGCCATTTCTCGTTGACCAGGGATGATTGAAACGCCTGGGCGCTGCCGGAGAAATTGCCGTGGATCGTCGCGGGAAGTCCCAGTTCCTGCTCGCCCTCCTGGATTTCGGTCACGGCTTCTCCCAGCGAAAAGCCAGGCGTGAGATTGAACGAGATCGTGATGGACGGAAATTGGCTGGTGTGATTGACGGCAAGCGCGGTGGTCGTCGGCGCGTAGTGGGCGATGGCGCTGAGCGGAATCAGTTTGCCGGTGGTGCTGCCGACGTAAAGGTAGCGCAGGGCGTCGGGGTTCTGGAGAAACGCCTGGCCGACTTCCATGACGATGTGATATTGGTTCAGGGCCGTATACGTCGTCGAGACCTGGCGTTGGCCGAATGCGTCGTAAAGCGTGTTGTCGATGGCCGACTGGGTAACGCCCAGGCGCATGGCGGTGGCGCGATCGACGACAAGCGTGGCGGAGAGGCCGCGGTCTTGCTGATCGCTGATGACGTCCACGACGCCGTGAAGTTTTCGCATCACGCCTTCGAGTTTTGGCGCCCATTCCTTGAGGTCTTCGAGGTTGTCGCCCTGGAGGGTGAATTGATATTGCGCGCTGCTGGCCCGGCCTCCGATGCGGAGATCCTGCACGCTTTGGAGGGTGAGCTTGGCGCCGGGGATTCGGTCGAGTTGTTTTCGCAGGCGGGCAATGACCTGATCGGCGCTGAGGGTGCGTTGTCCCATTGGGCGCAAGGTGATGAACGAGCGGGCTGAATTTAGCGCGCCGCCGGTATTGCCGCCGACAAACGCGTCAACGCCGGTTACGTCGGGGTCTTTGCCGACCACCGTGCAAAATTCCTTCAGGATGATATCCATCGCGCGAAACGACGTATCCTGATCGGCGAGAATCGATCCGATCAACCTGCCGGTGTCTTGCTGCGGGAAAAAGCCCTTGGGAATGTCGATATACAGAATCACCGTGAAAACGACCGTCAGCAGGGTGACGATCAAGGTAATCAGCGGATGGCGTAAGACCTTTGTCAGCGTCCACTCGTAGAAACCGAGCACCCGCTCGAAAAGATGCTCGGTAAAGCGGAACAGCCGCCCGTGTTTTTCCTCCCCTTTTCCCTTCAGGAGCCTGGCGCACATCATCGGCGTGGTGGTCAACGACACGACCAGCGACACCATCACCGCCACCGTCAAAACAACCGCGAACTCTCGAAACAGCCGTCCGACGATTCCGCCCAGCAGCAGGATCGGGATGAAGACCGCGACCAGCGAAATGCTGATGGACAAAACGGTGAACCCGATTTCCCTGGCGCCGCGCAGCGCCGCCTGCATCGGAGCCACGCCCTCTTCGATATGGCGCATGATGTTTTCGATCACCACGATGGCGTCGTCCACCACGAACCCGGTGCAGATGGTGAGGGCCATCAGCGAAAGATTGTCGATGCTGTAATGGCACAGGTACATGACGCCGAACGTCCCGATCAGCGAAACGGGAACGGCGACGCCCGGAATAACCGTCGCGCGGACGTTGCGCAGGAAGACGAAGACGACAAGAACGACCAGGGCCAGTGAAATCAGAAGCGTAATTTCGACGTCGTGAACGCTGGCGCGGATGGTGGTGGTGCGGTCCATGGCGATCGAAAGCCGCATGCCGGCGGGCACCTCGGCCTGCAGGGTATCCATGATGCGCAGCACGCGATCGACGGTGGCGATGATATTGGCGCCGGGCTGGCGGAAGATGACCAGCATGACGGCCGCGGACCCGCCGGGCGGGCCGCCCTTGTGCTCGTCGAGGCCGCCGGTGTGAACGTCTTCGATCGAGTCCTGCACGTTGGCGACATCGCTCATGCGCACGGGCGCGTTGTTGCGATAGGCGACGATCATCTTTTTGTACTGCGCCGCCTTGAGCAATTGATCGGTGGCGGCCAGCGTGTAGGTGTAGTTGGCGTCGGAGACCATTCCCTTTGGCGCGTTGGCGTTGGCGCCGGCGAGGGCGGTGCGAACGTTTTCAAGGCTCAGGCCGAAGTTGTTGATGAGGGTTGGATTGACGTCGATGCGCACGGCCGGCAACGCCCCGCCGCCCACGGTAACCTGCCCGACCCCTTCCACCTGCGACAGCTTTTGCTGGAGGATGGACGAAGCAGCGTCGTACATGGGGCCGCGGTCGTAGACCGCATGGGTTTCGCCCTCTTTGTCGGTGTACGTGTCGCTGGTCATCGCCAGAATCAGGATGGGCGCATCGGCGGGATTGACCTTGCGGTACGTTGGATTACTGGGCAGATTGGTGGGAAGTTCGCCGCGGGCGGCGTTGATGGCGGCCTGCACGTCGCGAGCGGCGGCGTCGATGTTGCGGCTGAGGTCAAACTGGAGCGTGACCGACGCCGTTCCCAGAAAACTGGATGACGTCATCTCCGTCACCCCGGCGATGCGCCCGAATTGCCGTTCCAGCGGCGTGGCCACCGCCGACGCCATCGTCTCGGGGCTGGCGCCGGGCAATTGCGCCGCCACCGAAATCGTCGGAAACTCCACCTGCGGCAACGGGGAAACCGGCAGGTAGAAATAGGCGATCGCGCCCGACAGCGTCAGGGCGATCGTCATCAGCGTCGTCGCCACCGGCCGATGGATGAACGGCGTCGAGAGGCTCATACCGCGGCCTCCACCGGGATCTCCTCTTCCGGCAGATCTTCCAACACCGGCCCGCCCGACGTCTGGCTTCCAAATCGCCTGGCCAGCCGGTCAAACCAAAGATAAATCACCGGCGTCGTATAAAGCGTCAGCACCTGGCTGAAGATCAACCCGCCGATCATCGTGATGCCCAATGGCCGGCGCAGTTCCGATCCCACGCCGGTCCCCAGCGCCAGCGGAACGCCGGCCAGCAGCGCCGCCATCGTGGTCATCATGATCGGCCGAAACCGCAGCAGGCACGCTTCAAAGATCGCCTCCTCCGGCGCCTTGCCTTCCTTGCGCTCGGCCTCGAGGGCGAAGTCGATCATCATGATGCCGTTCTTCTTCACGATGCCGATCAGCAGAATGATGCCGATCAGCGCGATCACGCTGAGTTCCTCATGGCAGATCAGCAGGGCCAGCAACGCCCCCACGCCCGCCGAGGGAAGCGTGGAAAGAATCGTCAGCGGATGCACATAGCTTTCGTACAACACGCCCAGGACGATATAGACAGTGACCAAAGCCGCGAGAATCAGCAATGGTTCATTGGTGAGAGAAGCGCGAAACGCCTCGGCCGTTCCCTGGAAACTGGTCTCGACGCTGGCCGGCATCTGCAAGTCGGTTTTGGCGGCGTTGATCGCGTTGACCGCGTCGCCCAGCGAGGCGTCCGGCGCGAGGTTAAACGAAACCGTGACCGCCGGGAATTGACCCTGGTGATTGCTCGACAGCGGCGCGTTTTCCGTCTGGAGCGCGGCAAACGTGCTGAGCGGAACCTCGCCGCCCTGCGCGGCCCGAATGAAAATATGCTCCAGGTCGATCGGCTTGGTCTGTAAGCCCGGCTTCACCTCCAACACCACATGGTACTGATTCAGCTGGGTATAGATGGTCGTGATCTGCCGTTGGCCAAATGCGTCATATAGCGCGTCGTCGATGTTTTGCGCGGAGATGCCGAGGCGCGACGCGGTATCGCGGTCGATCGTCAGGCGAATTTGCAGCCCTTCGTTTGCCTGATCGCTGGCCACGTCGCGCAAAATGGAAATATCCTGGAGTTTCTCCACGAATTTCGGGACCCACAACGCCAGTTCCTTTGGATCGGGATCTTCAAGGCTATATTGATATTGCGTGCGGCTGACGCGGTCTTCCACCGTCAAGTCCTGCACCGGCTGCATATACAGCGTCGCCCCCTCGACCTCCGCCAACTTCGGCTGCAATCGTCGAATCACCCCGCTGGCGTTGATCCCGCGAACGTCCAGCGGCTTGAGATTGATCTGGATACGCCCGCTGTTGGGCGTGGTGTTGGTTCCGTCCACGCCGATGAAAGACGAAACGCTCTCGACGGCCGGGTCCTGCAGAATGACGCGGGCCAGCGCCTGCTGACGGTCGGCCATGGCGGGAAACGAGATGTCCTGGGCGGCCTCGGATATCCCCAGAATCACGCCCGTGTCCTGCACCGGGAAAAAGCCCTTGGGAACGACGATGTATAAGTAAATGGTCGCCACCAGCGTCGCGGCGGCGACCATTAAAGTGGCGAACTGATGCCGCAGGATGACGCGCAGGGTTTTGCCGTACCATCCGATGATCGTCTGAAATGCGTGCTCCGACGCGCGAAACAAAGCGCTCTGGCCCGCCTCGGGCCTGTGCTTGAGAATTTTCGCCGCCATCATCGGCGTCAGCGTCAGCGACACAAACGCCGACACCACGATCGTCACGCTCAGCGTCACCGCGAATTCACGAAATAACCGTCCCACGATATCGCCCATGAACAGCAGCGGAATCAGCACCGCGATCAGCGAAACGCTCAGGGAGATAATCGTAAAGCCGATCTGCTCGGACCCCTTTAACGCCGCCTGCAAGGGCGTTTCGCCTTCTTCGATGAAGCGGGCGATGTTTTCGATCATGACGATCGCGTCGTCCACCACGAAGCCGGTGGAAATGGTCAGCGCCATCAGCGTCAGGTTGTTTAAGCTGTAACCCAGCAGGTACATGATGGCGAACGTCCCCACCAGCGAAAGCGGCACCGCCACGCTGGGGATGATCGTGGCCGGCAGGTTGCGCAGGAACAGGAAGATCACCATCACCACCAGGCCGATGGTCAACAGAAGTTCGATCTGCACATCCCTGACCGAAGCGCGGATCGTGGTGGTCAGGTCGGTAAGCGTCGCGACCTTTACCGATGCCGGCAATGAAATCTGAAGCTGCGGCAGAAGCTTTTTCACGCGATCGACCACCTCGATCGTGTTGGCGCCGGGCTGGCGCTGAATGTTCATGATGACGGCCGGCTTTTCATTCATCCACGCGGCCAGATGCGAGTCTTCCGTCCCGTCCACGATCGTCGCCACGCTCGAAAGCTTCACCGGCGCCCCATCGCGATAGGCCACCACCAACTCGCGATACTGCCCCGCGGTCAGTAACTGATCATTGGCCGAAATGATGTAAGACTGGCGCTTGCCGTCCAGGCTCCCCTTCGCCTGATCGACATTTGCCGCGGCGATCGAACTGCGCACGTCATCCAGGTTGAGACCGAGCGACCCAAGGGCCATCGGGTTGGACTGAATGCGAATGGAGGGCTTCTGGCCTCCGCTGATGCTGACCAACCCCACGCCGGGAAGCTGCGATATTTTCTGCGCCAAACGGGTGTCGGCCAAATCCTCCACTTTCGACAACGGCATCGTGTCGGACGTCAGCCCGAGCGTGATGACCGGGGCGTCGGCGGGATTGGTTTTGCTGTAAATCGGCGGGTTGGGCAAATCCTTGGGAAGGTACGTCCCGGCGGCGTTGATGGCCGCCTGCACTTCCTGCTCGGCCACGTCGATGTTCAGCTCCAGGGCGAACTGAAGGGTGATGACCGAACAGCCGTACGAGCTGCTCGACGTCATCTGCGTCAATCCCGGCACCTGTCCGAATTGCCGCTCCAGGGGCGAGGTGACCGAAGAAGCCATGACATCGGGCGCGGCGCCGGGATAAAACGTCTGGACCTGGATGGTCGGATAATCCACCTCGGGCAACGCCGAGACCGGCAGCTGCCCATAGGCGATGAATCCGACCAGCAGGATCGCCACCATCAGCAAAACGGTCGCGACGGGGCGTAAAATGAATGGTTTTGACGGACTCATTCACCTTCCCCTTTTTTGGCGTGCCGGTGATGTTCGCCCGCCGGCCGCGTGGCGGCCTCGCCGGGCTGCGTCGTGGAAAGCTCCAGCGTCTCGGCGCCGGCCGTCGTCGGATGCAGGGGGTTCTCGTGCGACGGCTGGGTATCGCCGGGCCGGGTCGTGGCGCCGCGTTTTGCCCGGTCGCGCACCGTGACTTCGGTGCCCTGCTGAAGCTTATCGACGCCATCGGTGACGACGACCTCGCCCGGCGCCAGTCCGGTTTCGATCACGGTCTGATCCGCTTCGCTGGGGCCGATCGTGACCTGGCGAATATCCACGCTTTGCGTGGGCTTGTGCGCCGGCGGAGTGCCTGCTTCGGTTTTCGTTTCGCTGGCCGCTGGCTGCGTGGCGCTGTGCGGTCCGCTCTTGACGACATAGACAAACGTCGAATTGGGCCCGCGCTGCACCGCGGCGGCTGGAACGATCGTTACGTTTTTCAGGGTGTCGGTCAGCAGCCGGGCGTTTACGAAGAGATTGGGGAACAGCTCGAAATGACTATTGTCGAAGATCGCTTTGATCTTTACGTTGCCGTTGGTCTGGTCAACCTGGTTGTCTACCGCCAGCAATGTTCCGGTCGCGATCTTGCCGGTCAAATTCCGGTCCCACGCCTCGACCGGCAGCTTGGGATTGCGGGCCACGGCCTTCATGATTTCGGCGATATGGTCTTCGGAGATGGTAAAGACCACGGAAATCGGCTGCATCTGCGTAATGACCACCAGCGGGTTGGTGTCGGCGGCGTGAACGATGTTGCCTACGTCCACCAGCCGCAACCCGACGCGCCCGGTAATCGGCGACGTGACCTTGCAATAGACCAGATTCAATTTCGCGCTGTCGATCGTTCCCTGATCGGTCTTGACCGCGCCCTCATACTGAGTGACCAGCGCCTGCTGCGTATCCACCTGAGCCTGCGTCACCGAAAAGTTCTGCGAAAGCAGCTTCTTGTAACGAACGAGATTCGCGTTGGCGTCCTTCAGCAGCGCCTGATCGCGAATAAGCGATCCCTCGGCTTGCGTCAGTTGAACCTGAAAGGGCCGGGGATCGATATCCACCAGCAAATCGCCCGCCTTGACCATCTGCCCTTCGGTATACAGGACTTGATCCAACTGCCCGTCGACGCGCGTATGGACGGCGACGGTGTTGATCGGCGTCACCGTTCCAAGTCCGTCGAGATAGATCGGCATGTCCCCCTTGCGGGCCTTTGCCGCCACGACCGGCACCGAGCGCGGTCCGCCCCTGCCGGCGCCCGCCGCCGCGGCCCCTGTCTGAAAGAAGCGGGGGACAACGAAGTAGCCGGCGACGCCAAGAATGACGAGCACGATGACCAGCCACACCCACCACAGCCCGCCGCTCTTCGGCGGCGAATCATTTCGCGAATATTCGTTCACTGACTTCCTCGTTTGCAGGATAAATCGATCCGTCGTAATCGGGTAGAAACTGATACTCGCCTCGACGTCCAATGTGGATCGGGTGGAAACCTGAACAGTTGTCCAAACAGCTTAAGTAGACTCCTAACGCCGACAACGGTTTGTGAGCGGGCGATTTTTCTTTGCGGCGGCACACTCCCTGTGCGACGGAATCAGCTCCTTTTACGATTCGCATGAGTCTGGTCCGTCACGTCGCCGCTGACGTATTGCATCTGAGTATATAGTCCCCCTGAACAAGGATCATCTTCTTTTTCCGGCGACGTCCCCGAGTCGCCGACGGGTAAACGACCGATCAAAACCGCAAGGCGCCGTTCCCCCAGATCCGATAAAAGCGCGCGGACTACGATCGCCGCCGACGCCCAACGCCAATGCGCGCGGCGAAGGGTCGCGCGATATCGAGGAGCGGCGCGGGCGGCGGCGGCGCCTGTTGAATTCGATTTGCGGAATATAGTGAATGAAAAATCTCGGCCGGAAAAATCGTTCGGCGGCGCGCCGCGCGGCGCGCGGTGAATTTCATTTCACACGCTGCGCATAGGCGCGAATCGATCGTTTGCGATTCGCCGCGCGTCGCGAAAAATCGCATCAGGCGCAATGTCTATTGTTAAAAAAGAAATCGCAACGTCAAAAAAGTTATTGACGATTTTTTGTGTGGCCATTAAATTCATCGCATAGAAAGGAGGACACGCGCCATGGCAAAGAAAGCAGCAGCCGCTCCGGCTAAGAAGGCTTCGCCCGCTAAGAAAGCGGCTCCGAAGAAGACCACCAAGTCGAAGAAGTAATACTTCCGCCGCCGGCACGTGGCGATCGCCGGCGATACTTGGATCAAGTACCTCTTACCGTTTTAGGCCTTGGCTCCAACTTAGGCCTCGAAACACAAAAGAAAGCTTCCCCAGCCACGGCGGAAGCTTTCTTTTTTTCCCCCCCTCCTCATCCCCTCCGCTTGCCACGCCCGATAATATCCGGGACAATCCACGCTCGAACGACCAATAGCTTTACCACACGGAGGTGGCCAGTGCGTGTCATCGCGTTGATGAATCAAAAAGGCGGCGTCGGAAAAACAACCACCACCGTCAATCTCGGCGCCGCCCTTGCCGAAATGGGTTTGCGCGTTTGCCTGATCGATCTTGATCCTCAGGCCCACCTCACCATCAACTACGGCCTGGAGCCCAGCCCCGACATCGTCAGCTTATACGACGTGCTGGTCGATGAGCGGCCCTTTCTCGACGCCGTGCATTATGTGCAGGATGGCGCGATCGCGCTGGTTCCCAGCTCGATCGATCTTGCCGCCGCCGAGGTGGAACTGGTCAGCATTCTCGGCCGCGAAACGCTGCTCAAGCGCCGGATCGAAGCGACGCCGCACGACTTCGACTTCATTCTGCTCGATTGCCCGCCGAGCCTCGGATTGCTGACGCTCAACGCCCTCGCCGTCGCCGACGAGGTGATCATCCCGATGCAGCCCCACTTCTTCGCGCTGCAAGGCGTGGCCAAGCTTCTGGAAACGGTGCAACTGGTCGGCCGGCGAATCAACCCCAAACTTTCGGTCAGCGGCATCGTCCTGACGATGTACGACAGCAATACCCGCCTGAGCAACGAAGTGGTCAATGAGCTAAACGCATTCATCGAGGCCGCCCAGGGCAAGTCTTTGCCATGGTCCAACACTGTGATCTTCAAGAGCAAAATCCGCCGAAACATTAAGCTCGCCGAAAGCCCCAGCTTCGGCAAGACGATCATCGCCTACGAGCCTTCGAGCAACGGCGCGGCCGACTACCGCGCGCTGGGACGCGAAGTGCTGGCGATGACCGACCCGGAAATGGCGATGGCGAAATCTCCTCCCGTGGAATTGACGATCAACACAGACATCGACCCCGGCAAGCTGGCGGCGGCGAACGTCACTCTTTCGCCGGATTTAAGCGAAGCGCGTACGCCGATGCCGTCGGATGTCGAGGCGGTTGCGTGAGAATGGTTTTCGCCGTGAAACCGAACGCTCCCCAATCTGTCGGCGGAACGCGCTTCGAGCGCGAAACACGCCCCGCAAGCGGGGCCGCTAAACAACCGCTAAACGCGCGAACGCTGCAGCGACTTCAAAATGCTCTGGCGGCGCCGCGGATTATTTGAGCGGATCGACGACGTGCATCGTTTGCCGGTCGCATTTGGGCCCACCGTCGTAGCGGAGCATCGGACCTATGAGTGAGCCAGCGCTGTTTGCTCCCTGGCGGATGGAATACATCCGCTCCCTGGAAACGCGCAGGGACGGGGGATGTTTCATCTGTTCGGCGGTCTCGGCCGCCGACGAGGAGCAGCGGCGCCAGCGTCTTGTGCTTTGGACGACGCCGCACTCGGTGGTGTTGATGAACCGTTATCCATACGCCAACGGGCATCTTCTTGTGGCCCCGCGCAACCACAAGGCCGATCCGGAAGAACTCTCGGCCGACGAACATCTGGACGTCGCGCTGCAGGTGACCAGCGCCGTTCGGCTTCTTCGCCGCGCCGTCTCGGCGCAGGGCTTCAACCTCGGCGTCAACCTCGGCTACTGCGCCGGCGCCGGCCTCCCCGGCCACCTTCATCATCATGTAGTCCCCCGCTGGGGCGGCGACGTCAACTTCATGGCCGTCGTCGGTGAAACCCGAATTATCCCGCAGGCGATCAGTCAACTGCATGAAGAACTATTGAGGGTTTGGACGGCTGATAGGTGACGCCTCGGATTCGCTTGAGCGCGAGTCATTCGCCATCGGCGCCGACCGGCGATCGCGCCGGTGTCCGGGCGCGACAAAGCCGCCGGTGATATCGCGCTCCGGGGCGACGTTGGGAAAAGTGACGGCTGGACTCAACGAGAAATGGCGTAGGCCGACGGTCGCGCTGAAAGGATGCAAGACGGCGGTTGGGCTGGAAGAGATGCGTTCGTCATCGCGCCGGCGATCGGTTTTGTGAACCGCATCGTTTTCGACGGGTTTATGTTCGGCTTTCCGTCGCGACTCGGCAAAAAAAAATGGCCGCGGTGAAGCCGGGCGCATTATTGCGGCGTGCGACGGCGGCGGAGCAACAGCCCAAAGCCGGTGAGCCCGAGCAAGGCAAGGGAGGTCGGTTCGGGGACGCCGATGCCGTTGCGGTTGGAGTCGGCGAAGACTTCGTCATTGGCGAAGAGGACCCATTTGCCATTGGTCAGGTTAAACGTCAGCAGATCGTGGGTGCCGGGGGCGACGGTGTAGTATTGATCGAGCGGGCCGGCGCCGGAAAGCGTGCCGAGGTTCACCGAGGCGCCGCCGTATTTGTAGACGAAGTCGAGCGTATGGCTGACAGCGTCCATATTGCTCACGAGCAGCGCGAGTTGGCGTGTGGAGCCGGCGAGATCATAGATGCCGGAGAGCACGGTACCGGAGGTGGTGGACGAGGTGTCCACCTCGGTTTGTTTGAGCGTTTTGCCGCTGCCGGTGGTCTTAAGAAGCGGCACGTTATTGACCAGATTGGCGTAGGCGAAGTTGTTTCGGCCCCAGATGGCCGAGAGGGTCGAGTTGCCGCCGCCGTTCCACCCGGCGGTGGCGTCCGTCTGCTGTTGCGCGGCGGTGTATCCGATTACGCTGGCGTAGGGCGCGTCGTAGTTGAAGAGGTTGAAAGACGATGCTCCACGGAGGCGATAGGTCAGCACCTGCGCCGAAAAGTCGCCGCGCGACAATAGCTGATTCGCATATTGCGGATGGCTGGGATCGTCGGTGTTAAACGCGAACCGATAACCGGCCGAGGAGGTCGTGCTTGGATTGTGCGAGGTGCCCGGCGTTCCCAGCCCATTGTTGCCGTCGTTGGATAGATCGTCGTTTCCCCAATTGTCGAATCGAGCGATCCACGGAATGTTTTCGCCGGTTTTGGAATTGCTGACGACCGGTTGGGAATTCAAGTTGAGCGGATAGGAGTTTGTCGCGAGAAACGTGGTGGCGTATGTGACTTCACGAATCGGGAGAACGAACAGCGCAGAGCGAATATTCGGGGCGCCGGCGGCACTGGCGCTGATTTGTCCGGGGCTGCCGGGATAGGCAACTTCGTTGGACATGTTCAGCTTGGCCGAAGAGTAACCAGCGCCGGTGGGCGTGCCGCTGCCGTTCTTAAAACTACTGGCGGTGGTGTTGATGTTTTGCGGTTGCGTCTGATCCGTTCCGGTGTTGGGATAATATCCAAAGTCGCCGATGAAGGCTGACTTTGATTGGGAACCCGAAGCGCGAACTTGGCTGACCAGCGTGTTAATTTGAGATGTGCCGGTGACTTCCAGGTCGGCAAAGACGTACTTGATATTGAAGTGATTGAATATTTTCGCGGCGGTGGCGGCGCTGATCGGCGAGGTGATTTTTACCGCCAGCGGCAAACTCGAATTTTGAGAAGATCGGCTGCTGAGAAACGCATATACCGAATCGACCGATTGATCGGTGAGCACCGGGGACGGCGTATAACTATTGTTCATTCCCCCGTTGCCGGTCCCGCTGGCGCCTGTGCCCGTCGTGACGCTCCAGTCAAACTCCACCTGAGTGGGTGCTGCGGCAAACGCCGGGGCGGATGCGAGCCACAAACCCGCCGCCACCATTGCACAGGCGGCCCGCATAATCACGGATCGCCGCATGTTGCACTTGCGCACTTGCATTCAAGCCTCCAGCTACACGATGCATCAGTCTCGGGTTTTCAACTCAGCCTGCATTTTCAATCGAAGGGCGCCAATCCCAACCGCCGCACTGACAGGAACCGACTAATCCGCGAGATGATCGAAAACATATCCCATAAGCGGACATATGTCAAAGGAAATCTCGAACAAAGAAAATCCGTCAGCAGCGTATTGAAAAATGCAAAGTGACTTCGCCGCACACTCCTCGCCCGCAGAGGGGACACTTCTATATACCCGATAATTTAATCGGTGGTTCGGACAGAAGCAACAATTAAATTCCGTTAAATATCCTTAGCAATGGTCAAAAGAAGGGCCTGTGGCGATAAAATCGCAATCTTAACGCGCTCTTCGCCCGACCCCCACACAACTTGCCGTTCCCCATTTCGCCAGATAGACACAACCGTTGCAATTTACACTCTTAACGTAACGGCCTGCTCGATCGAACCCGCATACCGCCTCCGAATAGGCGCCACGACCTTCTCGATAAACTGCTCAACCTGCTGTGGCGCGCGTCCGATAAAATGACTTGGATCGAGGATGTCGTCCAGTTGCACATGCGCAAAAGCCGGATCGAGCCGCAATCGGTCGATCAAATCATTGGGCAGACCTTCAAGCTTGACGCGGTCGCCGGCGTCGCGCGAATGTTGGCGGATCCGCTCGTGCATATCCTGACGGTCGCCCCCGGCAAGGAGAATTTCTTCCGTGGCCATAAACGGAAGCTCGGCCCTGACGGCGGCTTCGATCGTCCGGGGATAGACCACCATTCCACGCGCCACGTCAACGACGATCTGAAGGCATCCGTCGATCGCCAGGAACGGCTCGGGAACCGTCAGACGCTTATTGGACGAATCGTCCAGCGTCCGCTCAAACCACTGCTCGGCGGCGGTCTGCAGCGGGGAACTGGCCAGGCTGATGACGAACCGCGCCAATCCGGTCGCGCGCTCGCACCGCATCGGGTTGCGTTTATAGGCCATCGCGCTGCTGCCGACCTGCTTTTCCTCGATCGGCTCTTCGATCTGCTTCATGCCGGCCAGAAGCCGAATGTCGTTGCAGAATTTATGAACGCTCGCCGCCACGCCCGCCAGGCTGCAAACAACGGCGGCGTCGATCTTGCGCGGATACGTCTGTCCGGTGACGGCGAACGATTCGGTGAACCCGAACCGTTGCGTGATCATTCGATCCAGCGATTCGACCTTGGCGTGATCGCCGTGAAACAATCCGAGAAAAGAGGCCTGCGTTCCGGTCGTCCCCTTGGCGCCGCGAAAGCGCAGCGTGGCGATGCGATGCTCGATTTCTTCCAGGTCCAGCGCCAAGTCCTGCGCCCACAATGTCGCCCGCTTTCCGACGGTGGTAAGCTGGGCCGGCTGAAAATGGGTGTATCCCAGCGTCGGCAGGTCCTTCCATTTCGCCGCGAACGTGGAGAGCGCGTCGATCGCGGACGCCAGCCGCGTCGCGACGGCTTTCATCGCTTCGCGCATGATAATCAGGTCGGCGTTATCGACCACATACTGACTCGTCGCTCCAAGATGCACGATCCCCTTGGCGGCCGGGGCGGCCTCTTCGAATGTGTGCACGTGCGCCATCACGTCATGGCGAAGTTTCTTCTCCCACTCGGCGGCGCGCGGAAAGTCGATGATCTCCACGGCCGCCTCCATCTGGGCCAGCGCCTTGATGGAAATGCGATCGTCCCCCTTCTGATCGGCGAGCCCCAGTTCGCGCTGGCATCGCGCCAGCTCGAGCCAAAGCCGCCGCCATAAGGAAAACTTATGTTGCGGCGAAAAAAGCCGAAGCATTTCCGAGCTGGCGTTGCGCGTCACCAGGGGGGATTCATAGGTGTCGTGAAGCATGAAACGGGGATTGTAGAACAAGCGGCCGCGCCGGGGAAGCGGCGGTTTGTTTCACTTCAAATGCGGCCTCACCGCGTCGGCGAGAATTTTATATCCGTCGGCGTTGTTGTGCAGGCGATCCTTGAGAAAAATATCCTCGCGCGGCTTCCCGTCGGGACCAAGAAATTCGTTCCAGACCTCCACGAAATCGAGATTCTTTCCCGATTCGACGTAGGCCTTAATCAGCCCGTTGGCCTTCTTGCGTTTCTCGGCCTGCGACCATCGCGCCGGATTGGGGCTTGAGCCGAGGTAAACGATCCGCACGTCCGGCAACGCCGCCCGCACTTTTTCGACAAACGCCTGAAAGTCGCCGAGAATGCGTTCCGGCGTTTTCCCGGCCGTCAGGTCATTGCCCCCGGCCTTCAGCACGATCAGCCGCGGCTTGTATGGAATCACGATCCGATCGGCGAAGTGAACCGAATCCGACAATTGCGAGCCGCCGAATCCGCGATTGATGACCGTCTGATCGGGGAAATCCTGCGCGGCGGTCTTCCACATGCGGATCGCCGAATCCCCCACAAAAAGCACCGCTCCTTGCGGCGGAGCGGACTTCTTGTCGGCCGCCTCGAACGCCTCGATTTCCTTCTCGAACGGAGCGGAGCGGGTTGCAGGCGAACGTTCCGCCGCCGGTTTCGCCTCGGCCGTCGCGTCACCGGTGCGCGGCTCACACCGCAGCAGCGTCATGATCGCAAACGCAGTCCCGTACGGCTTGTGGAAATCCCACATCGCATAGTCCCACCACGAGCCATCCTCTTCCTGATGCGGAAACACATGCGCCGCGATCCGACTTGCGTCGTCGGTCTTGGCCGGGCCGGCGTCGAGCGCCTCGAGCAATCGGCTGGCGTAATAGTGATCGAAGTAATAGTAATAGCCTGAAGTCTGGTACCACGATTCGTGCGGCCACGGCCGCTTGCGGCCCATGTCCAGAAACGTGTGCTCCTTGAAAAACAAGTCCAATCCCTCTTTGATCCGCTGGGAATTCACCTCCTTGGATTTCCATAGCCACAACGCGTAATTCGCCGGCTGCGTGCGGCCGAACGCGCCGCGCGGGCGGTTGGCCGGGAGCGTGGGATGGTAAAGATAGTCGGCGCCGTAAAGAAAGACGCCGGTGGGGAGTCGCATCTTTTCCAACTGGCGGGTCGCGACCTTGATCAATTTTCCCGGGATTTCGATTCCGGCCTGTTTCGCCTCGAACAGCGCGACCAGCCCGGCCGCGGTGCCAAAGCAGGTCGGGCCCATCGACGGCGACTGCGTATGGGCGTCGAAATCGTAATAGGCCCAGCCGCCCATGTAGGTGGAATATTCGTCCATCTCCTTGAGATTGCGCTTGGCGACTTCAAGAACGCGCGGGTCTTTGTCGCCGTGGAGAATTTCCTCGGACATGGCTTGGAGGACGTAAATGTATGCCCAGGTGTTGTAGAGAAGGGCGCCGTCGTCGCGCTTGACGTCGGGCGCGGTGAGGAGGAATTCAAGCCCCTTGTCGTGGGCGGACTTTTCGCCGGCTTCGCGGAGGGCCATCACGCAAAGGGCGCTGGCGCCAATGCGGAAGGAGTCCAGGGAGCCGGGGACCATCGAGTAGATTTCGGTTCCGCGTGTCTCGCGGCCGGTGCCCCAGGAGCCGTCTGGGCTTTGGAATTTCTCGAGGAACTTCACGCCGCGGTCGATCGCGGCGGGAATGGAGACCGGTTGCGTGGCGGGCGCTTGCGCATGGAGTGGCGCGACACAAAAAAACAAAGCCGCCAACGCGATGAAAACGACTCGCGCCGGCGACCCGCTTTGCTTCGAGCAATTTTCAGCTTGCCGCAGCGTTTCTGTGTTTAGCGGCCCCGCTTGCGGGGCGTGAGTCGTACCCGAAACTCGCGGCGCCGGCACGAAAAATGCGCCGGCGCGCGGGCTTGCGGGGCGCGCTTGCGCGTGAATACGGTTCTTGTTTCTGTATTGAGGCGCGTTTTGAATCGCCCCGCAAGCGGGGTCGCTAAACGATGTGAGATACCGCTTTTTCATGCTGTTTAATTTCTTCGGCGCTATTTCGCCTGAGTCAAAACTTCGTCCCCTTCGCGAACGCCGGATAAAATCTCGATCGATTTTCCGTCGGACCGTCCGGTCATCACGTGTCGCGATTCAAATTTGTCCGCCACCTTCACCGACACGCTGGAATTGGCCACCGCCCCGACGGGAACCAGCAGCACATTTTCCACCAGCGGCACATCGAGATGAACCTGCGCCTTCATCCCCGGCGCCAGTCTCGCGTCCAGATCGCCGGTGGAGATGGTCATCGCGTAATTTCCGCTGGTCCCACCGGTGCGGGGGACGGCGTCGCACATGCCCTCGTATTTGAGTTCGGGAAACGCCGCCGGTTGAATCGACGCTTTTTGGCCCGGCTGAATGGCGAAAAACTTCGCCTCGGGAAGCTCAAGCGCCACGCGCAACCGCCCGGGCCGATAGAGCGTTACCAAAACGCTAGACCCGCTCAGGCGTTCTCCGGGCCGCAGGCTGCGGGCGTCGGCGCCGGACCAGACGCCGTTGACGATCTGGCCGTACCCGACGATCCCGTCGCACGGGGCGCGGACGGTGAATTTTTCGGCGTCGGATTTCAAATCATCGAGCTTGAGCTTGACCGTTTCCGCCGCGGCGACGGCCGAGGCCAATCCTGTCTGACGAAGCACCTTTCCCTGACCCTGGGCGGCTTCAAAGAGGGCGAACTGCTCGCGAGCCGACTCCAGGTTCTCGTCCACGCGCTGCTTGGCCCGCGGGTAATTGGCGGTGCGAAGCTTGTTCGACAGCGCCTTGGTCAGGTTATAGATGGTCTTGGAAAGATCTACCTGCCGAACCGCGCGCTTCACGACGATGTCGGCGGTGGCGTTGGTCAATTCTTCGGACTTGTACATCTTCTGGAGTTGATCGAGTTCGTCCTGCCCGTCGTCCATCTGGTTCTTGGCCTGCTCGATGTTCAGATCGAGCATCTTCAGCATCTGCGGCCCGTCCACCTTCTCGAACCACTTGACCGCCTCCTCGGCTTCCTTGACCGATTCCTGCTGCTGATGAAGCGCCAGCAGATCGGCCTGCTCGCCGATTTTCGCCTCCGTCTCGGCGCGGGTGAGCGCGGCGTCGGCGGCGAGCATCTCGTTGTTGGCCGCCGCCAGCGTCCGCTTCATCGGCGCCGGGTCGATTTGCAAAAGGACATCGCCCTTCTTAACCGTGGCGCCATTGGGAATGACGGCGGTGATCGTCAATTCGCCGGTATAGGCCTTGGGACGCAGCCGAACTTCAAAGGCATCCACCGGATCGAACGCGCCTTGCGCCTCGACATCCAGCGAAAGCGATCCTCGCCGCACCGCACCGGTCTGCGGCGTCGACTGTGTCGCGGGCCCGCTGGCCGGCACGTCAGCCCGGGCGGCGGTGAAGAAGGCCGATATCATCAGAAACGAGATCGAGAAAAACTTACGCACAAGCGTGCTCCTGAATGTAAGGACCGGAAAATCGGACACGCGACGGCCCGCGGCGGCGCGACGGCGAATATATCCACGGAAACGGCTGGGGACTTCAACGGACTTTAATATATTACTCCGCCGAGCCGCTTAGGTTTGTGACCGTCGCTACGAAATCACCCGGCCCCGTGTACAATCCGACCGTTATCTATTTTGCGACGACGACCCCTTCTCCCGCACCGGAGCCGATATGCAACTGACGCGGCATTCTTCCCTGCTTGGCCTCATGCTGTTTTTCATGGTCATCGGCGCGGCGCCGATCACTCAGCCGGCGTATCTCGCCCCTGACGCGTTCGATTTCAAAACACTCCTCGGCGATCCGCCCGCCGACGGCTCCGATGGCCAAATGCGGGAAATCGAGGCGCTTCTTCAGCTTCAGGAAAAGCGCACGCCCGAGGAGATCGAGCGCTGCCGCGATGAAGTGAACGCGGGCGCGTTTATCTTCGCCGACGTCATGGGAAAATGGTTTAACCCCAAGGATCTCCCGGCCACCGCCGCCCTGATGAAGGAACTGACCGCGCAGACGCGAATCATTTCATCGGCGGCGAAGATCAATTGGAATCGCAAGCGGCCTTATGTCGTCGACGACAGAATCAAGCCGTGCGTCGAACTGGAAAAATCCTTTTCCTATCCAAGCGGCCACGCCACGCGCGGCATCGTATGGGCGACAATTCTGTCGGAAATATTTCCCCAGCATCGCGGCGCGCTCATGGCGCGCGGGCGAGAATTCGGCATCGACCGCTCGATCGCGGGCGTCCACTACCCCTCGGACGTGGCGGCCGGGCAGAAGCTGGGCGCGGAAATCGCCCGGCGCATGCTGGCCGACCCGGACGTCCGCGAGCGGATCGCCAAGGCAAAGGAACAAAGCCTTGCAGCGGCTCATCATTGAACGAACGTGATTCCGGGGAGAACCCAATGACCGCCAGTCCGAGCCCGCTCAATTATGCCGCGGCGCCAAAGGCGCGCGGATTGCGCCGCGCCGCGATCTGGCTGCTGATCGGCTTTGTCCCGATCGGCGCCGCCCTTGTTTATCGCAACTGGGAGGACGTCAAAAAATACGCCGGCCGCGCCGGCGAACTGTGGGACCAGCGTCGCTGCCTTGTTTACTCGGCGCCCGCCGATCAAATCGTCTATACCGAAGATCGAGACGAGGCCAAGCGTCTGCTTGGCCTTAGCGGCTACTTCAGTCCTCATGATAACGGCCGGCCCGACGATGTATTCGCCGCGTACGCTCCGCCGGAGTATGTGAAAGTGCATGGCAAAGACGCGGAGCACGCGGTCCTGTTCCTGCACGAAAGGCGGACGCCGGACGGCAAGCGGGTGTTGGTGCTGGTGAGCTACGAATGCACGTTGATGGTGTGGCCGGTCTGCACGTTTGGGACGAGGGAGTTGGCGACCTTGACGACCGACCCGCCGCCGTCACAACATGGATTGGCCGGCTGTATGGACGTGCGTCCTGACCCGCGGCGCCGGCGGCTGACTTTTTTCGCCGGCCACGCGGACGACTCTGATCCGAGCCATTTCACGATCGCCTATCGCGCCGCCGGCGGCGCCGGTACGGTGGACGGCTACGTGCGCGACGATGGAACCGTCACAATGAGTGTGCGCGACGGCCCCGCCGCCGGAGCATGGGACGCCGCCGGTAAACCAAAGTGGGAACGAAAGCCGCTGGAATAGAAGTTTGAAGGGAGCGCGCTCGCCGTGCCATGGGCATAATGAACCATGCCACCTTTAAGTAGTGCAGGACAAAATTAGAGCATTTCTCATGTTGGTGAAGCGACCCCGCGTCGCGAAAAACGCCCCGCAAGCGGGGCCGCTAAACGCAGAAACGTGCGAACAAGCTGACAACTGCTCTAACTTCCAAACTCCGCCGTCACTTTTACCACGTCGCCCGCCTGAACCTCAAGATTGCGCAAACGGACCTGGCCCAGCGACAGCGCGGTCAGAGGAAAACTCCGCCCGTCAATCTCCTGAAACTTGGGTCGGATCGCGGCGGCGGCCATATCGCCCATCATGCCGTCGCCGGAGACGGTCAGGTCGGACACGCCGGCGTTCAAATTGTCGTCGACCTTCAATTTTCCCCGCAAGGTGAGCGTGGTGGTGACAAAAAGCTTTTTCACTTTCGCGCGAACTTCGACGGCAAGCGCGCGCGGATCGATCTGGGTCAAGCCAAGACTCATCTCCAGGATCTGAACGCCCTGCTTACTGGCGGCTTCCTTGGCCCCCGACAAAACCAGGGCGTCAAGCTCCGGCTTTTGGATGGCGATCGTCATCCGCCCGTCCTGCGCGTCGGCAAGAGACAGAATCGGCGAACCGGATGCGTCGCGATCGTAAACAAAACGGGCGCTGGCCGCGGTCAGGTCCAATTGCACCGCGGCCTGCCGGATGTAAAGCGGATGCGCGGCGACCTCAAGCCGATCGGCAAAAACGCCCGGCTGCGATGGCCCTACCCCTTTGGGCTCGGGCGGAAGACGATCGACGGCACGGGCGCCGGTCAGGTCGATCGTGACCAGGCTAAAGGATGGATAAGAGCCGCCTTCGATTTTCATCGCGCCGCCCGATGACGCCAGCGTGAACAAACGAGCCGCCCCTTGCGTGACGCTGGCGATCAACTGCTCCGTCGTCGTGGGGAATTCCGATCCGCCGAGATAAAACATGGTTCTCCTTTTGTATCGTCTTCGATTGTCGGCAATACCGCCTCCAGCGGCAATGGCCGAACGCCGCGTATCGGGACGACTGGCAGGTTAATCGGACACCCCCTAGAATGCAGCAAATGAGCGACAGCGGGACATGGACCGTCCGCCGAATCCTGGAATGGACCGGAAAATTTTTCGAGCGCAAGGATGTTTTTCAGCCTCGGCTCTCCGCCGAGCAACTGCTCGCGCATGTGCTGAACTATCCGCGGATCAAACTGTATACCGACTATGAACGCGCGCTGAGCGACAATGAGCTTGCCGCCTATCGACAGTTGGTGCAGCGCGCCGTGGAGGACGAGCCGATCGCATATCTGACGGGCAGGAAACCATTTTTTAACCTGGAATTTGAAGTTACCCGCGACGTGCTGATTCCCCGCCCCGACACCGAAACGCTGGTTGAAAACGTGTTGCAATATTTTCGACACGAGGCCGGGATGCAGTCGCCGAGAGTGCTGGACTTATGCACCGGCAGCGGCTGCATCGCGGCGGCCATCGCACATCATCGCAAAAACACGACCGTTGTCGCCACGGAGCTCAGCGCCGCCGCCGCGACGGTCGCGCGCCGGAATATCGAACGGCTCGGACTTGGCGAGCGGGTGACAGTCGTGGAGGGGGATTTATTCGAGCCCTTGACCCGGATGGTGGACTTGCAGCCGTTTGACGTCATCGTTTCCAATCCGCCGTACATCCCCACCGGGCAAATCGCCACGCTCGATAAGAGCGTGCGCGATTTTGAACCCCCGTCGGCGTTGGACGGCGGGCCGGACGGACTGGCGTTTCATCGGCGGATTCTCGAGCAGGCGCCGCAACGATTGACGGCCGGCGGACGAATTTTTCTGGAGATCGCCTTCGATCAGGGCGAAGCGATCCTGACGATCGCCAAAGAGCATGAGACGTTTGAAACCGCCCGGCTGCTCAAGGACGATGGTGGACGCGACCGCGTACTCACCGCCAAGCGAAAATAAGGGATGGAACGTACCTGCGAAATTACGATCACATTGCGTCGAGCCTGAACGGGTCGCGGCGGTCGTCGCCGGCGTTGCACTATTGAGCGAGGTTGTCCCCGCTCAGGCTCTCGTGACTGAGCACGTCGGCGTGAAAAGTGCTCGATCGCTTCTCAAGGACCTTGGCCTTCTCAAGAAACAGTTTGGCCCGCCCTGTGTCTCCCGCTTCTTCCAGATGCCGGCCCATATGCGTCAGAAGCATCGCCGATTCTTCGAGGCTGCGGATCACCTGCCACAACATCCCGCCTGTCGATTCCATCACCGCTTCCAGCAGAGCGCTGTCGGTATAGGCATGTCCGGTATGGCATCGGAATCGCGACATCTTTCCCTCTGCGATCCGCACCAGGGCGCCATGGCATTCGGGGCAGGTGAACGGCGTGAGGGCGCCAAGGTCCATAATCCCCTTTTGGAAAGCCCCGCCCTCGGCGGCGACCTTGCTCTCGGTGCCCATCCGGGTCTTGATATTCGATTCCACGTCAACTCCCGTTGGAGGCCGTTCATTCGCAAGGCGCCCGAGCAAGGCGCCGATCTCGGTCGACGGCAGGTTGTAATCGACCTCGACGTGCTCGAGCGCACTGCGGGGCATCGACTCGAACCTTGCCTGATTCGGCTGTTGAACGATCGCGGTCCCGCCGAGCCGCTTGATACTCCATAAGCCCGACGTCCCGTCATCGAGAGCGCCGGACAGCACGACGCCGATCGCGCCCGGACCATAGACGTATGCCGCGGAGCGGAAAAGCGCGTCGATGGACGGGCGAAAGCGGTTCTCCTTTGGTCCCTTCTTAACGGTTACAGAGTCACCCATAATCAGCAGATGATGATCCGGCGGCGCCACATAGATGATTCCCGGCTCGATCGCCGCGCCGTCTTCGGGATGGATGGCGGGCAGCGGTCCGGACCGGCTGAGGATTTGCGGCAAGGAACTGGCGACGAACGGCGGAATGTGAAGGACCACGAAAACCGGCGCCGGCAAATCCGCCGGAAGCCGGCACACCACTTCGTTAAGCGTTTCAACGCCGCCCGCGGAAGCCCCAATCACGATCGCTCGCCGAGATGATTTCATAAGTCTCCTGTAGGGCCTTTCTCGATACTATAGGCCCGTCGGCGGAATCCGCGAACAAGGACTTGGACGAATCGACCCGCGGCGATTATTCTGTGCCGTCCGCAAGACAAAGGAGAATCGATTGTCCCAGGTTCAAACCCCGCAACCCGTCGCCAATGAATCGCAGTTCATCACCAAGTTCGTCAGCGTCCGCCAGGCGCTGCTGACGGAATTGCACAAGGTCATCATCGGACAGGATGAAGTGATTCAGCTCCTGCTCGCCGCCATTTTCGCGCGCGGGCATTGCCTGCTGGTCGGCGTGCCGGGATTGGCCAAGACGTTGCTCATCAGCACATTGGCCAAGGTGCTCCGGTTGAACTTCAACCGTATTCAGTTCACGCCGGACCTGATGCCCGCCGACATCACCGGCACCGACATTCTCGAAGAAGATCCTCAGACGGGAAAACGCACGTTCCGTTTCGTGAAAGGTCCGGTTTTCGCCAATATCGTGCTGGCCGACGAGATCAACCGCACGCCGCCCAAAACGCAGGCCGCGTTGTTGCAGGCCATGCAGGAATACCAGGTGACGGCCGGCGGAAGAACCTATCCTTTGGAGCCGCCGTTCTTTGTCCTGGCGACGCAAAATCCCGTCGAGCAGGAGGGAACTTATCCCCTGCCCGAGGCGCAGCTTGACCGCTTCATGTTCATGGTGAACATCGGCTACCCAAGCCGCCGCGAAGAACGGCAGATCGTGCGCGCGACTACGATGGACCTTGGCGCCGAGCCGGAATCGGTGCTGTCGGCCAATGACCTTCTGCACGTTCAGCGCGTGTTGCGCAAGTTGCCGGTGAGCGACCATGTGGTCGATTATGCGGTGAGCCTGGTGCGCGCGACCCGGCCCAAGCAAAAAAGCACCCCGCCGTTCATCAACGAATGGCTGACATGGGGCGCCGGCCCGCGCGCGGCTCAATACCTGGTTCTCGGCGCCAAGGCAAATGCGATTCTCAATGGGCGACTGAACGTGAGCGCCGACGACGTTCGCGCCATCGCCAAGCCGGTCCTGCGGCATCGCCTGTTCACGAATTTCAACGCCGACGCCGAGGGAATCGGTCCGGATCAGGTGGTCGATAAATTAATCGAGACGGTGCCGGAACCGACCGCCGCCGATTATGCGCAGACCACGGCGCAGGAAGTGGCGTAGGCGGAATAACCGGACGCATGTGCCCACGCCTGGCGGCCCGATCGGAAATTCCACGCGGATTCCCGCGCCTCAACCGGTTGACTATGAAAGGACTGGTGGCATAATCGGGATCGAACGCTCGCACGTTCGCTCCTCCGGCCGTACTGGGTTCCGTGCGGCCAGTTGGCTCACTCCGAGAAAGGCAGTTTATCATGGCGGGTCCTCAGTTCTTCACGCCACGATCCGTTGGTCCTTCGCGGCCCCGCAGGCGATTCAGCCTCGCCCAGGCCAACAAGGCGCTCCCCCTGGTTCGCCGCATCGTCGGCGACATCGTCCGCACGCATTCCGAAGCCGTTGAGCTTCAGGAGGAGATCGCAGAGTGCAGTCCCAAGCGCCAAACCGAAGTCAAAGACCGGCTTGAGCTGGCCATGCACCACATGGAAGACTATGTGGACGAGCTATCGGAAATCGGCTGCGACCTGAAAGACTATCAAATGGGCCTGATCGACTTCACCGGACGCCATCGCGGCCACGACGTCTGCCTGTGCTGGAAACTCGGCGAAGAAGCCGTTGCCTACTGGCACGAGTTCGACGGCGGACTCGCCGGACGCCAGCCGGTTTCAACCCTGGAAGAATCAGAATAGATCGACGGCGACCCCGTTCACTTATTCACACCGATGTACGCGGATCAATCGACTGATCGCGAATCGGGGAAGCAACCCATCGTCTTCGACATGATCGACACTGATCCGCTGTTAGCCGTTTTGTCTGACAAAGGCCAAGCCACCGCATACTCATGCGCTTTGGGCGGTCCTTCATGACGCGCCCGGAAAGCCATCGCACATTTCAACTTGCTTGTCGCGAGATCGCGAGATATCGACGACGCTGCGGCTCGGGCAGGCGCTCGATCGCATAACGCAGCGCGGTGCGAGGCATAAAGCGGGCTTGCCCATCCAGAAAATCGCACAGCGCGCCGACATTTCGTTTTCCCACTTCGCGCAGCATCCAGCCAACCGCCTTATGTATCAGGTCATGCGTGTCCTGGTGCAGAAGCCGGGCGAGTTCGAGGGTAACGTCGAAGCGATCGTTACGAATGAAATGAAGTGTCGCGAGAACCGCGACGCGCCGATCCCACACGCGCCGGGATTTGGCCAATCGATAAAGAGGGGCCGGGTTTCCGTCGGCCAGGTGAGGTCCGACAAGGTACGGAGCCGACGAGTCGACCAAATCCCAGTTGTTGACGAACTTTAGCCGGCGCAGGTAGAGCCGATAGATCCTCGGCCGGAGCTTGGCGTTGCCGCGGGAATATTGCCGGCCGAGAATGAGCAGCGCGAGCAGCCGATCTTCGTGAATCGGCGATTGCAGTAACACGTCCAATTCGTCAAGCGTCAGTCCCTCGAACTCCGCCGCCACTTTATGCAATATTGGCGCGCGGATTCCAAGAAACCGGTCCCCTTCGCCATATTCGCCGGGACCGGTTTTGAAATAGCGTTGGAGGAATTGAGCGACGTTTTCGTCGGCAAACTCGCGGAGTCGGATTTGTGCGGCGCTCTCGGCGGGCATGGACGTTTTTATCGTGGAAGAGATCGCACCCATGTTTGGACTTCGCGAAGAACATCTGTCCGCATCTCGGTCTGCATGCGATGGACAAAGGACTCAAAAACATTCATCGGCCAGAACGGCAATGCCCAACTCGTCGTCGAAGGAATATACGCCGCCGACGATGAGAGCAGCAGAACAGCGAGATTCCGCCCGTCATAACGCCAAAGTTCGGGAACGCCAAGTCCGGCATAGATCGGCTGACGCGGAATCGACCGCCGGATGATATCAATTTCAATCGCCAAATCGGGCGCGGGATAAATTGCCGGATCATATTCGGTCATGCCCAGGACGCGCCCCGCGTTTTCGAAATAGTAGCACTCGTCCGGTTCCAGTCCCTTCTGCCGATCCTCGCGACGGAAGGTGGTCGAACCATCGCATGAGGCGGGGATGCAACATTCGAGCGTCAGCACATCAATCAAGACGCCAATGGCCCTTCGCGGGGTTTCGTGCAAAGGCAAAGGCGGCATGATCTCGATGCTCCCGTCGCTAAAGGTCACTGGCATCGGACATTCACCGATTTCGTCTATCAGATGGGTATAGAAATCCCATGAAACGCCATCCAAGACGAGGTGCTGTTGCTCCGCGAGCGGAATAGGAGTTGTTCCGGTCATGCAGACCCTATTCTACGCCGAGTTTTTTGAAACGGGGACTGCGGCGTCGTTGTCGTACGCCGCGATCCTTGCTCGATCGATCGACCGGCCGAATCACACATCCAATTCATCCGCCTCCTCCGCGCGCTCCATGATGAAGCGAAATCGCGCGGAGGCGTCTTTTCCCATTAATTCGTTGATCACCCGGTCGGTAGCCAGCGCGTCGGATATCTCCACGCGCAACAGACGGCGGGTTTTGGGATTCAGCGTTGTCTCCCACAGGACCTTGGGCATCATTTCGCCCAGGCCCTTGAAGCGCGTGATTTCCGGCTTGGAATTGGCTTTCCCGTGCTTCTTGAGGATGCGTTCCTTGTCGGCGTCGTCGGCCGCCCAGTGCGTTTCTTTGCCGATGTCGACGCGGTAGAGCGGCGGCATCGCGATGTAGACTCGGCCGGCGTCGATCAACTGCCGCATGTGGCGGTAGATGAAGGTGAGCAACAGCGTCGTGATGTGATGCCCGTCGCTGTCGGCGTCGGCCAGCAAAATCAGCCGGTGGTAGCGCATCTTTGCCGCGTCACAGTCCAGACCCGCCCCGCACCCCAGCGCGGTCGTCAAGTCGGCGATTTCGCGATTTTCCAGAACTTTGGCCAGCGAGGCGCCTTCGGTGTTCAGCACTTTACCGCGAAGGGGAAGAATCGCCTGGAGGTTGCGATCACGCCCCTGCTTGGCGCTTCCGCCGGCGCTATCGCCTTCGACGATGAAGATTTCGCTCTCCGCGCGGTTGTTGCTGGAACAATCCGCGAGCTTGCCGGGCAGATTCATTCGGCCGCCGGTGGCCGTCTTGCGGCTGATGCTCGCGCTGGCGGCACGGCTGGCCTCGCGGGCGCGGGCGGCGATGATGATCCGATTCACGATCGTCTCGGCGACCGTCCGGTTATTGTTCAGCCATTGCTCGAGCACCGGACGCACCGCCGAGTCCACCATCGACTGCACCTCGGCGTTGTTCAGGCGGTCCTTGGTCTGCCCTTGAAACTGCGGGTCCTCGATGAAAATGCTCAGGACGCCGATAACGCCCTCGCGGATATCTTCCGCGGCGAGGGTTACGCCGCGGGGCGTAAGGTTATGCGTTTCGATGTAGTTGCGGATCGCCTTGAGGACGCCGGCGCGGAGGCCGTTTTCGTGGGTGCCGCCGTTGCTGGTGGGAATGCCGTTGGCGTAGCTTTTGATCAGCTCCTCGGTGCTTTCGGTCCAGGCGAAGCAGACTTCGATGCGAACGCCATTTTGCTTCTCGAGAACGAACGGCTGCTCGTGAACGGGCTTGGCGTTTTTTTCCGTCAGAATTTTTCTCAGGAACGCAAGGATGCCGTCTTCATGGAAAAAGACTTCCTTGCGGCCATTGACCTCATCGTTCCAAATGACTTTCAGCTTCTTATGGATATAGCTGGCGACTTCGAGCCGTTCGCGGATGATGTCGGGATTGAATTCGGTCCGGGGGAAAATCTGCGGATCGGGTTCGAAGTAGATGGTTGTTCCGCCGCCGCGGGCAGGGCCGTTTTTCTTGAGTTTTCCGCTCGCCTTTCCCTGGCGAAATTCCATTTCCCACTCGGCGCCGTCGCGTTTGATGGTCGCGACCAATCGCTTGGACAGGGCATTGACGACCGACGCGCCGACGCCGTGCAGGCCGCCGCTGGTTTTGTAATTGGCGCCTTGGCCGTTGTCGAATTTTCCGCCGGCGTGCAGGGTGCAGAGGATGATTTCGACGGCCGGTTTTTTATGGGTCGGATGATTGTCGACCGGTATGCCCCGGCCATTATCGCTGACGGTGACGCTGGCGCCGTCTTTGTGCAGGGTGACTTCGATCTCGTCGGCGTGGCCGTTCATCGCCTCGTCGACGGAGTTGTCGAAAATTTCCCAGACAAGGTGATGAAGTCCGGCCGAGCCGGTGCCGCCGATATACATGCCGGGACGTTTGCGCACCGGATCGAGGCCTTCGAGAACGGTAATGCTGCTGGCGTTATAGGGGGCGTTGGCGGTCATGTTTGCGTCTCGAGGAACATCTTGTAAAATTCACCGCATTGAGCAGTCGCGAAATTATTGCCCGGCTGATGCAAGAAGGCTGGTTCCTATGCCCGACCCGCGGTAGTCATCATATTTATAAGCATCCTGCGAAGGCCGATGCTCTTGTTGTTGTGCCGCATCCAAAGAAGGACCTAGCACGGGGCACTTGCGAAGTATAATGCGTAGCGCCGGATGGAGATGACCATGTATTCCGCAATTGCGATCCATAAGGATCCCGACTCGGATTATGGCGTTACCGTTCCTGATCTCCCTGGCTGTTTCTCGGCCGGATCGACCGTTGATGAGGCGATGCTGATGGCGCGAGAGGCGATCGAGTTGTACATTGAAGTACTTGTGGACGACGGACGGGCCGTTCCAACGCCGTCGGACATCGAATCGCTCCGCAAGAATCCGGACTTGGCTGATGCGATTTGGGCATTTGTTTCCGCCGAGTACATCCAAAAGAAATCGGCGACCTGACGCGATAATCACCGATTTCCCTCCAATGGCGCCGGCGCCTTCACCGGCTCGAAGATCACTTCGACAATTTGTCCGCGCGAAACAAACTCATGCCCACGGCCGCCGCGGCCGGTGATTTTATAGCGGCCGGTGTTCAACCGCTGCTCGCCGCCCATGCTCGTTTTGACCGTGAGCGTATCGCGGTCGTCGACGGCGGTGATCACGCCAAGCAACCGATCCGTTTTGTCGAGCTTGATCAACAGCACGCCCTTGCCCGCCCCGGAAAGGAAGTTGATCTCGTCGGCCTTGCAGAGCAAAACCCGGCGCTCGCGGCTGGCGGCGATGATCGTCTCGGTTCCATTGACGACGGTCGCCAGACTCACTTCCTGTCCCTCCGAAGGGCGGGCAAAACGACGGCCCGAGCGCGTGGAAACGTCGCGAAAACCGTCCAGCCCAAACCGCAGCGCATACCCGTCGCTGGTGACGGCCACGCCATGAATTTTCGGGGCGGCGTCGGGATGCTTTTCGTCGATCGCGGTCGCCTTGGCGGGCAGAATGCGGTCGTCCATCGAGGTGGCCGCGACGATTTTTTCTCCGTCCTTCAGCTTGAAGAGCTTCTGAATCGGCTCGCCGTATCCCGTGGTGGCGGGGATGTCGATGATCCGCGCGGTATAGACGGTTCCGAAGTTGCCGAAGAACGCGATGGTGGCGCGGGTGCTGCCGGAGACAAGCGAAAGGATTCGATCCCCTTCGCGCAAGCGCGTGGTTTCCGGATTGATTTCCTTTTGACGCTTCACCCAGCCGTCGGACGTGACCAGCACGTGGTTGTCCTCGGCGACGATGAAATCCTCGGCGGAATATTCCGTCTCGTTTTCCGCCGCCTCGATCAGCGTGCGGCGTTTATTCTTCGGTTCCTTTCCGAAGGTACGCGCCAGTTCCTCGATCTCCTGGCGCACGATTCCCCATCGTCCCTGCGCTTCCTCCTCGTCGAGTAAACGCCGAATTTCCTTGGCGCGCTTGTTTCGCTCGGCCAATTCCTCGCGGATCAGGTTGATCTCAAGCCGGGCCAGGCGGTAAAGCTTAAGTTCGAGAATGTCGTCGATCTGCTCGGGATCAAGGCCGTCGTCCTTTGCCTTGCGCGGGCCGTGCGGCTCGATGCCGTACTTATTGAGAATCCGCGCCGCGGCGTCGGCCTTGCCGTCGCTGGCGCGGATGATCTTGATCAGGTCATCGAGGATGTCGAACGAGAAGGCGAAGCCTTCGAGCGTGTGGATGCGCTTGCGAAGCTGTTCCAGTTCGTGCCCGAGGCGTTTGGTCACCACTTCCAGGCGGAAATGCAGAAAATGCCACAGGATCGCCTTGAGACCAAGCCGTTCGGGACGGCCGACTTCCGGATTGTCCGTCGGAATCAGGCAGGTGAGATTGACGTGGAAACTGGTCTGAAGCGCCGTGTGTTTAAACAAATACGCCATGACTTTCTCGGTCTCGGCGTCCTTCTTCAGTTGCAGCTCGATGCGCACGTCGTCGGTGCTGATGTCCTTGACGTCGAGAATGAGCGGCATCTTGCGGTCGATGACGATCTGCGCGATTGCTTCGACCAGTTCCGCCTTGTTGACGCCATACGGAATACTGGTGACGTAAACGACTTGGGCCGAGCGCGTGGCGGCGGCTTTTTCCCAGGTGGCGCGAATGCGGATGGGTCCCTGGCCGGTCCGGTAGATTTCACGCAGCTCGTCGCGGGTATTGAGCACCTGCCCATACGTCGGAAAATCGGGCCCGCGCACGGCGTCGTTGGCGACGAGTTGATAATCCTTGATCTCCGGATCATCGAGCAACTTCAATAATGCCGCGCAAACTTCGCCAAGATTGTGCGGCGGAATGTTCGTGGCCATCCCGACGGCGATGCCCGTCGAACCATTGACCAGCAGGTTCGGCATCTTGCTGGGCAACACGACCGGCTCTTCCCGCGTGCCGTCATAGTTGGGGCGGAAATGAACCGTCCCCTGCCCGATCTCACTGATCGTTTCGGCGGCGATCGGGGTCAGCCGACATTCGGTATACCGCATCGCGGCGGCGGGATCGCCGTCCATCGACCCGAAGTTTCCGCTGCCGTCCACGAGCGTCGCCCGCATCACGAAAGGCTGCGCCATTCGCACCAGCGCCTCGTAAATCGAACCGTCGCCGTGCGGGTGATATCGGCCCATGACGTCGCCGACCACCGTGGCGCACTTGCGGTGCTTGACGTCTGCGCGTAAACCGTTCTGCCACATCGTATAGATAATGCGGCGGTGCACCGGCTTCATCCCGTCGCGTACGTCCGGAAGCGCCCGGCTGGTGATGACGGAGAGGGCATAGTTGAGATATCGCGTCTGGGTGATCTCGATCAAATTGGCGTGATCGTCGTCTCCAGGCGCCGCCGGCCCGGCCCCGCCACCCGCGGACCCATCGCCACCGGCGCCGTTCGCGCCTGTCCCGTCGAACAACGTACGATCCGGTTTTTCTTCAGCGACCGGCGTCTTTACATCCATCAGTGGTCTCCTGGCATCCCGGGGCTGGGGTCACGGATGATAGTCATCGCCCGCGGAACCGCCTGGCTGCTTGCAAAGGGGGTGAATGAAATAGGGTCTGCCACGGTCATCCTTGACTTTGCTGGGGAAACGGCCGCGCCGCCGTTAGTGAGTTATCGGTCGTTGGCGATCAAATCCTTCACTCCGCGAGTTAGTATATTGTACGGGTATAGCCGGTGATTGTACAGCCAAGCACGGCGCGCGAATCTAAATAACCTTGCGCGACCACGCGCGTTTTTTTCATACCCTCGCCCGGTACTCCGGGAGAGGCAACGGTGAGAGTTTCTTGGAAGGGCCGGATTTTATCGTGACTGGCGTCTTTCCAAAAAACCCTCTCCCCAGCCCTCTCCCGGATGACCGGGCGAGGGAGTAGAACGCGTAATCGCACAAGGTTATTTAGACGAATGGTTCCGATCCCGCAATGCTTGCGCGCCGGCGGTTTCCCGGCGGACGAATCCGCCGATTGGCCTCCCCGCGGCCGGCTGGGGGTAGCCGTCGTCAATTTTTGCCGATTCGTCCCTGTCGTGGTTTTCCCAACGAGTTGGAAAGAAAGACGCGATGGCAAGCCGGGCACAGATTGTATTCAAAACCGCGGTGCACGCCGTCCTGCAGGTCGTCGGCTGACATCGCCTCGACTTCCTTCAGCAGATCGGACAGCGTCTGATCGAAATCGATCGATTCGATTTCCGCCCCGCTCATCGGCGGCATCCGCGGATCGGCGAAAACTTCCATCCGCACGATATATGACCGGCCTGCCGATATCGGATTTGCACACAGATCGCATCGCGAATGGAGAGGCGCGTCGCTCATGCTCAGCTTCCCGAGTCCACCTTCAAGACGCCTCTTTGCCTTTTCACCGCGATGATCCGCTGCTTTAGCTGATCGAACAAGTGGCGCGAGTTCGGCAGACTGTGCATCACCAGCCGAGGCGTCGTCAGATCATGCGAGATGACCGTGATCGTGCCCATGGCCAGCAGTCGGTCGCGATAGGTTTGGTGGAATTGAATATCCTCGACATGCCAGAGTTCCAGGGTGTCGATATCCTTGCCGATGAACCCGCGTTCGTAGTCGATTCGGTAATTGGTGACACGGTAGCGAATGGTCTTGGCGCGCAACGGCGGAAGACAAACCAGCGACAACCCCAAAAACGCCGATGCCGCCATGTACCCTGCCGGCAAATGGCGTTCGAAAACGAATCGAGTTACCGGCGGTATCGCGATCAACGCCAGTCCGAGGAACTCCCACCAAAACGCCTTGCCGACGGCGCCGCGAATGAGCGGGGAACCGTCGTAGTATACCTCCTCGGTGTCGTCGGCCGGACGATGCGGCAGATTCGCCGAGAGAGGACTCGACGGCGGTTCCGTCCGCGGCGTAATATTTGAATCGGGCATGGATCGCTCACCTGAAATTTACGCGCCCGTCCCCACTTGCGACAGCTCAATGATTCGATTCCACATCTCCTCGGGAACCGGCACAACGCTCAGCCGGCCGATACGAAGCATCATCCACCCCTCGAATACCTTGTCGGCCTTGAACTGCCCGAGCGTGACGGGATGAAAGAGTTTTTTTTTGGCCTTAACGTCGATCACAGCCCTTTTTTCGTAGACTTCCTTGGGATCGGCATAGGGTTTGGAAGTGATCTCGGCGATGCCCATCGCCTGGCGCTCGTCGCCGGTGTGGTAAATCAGGGCAAGGTCGCCCTTGTTCATCGCGCGGATGTTTTTCAGGGCGGCGTTGTTCGCCACGCCGTCCCAGACGGTTTTCTTATCGCGGACAAGGTCGTCCCACGAATAAGAATCCGGCTCGGTTTTCAAAAGCCAGTAGGACATGGGCCGTTTCGACTTGAGACGTTTGACTCACCCGTGACTCGCCCAACCGCGTTGTATTTTGCAGGGCCGGAGCACACGCCAGCACGCCCGTGCCGCAAGCCATTCGTCGGCCCGCATTGTGGACGGGGAAATCGCTTCCATGCGAAGGAGACGCGCCGGGCTTAGATCGTGACCTGCGGCGCCGCCGAGAGCGCGGGCGATCCGTCGGCCACCTGTTTCTGAATGGTCTGGCTGATCTTGCGGAGCAAGTCAACGAATTCCACCTGGGCCATGTTCAACGCCTTCACCTTAATGTGTGAGACGATGCGGCTCTGAAGCGATTCGAGCTGATGCTGCTGGGCGTCGGTCACCGGAATGCCCGACTGAGCCTGGCGGGTAAGCCCTTCGATCTGGCGGTCCAGTTCGGCAAGCATCCGCGAGGCCTCGGCATCTTTATCGACGGCGTCGCGCGCCTGCTTGAAACGCGCCACCGCCGGATGTTGAGCGGCCAGTTGGCCAAGTTTGACGGCTTCGTCCAAAATCTGTTGTGTTTCTACGGGCATTTGATTCCTTGTTAGACCGGCTACTATAAGCGGCCGAGACATGGGCTGCCAGTGGACGTTTTCCTGTCGGAGCGCGGCCGTTTCATTTGCACGGAGCGGCGACGACCCCCCGCCCTCCCAAACTCAATGCAACAAACCGACCGCTACCATCGCCAGACGCTTTTGCCTCAAATCGGACCAGACGGGCAATTGCGGCTCGCCGCATCGACCGTTCTCCTCGTCGGCTGCGGCGCCCTCGGCAGCGTGCTGGCCGAACAACTGGCCCGCGCCGGCGTGGGACATCTCCGCATCGTCGATCGCGATATCGTGGAATTGACCAACCTTCAACGCCAGGTGCTGTTCGACGAACAAGACGCGCTGAAACAAACGCCCAAAGCGATCGCCGCCGCCCGGCGGTTAAGGCAAGTCAATTCTTCGGTCGCGATCGAGCCGCTGGTGGTCGATCTGCATGCGGGTAATGTCGAAGGACTGGCCGGCGTCGGCGAGCACTCACGCCGTGTCGATCTGATTCTTGACGGCGCCGACAGCGCCGAAACGCGATACTTGCTGAACGACGTTGCGGTAAAACACGGAATTCCCTGGATCTATGGCGCCTGCGTCGGGATGTCGGGCCGGATGATGGCTATTCTGCCGGGCCATACCCCCTGCCTGCGATGTCTGTTCCCCACCCCGGCGGGGCCGGGAGAACTGGCGACATGCGATACGGTCGGCGTCTTCTCGCCGGTGTCGGCGATCGTCGCTTCACTTCAGGCGGCCGCGGCCCTCAAACTACTCGCCGGGCGCCGGGAACTGGTGAAAACGGAATTGAACGTCATCGATCTGTCCGACGGCGGAATTCGCGCGATCTCGGCGGTCGACGCGCGGCGCGAGGACTGCATCGCCTGTGGAAGGCGCCGATTTGAGTTTCTCGACCAAATCATCGACGGCGCCGCCGTCAGCCTCTGCGGACGCAATGCCGTGCAGGTGCGTCCCGCGTCAAAATCCGCCAATATTGACTTATCTTCGCTGGCGGAGAAGTTATCCGGCGTGGGCGTGGTCGAACGGACACCATTCCTGCTCCGCTGCACGCTCAACATGCCAGGCGATTTGCTGCTTACGGTGTTCCCTGATGGGAGACTGATTATTCGCGGAATGGCCGACCCGGAGAGCGCACGTTCCCTTTATGCGCGCTTTATTGGATCATGATACTGCTGCCGATGGAGCACACGCGCGTTCTCCGTCCCCGCTTGAGTTATGCAAGGTATGTCTCTAGAATTAGTAGGAATTAAAGGTGACTGAAGTTTGGCCACAGACGATGACTCGCGCCCGTTCGCTGTTGCAGCTCATCGGCAACACGCCGTTGTTGCCGTTTGCGCGCGTGACGCGCGACGTGGCGCCGGTGGAAGTGTACGCCAAGGCCGAGTGGTACAACCCCGGCGGAAGCGTCAAGGACCGGGCGGCGATGGCGATGGTGCTTGACGGCGAACGCCGGGGTCTGATGCACAAGGATAAGGTCCTCATCGACGCGACCAGCGGCAACACGGGAATCGCCTATGCGATGATCTGCGCCGAACGCGAATATCGATGCAAACTGGCGTTGCCGAAAAACGCCAGTATCGAACGCAAGCAGTGCCTTCTCGCGTACGGCGCCGAGTTGATTTTCACCGATCCTGCCGAAGGCACCGATGGCGCCCAGCGGTATGTGAAGGCGCTCGTCGCCGCCGATCCCAAACCCTATTTTTATCCCGACCAATACAACAACAACGCCAACTGGAAAGCCCATTACGACACGACGGCTATGGAAATCTGGAAGCAGACCGATGGCCGAATCACGCACTTTGTCACCGGCCTGGGAACCAGCGGCACCTTTATGGGTGTTACTCGCCGTCTTAAGGAACTGAATCCGGCGATCGAGTGCATCGCCATGCAGCCCGATTCGCCCTTGCACGGCCTCGAGGGGCTCAAGCACATGCCGACGGCGCTGGCGCCGGGGATTTACGATCCGACGATCGCCGATCGCCAGGTCGCCGTGGCCACGGAAGACGCGCATCGAACGGTGCTTCGGCTTGCCCGCGAGGAAGGATACTTGGTCGGCGTTTCCTCCGGCGCGAACCTAGCCGCCGCCATCGACGTGGCCCGCGGATTAACCCACGGCGTCGTGGTGACGATCTTCTGCGATTCGGCTTCCAAATACCTATCGGAAAGCTTTTGGACGGATGACGATAGCGACGCGGCGAATTGGCCATGACTGCGCCGACGGCGGCGGCAAAAGAGGAATTATTCCGTGAGTGCCAAAGCGACAAATAATCCGATCGCCGACCTTCTCCTGAGCGATCCGCTGCGCAAGCAGATCGAGCGCGAAGGCGTCGGCGCCTATCCGAACGAATGCTGCGGGATTCTGATCGGCCGCGACGTGATGCACGATGGCGTTCGGGTGCGGATCGTCGATCGGCTTGAACCGGGCCGAAACGCCTTTGAAGCAGCCGAGCAATACCATCGCTTTTCGATCGATCCGCTTCAACAACTGAAAGCCGAAAAATCGGCCGAGAAGGATGGGTTGGCCGTCCTGGGTTACTACCACAGCCATCCCGATCATCCCGCCCGCCCCAGCGAGTACGATCGCGCGCATGCGTGGCCGTTTTACAGCTATGTGATCGTGGCGATCGAGAAGGGAATCGCCGCCGTGATGACAAGTTGGGTGCTGGATGACGTGACGGAGACGTTTACGAAACAGGAAATAAAGTCATGACTGAATACGCAAACCCGCAAGCCTTGGTGAGCACCGATTGGGTCGCTGAGCATGCACACGATCCGAAGGTAAAGTTGATCGAGGTGGACGTTGACACAACGGCCTACGACAAGGGCCACGTTCCCGGCGCCATCGGCTGGAACTGGCAAACGGACCTGAACGATAAGGTTCAGCGGGACATCATCGATCCGCGCGCCTTCGCCGAGTTAAATCGACAGGCGGGGATTCAGCCGGACGATACGGTGATTTTCTATGGCGACAACAACAACTGGTTTGCCGCCTGGGCGCTGTGGCAATTCAAATATCACGGCCACAAAGACGTCCGCCTGATGAACGGCGGGCGCAAGAAATGGGAACTGGAAAAACGGCCGCTTACCACCGATGCGCCCAAGCTCTCCTCGCGCAGCAATTATCCGATTCCGGCGTCGGACGAATCGGTTCGCGCGTATCGCCGCGAGGTCGAGGACGCGATCGGCCGTAACCAGATCAATCTCGTCGATGTCCGCAGTCCCGACGAATACACCGGGAAGGTGATCGCCCCGCCCGGCATGACCGAAACCGCCCAGCGCGGCGGCCATATCCCCGGCGCCAAAAGCATCCCCTGGGCCAAGACCGCCAACGACGACGGCAGCTTCAAAAGCGTCGACGAACTCAAGAAACTTTACGGCGACGCCGGGATTGACTTCGCCAAGCCGACCATCGCATATTGCCGGATCGGCGAGCGGTCGAGCCACACTTGGTTCGTGCTTAAATATTTGTTGGGCGTGAAGGACGTGAAGAACTATGATGGATCGTGGACGGAGTGGGGCAATCTGGTCGGCGCGCCGATTGAAAAAGGCGACGGCGTCGCGACGGCGCTGCCGAATGTGAAGTGCCAATAGAGGTGAGCATATGGAAATTGAACGAATCCGTGAATTGCGCCTGGCGCACCCTTTTGTTCCGTTTAATCTGGTTCTTAAAGACGGCCGCAAGTTGCCGGTCGATCAGCCTTATTATCTGGCCATTGCGCCGGACAAGAGTTTTATATCTCATAGCTCAGTCGGCGGCGGATTCGAGTGTGTGAGGCCGGATTGGGTCGCTGACGTTGACTATACCGATCCTGCCGGCGAGCGATGGAATACTCCCGATCACAAGCAGGGACAGGGCGCTGCATGACGACAGAACACCTTATCCGTTTTTCCATGAAACTCCCGTTTGAAGGATTTATTCTGAGCCTCTCGAATGGGCGCGAGTTGCACATTCCCCATCCAGAATATGGTCAACTGGAACAGTTCGCCGTCGCTGTGATAGTGTTGCTCCCGACCCGTCAGATCGAAGTGGTCGATACTTCGCTGATCGTTTCAATTCGAACAATTTACGCGTCCGACCCGGGCGCGTGGACAGGTCCCACCAATGCCACTTAAACCTCAAGGCCGTATCTTCAACGACATCACCGAAACCATCGGCGGAACGCCGTTGGTGCGGATCAACCGCCTGATTCCAAAGGACCAGGCGACCGTTTTGGTTAAATGCGAATTCTTTAATCCGCTGTCGAGCGTGAAAGACCGCATCGGCCTTGCCATGATCGAAGCGGCCGAGCGCGACGGGAAAATCAGCAAGAGCACGCTGATCATTGAGCCGACCAGCGGCAACACCGGCATCGCCCTCGCGTTTGTTTGCGCAGCCAAGGGATATAAGCTCGTCCTCACCATGCCCGAGGCGATGAGCATCGAACGGCGGCGATTGCTCAAGGCGCTGGGCGCCCGGGTCGAGTTGACACCCGCCGCCGAGGGGATGCGCGGCGCCATCAATAAGGCCGAGGCGATCCGCGCGGAAAATAAGGACAGCTTTATCCCCCAGCAATTCGAGAATCCCGCCAATCCCGAAATTCATCGCCAAACCACCGCCGAGGAAATCTGGCAGGACACCGACGGCCAGGTAGACATCCTCGTCGCCGGCGTCGGCACCGGCGGCACCATCACCGGCGTCTCGGAAGTCATCAAGAAACGCAAGCCCAGCTTCAAGGCCATCGCCGTGGAACCGGTATCGTCGCCGGTCATTCAACAGACGTTACGCGGCGAGCCGGTCAAGCCGGGCCGTCATAAAATCCAGGGCATCGGCGCCGGGTTCGTGCCCAGGAATCTGCATACCGACATCCTAGACGAAGTCATCGAAATCACCGACGAAGAAGCGTTTATTTGGGCCCGGCGTCTGGCCAAGGAAGAAGGCATTTTCGGCGGGATCAGCTCCGGCGGAAACATGGCCGCCGCGGCGAAGGTCGCCGCTCGACCGGAAAATAAAGGCAAGATGATCGTCACGGTCATGTGCAGCTTCGGCGAGCGATATCTCAGCACGCCGCTGTTTGACGAGGAATGAAGCCGGGCGACATCGATGACCGATTCCAAGTCCTCCAACATCACCTGGCATTGCGGTTCCGTCACCCGCGCCGATCGCGAACGCGCGCTCGGCCAGCGCGGCGCCGTCGTCTGGTTCACCGGCCTTTCCGCCGCCGGAAAATCGACCATCGCCTGCATCCTCGAACAAATGTTGCTGGACCGCGGTAAGCATGCATATCGTCTGGACGGCGATAACATCCGTTACGGCCTCAACGCCAATCTCGGCTTCGGCGCCGAAGATCGCCGGGAAAATATTCGACGCATCGGCGAAGTGGCCAAACTGTTCGCCGACGCCGGGATCATCGTCGTCGCCAGTTTCATCAGCCCCTATCGAAGCGACCGCGATGCGCTGCGGGCCAACATGACGGCCGGTGAATTCGTCGAGGTGTACGTCAAAGTTTCCGTGGCGGCCGCGGAAAGTCGCGATCCCAAAGGTCTGTATAAGAAAGCCCGCGCGGGCGAGATAAAAAATTTCACCGGCATTGACGATCCGTATGAGCCGCCGGTGAAACCGGAGATCGTTATCGATACCGAGGCGCTGGCCCCTCAAGCGGCGGCGGAACTGGTGTGCGAATACCTTGACGCCGCGGGAATACTTGGAATGAAAACTGACTGAAAATGAAAACATCCCCCGCCCCATTCGTCGATCTGCACTGCCATTCCACCGCCTCGGACGGCACGTGCTCCCCCACCGAGGTCATTCGACTCGGACAGCGCAGCGGGTTGTCCGCCATGTCGCTGACCGATCACGACACGATCGGGGGCGTGGCCGAAGCCGCGGCCGAGGCGGCGCGGCTTGGCGTCGATTTTATCCCCGGCATCGAAATTTCCGCCGAGTATCCCCGCCCCGGGACCATGCACATTCTTGGCTATGGCGTCGATCCCGACAGCCCGATCCTTCATGACCTCACCCGCCAGTTGATCGAAGGCCGCGATACACGCAATCCGCAGATCATCCGCAAGCTCAATCAGTTGAACATGGACATCACGATGGAGGAAGTGGAACAGGAAGCCGGCGGCGCCGTCATCGGCCGCCCGCACATCGCGGCGATCCTCATCCGAAAAGGATACGTCTCTTCCGTAAAACAGGCTTTTGACAAATACCTGGCGCCGGGCGGACTGGCCTATTTCGACAAGGAACGCCTTGGCCCGCGCCGCGCCCTGGAAATGATTCACGAATCCGGCGGCATTCCGGTTCTCGCCCATCCCATTCAGCTTCGCGCCCTCAACGACGGCGAACTCGAACGCGTCATCAAGGACCTCAAGGATCTTGGCCTGGTCGGCCTCGAAGTGATCCACAGCGACCACGGGCCGGGCCACGTGGAAAAATATTCGAAGATCGCCGACCGCATGGGCCTCGTCAAAACCGGCGGCAGCGACTTTCACGGCCACAATAAAAAAGACATCCAACTCGGAACCGCCAATGGCCGGCGCGTTCCACGCGAATTCTTCGACGCGCTGCTCGAGCGCGTCGCGGAGGTCGGGAAGGCCGGTTAATCGCATGACGATGGCGGGAGAAAATATCGCCGACAAGGCGGCCGATCTCGAAGAGCTCAACGGACTTTTCGAAGCGAGCGATCCCGAGAAGGTCGTCGCCTGGGCGGCGGCGCGCTTTGGATCGGAGATGGTCATGACCTCGTCGTTCGGCGCCGAGTCGGCCATGCTGTTGCACATGGCCACGCGGGTTCTGCCGGGCATTCGCGTCATCATGGTCGATACGGGATATTTGTTTCCCGAAACCTGGGCGCATATGGAAGACCTGCGGCGGCGGCTGGACCTCAACGTCTGGGTCTATCGCACCCGCAATGATCCGATGGAATACCTTCACAAGGCGGGAGAAGAAAACCCCGCGTTTCGCAACGATCGCGACGCGTGCTGCGCCGTGAACAAGAACGAGCCGATCGATCGCGCGATGAAGCAGCTGGTCCCGCGCGCCTGGCTGCGCGGAATTCGCCGCGATCAGACGGCGGACCGAAAAACAGCGCGATTCGTCGATTGGTCGGCGCGATTTGATTGCTATGCGATTTCGCCCGTATTGAACTGGGGCAGCCGGGAGATTTACGCGTATATGAAAAAGCATGATCTCCCCTATCACCCGCTGTACGAAAAGGGATATGCCTCGATCGGATGCAACCCCCTTTCCTGCACGCGGGCGATCACGGCCGGAGAAGAGCCCCGCTCCGGCCGCTGGGCCGGAACAAACAAGGTCGAATGCGGGATCAACCTCGCGAATTCATTGGATTCATCGCATCTCTAAAAACGCGCCGTGGCGCCCGTCCCGGCCTGGGATAATCCGCATGTCGCAAGGGCCAAATTTCGACGACGGACCAGAGGCAAATGACGCGCCGCGCGTCTTTTCGATTCCTCCGCTGTCTTACCGCTCGGATGACTCACCTACGCTCCTGGCGATTGCGCGAGCGATGGGGTCCATTTACCTTTTGCTGGTGCCATCTATTTTTCCACTGCTCTGCTCTTCGCGTGGGTACAGATCCAACAGTTCCCAATTGTGGCGCCGCGGGTGCGCGCGCTTTACGTCTTTTTGGCCATCAGCTCGGACGTCGGCAACGCGGCGTTACTTTCAACTGAGATCGTTTTGGGCATTTGCACTTTGCGTTTGCGACCGATCACACCGCGTTTAATGCGCGTCTGGGCGTGGTCAAGCCTCGCGTGGTCGGCATACGCGTTGGTGGGCTCGATCGCATATCAGATCGAGGCGTCGGCGGGCGGAGTCGTTCAAGGGGCATATCTCCGTCTTGCGTTCGCGTCTTTGGTCCAGCGCGTCGCATCCAGCCTGGTTGTTCCAATCGTTACCCTCATTTTACTGGGCGCCAAACCGTTTCGCGAGGTGTTTTCGGCGGACGCTTTCCGATAGCCGAATGGGTTGATCGTCGAACGATGCTTGCTCTCTGGCATCTTCTTCCCTCCTCCGCTATAAAACGCCGACCATGGAACGCACGCTCATCATTCTAAAACCCGATGCCGTCCAGCGCGGCCTTGTCGGCGAGATCATCACGCGCTTTGAAAAAAAGGGCCTGCAGATCGTGGGAACCAAGTTCACGCAGATTCCGACGCCTCTTGCCGAGACGCACTACGAATCGCACAAAGGGAAACCTTTTTATGCGGGGCTGGTGGCCTTCATGACAAGTTCGCCGGTCGTCATTCTGGCGCTGCAAGGCAAAGACGCCATCGCCATTTCGCGCAAGCTGATGGGCGCCACCTTCGGTTCCAAAGCCGAACCCGGCACCATCCGCGGCGACTATGGCGTCAGCAATTCGTTCAATCTGATTCACGGCTCGGATTCTCCGGAAAGCGCGACGCGCGAACTGGGTCTGTTTTTCAAGACTGATGAACTCGTGAATTGGAAGCCCGCTGGTCAGGCCTGGGTGTATGACATGACCAAGGGCCAGCCGGAGTGATGTCGTGACCAAGGCGCCCGCTTCCCGCATTCAGCTGGTCGTGTTCGATCTGGGCCGGGTCCTGCTTCGAATCTGCGATGATTGGCGCGAGGCGTGCCGTCGCGCCGGCGTATCGATTCCGCCGGAGCGTTACGAAAAATTTCTCCTCGAAGAGACCGCCTGCCAGCACGATACCGGAAAAATCCGCTTCGCCGACTTCGCTTCAAGCATCAGTTCCAGCATCGGCGTGGAACACGATCGGATCATGGCCGTCTCGCGAGCGTTTCTTCATGGCGCCTATCCCGGCACAACCGAGCTTCTCGACGAACTTCGCGCCCGCGACGTCACGACCGCCTGTCTGTCCAACACCAACGATTATCACTGGGCGCTGATGAACGATTCAGCGGGCGCCGAGCATATCCCGCTGGATCGGCTGACGTACCGTTTCGCAAGTCACCTTGTCCGCGCCCGCAAGCCCCACCCGGAAATATACGCTCATCTCGAACGCGAAACCGGCGTTGGGCCGGCCGGGATTTTATTTTTTGACGACATCGAAGAAAATATTCAGGCGGCCAGGGATCGCGGATGGAATGTCCGCCACGTCGACCCAAAGTCCCCCGACCCGATCGCCTTTATCCGATCGGTTCTTCGCGACGAGAACCTGCTCGGCTGATATTCCATCGTTGTCCGCGCGATTCGTCGGATGACAAACCCCTCCCCGGCGGGTACATCATGGCGATGCTCACCCAAGTGCTCGAGTCGATCGATTCGCGACGCGAAGAATCCCTGCAGGGCCTCGAGGAATTTCTTCGCATTCCCAGCGTCAGCACCAAGCCCGAACGGGCTGCGGATCTTGTTAAATGCGCCCACTGGCTTGCGGACAGGCTGCGTGCGGCCAAGCTCGACGCCAGCGTATTGCCGACCGGCGGCCATCCGGTCGTGCTGGCCAAGAACGAGCACAAGCCGGGCCGGCCGACGGTGTTATTTTATGGGCATTACGACGTGCAGCCGCCGGAGCCCGACGATAAGTGGATCACGCCCGCGTTTGAGCCGACCGTTCGCAAGACCCAAGCGGGGACCGATGCCGTCTACGCGCGCGGCGCCGTTGACGACAAGGGACAGGTCTGGGCGCACGTCGAAGCGATCACGCAATGGCAGCGGTTCGGCGGCGTGCCGGTGAATCTCACGATGCTGGTCGAGGGCGAAGAGGAAATCGGCTCGGACAATCTCGAGCGCTTCGTGAAAGCGCATCAGGCCGACCTGAAAGCGGACGTCGCCCTCATCAGCGACACCGGCCAATTCGCCCGCGGCAAGCCTGCCGTCACGTATGGCCTTCGCGGCTTGGTTTACTGCGAAATATTCCTCACCGGTCCCAGTCACGACCTGCACAGCGGAATGTACGGCGGCGCGGTTCCCAATCCCGCCAATGCGTTGTGCCAACTCCTCGCGACCCTGCACGACAAAGAAGGCCGCGTGCAGATCCCCGGCTTCTACGACGACGTGGTTCCCCTCAGCTTGGCCGAGCGCGCAGACTGGTCGCGCCTGCCGTTCGACGAGAAGGCGTATCTCGCGAGCCTCGACCTGTCGGCCGTTTCCGGCGAAACCGGGTTTACGACGCTTGAGCGCGCCTGGGGCCGCCCCACCTGCGACATCAACGGCCTGACCAGCGGCTATCAGGGCCACGGCGCCAAAACGATCATTCCGTCGACGGCATCGGCCAAGGTCTCGATGCGCCTCGTGCCAGGCCAGGACCCGCTGAAAATCGTCACGGCATTTGAACAGGCAATGAAGGATCGATGCCCTAATAATGTCAAAATCGAATTCGCGCGCCATGGCCTGGCGCCGGCGGTGTTGACGCCGCGCGAGGGGCGGGCGATGCAATTGGCCGCCGAAGCCGTTAAGGTCGGGTTCGGCGTCAGTCCGACGTTGATTCGTGAAGGGGGAAGCATTCCGGTCGTCGGCCTGATCAAACGCGAATTGGGAATCGATACATTGCTGGTCGGATTTGGATTGCCGGACGATCGCGTGCATTCGCCCAATGAAAAATTCGATCTCGACGCCCTCCACGGCGGAACGCGCACGGCGGCGGCGTTATACGACAAGTTAAGCCAACTCTGATCCGTCGATCGCGATATCGCGACATGCCGCTTTCCTCGCGGCGAAAAGCGATCCGCTCCAGCTCCGCATCGCGGCTGACCGATCATTCGCAATCAGTCAGCCGCGAAGCCGAGCGCGTTCGCCCGCGAATCAACACCCGTTGAATCAAAAGAACGGGCTGATGCCTTCGTCTGGATCTCCCGCTATCGAATGCGATCGCTTTCCGTTCCGGTCGCCTTGCGGTAATTGATGACCGTCGCGATTTCAATCACGGGCGAAACCGTCAACCAAATCACGATTGCGATAATCAACCCACCCCTCGGAAATCCCATGTCCCACGCGACGCCCCATACCAGCAGCCCGACAATGGCCACCAGCAATGTTTCGATAATCACGACCCGGACCAGGCGAAATCCGGCGGCCCGGTTTTTGTCGCGCTGCGCAATATCGATTTTTGCCGGCTCCATCGCCACTCCGGTTCGACGGTAAAAGCCCCCGCCCGATCATAGGCGTTGGACCGAGGCCAACCAACGACGCCAATGCGATCGGCGTTATTCCAACTCCTCCCGCATTTCTATCTGCGGACCGAGAATACGAACGGTCATCTTTCTGGAAACTCCCGGGTCGGAGGTCGCGCTGCCCCACGCGAGGGCAAATTGCTCCAACTGTTCCTCGGCCAGATATTTTTCCGATACGCCAAGCACCACTTCCGTTACCTTCAGATCGCGGGCGGCGCACGCGATGGCATAGAGCGGGTTATTCGTCGGCATGACCACCGGATAAACCTGCTTGCCGACCTGCTCGGCGACGTTGACGATCTCAGTCAACAATCCGCGGTCTCCGTCATCGAGGCTCATTTCCGCGGGGGTAACGCCCATCGTGAACGGCGGCAAAACCTTGCAGGTCATCACGACCACGTCGCGCCGATCGGTATCGGTTTCGGCGAGCACTTTCTGCATCATCGGCAAACTGCGCGGGCCTCGGGCGGCGATCAGGATCGGATGCGGATGATGTAGGCCGACCGATTCCACCGACAATTCAGGGCTTTCGCTCTTATTGAACTGTTCGAGATGCTCGTGATGCACGCCCTTGCGCTTGCGGTGAGCCACCGCCTCGCAAACGATGAACGCCACTAGAAACGCCGCCGTGAAGCTTACGCCCCAGATCGTGGCGGTCTTTTTCGTCAGCAGGTTGATGAGGGCCGTCGAGAGCAGGATCAGGCACACCAGCGCGATGCCGATGGGAATGTCGATATGATCGCCCTTGGCCGGCCTGTCGATTCGGATATTGAGCGGCACCTCGTATTGCCGTTTGGATTTGTCCTTGAATCGGAAAACGACCATCGCCAGGGTCATGAACACGAACGACCAGATCACGCCGAACGCATAGGCCTCGCCCAGCGTGTTCACGTCGCCCCGGCTGGCGACGATGACGACGATTTGCAGGATGCCGATCAGGTTAATGAGGCGATGCGTGGTTCCAAAGCGCTCCTGCGGATGCAGGAACCATGGCGTTAGAATTCCGTCTTCGGCCAGTCGGTTCATGACGCCGTTGGACCCGACAAGGCTCGTATTGACGGCGCCGGCGAGAATTAAGAATCCGACGATCACGACGAACGCCTGAAGCATTAGCTTCGCCCATTTTGGGCCGACCATGTTCATGGCCAGACCGCCGATGAGATTATCGCGATAGCCGCCGTTGTCGCGCTCGACGTGAAAGCCGGTGCCGACGCCGGCGGTCAGTAGATTGGTCGTGACGACCGGGGCGTCGGAGGAAATATTGGTAAGCTCATATCCCTTGAAGGTCAGCTTCCCGTCGGGGCGAAGGTAGTCCACCTCTTTTACCGCGTCGCTGACCGAGCCGTCCTTTGCCTTGTAATCGACCAGCGACTTGCCGTCGGGCACGATATAATTGGCGACGCGCTTTCCGTCGGGAATAATCAGCACCGCGAAAAAGCTGATGAGGCTCGTCAGCAGCATCGAATAAATAAAGATCACGAACCCCGCGCGCAAAAGATTCTTGAGTTTGGGGGATTCTATTTCACGATTGACCTGCGCTAGCGATTCTTCACCGCTCATGGCCAGCACCGAGTGGCCGAAGGCGATCAGAATGCCGAGCGTTCCGACGATTCTGGGCAAATGTTCCAGCCAGCCGGACGATTCGCCGGTCATCACCGGATGAAACGGCGGCATGTGCAGTTTTTCGGGATGTTTGCCGAGCGTGATGGCGCTCCAGACGATGATGATGATTCCCATCACCGTCGTCAGTTGCATGATCCGCAGCGCCTTTCCGCTGGACTCATGCATGCCGATGATGTTCAGGCGCCAGAAGTAAAGGGTGATGCCGACGGCGATCAGCATCGAGATCATTCCGACGGCGTTGTCGCTGAGCACATAGGGATCGCCGCGATGGTGCAGCAGGTTGATGCAATCGACCCCGAGGCCGACGAGGTATTGGCCGGCGGAGACGGCGCTGATCGGTCCGGTGAGGACATAGTCGAACATCAGCGCGCTGACGGCGAGCTTGGCCAGGTTGCTCCCGAGGGCGCCGCGTACGACTTTATAGACGCCGCCGCGCGTAAACATGGTGCAGCTTTCCACATAGACGCTGCGCACGGCGTAGCTGAAGATCATGACTCCGAGAATAAACCAGGGCGCGGCCTTGCCGATGGCTTGCTCGCTGATGCCGCCGATGTAGTAGGCGCTGCTGGCCAGGTCGCAGAGCACGATGGCCGCGGCCCGCCAGAAGCTGATGAAAGCGAGCGCGACGCTGCTGACGAGCAGCACGTTAATCTTTCGGCGTGCGGTTGCGTCGGGTAACTGGGCTGCGTCATACGTTCCGGTATCGATCAAAGACATAGAGCTAGCTTTCCTTTGCGCGTGGGTTGGTAATGGCTTTTGCACGGACGTGCGTCAACCACCGCCCCCTGTCGGGGCTGATCGGAACGAGCCATTGGCCTACGAAGGGAGAAGGACGTCCCGATGAAGGGACGATTGACTCCGCGGCGTGAGCGGCAAGCTCGGCGAAATTAGTGAAACCAAGGAAGGGTTAGAACGCGGAACCTCGGCGGCGATTTACGCCGCCATGGGCGAGTTATAGCCTTTCAAATGCCGACGGGGTTAGCTGACGGGCTGGGAGTTGAAAGTCTCCCTCGGCCGAACTGGCCGATTCGCCCCTGCCGACAGCGGGAGACGCCGTCGATGCCGCGAAGCACCGCCCAGGCGTTTGGCTCTCCTACGTGCCGACGTCATGAGACACAAGCCTCATGTTGGGTTCCCCGTGCCCTCCTGACGTGCCGGAGGGCTTAGGCGTCCATGCAGGGCGGAAATGGTATGATTTGCCGCGCGATTGTCAAGAGGAAAGTGACGGCGGCGCTCAGCAGGATTGTCATAAGACATTCATTCATCTAGCTTTGCAGCGTTCTAGCCACTTTTCGGTTGCGGTGGCATTGCTGCGTTTAGCGGTCCCGCTCGCGGGCGTGTTTCACGATCAAAGCGCGCTGCACCGATATAGAAAAACGCTACTCGTCTGAAATAAGCCGCACGCCATCGAGGAATTTTCGTGCTCGAACCTCAAACTTCCGGCTTCTGGCGCCGGCGTGGAGGCTCACCTCGACCCCTTTTCGCGGCGCCGGCGCCGACCATCGGGCCCACGTCGTCCGGTAAGCCGATTCAACGCTTCGCGCAAACCGCGGACCGTCCATCAACGGCGATTCGATCAATCGCCCGCGCAATGTCGATCGCAATGTTCGCAAGCGATCCATCGATGTCGCCAGCCCCGCCGCGACGCGAACAAAACTGTCCTCGTCGGCGCAAGCCAGTTCCGCGAGCTTGAGATTGGAAAGCTGGCTCAATCCGCCGCGACTGACGGCGGTGATCCCGCTTCGCGTCACGACCGGCACGCCCATCCAAAACGAATCGAGACTGGTCGTGTGGCCATTATAAGGGAACGTATCGAGCCCGATGTCGATGCAGTGATACGTCTGGAGATACCGCCGACGCGGCTGACGATCGACGAAGACAATGCGTGAGGCATCGACGGATTCGTCTTGCAACGTCGCCGTCACGCGCCGCCGGGCGTCGCCCCGCGGAGCGAGCAGCAGCAGGCGCGAACCGGGCGTGGAGCGCATTACCCGCGCCCACAGTCGCAGCACGCCGTCATTTACCTTGCAAAAATTGTTTAAGCAGCCAAAAGTGACGAATCCGTTTTTTACCGCCGGCAAATCGTTTGGCTCCAGACCGGATATCATCGGATCGTAACACCAGAACGTGTCGGCCAGACGGAGGGTCCGCTCGGCGTAAAAAGAGTCGTTGGCCGGGGGATCGAGAAACGGATCGCTTAGACGATAATCCATTGTTTCAAGGCCCGTCGTTCCCGGATAACCAAGCCACGAGATTTGTACGGGCGCCGGCTTCCTGGCGAATACCAGCAGGCGGTGATTGGCCATGTGGACGGTGAGATCGACGAGGATATCGATCTTGTCCGCGCCGATGAGCTGGGCAACTTTGGCGTCGGGCGCGCCGGCGATATTCCGCCATGCGTCGACGTGGCTTTGCAATCGTTCGGTGACGGCGTCGGGGGCGGCGACGTCGCTATAGCAATGAATCTCGAATCGATCGCGATCGTGATTGGAAAAAAGGGGAAGGGTGAACATCGCCTGGCAGTGATCGCGAAAGTCCGGAGAGACGTAGCCGATCTTCAGCCGGCGGCGGGGAAACGGCGCATTATCGTGCCGGGGAATCTCGGATTGGAATCGGCGGGCGTGCCGGTCGTTCCAGAGGCGATGTTCTCTTAGAATAGTCGGCGGATCATATCGGGGATGAAAATAGAGGGTGTAGATCCGGTTGCTGTCGGCGGGGGCGTCCTGAGAATCCAAGTCGGCGGCGCGTGAATAGCAGGCGATGGCGCCGTCCAGATCGCCCTGCTCCTTGAGAACATTGCCCAGGTTTCCGTAGGGCGCCGCCAGGGCCGGCTGAAATTCCGAGGCGCTGCGAAAACAGACGGCCGCTTCGCTCAACCGGCCGGTTTGACGGAGCAGATCGCCGAGATTGTTATGCGCCTCGGCGTAATCATGGCGAAGATCGATCGCCCGCCGATACGACGCCGCCGCTTCATCGAGGCGCCCCAGGCGCCGAAGAACGTTGGCTCGATTGCTGTGGGCCTCGGGGTAGTCGGGATCGGCATTCAGCCCCTGGTCAAAAGCGACGATGGCGTCGTCGGGCCGGCCGGTTTCGCTCAGCCAATTTCCAAGATTGTTCAGCGCCTGCGGCCAATGCGGGCGGAGCAAAACCGCCTGCCGGCAGGCTGCGATCGCCTCATCGACCTCGCCGCGGGAATGATGCGCGATGGCGAGATTGTAATGAACGTCGGCATAGTCGGGACGAAGCGCGACGGCGCGGCGATATAAGACGATCGCCGACGCGGCCTGATTTTTTCCCGACAGGATGACGCCGAGATTGTTCAGCGCCTCGGGTAGATTGGGATCGAGGGCCAGGGCGCGATT
>DASZME010000075.1:0-25542 GCA_035551995.1 Tepidisphaeraceae bacterium
GGCCTCGGGAGAAAAAAACGACAGGCTGAAAAGCACGAGGGTTGCGCCGGCGAGGCGGATGAGAAAAGAGGACCGTCGCATGCGCGGCTAATATGATCGCGATCGCCACCGCACGCAACTTCGCAAATTTCTTTACATCGACCCCGCCGGCGCGTCGCTCACCGACTCCCCTTGAAAATGCCGATTTGATAGGGAAGATTAAGGAGATCGTAACATGATGAGACTAGTGCGGGACGAGGAAGTCGAGCTGGACGCGGCGCTCGACGAGGCTTATTTCGACGATCTTCAAAACATGCAAGACCCCTCGCCGCAAACTGACCCGCCGGATAAATCCGAACCCATCCCCGCGCCCGCCGGGACGATCGACGCCGACGAGCGCCCCGACGGACCCGTCGAAGCCGCGCCCGACGCGGACTCCGACTCCGCCGATGCGCCGGTGAACCTCGGCGCGCTCGAAGCGCTTTTGTTCACCACGCACCACCCGCTGACGGCGGCTCGACTGGGCGAACTGTTGGATCTTCCGTCGGCAAAGTCCGTACGAAAAGCGGTGAAAGACCTCAACGCGCAATATGAGTCCGGCGGCAGATCGTTTCGGATCGACCAGGTCGCCGGCGGTTTTCAAATTCTCACGCTGCCGGAATTCGGCGATCATCTCAAAAAATTGCATCAGCGCGAGGCGGACACCAAGTTGACCAAGGCGGCGTTGGAAACGCTGGCGATCATCGCGTACAAGCAGCCGATCCTGCGAGCCAACATCGAAGCGATCCGCGGCGTGGCGTGCGGCGAAACGATCCGCAGCCTGATGGAAAAACACCTGGTTAAAATCGCCGGCCGGGCCGAAGAGCCGGGCCGGCCGATCCTGTACGGATCGACGAAGCGATTCCTGGAGCTATTCGGTTTGAATTCGCTTAAAGATCTGCCGCAGCCCGATGCGCTCAAGCCGGTGGAGAAGGAATAGTGGCGCGCGCGTGAGCAACGCACTGGACATCGAGGATTTTGACGCGCTGCTCGCCTACCTGCGCGGCGCCGGCCGGATCGGCCAGGACGAAACGCCGATCTGCGTCAATCTCGCCGGCGGCGTTTCCAATCGCACGGTGCTGCTTCGGCGCCACAACGGGAAAAGCTGGGTGCTCAAGCAGGCGCTGTCTCGATTGCGCGTCCAGACCGAATGGCTCAGTGATCCGCGCCGAATCGAGCGCGAGGCGCTCGGCATGCTTCGCCTGGCGGACCTGGCGCCGGCGGGCTCGATCACCCGGCTGGATTTTCTCGATCCCGGTCACAATCTGCTGGCGATGGAAGCGGTCCCGTCGCCGCACGAAAATTGGAAAGCCGTGTTGCTCGACGGGCGTCTGAAGGCGGATCACATTCGGCAGTTCGCCGTTCTTCTCGGCGCCATTCATCGCAAGGGGTTCGAGCGTCGCGATTCGCTTGCGCCCCTCTTTGACGATCGCTCATTTTTCGAATCACTTCGGCTTGAACCGTATTACCTTTACACGGCCGAGCAAGTTCCCGCCGCCGCCGGGTTTTTGCGGGATCTTGTCGCGGCCGCCCGGTCCACCCGTTACACGCTCGTGCACGGCGACTACAGCCCGAAAAACGTGCTCATTCATGAAGATCGGCTCATCCTACTCGATCACGAAGTGATTCATTTCGGCGACGGCGCGTTCGACCTTGGCTTTTCGCTGACGCACCTGATGAGCAAGGCCCATCATCTTGGGTCGATGAGAGCGGAATTCGCGGCTGCCGCGACCGAGTATTGGCGCGTCTATCGCGAAGCCATCGGCGATGCCCCGTGGACGGCGGATTTGGAGCCTCGGGTTGTCCGTCACACGCTCGGCTGCCTATTGGCGCGATGCCGGGGACGGTCGCCGTTGGAATATCTTGACGCGGAAGAAAGGCGTCGGCAGGCCGAGGCGGCGGTGGCGATGATCGCGCGTCCGCCGGGGAATGTGCAGGAGCTGATCGGCGAGTTTTTGGGCCGCGTGGACGGCGCGGGAAACGCGGGAACCGGGACTTTTGCCTTTGGCCGTTCATAGTTTGAGGGGAAATTCGATCGCCGGGGGACTGCGTTTCGATTCTTTGGTTGCACAAGCCGTCGCCTTGCGATAAGCATGAGCGCGAAAGGTGAATGCAACACATGGACGCCAACACGCTTGATCAGAAACTGAAATCGACGGGTCAGTCCGGAGTTCTTCGTTTTTATGAAGGACTTGGCGCGGCCGGGCGGCGGAAACTCGAAGGGCAACTCGCGGCACTCGACCTGCCGATGATCCGCGATCTGGCCGAGGAATACGTCAAGCAAAAACCGCAAATCGCGATGCCTAAAAACATTGAACCGGTGCAGGCGTACCCGAGGCATCCCGCCGGCAATCAACGGCAGCTTTACGACGATGCGGCGCGCCGTGGGCGCGAACTTCTGAAAGCGGGAAAAGTGGCGGCGTTTCTCGTCGCCGGCGGGCAGGGAACGCGGCTCGGATACGATGGCCCCAAGGGCGAATATCGCGTCACGCCCATTAAGAACAAGCCGCTTTTCCAGGTCTTTGCCGAGCAGCTGCGCGTGTACGGGCGGGATTTTGGCAAAGCGATTCCCTGGTACATCATGACCAGCGACATCAACGATGCCGCCACGCGGACCTATTTCGAGACGCACAATTATTTCGGCTGCAACGCCGCCGACGTTTTTTTCTTCCAGCAGGGGATGATGCCCGCGTTCGACATGAGCGGCGATCTCCTTCTGGCCGAGAAGGATTCTCTCGCCCTGAGCCCCGACGGTCACGGCGGAAGCCTGCGCGCGCTCGATCGCAGCGGCGCGCTGGCCGACATGCAGCGGCGCGGCGTCGAGCATCTGTCTTATTTCCAGGTGGATAACCCGCTGGTCCACTGCATCGATCCGCTGTTCCTGGGCCTTCACGATCTGACCGCCAGCGAGATGAGCAGCAAGACGATTCCCAAGGCGCATGCGCTGGAAAAAGTCGGCAATTTCGTGCTGGGGGACGGGGTGGTGCAGGTGATCGAGTACAGCGATCTTCCCAACGAACTGGCCGAACAAACCAACGCCGACGGCAGCCTGCGTTTCAATTCCGGATCGATCGCGATTCATGCGCTGCGGGTGTCGTTCATCGACCGCTTGAATCATGGCGGCGAACTGAAATTGCCGTGGCATCGAGCGGAAAAGAAGGTGCCTTACGTCGACACGGCGGGCAACGCGGCCAAGCCGGAGAAGCCCAACGCGGTGAAGCTCGAGCAATTTGTTTTCGACGCGATTCCGCTGGCGAAGAACGCGATGGTGTATGAGACGGAGCGCGCGGAGGAATTCAGCCCGGTGAAGAACGCCGAGGGTGCGGATTCGCCGGCGACGTGCCGCCGGGATCAAATCCGCCGCGCGGCGCGGTGGCTGGCGACGGCGGGAGTCGAGGTCTCGCGCAAGGACGGCGAGCCGGACGGCGTGCTGGAAATATCCCCGCTTTTTGCGACCGGCGCCGAACGGTTGGGCGAGCGGGATATCGCGGCGCAGCTTCCGCATGTGCCGCCGGGCGCGAGCGTTTACCTTGGCGCGCGGGGAACCGTCGGGGATTAGGCCGCGGGATGGCGGGAGGATGTGGTTACACGCCAGCGCCTTTCGCCGCGGATAAAATCGTGGCCAAAATCGCGTGCCCGATCAGTGAAAGCCTACATTACATTTTTGTTTTTCATCTTTTTTCCCTCTAAAGACCATGGTTTCCCGCCTGTTTTGCCATCTCGTCCAATAAGAGCCCCGTCGCTTGCATCGTGGCGCGACGCACCGGATTGCCCCATAACCACGCGAAAATTCCCTGTCGTTACAGACCTAAAGTCCCCCCTATTCCGTCGTCGATGAGACGGGTGCAATGAACCGCTTTCAAGTTTGAAGCGGGAACTTGTGAGAAAGGAGGTCAGCGGCGGATGAATAAGCCGGGCGACGCGGGACGACAAATCTTCGTGACGATCGGCGAGAGCGAAATCCTCTCACTGGAAGACTAAATCTTCTTAAGGCTGCTGGCGGTTTTACCCTGATCCACCAGCTTATGATTTCAAGGGAATGTAGGTCCGGCGCAGGCGCAGACCTGTAGAGGACCAGTTAATCATAGGGATGCCGGCGCGACAGTCGCCTTCATTTCCTTGTCACGGAGAGACGCATGAGCAGCGTAATTAATACCAATGTCAGTTCGCTGATCGCGCAGCATTCGCTGGCGAACGCGAACAATCAGTTATCCACGAGCCTGCAACGGCTCAGCACCGGCTTAAAGATCAACACCGGCGCCGACGATCCCGCCGGCCTTATCGCCAGCCAGAACCTTCAGGCCGAACAGACCGGCATCAACCAGGCGATCGATAACGCCAACCGCGCCAACAACGTCATCGGAACCGCTGAAGGCGGTCTCAATGAAGTCAGCAACCTTTTGAATCAGGTCGAAGGCCTCGTCAACCAGTCGGCCAACACCGGCGGTCTGAGCACCGCGGAAATTTCGGCCAACCAGCTTCAGGTCGATTCGATCCTCAGCACCATTAACCGCATCGCCGGCTCGACCAGCTTCGACGGCACGCAGTTGCTCAACGGCAATCTCGCGTACACCACCAGCAGCGTTTCCACCAGCGCGTTCACCACGATTCAAGTGAACTCCGCGACGCTTCCGAACAACGCCACCAAATCGGTCGTCGTCCAAGTCACCAATAGCGCCACCGTGGGCGATTTGACTTATACCGCCGCCGCGGGAACCTCCGCGATCGGCGGGTCATCGGTTACGCTGCAAATCGCCGGCGTCAACGGGACGCAACAGCTGACTTTCGCCGCCAGCTCCTCGATCGCCGAAATCGCCACCGCCATCAACGCCATTACCGCGCAAACCGGCGTTATCGCTTCGGCCAGCGGCGGGCAGCTGGACTTTAAGGCGCAGAACTACGGGTCCACTCAATATGTAAGCGTCTCCTCGGTTACCGCGCCGTTCGCCGTCACCGGCGGACATAGCGGCAAGGCGTATGGAACCGACGCCAGCGTTAAAGTCAACGGCGCCGCGGCCCAGGTCAGCGGGACCAACGTCAGCTACCGCGACGGCCAGCTTGACATCGATTTCCAACTCAGCGCCGGCCTCAATGCCGGTCAGACCAAAACCTTCGGCATTACCGGCGGCGGGGCGACGTTCTCCCTCGGCGCGAAGGTCAATGCCGCGGGATTGGCCAGCATCGGGATTCAGGATGTCTCGACGGGCGGCCTCGGCGACAACAACCTCGGATTCCTCAGCAGCCTCGCCAGCGGCGGCATCAATTCGCTGACCAGCAACAATCTCGCCACCGCTCAGCAGATCACCGACGAGGCGATCACGCAGGTCAGCAATCTGCGCGGCCGATTGGGCGCATTCCAGAAGTACACGCTGGCGTCGACCATCAACAACCTCGGCGTCGCCAGTGAAAACGCCGCGGCGGCCGAAAGCGCCATCACCGATACCGACTTCGCCCAGGAAACCGCGAACCTCACGCGGTCGCAGATTCTGCAGCAGTCGGCGACCACCGTGTTGTCGCAGGCGAATTCACAGCCGCAAAACGCACTGACGCTGTTGAAGAACGCCTAAGCCAGTGACGTGAATTCCAGATGACGGCCGGCGGTCTTGCGATCGCGTGGCGTTCGGATCGAAACCCTTTTTTCTCACAAGTTTAGCGCCCCCGGCCTCCATAGGCCGGGGGCGTTTCTGTTCAACGCCGCCGCGGGAAACCAACAGGCCTACCCTCCAGGGTTTATCAACTTGGCGCGGCCGCCGGCATTGTTTGCGCGCGAATTTGGTCGGCGGGCGATTCTCGCCGCCGCCACGGATTTTTGTACATGACGCGCCGTTGAACTTTACGGGCCGTCTCAGCCGATAGGGGATGTGGTGAGCCGCCTCGCGAACTTTTTCTGCCGGACGATGTTGCGCTGTTTGGCGCCGGGAGAACGCCGGCTTTTGATAACGGCCGATGGGTTTCGTCCCGCGCCGCGCCAAGGGGCGCGACGGGACATTTTGCTCGCCGATTTATTGGGGCGGCCGGCGGTCAATCTCGACACGCCGGAGTTGCAGCGGTTTCTGGCGGGTAAACGTGTATTGGTTACCGGAGCGGGGGGAAGCATCGGATCGGAGATTTGCCGCCAGATGATGCGGTTTCTGCCGCAGCGCGTGATCCTCGTCGAGCGGGCGGAGAATAATCTTTTCGAGATCGATCGCGAACTGCGCGAGCGATGGGTTGGGGCCGAGATTCTTCCATGTATCGCCGATGTCTGCGATCGGCGCCGGGTCGGTGAAATCTTCCGCGCCGAAAAGCCTCACGTCGTTTTTCACTGCGCGGCTCACAAGCATGTCCCGATGATGGAACACAATCCGTGCGAAGCCATCAAAAACAATATATTCGGCACCAAGACGGTGGCCGACGCCGCGATGGGCGCCGGCACGTCGGCGTTCGTGTTGATCAGCACCGACAAGGCCGTCAATCCCAGCAGCGTCATGGGCGCCACCAAGCGAATGGCGGAGCTTTATATCCAGAGTCTTAACGCCGAAAAGGGGACGCGATTTCTGGCGGTGCGCTTTGGCAACGTGCTCGGGAGCAGCGGCAGTGTCGTGCCGATCTTCCAAAAGCAGATCGAAGCGGGGGGGCCGGTCACGGTGACTCATCCCGACATGCAACGGTATTTCATGACCATTCCCGAGGCCAGCCAACTGGTTATGCAAGCGGGGGCGATCGGACATGGCGGGGAAGTGTTGCTGCTGGACATGGGCTCGCCGGTGAAGATCGTCGATCTCGCCCGGCAGTTGATCGTCCGCAACGGGCTTAAACCCGACGACGATATTCTCATCACGTTCAGCGGCATCCGCCAGGGCGAAAAATTGTACGAAGAACTCGCGTGCGACGACGAACAAACGCGTCCCACCAGCCACGAAAAAATCCGCGCCTGGCAACTTCCGGCGGTGAGCGCTCGTCATGTCGCCGCTCACTTGGCGATATTGGCCCACGCGGCCGACGCATCGTCGCGCGAAGCGGTCACGGCGCTGATGAAGTGCGTTCCGGAATATCAGCTGCCGTCGTCAAAAGCCCGGAAAAATCCGCGTCTGCCGCTCAAGCTGGCCATCCCAGGTCTAACGGAAGTTGGGGAAGCCGCATGACGGCGGTCCACGTTAACAAGTCTGCACTGCTCCATAACTCTAAAGTTTTCAGCCCGTCGGCGCCGATCTAAGATGCGAGAAGTCAAATTTGCGGGCAGTCCATCAGAAAAGCCGAATCGAAGGATCGAAAGGCTTGCTCAACCAAGGAAGGTTGTCCCATGCGGACGATTGCGATCATCAATCAAAAGGGCGGTTGCGGGAAGACGACGACCAGCATCAATCTGGCGGCGTGCCTGGCGCGGCTCGGGCGGCGAACGATCCTGGTTGACATGGATCCCCAAGGCCACTGCGGCGTGGGTCTGGCAGTCCCGGAAGAACAAATCGAGCGAACGATTTACGACGCCCTGATCGAGGCCGGCGACGGCAAGCCGGTGCGAATCGGCGAGATGGTCTGGCAGATCGCCAGCGATTTCGATCTGGCGCCATCTAATCTGAAGCTGGCCGCGTTCGAGCAGATTTTCGCCGGCCGCAACGGCCGTGAAGATCGGTTGTCGCGGGCGCTGGACAGCATTCGCGAAACCTACGAATGGTGCGTGATTGATTGCCCGCCGAGCGTCGGCTTAATCACCTTTAACGCGCTTCGAGCCTGCGATGAAGTGATCGTTCCCGTCGAAACCGGGTACTTCAGCCTCCACGGTCTGACCAAGATGATGGAGACGCTGGAACTGCTCAAGGAAAAATATAACAAGCACGTCGTCATCCGCGTTTTGCCGACGTTGTATGACACGCGCACGAAACTGGCCCGCGAGGTTCTCAGCGAGTTGCGCGCGAAGTTCAAGGACTACCTGATGGAAAGCACGGTCAACTTCAACACGAAGTTGAAGGAAGCCGCCAGCTTTGGCCAGCCGATCACCGAATATGATCCGGGCAGCCGGGGGTACAAGGATTTCCTGAATCTGTCGCGCGAGCTGATGGGTCATCGCCCGGCGGAGGTTGAGCCGGTGACCAACGAACGTCTGTCCCGCCCCGCGGAACTGGTGCAGCGCGCCAAGCACCTGGCCCAGTTGACCAACGCGCAGTTTGGCCGCGGCTCGGTTACCTTCAACGGCGCCGGCCCGTTGGCGCATGCGCCGGCGCCGGGCATGTTCGGCGGATCATCCGCGGCGCCCGCGTCGGCCGGGGCATCGGCGCCGTCGAATCGCGCCCCCGCGGCCTCCCCGTTTTTCGGCAATTCTCCCGTGGTGATCCCGCCGTCAAATGATCTCGCGATGCCGAGGATCGCACACGATCCGCCCAGATCGACGCAGCAAAAAATCGATGAATTTTATGGCGTACGACAGATGGGCGGCGAAGTGGTCTTCGCCGTACGTTTTGACGCCGCAAGCCAGGTCCAGGTCGCCGGTGATTTCAACGGCTGGTCGCCGATGGCCTCGCCGCTTCAATCCAACTCTCAGGGAAAATGGACGCTCCGGTTGCCGTTGCGGCCCGGACGTTATCGTTATCGTCTGGTCGTCGATGGACAATGGATGACCGACCCGAACAACATGGTCGTGGAAACCAATCAATTCGGCGAACTCAATAACGTCATCGAAGTCCCCGAGGTCAGCCGCGCCGCGTGAGGCGGCGATCGGACTTTTCACATCCGCATAACGTTCCGGAACGAACTCATTTTCAATAATGCGAGGGTAGTCTGTGCGCATTGCAAGCCAAGGGCAAAGGACAACAACATGCCACTCGAGCAATCGTCGAAAAGTCAAAGCTTAAGTGAGATCAGCCACCTCTTCTTGAGCGGCGTGCGCGAGAAGCACAACAACGGCTCGCCGCGTCCCGTCCGCATCGGGCCCGGACAGTTCCAGCCGACCAAACCGCCCGAACCGGCGTCCAAAGCGCCCGCGCCAATCCCCTCGCCCGCAGCGATTCTACAACCGCAATTTTCGCCGGCGGATGAAGAACCTGATACCGAATCGGTTTCCTTCGACCAACGATCTCCTCTCGACACCGATCCCGCGCCGCGAACGCCGCCGATCAGCGCGCTGCTCAGTGTGCATCTCAACGAACGGCAATTTGAATACATTAAGGATTACGCCCGTCATCTCGCGTCGATCCACGGCCGAATCGGCCTGATCGAAGTTGGACTCACCGAATTCCGCCTCATGTCCTTCGAGGCCGGCCATTCGCTGCTGGACCCGGACCTTGAAGAAATCGAATCCTCGCAATGCCAATCGAGCGCCGAGCTTTCCGACGCGCTGCAGGAGATGAACTGGGACGTGGATCGCTGGCTGGTGGCGATGCCCAATCCGCGCACCGCCGAGGCGCGGTCGATGTTCGCCGGCATCGACCACTGGGTCCTGCTGAGCACCTGCGATCATGATGGCGTTGTCGCCAGCTATCGAACCCTCAAGAGTCAGGGCGAATCGTATCGCCCGCGGCTATCGCTGGCCCTGATGGACGGCGCCGACGAGAATCAAACCCGCCGAGTCTATGAAAAACTGTCCGGCGTCTGCCAGCAATTTCTCAACTGGGAATTGGAAGACGAATCGGTGGTTCACAAATGCTCGCGCGTGGCCGAGCATCTGGTGCTCTACTACCGATCCGACGCTCAATCCGCCGCCGGTTCCGCCGCGCCTGAATGGTGGAAAACGGTGGGCGATTTTTTGAAAAATCTCAAGGCCGCCTCTCCCGAGCAAGCCGCCGCGCAACTGCAAGCCGAGCAAGAAATCGAGACCGATATGATTGAAGAAACCACACAAGCCGTCCCCGCCCCCGCGCCGATCAACGGCCCAAGAATCGCTCAGAGCGAGCCGGTTCGTCAGGAAGCCCACGTCGCCGCGCCCGCATTCGCTCGAATGAGTTATCCCCCGGCCGAAGCCGCCCCCACGTTTCGAACATTCGCCGCGACGCGCGACACGGCCGTCGAAGTGTTGGACGTCGACGCCGACGGCGGTCCCGAATCAATTCTCACCGCCATTTTGCAGCAAAACCAGGGCGAGATCATCGAGTGCCCCATCCGCGCCCCGATGTGCGCCGCCGCCCGGCTTGGCGTCACCCGCGACCGCGGCGTCATCATGCTGGCCGTCGCCGGCGAGGGACTCTCCGACTTGCGTTCGATTGGCCTGGCCTATCGCTGGATCGCCGAAAATCGTTCATTGATCGGCATGGCTCTCCCGCAGTTCGCCATCGACCCCGCCCGTCCGCCGCGACTTCGGCTGCTGGTCGAGCACGGCGACGTCTCGGCCGGCGTCCTTCAGCCGATCCTTCAAAGCGAACACATCACCGTACAGGCTTACCGCAAGCTCCGGTGGGGCGGCAAAACCGGTTTGTTCCTCGAAGCCGCCTGATTCGTCCTCTTGATTTGAACCCGAACCAATCGACGGCGGCCACAACTTCCCGATGGCCTCCGATTCAGTAGCGGCTTCGCACATAGACTACCGGAATAATCGTCTCGCGACATAATTCTTCGATGCGGGTTGATTCAGCGCGTAGACGCCGTGAAGATTGATGCGCACCGTGGCGCTGCGAAAAATGGGCGTAGTCGTTAGTCCGGTCCAGCGCATCCGCTGTCAGACGTTGGATTCCCGGCGTAATCAAGCGCGCTGGTCAACTCGTCAGTGCGCATACCATGCCGATCTTCCAAAGCTTCCAACCGCTGTCGCGTCGCGACTGGTAATATGCCGGGTGGTTACGACAATCAAAACCCCGCGAGGATCGGACCTGCACGTGTCCAATCGTCGCATTCATTGCGGGAAATCGATCGTGCCGATTGGAAGCGCATCCGACCGATACATCTCCAGCAAACGATGGATGTCAACATCCTGCCGCCGATCTGAATCGATCACCGGAATGATTCGACGAATCGCCTGGTGAATGTCGCGCGATCGCATGTGACACCCTTCGCGGTTTCGTAAATCCACCGCCTGACACAGCGCCAGTTGCACGACGGCCAGTACCGTTTCGCTCAGCTCGATAATGCGCAAGGCGTCGCGGGCGGCGGTTGTTCCCATGCTCACCTTGTCCTGATTGTGCGACTCGGTGCTGCGGCTGAAAACACTTGCGGGCATCGTCAGCTTCAGGGCCTCGGCGGTCAGGGCCGACGCTGTGATCTGCATCGCCTTAAAACCGTGATGGCTCGATTGATCGGCGCCGTTGCGAGCGACAAGGTCGGCCGGGAGGCCGTTGTTCATTTGCGGATTGCAGATTAACGCCATCTGCCGATCGACCAGATCCGCGATGTTGGCGACGTTGGTTTTGAGCAGGTCCATCGCCATGCAAATATGGCCGCCGTAAAAATTGCCGCCGTGGAGCACGTCTCCGCCGGCGACATCCAGCAGCGGGTTGTCGTTTGAGCTGTTGATTTCGGTTTCCAGCAGCGTGCGGATAAACGGCATGGAGTCGAGCAACACGCCGATGACGTGCGGAGCGCAGCGCACGGAATAGCGATCCTGAATGCGGCCATCGTGCTTGGACCGGCCGCTGACATATTCGATGTCGGCGGCGATCCAGCGGGCGCAGGCGCGCTGGCCGGGGTGCGGTTTGGCGACGAACAGGCGATCGTCGAAGTGCTCGGGATTACCGCGAAGCACGTCGCTGGCCATCGCCGTGGCCGCGGCCGACCATCGCGCCAGGCGATGGGCGCGCTCATAAGCAAGGCAGCCCAGGCCGGTCATGACGCTGGTGCCGTTCATCAGGGCGAGACTTTCCTTGGGCCGCAACTGGATTGGCTGAAGCCCGGCCGCGGCCAGCGCCTCGGCCGCGCTTTGAACCTTCCCGGCCGCCGTGACTTCGCGCTCGCCGATCAGCGTTGCGGCGATGTAAGACAACGGCGTCAGGTCTCCGCTGGCGCCGACCGATCCTTCCGATGGAATGCGCGGAAGAATGCGGCGGTTCAGCAGCTCGCAGAGGCGATCCAGCAGCAGCGGCCGCACGCCCGAGCGCCCCTGCGCCAGGCTGACCAGGCGAACCGCCATGACGGCGGCCGTTTCCGTTTCGTCGAGAAATCGGCCGGTGCCGCACCCATGAAACCGCACCAGGTTCGCCGCCATCTCCCCCGACAAATGACTTGGAACTTCCGTCTCGCACGAGGCGCCAAATCCGGTATTCACCCCGTAAATGGATTCACCCCCGGCGATGAGACGATCGAGCAGTTCAACGCTCGCGTCGAGCGTGCGACGAAAGGCCGGCGACGCATCAAGTTCGATCCGAGCCAGGCCGCGCGCTATCGCCATGACCTGATCGATTCGAATCGTCGACAAGCTGATTTTTACGACCGGCGACGCTTCCAGCACTTACAATCTCCCGTGATACTTCTTCTTTAATAGCCACGGGCGGAAGCCCACGGATTATCGCGGGTACCGTGACGTTCCACCCGCGACTATCGAAAAAAATCGTGGTCCGGTCCGCAATTTCAGGCGATCGAGACCCGACGAACGATCAAACCCGCCAATCTCCCGGCGGCGTGGCCGGTGGCGAGGCAAATTCCGCTGGCACGAAGCGACGCCGCCGCGCCGGCGGTCGCCGAGAGGCACGCGCCGGCGGCAAACAGGTTCGGCGCGACGGCGCTACGCAACGCCGCGTCCGGAATGTCGTAATGCGCTCCGACCGGCGGATAATCGTACGTCGGACCGGCATTCACATCCCAGCGTTCGACTGGCCACCACGCATGCACGGCATCGGGCCCATGACGACGCGCCTCCAGCACGTTCTGCTCCGTGACGACAATCTCGCCCCGCAATCTCCTGCCGTCACGAGCCAACGGCCGCGGGGACATCTCAACCACGCGAGCCGTCGAATACCCTGAAACCTCACGCCGCAAATAGTCGACGACGCCCGTCGCGAATCGCCGGGCTTCATCGGCGGAGAAATGATCGGCATTCACCGCGAGTTTGCAAATTCCTTCGCCGGGCCCCGGCCCCGGATGAAACATCGTCAAGCGCGCTTCGCGCGGCAACGCGCCGCCGCTGGCGGCTTGCGTCAGCGCGTACGGCGTCTGCAGGCGCAGGAGTTCCAGGTCGCCGTTCAGCCCCGCAAGACGAACGGAAAATCCGCCAAGCATGCGGTCGGCATCGGGAGGCAGCGCGATGTCGCCGCCGATCATTTGAAGGACAATCCCCGCGCCGGTGCAGTCGATGAGGGCGCCACAGGTCAGCGGCCGTCGCGACGCCGTCGTGGAATCGACCAAAGCCGGGCCATCGATCTCCACCGCCGCGATTCGATTTCCGTCTCGATGCACGGCGACGACCCGGCTATTCATCCGTCGATCGATGTTTTGTCTGCAGCAGATCTCGGCCAGCGCGGTCTCCCACGCGGAGGTGGAAAATTCGAGTACCCAGGCGCGCCCCATTTGCCGAGTCTTTACCGACGCCGGATCGATGTGCGCCATTTTTGCGACGACGTCTTGCTGCGTTTGGCCATTGAGCGTGTCGAGCGGCGATTGCGGAGCGTGGGAGTAGAGACCGCAGAGGCATCGGTGCATCGCCGCCGACACGGTGCCGCCGAGACGATCGGAGCTTTCGACAAGAAGGACGCGCGCTCCCGCGTCCGCAGCCGCCGAAGCCGCCGCCACGCCGGCGGCCCCGGCGCCGATCACGGCAACGTCATAATCGGTTTTCATCGACGGCAATTGAACCTGTGTCAGAAGCCCTTGTCTTCCGGATCGTAGTTGATTTCGATCACGCTCGTGCCGGACGTAAACGAAGAGTCCTGCGAAAAGATAATGTTCCCGATGCCTTTGTAATGACCGATCAGGCGGTATTTATCGCCGCCGAAATTGTAGGGGATCCAGGCTTTGCCGGTCTGATACGAACCGATCGACGTGGGCGGCCCGATGGTGGCGAAGACTTCCTCGCGGCTCATGCCGATCTTCACCCTGGCGAAGGGGCTGTCGGACGGGATCGGAAGCTTCGGCGCTTCGGCCGCGGGCGGCGGCGCGGGGTCCTGCGCGGACGAGCTTCCATGGCAACCGGCTAGCAGGCCGATCGACAGAACGGCGCCGCCTCCAATCCAATACTTTAACATGCGCGTCTCCTTCTAAATTGTGGCACTGTGAGAATCAAATGTATCAACGCCAGATTCTGCAAGCAATAGCCGAGTTAATTCCCCCGAACGCGAAACTGTTTTTCAAAAACGCGCTAAAATGGTGCTCGGTTTTCCGTTGCACATGTTGAACGGCGGCGCAGTCGCAAGAAATTTCTTGCAGATTGTGCGTGGGGTAAACGACGCTCGACCGCATCATCTCCAACGTGGCGGCAAGCTCAATCGGACCCGAGCCGCCGAGGGTATGCCCCATGTTTCCCTTCAGGCTGCTGACGGGAACGCGGTCGCCGAAAACGGCGGCAATCGCCCGCGCCTCGGCGGCGTCGCCCTGAGGCGTGCCGGTCGCGTGGGCGTTTACGTAGCCCACCTCGCCCGGAGACATGCCGGCGGACTCCAGCGCCGTATTCATGCACGCCGCCATCGAAATATCATCCGATTGACTGACGTGCGTGCCGTTGCTGCACGTGTGATACCCGACGACTTCCGCGATGATCCTGGCGCCGCGACGGAGGGCATGTTCGAGATTTTCCAGCACGATCACGCCGGCCCCTTCGCCGCACACAAGGCCGTCGCGGCTCACGTCAAACGGGCGCGGCGTGCGCGAGGGAGAGGCGTTAAAACGACTCGACGCCGCGTAAAGAATGTCAAACGATCCGACCACGCTCTCGTGCAATTCTTCGGCCCCCCCGCACAACATGACGTCCTGTCGGCCGAGGGTGATCTGGTCATACGCGGCGCCCACCGCCTGAAGGCCCGACGCGCACGCCGCCGACGTGGCGGAAACAACGCCCTTGATCCCAAAAAACTGCGCCACGTTCAGCGCCACCGTGTGGGAAACGCATTGGAAAAATTCCGACGCGCCGAGCTGCGCGTAATCGGTTTTGGAAAGCAGCAATTCGTAGGTGCGCGCCAAGCCCTGCGAGCTACCGGTCGTGGAACCCATGATGCAGCCGAAGCGCGAATCGGCGGGGATGGCCGCGGGATCGATCCCCGCGTGGTTCAGCGCCGCGACGGCCGCCTGCACGGCCATGATGCTCATCGGACTCATGGTTCGGCGAAACGATCGCGGAATCGCTTTGGGATCGCGCAGTTCCACCGGCGCCACGACCTGGCACTGCAACGGCGCATATTTATTCCAGCCCGGCGTCATGGGGCGCGTGGCGCACGCGCCGGCGTCGAGCGCCGCCATCGTCTCCGCCACGGAATATCCAATCGGCGTGATGGCGCCATACCCGGTGATTACTGTGCGGTGGTTAGACATGGTTTGCCGGCGAGATACGCTCCGAATACGTCACGACCGAGCAGATTGCGACAGACGAACAACGCCGACATCATCGTTCCCAACACGCCCGGCAGAATCGCGCTTTGCCCGGCGACGTACAGGTTTTTCAGCGGAAGCCGCCCGACCACGTTAAACTGGCCGATCTTCTGGCGGATTCCGTAAGCGCTGCCGTCGGGGCTATGCAGATAGTCTCGATACGTGAGGCTGGAAGCGGTATCCACGATCCGCATGCTCCGGCACTCGGGGATATGCTCGTTCATCCGCCGAACGATCGAGTCGGCGCGTTTTTCCTTATATCGATAATACTCCGGCGGCCGGCGCTTTAGTTTCGTCGCCGCCCAGGCCTGGGTTGTTTCGATGAAGGAAACCTCAAGAGCCGTCACCGTGTGCACCGGCCCCGCGTCGCCCGCTTCGCGGCTGCGCAAAACCATCATCGGCCCATCGACCGGCTCGGGGGTTCGACACGTCAGCGCTTCATTCAGATCGGCATCGGAAAGAATCGAAACCAGCGAAATGCCGCCGGGATCGATCGGCGTATCCAGCGCGCCGTACAGGGTAAAAAAAGCGTTGCTCGCCTCAAAATCGTTGACGCGCGCCTGAAACGCCTTTGACAGATGTTCCCTGGGCAATATCGACAGGATGCTGCTGGGATGAATGGTGAAGATGCAGTGACTCGCCGCGACTTCGCTGCCGTCGGACAGCACAAAACGCCCGACCTTGCGATCCTTGATGTCCGCGCACTCGGCGATCGTGGTGCGGGTGCGAATCTCGACGTGATCTCGGCGGAGCACATCGACCAGCGCGTCGACAAACGCGTCGCCGCCATGCTCGACGCGGGCAAGCGATTCATGCAGCCCATAGCTCACGCGGGCGTGCGTGGTGAAAGAAACCTCGTTGGGGCGGGTGCCGTAGCACATGCACAGGCCGCCGAGAATCGTCTGCAGGATTTTGTCATGCACGCATTCGTCGAGGACGTCTTGGAGGGTGATGAGGTCTTCGCTGAGGGGCGGCGGGAAATCGTCGAACCCCGAGAGCGAGAGCGTGGGCGTCGCGACGACTACGTCGTTGAAACGCTTGAAATAGCGATCGAGGCCGGCCTTTTCCCCGGGGAAATCGGCTTTGAGTTTTTGCTGGATCGCTTCGAGGCCCGACGGGACGGTATACGTTGCGCCGGCCGAGGGGAAGATCATTTGATGCGAGGCCTCGCGCGGGAAAAAGACCGGCCGGATTTGATCGCGAACGCCCAGCAGCGCGAGCATGTAATCCAGCACGCCCGACCCGTCGCCGGCGAATCCGCCGGTGAAATGGAAACCGACGTCGTACGGAATTCCCTCCATGCGAAAACGGGCGAGCGATCCGCCGAGAATGGTGGCTTTTTCAAGCAGCAGCACGCTCTTGTGGTGCTGGGACAACACGCGGGCGGCGGTCAATCCCGTGATCCCGCTGCCGACGACGATGTAATCGTATGTTTTCATCGGTTTGCATTGCGTCGGTCAGGTTTCAGGTGGCGAGCCCGCCGTTGATGCCGATGACCTGTCCATGAATATACATCGAAGGCTCGCGACAGAGAAACTCAATCACGGCGGCCACGTCGTCCACCCGTCCGATTCGCCCGAGCGGAATCAGCGGCAGCATTTTCTCCGTGTGAAGGTGTGCGGTAAGATCGGTTTCGATCAACCCCGGCGCCACGACGTTCACCACGATATTTCGCTTTCCCACCTCGCGGGCCAGCGCCTTGCAGGCGCCGATCAATCCCGCCTTGGCCGCCGAGTAATTGACCTGTCCCGCCTGCCCCACCTGCCCGGATATCGACGACACCGCCACGATTCTTCCCCGCCGGGCGCGGATCATGGAAAACAGTACGGCGTTGGTCACGTTGAAGAACCCGTCGAGGTCCGTGCGAATGACGTCGCTCCATTCCTCGGGCTTCATCCAAACCAGAAGGTTGTCGCGCGTAATCCCGGCGTTGAAGACGACGACCGCCGGCGCCGTTAGATCGCAGCGCTGCCGAAGTGCTTTTTCCGTCGCCTCGCGATCGGCCACGTCGAAGCAGAGCAATTCACACTGGCGGCCGAGTCGTTCGATTTGAGACTTGGTTTCCCGGGCTTGTTCGTGATTGCCGCGGTAGGTGAGCCAGATATCGCACCCCGATTTCGCGAGGCGAACGGCGACCGCCCTGCCGATCCCCCGGCTTCCGCCCACGACCAGCGCAATATCCGTGCCGACGCCTGACAAGTAGACCTCCGGAAAACCGCAAGTATATGCGCCGCGTCGATTTTACCAAATCGACGCGACCGCAGTCCGCCGCCGCCAGCTTCGCCTTCCGGGGGATGATCAGCTATATTGCGGAGAAATCAGTTAGGCGCGAACCAGAACGCACAAAAGAGATAAATCATCGTGGGTGATCGTGAAGTCGGACAGACCGTGATTTTGCAGAGGCTTCTCGACCGCATCAAGGCCGGCGATGAAATCGCTCGCGACCTGCTGCTGGAACATACCTGCGAGAGGCTTCGGCGGCTCGTTCGCGTGCAACTGCGCGGCTTCCCTCGCGTCAAGCGGTGGGACCAGACCGACGACGTTCTTAACGATGTCATGATGCGGATGGCGGCGGCGCTGAAGACCGTGCCTCTGGGAGCGCCGCGGGAATTCTTCGCCCTTTGCGGAACGCAGATCCGGCGGCAACTTATCGATCTCAAGCGGCGCTACGACGGGCCGGAGGGAATGGGACGCCACCATCGAACCGACATCGGAACAGGAGCTGGCGAAACCAGCGGTTGCGAAGTGGTCGAGGGGACAGACGACACTTACGATCCCGCGCAGTTGGCGCTGTGGACGGAATTTCACGAGCAGGTCGAGAAACTGCCGGACGAAGAACGCGAGGTCTTTAATCTGCGATGGTACGAAGGCATGAGCGTCGAGGAGACCGCGGAGGTTTTGAAGATTTCCACCCGTTCCGTCGGACGCCGCTGGCTGGATGCTCGAATCAAACTCGGCCGTTTTCTACAAGGGAAATCGCCGGCGAAGCCGTGATGTAAGTCTTCGGGACCGCAGAAACGGGTCGGAATTTTCCTGCGCTTAACACGCATCGGCTTTCGCTCGGCGTTGTGGCGGGACTGCCGATGACTTCTTTTTGCGCCGCCTACGGAACCTGGTATGGACAAACGCATCCGGCAGATGATCGAAGTATGGGACGTGGCGGCCGAAAAGCCCACGGCGGAGGATCTGTGCGCCGATTGTCCTGAGCTTCTGGCGGAACTGAAGGAGGTTCTTGGCGCACTGGCTGCCGCCGATAGCCTGCTCGACGATCAATATGAACCGCCGCGGCTCGAGCCATCGACGCTCGTTTCACCGGCAATCCTGATTCCCGGCTACAAAATTCTGCGCCGCGTGGGACAGGGAGGGCAGGCCGTGGTGTATGCCGCGATCAAGGAGAATACCGGCCGAAAAGTGGCCGTGAAGGTGCTGCTGCACGGCTCCCTGGCCAGCCCGCAGGTGCGCGGAAGATTCGATCGCGAAGTCGCGATCCTGGCCAAACTCGATCATCCCAATATCGTCACCGTGATTGACCGCGGCACGACATCCGATGGGTCGCTGTTCGTCGCGATGGATTTTGTCGAGGGACAGCCGCTCGACAAGTACATAGCCGCTCCGCTGTCTCCGTCGGGCGATTCCACGGCACAGACGCCGGCGGCGCCCGATCGGGGGCGCATGCTGGCGCTTTTCTCGAAAATCTGCGATGCCATTCAGGCGGCACACGATCAGGGGGTGATTCACCGCGACCTCAAACCCAACAACCTCCTGGTCGACGATCGCGGCGAGCCGCACATTCTCGACTTCGGCGTGGCTCGGAGTCACATGGCCGGCGCCGATTATCGGCGTCTGTCGATCACCGACCAATTCCTCGGGACACTGGCGTGGGCCAGCCCGGAACAGGCCGACGCGCGCGAACTGGATCAGCGCACCGACGTCTATTCACTCGGCTTAATTCTGTACTACATGCTTACAGGCGGCAGATTTCCGTACAATGTTCTCGGCCCGATGGCCCAGGTTTTGAACAACATACTTCAAGCCCAGCCTATTCCCCCAAGCAAGATTTTGGCGCCCAGTCCCGCGCGCCGTGGCCGGGATGGGAGGAGAAACTATCTGCCGCCGGAGCCCCCGCTGAATCCGATCATCGAGGCAATCGTTCTGAAGGCGCTGAGCAAGAAGCCGCAAGATCGATATTCCAGCGCGCGGGAAATGGCCGAGGTCATCCGAAATTATCTATGCGGACTGGCGGTGAGTGCGAAAGCGGATGCGCCGCGCTCCGGGACGGCGCCGTGGATTCCATTGGGAATCGGTTGCCTGATCGCGGTCGTCGTAGGAGCAGTCGTCCAGCGGCGGTTTCATCGCGACGTCACACCAACGCCGGCAAAGATATCGGTTGTCGCTGCTCCCATCGTTTCGCCCACGACGTCCGCATCTCTCATTTCGGATCCGCCAAAGGAGCCGGGGCTCTGGCGCCGGATCGATGTCCCAGCGATAGAGAATTGCGATATGCATTTCCTTCCCGACAGCCGGCGGCTCATGGTCGTTGCCGACAACAGGAGTATGATCTGGGACGTCCAGACGGGTCAATCGCGGCCTTACGCGGGATGGGGAGCCGTTTCAGAGGACGGAAGATGGGTGTGGGCAGGCAGGCCAGTCAGCGTCGAGACCGGAGCGCCTGCGACGGACGACGAAATTTTCAGACGTGGTTTCAGTCCTATCTTGTTTCAGTTGTCGGACAGGGTCATGCTTCGCTTTGACACGGCGCGCCGAAGAGGACTTCATTTTCCAACCGGGCATATATCGAGGATTTCGGCGGATGGGCGCTATGCGCTGGGAATCAACGGCGACAACAAGGTGCACCTGGTCGACGCGGAAACCGAAAAGTCGCTTGCCACCTTTGGCCATCGCATGGGCGTAGGGCGACTCCCCGAAATCTCGCCGAATGGCGATCTGGTTTTGATTCCGTCCTTGGAGGGTGATGTCTTCAGTCTTTGGCTGTGGGATTGGAAACACGACACGTCAACATTGCTGATCGATCCGGCTGATTCGAAGACCGCGTCTTTTGAAAAGTTCTCTCCAGACGGCACGCGAATTCTGGTCGAAGACCTCGCCGGAGCCGACGCGGCGCTGACTCTTTGGGACCTGTCCGATGCCTCCGCCCCGAAGCGGATTTGGGGACATGGCCTCGAGCATCGAGGGGCATTTGTCTTCAGTCCCGACAATCGCGCCATTCTTTCCGCCAATCATAATGGCGCCAGGGATCTTTCCATGCTGGACCGTGAAACCGGAAACGAAATTTACCGCCTTCACGACGATAGATCGGAACAGACCCCCGCGATCGCGCTGATTACGTTTTCGCCCGATGAGCGCCTTGCGGCATCAGCCGCCCCCGGAGGGGCGGTTTTCATCTGGCGCCTTAGCGAATCGGCGCCGCTCACGCCGGCCACACAAAAGGCGCCGTCCGTCTTGCCCTCAGCGTCGGGCGAATGGCGGGCCACGACAAACGCTTCGCACTGATAGGGTCATCACGGATCAGAAGGGGACCACGCGATGATCCAACTTCGTATCCCACCATCTCGCATGATGAACGCCGACCTCGCGGATGTCGCCGAGAAAATTCAAGAATTGTTGGCCGGTTCTTGACTCGGCGTCCGCTTGGACTGATAGTGGGTCATCCGATCTGGCGCTCCTGAGGGTTCAGGGGCCGGGGCCTCACAACATCACTTCAGTAGGAGATCTTGTGCTACATTCTCTGAATCCGCGTCCGGCGTTGAGCTCAGTTTTCTCTCTCCTCAAGCAAACTCGTTCATCAAGCGGAGCGAAATCGCCCGCCGCAAAATCGCGCCGCGAGGCCCGGCGCCGCGGACAAGAGCAATGTGCGGTGGAGGGACTGGAATCGAGACTGCTCTTTACCAGCGTACCCGGGCAAACGATCATCACGCCTACCACATGGCTTGCGGCAAATTCCCCCTATAATTTAACCAATGGCGTGACGGTTGGCCCTGGCGGTTCGCTCACGATTCAAAGCGGCGTGACCGTTACGGGCAGCGCGCTCACCATCGCTTCCGGCGGCGCCATTTCGGCCGATAACGTCCATTTCAGTTCTGGCTTCACGGCGCAAGCCGGCTCGATGGGGCTCGTTACGGACAGCTTTTTCAACGCGTCAACGCAGTTCGACAATACCGGCGTGACGCTCAGCGCCGACGCTTTCACCACCAATCCTTCGGTTTACCCCACCTACATCCCCACCTTGATCGCAAACGGCAACAGCTTTGCCACCGGCACGATCATTAACATCGAGAATACAACGTTAAACACCCCGCTGACACTCCCGGTCGTGGCGAATGTGTCCGAATACTCCATTAACAATAATGGCGGTCAGACCATTGGCAGCGGCGGAGCGCTTACTGTCGCTAGCGGCGTGACGGTGGCCAGCTCGTATCTCACCATTGCTTCCGGCGGAAGCATTTCGGCCGACAATGTCCATTTCAGTTGCAACTTCATCGCGCAGGCCGGCTCGATGGGGTCCGTTACGAACAGCTTTTTCAACGCGTCAACGGAGTTCGACAATACCGGCTTGACGCTCAGCGGCGACGCTTTCACCACCAATCCTTCGGTTTATCCCACCTATATCCCGACCTTGATCGCAAACGGCGACACTTTTGTCACCGGCACAATAATCGACATCCAGAACACGACGCTGAACACCCCGCTGACGCTTCCGGTCGTGGCGAACGTGGCCGAATACTCCATCAACAACAACGGTGGTCAGACAATCGGCAGCGGCGGAGCGCTTACTATCGCTAGCGGCGTGACATTGGCCAGCTCGTATCTCACCGTCGCTTCCGGCGGAAGCATCTCGGCAGACAATGTCCATTTGAGTTGCAACTTCATCGCGCAGGCCGGCTCGGTTGGATCCGTTACGAACAGCTTTTTCAATGCGTCAACGGAGTTCGACAATACCGGCTTGACGCTCAGCGGCGACGCTTTCACCACCAATCCTTCGGTTTATCCCACCTATATCCCGACCTTGATCGCAAACGGCGACACTTTTGCCACCGGCACGATTATCCACATCCAGAATACGACGCTGAACACCCCACTGACGCTTCCGGTCGTGGCGAACGTGGCCGAATACTCCATCAACAACAACGGCGGTCAGACTATCGGCAGCGGCGGAGCGCTTACTGTCGCAAGCGGTGTAACGTTGGCCGGCTCAAGTCTTACCGTCGGAAGCGGCGGCGAAATTTCCGCCGACGGCGCAACTTTCGGCTGTCCTCTCATCGTCGACGGCGCGAGCACCTCATTTATCGAAAACTGTGACTTTAGCGGAAGCACCGTCCGATCGCAGGGTACCGGCGGACCAATATCCCTGAGCAACAACTGGTGGGGCACCACCGTCATCGCCACTGTGGAGGGAAAAATAACCGACCAAAGCGACAACGCCAGTCTACCGGCCGTCGCTTTCCTGCCCGTGCTTACCGCCAAACCCACGCTGCAAGCGGTCGCGTCGACGATTTCACTGAGCGCCTCGACAAATTCCACCAATGCGGGAGGCGCCGTCACTTTCACCGCGACTATCGATGGATCCGCCGGCGCAGCGCCTTCGGGCACGGTGAACCTCATCGTTAACGGCGCCTATCTCGGAACGGCAAGCGTGGATGGCGGTGTCGCATCGTTTACCGCCACGGCTCTTCCCTCGGGCAACGATCAAGTTGCGGCCGTTTACGGTGGCGATGTCAATTACGCGGGAAGTACTTCCTCGCCTGCGGCCGTCGACGTCGTGGGCAGCGTCTCCACGACGACCCTGAGCGCCTCAACAAGCCAAATCCAACAGGGCAGTCAGGTCATGCTGACCGCCACCGTCAGCGGAAGCGCGCAAACGCCCACCGGAACGGTCACATTCAGTCTTGATGGAAATACACTTGGAACCACCCAGGTCGCGGGAAACGGCGCCGCTCAACTCTCGACTTCGACACTGCCCCTTGGAACCGACGACGTTATCGCCAACTATTCCGGAGATACCACATATTCGGCGAGCACTTCGCCGCCGGTCGCAATCGACGTAACGGCAACCGCGAATACGAGCGCATCGACGATCAACCTCACCTCCTCGGCCAACCCTGCCGCCGTCGGAGCGCCACTCACATTATCCGCGACGGTTTCGGCAGCTTCCGGCAGCGGGCCAACGCCCACCGGAACGGTGACATTCACCCTGGGCGGCAATGCACTTGGAAGCGCGCAGGTTCAGGGAAACGGCGTCGCGCAGTTCACGACGTCTTTGCTACCGCTCGGCAATGACTCCATCGTCGCCAGCTACTCCGGGGATACGACTTATTCGACCAGCACGTCATCGCCGGTCACAGTCACCGTGGCGGCAATGTCCGCCATCAGTGCGCCGACGATTGCCATTACCTCTTCGTCCCCAAGCGCCGCCTTCGGGACTGCAGTCACGCTGGCCGCGACCGTTTCGTCGGCTTCGGGCAACGGGCCGACGCCCACCGGAACGGTCACGTTTTTCAGCGGCGGAATCGACATCGGAACCATCGCGCTCAACGCTAACGGCCAGGCCGCGCTGGTTATCAGTTCGCTTTCCGCTGGAACCGACGCCATTACCTCCAGCTATTCCGGCGACGCCAATTATTCCGCCGTCAGCACCTCCCCCCAGGCCGAGACGATTCTCGCGGCATCGCCGGCCCTGCCGTCCATTGCCGGCACCGTCCTGCCGCCGGCGATCGTCGCCGGGCAAAAGTTCAGCGGCAAAATCCCTGTGGTCATTCTCGATCAGGGCGCCCAGTTAAGGGGGACTTTCACCGTCAACTTATTCGTCAGCGATTCGATCTCACTTGACGGCAGCCAGGAATCCGTGGCGGCGATAAGCAAAAACCTGTCACTGAAGGCGAACCATCCTTCCAAGCTCACTTTCGCGCTGAAGTCCGTGCCGTCGTCGCTCTCGGACGGCGTTTATTACCTAATCGTCGAGATCACCGATCCAAACGGAATCAATAATATCAGCGGGGCATCGCATTCGATCCAGGTCGCCGCGCCATTCGTGAAGCCCACGATTTCCGTCGGCGCGATCGCCCCGAACTACATTGGACTTGACAAGTCCGGCACAATTCTGGTCTCCGTGACCAACGCCGGCAATATCCCGGCAAGTGGTCTGGCCATCACCCTGGGCGTCTCGAGCGATCAGGCAACGCAGACGCCGGGCATCACGCTCGCGATCGCGTCGAGCCACATCAAGCTGGCGCCGGGGAAAACGGTCGGGCTGAAACTCCACTTCAAGCTGACGCCTGCCTTGGCCGTAAGCCTGACGAATGGAAATTACTTCCCGTTTGTGAGCGCCATGTTGGGCGGCGTGGCCGCGTCGGCAATCGGGTCGACGCCGGTCATAATTGGATGATGCCGAACCGATGGGCGTTTTGAGAAATGAGTGCGGGCGGTCCAACTGGGCCGCCCGTATTCATTCCGCGGCATCCACGCCACCCAGGAGATTCGAATTCTGGCCGTCCCGTGGGTCGGCCTCCGTTTGTGCACATCGCCGAGAGCCTGCCGGGCAACGCACCCGTGGAGCCGGATGATACAGTTGGGTCAACTCGCTTGTGAGTCCACGTCACGGGCGCGTCGTCATCCAACCCGGCGGCATTCGCGCCAACGTCAGGAATTGCGTGTCGAACATATTGTGAATCCCCCCACGTCATAAAGGCGGCCGCCGTCGGTGCTGCGTCGCAAAAGAATGTCGACCGGATCCCCGTCGTACCCTTTCTCTTTACGCGCCTCGCAATACGCCAACAGCGTTCCGCGGCCGGTGATGATCAGGCCAGGAATGCGATAGGTGGTGTACCCTCCGACGCGCGCTTCAAAAAGGTCTTGTTTTTCGACGCCAGGAATTGCCGCGGGCCGTGACATGCCCGCCGGTTTTGTGGTCTGAGTGTCGGCGATCGCAAGGGAAGAAAGTGAAAACAGAAAAGGAGGATTGAACTTCCCCCCGTATGGCGGGCGCGGGGAACGAACAGCATAATCGCTGTTAAGGAGTTCGTCATGGCAAGAAGGAAGTTCACGCGTGAGTTCAAGTTATCTGCCGTCCAGTTGGTCAATCAGCAAGGCTACACGGTG
>DASZME010000076.1:0-26001 GCA_035551995.1 Tepidisphaeraceae bacterium
CCTGGTCCGATAAGACTCAGGTTTTCGACGGATACGCCGACGGATTTTTTTTCCAGGGCGGCCATACCAAGCCCGGCGGCTCGTCGTTCCAGCTTTCCGATTACGAATCCGTCGGCCGCTTCCGCGTCATCCCCGGCAACGAAATCAGCCCGCGCCTCGGATACGACCTCACCTACCTCGACAATCACACCCACGCTCCGGGCATTCCCGATCAACTCACCGACGAATCGATCGCGATCGGCACCGGCATCGCCAAATGGGACAAGTGGGTGGCGGGCATCACGCTCGGCGTCGGATATGCCGGGTCGAGCGCTTTTGACGTCGGGTCCGCGTGGTACGGGAAAGCTGATTTTATCGTCGCGCGAGAGATCAACGCCGACGACGCCATCGGCCTTATCATCGACTATGACGGCCACCGCACGTATCTTCCCGACACCCCCCTGCCGGGACTTGGATATAGCCATCGGTTCGATCCCAAGTTGCAGATCGTCGCCGGCGCGCCATATAGTTCAATTGTGTGGAAACCGATCGACCATCTGGAATTCAACGCCGAATATCATCTCTTGCAGGATTTTAAGTTTTCCGCGGCATATGAGTTCATCACGGGTTGGAAGGCATACGCCAGATACGATTTCATCCGTGACGCCTTTCATACCGACGGGCTGGCCAAGGATCATCGCCTGTTGTTTTATGAGCAGCGCGCCGAGTCGGGCGTACAATACGATCCCGATCCGCATCTGACGTTCAAGATCGGCCTGGGTTATAGCTGGGACGGAAGTTACCGCGACGGTTTTGATTTCCGCAGCAATGCGACGATCGCCGATTTCGCCGATCGGCCCTATCTGCGCGGCGGGCTGGAGATTCGGTATTGAACAGTGATCTGGCCATCGACCTCAAGCACGTCGCGAAAACCTATCGCGGCCGCGTTCATGCGCTGCAGGGCATCCAGATGCACGTGCGCCGCGGCGAAATCTTCGGCCTGCTCGGTCCCAACGGCGCGGGGAAAAGCACGCTCGTTAAAATCATGATGACCGTCGTTCGCCCCACGCGGGCCGAGGGAACGGTGCTCGGCCGTGAAATCGGCCATAAGCCAACCCTGGCGCGCGTCGGATATTTGCCGGAAAATCACCGCTTCCCGCGCTACTTAACGGGCCGGCAAACGCTCGAGTTTTTCGGCGCCATGGCCAACGTCGATCGCAAGACCGCCAAACGGCGGGCAAGCGAGCTTCTCGAAACCGTCGGAATGCTGAACTGGGCCAATAAAAAAGTAGGCGCCTATTCCAAGGGAATGTTGCAGCGCGTCGGCCTCGCCCAGGCGATGATCAACGACCCCGACCTGATCGTCCTGGACGAGCCGACCGACGGCGTCGATCCCGTCGGCCGTCGCGAAATTCGCGACGTGCTTCTTCGGATGCGCGAGCGCGGCAAGACCGTTTTCCTCAACAGCCACCTGCTCAGCGAATTGGAGATGATCTGCGATCGCGTGGCCATCCTCGTCAAAGGCCACGTCGCCCGGCAGGGAACCGTCGAAGAACTCACCCGCGCCCAGCAGCAATATGAAATCGAGCTGGTTTTGTCCGATCCGATCGCGTCGCGCCCTCAAGTGCTGAACGTCCTTGGCCAACTGGGGGCGGCGATGGAAGAAAAACAAACGACGCCGCTCCCGCCCGGCGCCAGGGCGCCGTTCGCGCCGACGCCGATTTTCGCCCTCGACTGCGGAACGCTTCCCGGCGGCGCCTGGGTCGAATCTCAGGGGCCGTGGATTCGCATCGGCACATGCGATCCGGAAATAATGCAGCCGATCCTCGACCGGCTGCGGGCGGCGGGTTTGTCCATCCGGCGACTCACGCCCGTTCGCCAGACGCTCGAAGACCTCTTCATGCAGGCGGTCATCGATCCGGCCTCCGGCCAACCCCTGTTGCCCGGCTCGGGACCGGCCATGGCAAATACCGTCGCCGCACAGACGCCGAAGGTGGTGTTTCCATGAGGCAAACCGTCGCGCTGATCGTGGACGCCTACCGCGAGCTCAATTACAAAAAACTCTTCTGGATCACGCTCATCCTCTCGGCGGTCGTGGTTCTGTCGTTCCTGGGCGTGAATATCAACGATCACGGCCTGATCATCTTCGGGAAGGCCTGGCCGGTCCCCCACATGGCCATGTTGGATCGGGCGGTCTTTTATCGATTGTTGTTCCTGGTTCTCGGCGTCGATATCTGGCTTACCTGGGCGGCCACGATCCTGGCGCTGGTCTCCACCGCCGGAATTTTTCCGGACCTGCTCACCGGCGGATCGATCGACCTCTATCTCTCCAAGCCGATCTCGCGCCTGCGATTTTTTCTGAGCAAGTATTTTACCGGGCTCCTCTTTGTCGGACTGCAGGTCGGCGCCTTCTCCGCCGCCAGCTTTATCGTGCTCGCCATCCGCGGGCAGGTCTGGATCTGGGGCGTGTTTCTGGCCATTCCGATCGTTTTGGTTTTCTACAGTTACCTGTATTGCGTCTGCGTCCTGCTCGGCGTGTTAACCCGTTCGACGTTGACCGCGATTTTGCTCACCATCCTGCTCTGGCTTGTCATCACCGGCGTTCATGCCGTCGAAATGAAAACGCTCTCGGCCCAGTTCAAAGACGGCTACGTTCGCGAGCGAATCGAGCGGCGAATCGAAAACGAAGAGCGGAATCTGATCGCGGCCCAAAAAACATACGCGCAGACGTTACGCGAATCGCGCGTGAGCTTCAGTCAAAAAAAAATCGAGACCTTTCGCCAGGACCTTCGTGAAAACGCGGCGGACATCGCCGATGACCGCAAGTGGCACGGCCGACTTTTTCTGGCCAAGACCCTGCTTCCCAAAACGTCGGAAACCGTCGCTCTGATGCAGCGCTGGCTTGCCTCCACCTCGGCGATCCATGGCTCCAATCCGGAATACGAACGCGCGCTGACCGAAGACGAGCCCAGGCAAATCGGGTTTGGACGAAACACCGACGATGAGCGGGCCGAAGAGGCGACGAAAAAGCAGGTGCTGGACCGGCCGATCAGTTGGGTCGTCGGCACATCCCTCCTCTTTGAAATCGCGATCGTCTCCCTGGCGGCGTGGATTTTCTGCCGGCGCGATTATTGAATTATGGTCACTCTCCAGGACATTCAGGCCGCCGCCCTTCGAATCGGCGACGTCATTTATCACAGCCCCTGCCCTTATTCGCTGTCGCTCAGCAAATTGTGCGGATGCGACATCTATTGCAAGCTCGATCACCTCCAGATGACCGGCTCGTTCAAGGAGCGCGGCGCGCGAAACAAGTTAATGCAACTTGCGCCGCCGGAACGTCGCGACGGCGTCGTCGCGGCGTCGGCGGGAAATCATGCGCTGGGGCTCGCCTACCATGGCCAGCAACTCGGCATCCCCGTCACCGTGGTGATGCCGAGATTCGCGCCGCTGATCAAGGTCGCCAATTGCCGGTCGTTCGGGGCGCAAGTCATTCTCAGCGGCGATACGTTTAGCGATTGTTATCGCGAGGCGAAAGAACTGGCCGTGAAAAGCGGCAAAACTTTCGTCCCCGGTTTCGACGATCCGGCCATCATCGCCGGCGCCGGCACGATGGGACTGGAAATCATCGCCGACATTCCCGACGCCGACGCCGTAATCGTCCCCGTCGGCGGCGGCGGACTCCTCGCCGGCGTGGCCACCGCGATCAAGGGGCTCAAGCCCGCGTGCCGCGTCATCGGCGTTGAGCCGCGTCATGCGCCGACCCTCTTCGCGTCGCTTCAAGCGGGGCGCGTCACGGCCATCGCCACCCGCCCGACGCTGGCCGACGGGCTGGCCGTCGCGGAGATTGGCGGCGCGTGCTTCGACATCATTCGCCACACGATGGACGATTTGGTCATGGTCGATGAGCCGCAGATTTCACTGGCGGTCATGCGGTTGCTGGAGATGGAGAAAATGGTCGTCGAAGGCGCCGGCGCCGTCCCACTGGCGGCGGCGATGCGGCGCACGCTGGGGCTGGAGGGGAAGAAAGTCGTTCTTTGTCTCACCGGCGGAAACATCGACGTGACGCTCATCAGCCGAATCATCGAGCGCGGCCTCGCGGCCGACGGACGGCTCTGCAGAGTGATCGCTTACATCAGCGATCGGCCCGGATCGCTGGCTCATTTGCTGACGGTCATCGCCCAGACGGGGGCGAGCATCAAGGAGGTGAGTCACGATAGAAATTTCGGTCCCGCCGACGTGGCGTGCGTGCCGGTGTCGATCGTGATGGAGACGCGCGACGCCAGCCACATCGCCGAAATCCGCGGCATGCTCTCGGCGCAAGGCTTCACGCTTGGCGACGCGACCTTGGATTAGAATGTTTCGCGACCAATACTCGCTATGGCCGGCTAGCGATGGGGACGAAGCTTGAATTGTTTTTCTCAAAGTGCGCCGCCGCGGCGGCGCCGACTTGCGGGGGGACGTAATTGCCGGTCGAGAGGATAATCTTGAACGCTTCTTCCGTGCTCAAATCGACCATCTCGCAGGTTTCGATTCGCACGAAATACAGGCGCCCGTTGACGGGATTCGGGGCCGCGGGAACCCACACGCACATGACGTTCGGCTGATCCTCCAGCGGGCGGCCGCTGGTGAAGCCGAGCAGCAGCGTGTGGCCGGCCTGGTCGGGGATCAAGGCGACCTTGGAAAAAATTCCCTCGGTGCCGCCGGGAGTGAGGGCGATCTGCTTCCAGGCGAGGTAAATCTGCCCGAGAACGGGAAGGCGTAGCAGGATGCGATCGATCATCTTGAGCAGGAACTGGCCCAGCAGGCTCGTCGTCAGAATTCCGACAAGATAAATCGCCACCAATGCCGCGACCACGCCGAGAAACGGAACGTCGCGATCGACGTGAAACGCCTGTTCCATCACCCAGTGCCCCACCGGCCTTGTTTTGCTGTCGACGTACCAGACGATGAATCCGGTGATGACCAGCGGGATGGCGCCGAACACGCCGGCGAGAAACGTATTGCGAAGGTGTTTCTGGACGGATGACATAGGAGCGATCAGAATGGCGCGCGGGCGCGTTGGCCGTCGGGTCGTGCCCATTGTAGATGAAGAGGCCTGATTTTTCGCCGCCGCGTGCAGGAGATCGAGTTGACGGAAAAAACATTCCTTGAAAAACTTCGCCCCTCGCGCGGCGGAGCGCTGGTCGTGGCCGGGCTGATGACGTTCGGCGCCATCATTCTCGGCGGACTTTATCTTTCGCCGGCGTCAAAGGCGCCGGCCGTTCCGGCCAATACGCCCTTCGGAGCGCCGTTGCGGAAGATGCGTTTTGTTTGTTACGATCTGGGGCGTCAGCATCCCCGGACCGATCCATCGTTCGCGACGATCGAAAAGTTTGAGCCGGATTACGTTTTTTTGCAGGGCGTCGAGGAAGACGATGTCATGGAGACCGCGGAGTTGCTCCAGATGCAACAGACGTTTCATCCCCAGCTTTATCAGCGCTCCGAGCGGCTTGCCGGGGCGCGCGGGACGTGGGGAAATCTGATCCTGTCGAAGCAGCCGATCTTCGCCGCCGCTCCCGTCGGCGGCAAACGGGGCGGGTTTGGCGTATGGGCTGTTTCGGTGGTCGATGGCCGCCAGTTTGCCGTCGCCTGCATGCGCTTTTCGGCGGGTGAAACAGGGACCGCCGAGGTGGCGGAATTCGGCCGGGCGTGGAAGGACAGAGGATCGCCCCCGATGATCGCGGCGGTCATTTATTCAAACGGCAATCCGCCGGCGGTAAAGCTGCCGTTTTACGCGATCGATCCGCGCTCCAATGGAGAGTGGTTTGACTACACAGTGGATTGGACCGTCAGTGGCGTCGATCAAGCCGCCGGACCGGGGCACGGCCGATCGCCGGTCTGGATTGACGCGATGAGCGCTCACATGGACAACGCCGCCACAAGGCCCTCGGCGCTTAGAGGTTCGACAGGCCGGCTCGAAATCGCAAGTTTCCCGGCCAGCGCACCCCTGGCGGCGCCAATGAACGATTCGCGGCGCTGATGGCCGGCAACGACTGGTTTGCCGAGCGATTCGATCGGGTGAGCATGGCGGGCCGGCCAGACATGAATTAAGGCGCGGGCGCAATCGGCGGCGCGGCGCAATTGCTCGCGCGATTGGACGGCGCCGATCGCATGGACGGCGAACGAATCGAGTTGATCCCATCCGTGCCCGAAAATTTTCAACGGAACATTCTCCGCCAATAATCCCGCGGCGATCCCCTGCTGATACGCATGCCGAATCACGCCGTCGATAAACGCGGATCGGTCGAGGCCTTCTTGTTCGAGTCCCGCGCCACGGATTCGCCGGTCGAGATAATCGTCGGCTGATTCGCCAAGTCGCCATGGATCGTTCAGCAGCTCATGCTGAATCGCCTCCCATAGCAGTCGATGGCTCGAATATTCCGTCACATGCGGCGGCGGATCGAGCGGGCGCGTGTCGGAGATGATCGCCAGAAACGGACCGCCCGGGGAGGTTTCCGCCGATACCGGCCATCCCGCGACAAATACGCGATGTGCATTCCATCCCTGTTTCACGGCAAGATTTTTCCAGACCGGATCGGCGACCAACAGCGTATCCCGCCGGCCCGCTTTGGCAGCGGGGGGAATTCGCGGGATCGTCACCCACGTCGTCCACGGCATGTCGTCCGGCGCCAGGTCGGGCAGGTCGCCGCGGGCAAGATTCGGAGTGATGATCGCGTCGCACGTCGCCGCCGCCGTGGCCAGCGCCAGGGGAGACGTGGAGCGGGGATTGTCCGAGTCGAATCGATGAACGCCGACGCTGTTGATCCCGTCCCCCAAGGCGTCGGCCAAGGCCGAGCCGGCATCGTCCCACAACCGAAACTGCGACGGAGCGACGAGGCAGATTTTTCGCAATGATGAACGCACCCAACCCGCGCGGATCGCCCGGGTTTTTTCGGTGCGGCGCGCCCCGTGCTCGCCGAAAATTTTCTGAGCGGCGGGCATTAACGCGTCGGCCGACGAGGAATCGGCCAGAATCGGCCGGATGAACTGCGACGGCGTCGCAAGCCCCGGATTTTCTTCCAGCAGCTGATCGAGCTGCGTCTCCCAATTTTCGCCCCATGCGAAAAACAGCCGATTAGCGGCGATCTCGGCGGAAAAATCGTCACATTCCAGCAACACGCGCAAGGATCGAGATTCCGGAACCAGCGCCACCATCGCCTGCCCCTGGCGCATGCGATCCAGCGCGACGCGAACCTGGGCGGCGTGAACCGGCGATAGCATGCAAACGACAACGCCCGACAGATCGGCCTTCTCAAACATAAATGTCGCGGCCCGCGTCGGCAGCGAACAACCCGACCACCACCGCCCGGTCTGATCGATGGCCGTCAGCGTTTGGTCGCGCGCAAAAACCCACTCGATCCCGGCGATCGGAATCGACTCAACGGCGCCGGCAAGACGCGGTTGCGTCCGTTGAAGCGCTCGCAAATTGGCCGATGCGTTCCACCTCGCTGCGCGCTCGGCGCCGGTGATCACGCTCAGGGAGATGGAGGAATTGGAAAGGGTGTGTGTCATTTCGCGACAATCTCCGAACATGTCCAAAGCCCTGAACTACCCGCAGTACGGCGCGGCGGCCTGCGGCCGTCCGAAGACCGGCCGTGACGTCCTGCTGATCTTCTTCAAGACTGTCCCGCGATTTATCGGACTTCCGGCGCGATCCGCTTCAATCAGAAGCCATCGGCGTGCTATGATGAGCCATCATGCGTTTCACGAAGATGCACGGCATTGGCAACGATTACGTCTACGTCAACGGCTTTTCCGAAAAAGTCGAAGACCCCGCCACGGTCGCCCGGGCGGTTTCCGATCGCCATTTTGGAATCGGCAGCGACGGATTGATCCTCATTCTGCCCAGCCAAAAGGCGGACGTGCGCATGCGCATGTTCAATGCCGACGGGTCGGAATCGGAGATGTGCGGCAACGGCGTTCGCTGTGTGGCCAAATATGCGTTCGATCACGGGCTGACCACGAATAATCCGATGACCGTCGCAACCGGACGCGGCGTTCTCACGCTGTCGCTGGAATTGGGCGAAGACAAGAAAGTCCAACGGGTGACCGTCAACATGGGCCAGCCGATTCTTGCCCTGGCGGATGTGCCGGTGGAAGAGAGCAAGCTACTTAAAGGCGCCCGCCCGCATGAATTTCAACTTCCCATTTCCCCCGTCGATCCGGCGCTGGACGCCACGTTTGTGTCGATGGGCAATCCGCACGCGGTGATTTATACGTCGCCGGTGAAGTCGGTCGATGTGGATCGCATCGGCCCGATCATCGAGAAGCATCCCGTATTCCCCAGGCGAATCAACGCGCATTGGGTTGAGGTGCATTGGCCGGAAGAGGTGACGATGCGCACCTGGGAGCGCGGCAGCGGCGTTACGCTCGCCTGTGGCACCGGCGCGTGTGCCGTGTGCGTGGCCGGCGTGCTGACCGGGCGCACGGCCCGCAAAATTCTCGCCCACCTGCCCGGCGGCGATCTCACGCTCGAATGGCGCGAATCCGACGGCAACGTCTACATGACCGGACCGGCGACGGAGGTATTCAGCGGGGAGTGGACGGGGACCCAAGGCCAAACGATCTAGAGCGCGTCTTCGCCGACGGCGGCGCCACGTGGGCCGCCGGGTGCGATTCACTCGAATCGGGCCGAATCCAGATCGAGCATGTATATGTTCCCTTCATACCCTACGGCGTAAATATGACCCCCGGCGTCCTGTCCGAACGACACGACGGATTGCGGCAGACGGGCGATCAGGCGAACCTGATTCAGGACGCGGTCTTTTTGCGTGAGTGCAAAGATCGCTTTCTTCTGATAGTCGCCGAAAATGTAGACGCCGTAGAAAGACGACTTAGGGTTGCCCCGATAGACGAAGCCGCCGATTCCGGCCTGGCCGTATTTGCGGGTCCAGGAAAAGATCGGCGGAACGACGGTTTCATTCTCGCGTCGATAGCGATTGGAATAACGCTCGAAGCCTTCCATCACGTTCCAGCCGTAATTCTCTCCCTTGCGGACGATATCGATTTCCTCATACAAGTCCTGGCCCACGTCGGCCACCCACAGGTCGTGCGTGAGCGAATCGAAACTGAAGCGCCACGGCTCTCTCAGCCCGTACGCCCAAATCTCCGGACAAACGCCCGTCCGATGGACGAAGGGATTATCGGAGGGAACGGAATATCCCTTTCCCGAATCGCAATGATCGACGTCGATGCGAAGTATTTTCGCCAGCGGGACGGATAGATCCTGCCCATGGCCTTCGGGGTCGCCGCCCGGCCCCGAGTCGCCCATGCCGACATAAAGATATCCGTCCGGCCCAAACGCAAGGCCGCCGCCATGATCGCTGTTGGTGACGCCTTGAAACGTGATGATCGGTTTCAGCGGTTCGCCGGAATCGGACTTCAGATCGGCGGAGGCCAATCCCTGGAGAACGGAACTGGGGAAACGGCCGCCTTGCGCGGTGTGGCGCACGATGTAATATTTACGGTTCTCGGCGAACTTCGGGTGAAAAGTCATGCCGACCACGCCGCGCGTGCCGGACAATGCCGGGCCGATCTCCAGAAACTTTGTTTTGGATTCTTGCGACCCGTTTTTGCGGTACAGCCAGATCGTTCCCGTTTCGTGTTCCACGACGGCATACGAATCGGAAAGTCCCGGAACGGCGCCGAACCAGACGGGATGTTTGAATGCGTTCTGCGGGGAATTGATCTGTTGGAGCGCGACGGGAACCATCAGGGCGGGAATCTCCCGCGGCATGCCGTGCAACGCGGCGTCCATCGATTGCGGCGCCTTGAGGCTGGCCAGGAAGGCGATCAAATCCGCGAACTGTTGTTTTGTCAGGGCGCCTTCCAAACCTTCGGGCATGAGCGAGACATCCGTCGTCCGCTGCCGATCGATATCGGAGGTTTTGATGCGAAGCAGCTTTCCGTCCGATCCCATCAGGCCAACGACCCGATCGTTGGATTCCTTGACGATCCCCTGAAAAAGATCGCCGGACTTGGTGCGAATGACGGTGGTGCTGTAGCCGACGGCAATGCTCGAAGAGGGAAGGAGCACCTGCTGGATCAGGTCGTCGCGGCCATATTTATCGCCGATCGCGAAAAGATCGGGGCCGGCCTTGCCCCCTTTGCCGTCGGTGGTGTGGCATTGCGAGCAGGCGATCTTTTGCGGCTCGAGGAAAAGCGCCTTTCCCGCCTCGGGATCGCCTTGATGCACCATGGCAAAGATTCGGTACGCCTCGCGCGAAGGTTGTGTCGCCGGAACCGGACCGGCGGCGCATGCGGCCGAGGCGACGGTAAGCAGGACTGAAATGGTAAGCCGGGAGATTGCGAAACGGGTCATATGACGAGCAATACATCCGCGGCGCGACAATGTGTAAACACGCGGCAAGATACGCGACCGTGCGCTCCTCGGCGCTCAAGCCAACGCACCGGCTTGTGTCACGGTCGCCAGCGCATCTTAAACTTCCAGATTAGCGCCCAATCCGCAATTTTAGTGTCACTTTACGAATTGTAATGTCGATAACACTGGGAGGACGGAGCGACCGGAACGCGCGAAACGCGGCCGGATTTTTGGTGGTTTGAACGCCCTGACCGGACGTGGAAAGTGAGGGGCTTGTGACGTTTAAATGGCAAGGCAAAAGCTACGACACTTCGACAATGACCGCTATCCATACGGCGAACCCTGCAATGCCCATGATTTATATTGCGCCGCAGGTCGGAATCTTCCTCGTCGAAATCGATCGGCTGGAAGGAGTTGAAGTCCGACTGGCGGACTCAAGTGAAGTAACCCTGCTTGCCGAGCGTCACGGGCTTCCTGAATTGCTTGAAGGTCTTAAAACCGCGCCGCTTCCAGGCAGCGATCCGGCGACGCAAATCCCCCATCGGCACGCACTGATCGTCGAAGACGACGGAACGAGCCGTCACGTTCTCGGAAGACTCCTCCGCCTTTCCGGCTACGATATTTCATGTGCCGCCACGATCTCCGAAGCGCAGGCCAAGCTGGGCGACCGGCCGCAGTGGCTCATTCTTGACCTTACCTTACCCGACGGCAAAGGGATCGATCTTCTTCAGCAGGTCCGATCAAACAACTTGCCGATAAAAGTGGCGATTACGACAGGAACAACGGACGAAGCCATGCTTTCCGATGTCTTGCAGTTACATCCCGACGCGATATTCCATAAGCCGTTCGACATCTCAAAAGTCATGCACTGGCTGGAGGCCGCCTGACCGAGCGGCGCCATTTTCATCATGAACCGGTTAAGCATTTCCACGCGATATTTATATTTAATATCTATTGCTCACTTCAAAATGAAGCGATCAGTAAGAGGAGATCGGCGATGTTTATTTCGCAAGCCATGCGATGGTTTGCCGATCGCGCCAGCGGGTGTTATAGCTTCTCCGCCAGTATGAATTACGATCATTTCTGGACCGCGATCACGGTCGCGCTTGATCTTTCCGTTGCCTTCGCATGCGCGGCAATCGCCGTGCAATGGGCACGCGATGAGCGGGTATTGACGTGCGGGCCCGCCAAGACGGCCGCTGGAACGCTCAGGAGGCGATTCATCGCGCTGGCGGTTTGCGGCTACCTTTTCACGCCAGTTATCTTGTTCCGGCGCGGCCCAGGCTTGTATGACATTCTTGTGGCAATCCTCGCTTACGCCGCCTGGCGTTATGGGAAGGGCGCAACGGACCTGAAGATCATCTACGGGAAATTAAACGACGCCGAACGTCTGGCGGACGATTTGCGTGAATTGCGCGCCGACCGCGAACGGCTGGAAAAACGAGTGCATCAACGCACGGCCGAGCTTGAGACGGCGGTGACGGCCCTTCGGCTTGAGATCGCCGATCGCAAGCGCGCAGTCGCCGTGCTTTCCGAAGAGCGAAACCTGCTTCACACGCTGATCGACGCGTTACCGGACCTCATCTATGTCAAGGACATGCAGGGGCGGTACGTTTTGAACAATACGGCGCATCTTGAATTTCTCGGCGCCAGTTCGCCGGAGCAGATCGCGGGCAAAACGCCGTTCGATCTGTTCCCGCGCGAGTTGGCCGAGCGGTATCACGCCGACGACATCCGCGCCACCCTCCATGGCGAAACGGTGGTTCGAGATGTCGAGGCGGCGGTCGATTTCGCCGGTAAGGCCAGGTGGGTGTCGAGAACCAAAGTTCCCCTTTACGATCCGTCGGGCAGGACGATCGGCGTGGTCGGAATCGTCCGCGATATCACCCGACGGCAGCAGGCCGAAGCGGCGTTGCGCGAGTCGGAGCTTCGTTTTCGCTCGGTGGCGCAATCGGCGTGCGACGCCATTATTTCCTGCGGCGACGATGGTCAAATCGTATTTTGGAACAAGGCGGCGGAAACGATTTTTGGTTATTCGGAAACCGAAGCGCTGCGTCAATATGTGTCGATGCTCGTGCCTGAAAGCGCGAGAAAGTCCCACAGGGCCGCCGTCGCAAGCGTCATATCGACCGAAGAGTCTCGCCTGACCGGGCGTCCGCTGGAAATCGTCGGCCTGCACAAAAGCGGGCGGGAATTTCCGATCGAAGTTTCGCTCGCCACATGGAAAACCGAAGAGGGAACCTTTTTCAGCGGGACCATTCGCGACATCACCGAGCGCAAAGCGGCCGCGGACGCTTTGCGCGCCGCCAACGAAACGCTCGAAAAACGAGTCGTCGAACGCAGCGCCGCCGCCGAGCAGCGCACACAGGAATTGGCCGACTCCGAACGCGCCTACCGCCAGCAGACTCGCATTTTGCAATCGATTCTCGACAGCATGGGCGAGGGCGTGGTGGTCGCCGACGAAAAGGGTTCGCTCCTGTTGTGCAATCCGTCGGCGGAGGAACTGCTCGCGATGGAAAACAAGTGCATCGACGACGCGGAATGGAAGGCGCGCTATGTGCCGCTGATGGCGGACAAGATCACTCCCATTCCGCCGCTTGATCGCCCGTTGGCGCGGGCGATGCGGGGCGAAGCGGTCAACGAAGCGGAAGTGTTTTTTCGCCGTCGCGATCTGCCGGGTGGGATTTGGCTCAGCGCCAGCGCCCGTCCGTTGCGCGACGAAGACGGAACTTCGCGAGGCGGCGTACTGGTGCTTCGCGATATAACCGAGCGTAAGAACGCGGAGACCGAATTAAGCCGCGCCAAGGAAGCGGCCGAGGCGGCGAATAACGCCAAGAGCGAATTTCTCGCCAACATGAGCCATGAGATTCGCACGCCGATGACGGCGATTCTCGGTTTTGCCGATTTAATGCTCGCGCCCGGCCAGGGTCTGTGCGATCTTCAAAACTATCTTCAGATTATCCGCCGCAACGGCCAGCATTTGTTGCATCTGATCAACGACATCCTCGACATTTCCAAAATCGAAGCCGGAGAGATGAAAACGGAGGAAGTGTGGTTCGATCTGCCGCAGATGCTTGCTGAGATTCGATTATTGATGCGGCTGCGCGCGTCGGAAAAGGGGTTGAATTTTACCGTCTTGTTCGACGGGCCGATCCCGCGCCGGGTTTTGACCGACCCGGTCAGGATGAAACAAATCCTGGTCAATCTCCTCGGAAACGCGATCAAGTTTACGCCGGGAGGCCGGGTCAGCCTGCGCGTCACCTGCGATGCTTCGGGAAAGACGATGATCCTGCGCTTTGACGTCGCCGACACGGGCATCGGCATGAGCGAAGAACAGCTTGGGCAGCTCTTCCGGGCCTTCACGCAAGCCGACGAATCCACCACGCGCCGATTCGGGGGAACCGGGCTTGGATTGACGATCAGCCGTCGATTCGCCCGGATGCTGGGCGGGGACGTAAGCGTGACGTCGCAAGTTGGAGTCGGGAGCACATTCACGGCGTCGATCGCCGCCGGTCCGTCGGCGGGAATCGAGATGGCGTATAACCTGGAGGAATCGGTCCTTCCCGAGCCGGCCAACAGCCAAACGTCGGTGGAGGTGAGTTTGAAAGGACGGATTCTTCTGGCGGAGGATGGCCGGGATAACCAGCGTTTGATCAGCGCGATTTTGACCGGCGCCGGCGCCGACGTGACGCTGGCGGAAAACGGGCGCGTGGCGGTCGAGACGGCAAGCAATCAGCCGTTTGATCTGATCCTGATGGATATGCAAATGCCGGAGTTGGACGGTTACGGCGCGACGGCCGAGCTGCGTCGCCGCGGCAGCCGCACGCCGATCATCGCCCTCACGGCACATGCCATGGCGGAGGATCGCGAGAAATGCCTGGCCAGCGGTTGCAACGGATATTTGACCAAGCCGGTCGAGCCGGAGCACTTTCTATACACCATCGCCAGACACCTCGGCCAAACGCTTCTGCGCGCTCACATGGAAAAACCGGCGGAAGAAGTGAATTCGCCAAGCGATTCCAGCGCAATCGCCGAGCGATGCCCTCGGCCGGCAAAGGAGACGGGTTCGGAGAAACAGCCCGTCAGAAGCGCCTATGCCGATGTCGCCAAAATGCAGGGAATTCTCGCTGAGTTTGTCCAGGATTTGCCGGCGCGAGTCGCTGAGATGCTGAATCATTTTTCGATGAAAGATTTGGCTGCGGTCAAGCGCGATGCACACCAGCTTCGCGGGTCGGGCGGAGGGTATGGGTTCCCCGACATGACCGAGATGGCCGCGCGCGTCGAGCAGTCAATCAAGGACGAGAAGACTCTCGAGGTGATTGGCCAGGAGATCGAGGCGCTTGCCGCATTTGTCAGGCGCGTCGAAGGATATGCCGGCGACGCCGAGCGATCGGCGTTGCGCGAAGTATCAGCGCCGGCAAAAGAAAACTAGACGGAAGCTTTGATTCCTTCGTTTCAAACCGACCCATTTGCCGCCGATTCTTCATCCCTGCACGCGATAGATCCTGAAGAACTCGCCCCGATTTCGCGATGAATATTTTGACGAGCGGACACTACGGGCTTTGAACAAAAGGAGAGGCGCATGTCGCAGATAGTAATGATCGTGGACGATTCCAAGCCGCTTCACGCGTTGGTGAAGGTTCACCTGGGGGAGGAGAACCTTGTTTTTCATTCCGCGTTCAATGGTTCGTCCGCGCTGGACATGGTGGCGTCGATCAAGCCGGACCTGATCCTGCTTGATCTGGACATGCCGGACATGAACGGTTTTGATGTTTGTCGATTCCTGAAAGTCGATCCGTCTACCGCCAACATTCCCGTGATTTTCCTGACGGCGTCCACTTCCTCCGACGAGAAAGCATGTGCATTCGACTCACAGGCCACGGACTATATCACCAAGCCTTTTGATTCCAACGAATTGATCGCTCGCGTGCGCGTCGCCCTGCGAACCAAGCGTTTGTTGGATCTGCTGCCGCCTGCGAATTGTCCGACGGCGCAGGAAGCAGGCTCCGCACGAGAGGTAAATTCTCGCCCGCTCGATTCCACATGTCTCGGCGCCCCATCCGCGACCGTATGAAATCCCTCGCCTTCCGCGACGGGATGTCCTGACGGCGGCGTTCTTTCAGGAGTCGAAAAAATGATACAGCGGATCTTGATTATCGATGATTCTCTTCCTCTTCATCAACTTATCAGATCTCAGGTTGAACATGAGGGATGGCAATTTCATTGTGCGTACGACGGCCAGGCCGGAATCGAAATGGCCTTGGAATTGCGCCCAAGCGTCATCCTGCTGGACGTCGACATCCCCGACATCAGCGGCTTTGAAGTTTGCCGCCGGCTGAAGGCGAATGTGGAGACCAGTTCCATCCCGGTCGTGTTTCTCAGCGCCGATCTTTCGACCGGCGATAAGGTGAGAGGGCTGGACCTAGGCGCCGTCGATTACATCACCAAGCCGTTCAAGGCGGCGGAGCTTTCGGCGCGCCTCCGCGCGTCGATCCGGGTAAAACAACTGCTCGATCAAAAAGCCATGATCGACGGCCTGACCGGGCTCTGGAACAGAAAGTACCTGGAAGATCATCTCGCCGCCCAAACCTCGCTGGCCGTGCGCAGCGGCCGACCCACGTCATATATCGTGGCGGACGTCGACCGGATGCGGCAGATCAACAAGAAACACGGAATACCGTTCGGCGACGAAATCCTGCGCTCGCTCAGCAACATCCTCCTGAGCCAGTGCCGCGCGGAAGACGCGGTGTGCCGACTGGACGGCGCCAGGTTCGCGATCGTCTTGTCGGCCATGAACCGAACCGGCGCCGGTCGTCTGGCCGAGCGCCTGTCGTCGACGATTCAAACCAGGCTCTTGTCGCGGGCCGGCAAAGACGTGGGCGTTACATGCAGTTTCGGCGTCGCCGACTCCCTGGTCACCGGCGACGTCACGCTTTTGGAACGAGCCGAATTGGCCATGATCCGCGCCAAACAAAATGGCGGCGCCTGCGTGGTCATCGCACGACCGCCGCGTAAGGAAAAATCCGCGGCGTAGCTGTCGTCCGCATTCATTCAGTCACGTCGCCGCGCGCCATCTCAGAGATAGAATTCACTAGCGGCGCGAAGGGAAAATTAACCCGCTCGCTTCACCAACTCACTTTCTCCGCATCCGCGACATACTTCGCTTTGGCCGATTCCGGCAGAAAGCGATCTTTGATAAGCCGATCCACGCACTCGGCGACTTTCTTTCGATATCCCTCCGGCGTGCCATACCGTCGCGTCAATTCTTCCTTATCGAGCGGCTCGGGCTTGTAAGAGCCATTCTTTGCCGGAATATACCGCGCCAGCGGCACGTCAACCGGCGGCAATCGCACGCCGCCCATCGCGATGCCAAGGTCGCCGACCGCAGGAATTTCCGGGTCTACCGACGGCAGATGTTTCACGCGCGGACTCTCCGTCTTCTGCATCGTAAACAGTCGACTGTCCGGCGGCGGGGTTCCGTTGCAGGTCCATTCTTCCAGCGCGATCGACAAGGGCGCGATGCACTGGCTCCATGGGACCGTCCCCCCGCCGCCGTGGCTGCCGAGGGTGAAGTCATAGAGCCGCACGTTGGGCGGGACCGGGCCGCGCCGCACGGCAAAAGCCATCATCTCGTAATATTCGTTCTCGGCGTTGAGCGCGAAAACCTTGGCGTCAGTGCCCGATCGCGCCATCAGATCGGACCACGAAAACGGCTCGTAAACCGTCTCGGCGGTGAAAGTGCCGCCGCCGGAGCCTGGATCGGATTCCGGACGAAATAGATCGATATAACCCGCCCGGGCGCCGTTGGGGAGCAAGGCGTCGAACACTTTGCCTTGCGGCGCCGTGTTGAGGCCGTGCAGGAGAAAACTACGCATGAGGCGCCCGCTCTGGCTGATGCCGGTGGCGAAAGCGAAATGGATTTTGCCGGCCAGCGGATTGGCCATCGTTTCCGAGCCTGGCGCATATCGAAAAAACGTGACGAAATCACGAATCACAACCAGCCCGTACGCTTGCGGCATCGGTCCTTCGTAGCCGCTCAATTTGAGCTGCGGCTTGGGGGCGGCGACGTTTTTGGCCTGCCAGGCGCACGACGCATACACCCCGCCGCGTTGAAGAACCGAATTTCGAACCGACCCGGCTTCGTTGCCGCGATTGAGAATCGAAAACCAGAATCGCCCGTTCCCCGCATGTGCGGGCATCCACAGATCGAAATCCGATTCGTATTTCAATCCGACGACATGATCGAGCGTGGGAATGCCCGGCTCATTACGCCGGGCTTCGCCGGAGAGTACGCCCGTCAGGTGCAGAACCGGCGTTCCGGCGATCGTGATCGCTTCTTCCTTTGTGATCTTGACTCCCGTCACGTCCGCGATCGCGGGGATGGCGCCGAGCAATACACCTGCCGCCACAAGCCAGCCGATCGCACTCTGAATCCTTGCGCCGAGTTTCATTTTCCGTGTCCTTGTTGAGCGTTGTCGATGCGGATTACAGCTATAGACAATCCAACGTGCGATCCGTTTCTTGTCCGATAATTCATTACGACAACACTTTCCTTTCGCGAATGCCGATCTTACCGTTACGGCAGTTAACCAACTTTCGCATATGGAACTAAAAACAGACCGCCTGCTCGCACGTGACGACCATTCCAAATTCTGGCAAAACGCGCATCTCTATTTCGATCGCGTTTACAAGTCGATGAATCTCGACCCGATGTGGCGAGCCGTTCTGGCGACGCCAAAGCGCGTGCTGACCGTCTCGTGCCCCGTCCTCATGGACAACGGGTCGATTCAGGTTTTCACCGGCTACCGCGCCCAGCACAACAACGCGCGCGGGCCGTTCAAGGGCGGCATTCGCTACGATACCGGCGTCAATATGGACGAGGTGATGGCGCTCGCCATGCTCCAGACGTGGAAAAACGCGCTGGTCGATCTTCCCTACGGCGGCGCCAAGGGGGGCGTGGTTTGTGATCCGCGCGCCCTGTCCATGGACGAAAAGAAGCGCCTCACGCGCCGGTACACCAGCGAGATCATGCCGATCATCGGCCCGATGCACGACATCCCCGCGCCCGACGCCGGCACCGACGCTCAAGTGATGGCGTGGGTGCTCGACACCTATTCGATGATGGTCGGCCATCAAGCCCTTGGCGTGGTCACCGGCAAACCGGTTTCTTTAGGCGGATCGGTCGGCCGCGAAGAGGCGACGGGCCGGGGCGTCATGTATGTGCTGCGCAAATTCCTGGCGACGCAGAACAAAAAACTGTCGGACATCAAAGTCGCCGTTCAGGGATTCGGAAACGTCGGCTACCACGCGGCCCGCCTGCTGGCAAGCCACGGCGCCACGGTGGTCGCCATCGCCGAGCGATCGAGCGGCATCTATGACGAAACCGGAATCGACGTCGAGGCGGCCGGTCGATACTACAAGGAAACCGGCGCCCTGACCGATTTCAACGGCGCCGACTCGATCACCAACGAGGAACTGCTGGCCTGCGAATGCGACGTCGTGATTCCCGCGGCGATGGAGAGTACCGTCGATGAAGCGATCGCGCCGCACATCAAGGCGCGCATCGTCTGCGAAGGCGCCAACGGCCCCACCACGCCCGGCGCGGACGAAATTCTCCGCGATAACGGAGTGACTCTCCTCCCCGACATTCTCACCAACGCCGGCGGCGTAACCGTCAGCTATTTCGAGTGGGTTCAGGGCCTGGAAAATTTCTTCTGGGATCTCAAGCGCGTCCAGGATGAATTGCAGCGGGTAATGGAACGAGCGTTTGACGAAGTAAACGCCAAGGCCGACGAAGCCGACTGCGACTATCGAACCGCCGCTTATACAATCGCGATCAGCCGAGTCGCGGAAGCGAGCCGGTTGAAGGGATTGTTCCCGTAGATGGATGGAGAACAGAGGGAAACGCCGATTTCCCCCCTCGGCGATCAAACGGATCTCCACGGCCGTTAAGATTTTAGGCGATCGTCGAGCGCGAATGCCCCGGTTCCCGTTTGGCCCCGTGGAGCCGACTCTCCATGAATTCCTCGAACATTTGCCGGTAAAGATCCAACCATGGCGCCTCCTGAGGATCCATCTCAGGTTCGCGTACGCTGAATCCGCCATATCGGCCGCGCAGATTCCTCACCTGCTCGACGGTCAGCGGAAACTGCGGCAAGAGCCGGCTGCAGGCGGCATGGGCGATGCGGTCATGATTTGCTAGTTGCATCGCCTTGCCTGCTCGGCGGTCGCCGCCGCGAAGCCGGTACTGAACCAACGCATCGGGCAGGTTCGCGCCTTGCGTATACAAAAGAACGCGGGTCCAGAATTCATAATCCTGGGCCCGCTGATAGAGCGCATACCGCAACCGATGCTCGTCGAGAACCGATCGGCGGAGCATGACCGTCGGATGGGCAAACGGATTCCCGAGCAGGCATTTCCAGCGAATCGCCAGATCGGTCCGGACCGCCGCGGCGATTGCGACCGGCTTCCCTTCCTCGTCGATCAACTTGCGCGACGATCCAAGAACGCCCACTTGCGAATTGGCGTCGAGAAACTCAACCTGGCGCCGAAGCCGATCCGGCTCACAGATATCGTCGGCGTCCATCCGGGCAATATATCCGCCGCGCGAAAGGTCCAGCCCACGATTTAACGAAGCCGCCAGCCCAAGATTGCTGTCGTTGTGAAAAATTCGCAGCCGGGGATCGTGCAGTTGGGCGAGGTATTCGCCGCTGTCGTCGGTCGAACCATCGTTGATGACTACGAAATCGAAATGTTCGAATGTCTGTAAGAGAACGCTCTGAACCGCCAGCGGCAGAAATCGAGCGTCGTTGTAAACGGCGAGCAAGACAGTGACGATCGGCTGACTGGACATTCACGCGACCTTTCCAGTTCAGCGTCTTGCGCGGTTCATATACTTCTTTTCCGCAAATCCACGCTCTAAAGCGTATCTCGACGATTGGTATACTATCGCATTTTTCACAGCGGTGGCGCGAGTTTCAGTTTCGACAACACGCCTCGCAAGCGGGGCCGCTAAACAAAGAAACGCTGCAGCAACCCGCAAATGCTTTATGCAACCTTTGTTTGGGCCACAGCGCCAAGTCCGATGTCTTCAAAAAGCCGATTCCATCTGTGCTCCCACAGATGTTCCCGCGTAGTCCTTCGGTAGTATGCCTCGGCTATCCTTCGCCGATCGGCTTCGTTGCTCAAGTAATGGCGGACTTTGTCGATGCATTCATCGAGATCGCCGAACGAAATAAATTCCTTCCCGCACTCGTAATATCGCTCGATCGCCGGACTGTCTTGGCAGAGCATCATGGTGCCTGAAAGTCCCATTTCGAAGATCCGTCCTTTGATTTGCAACTGCGACGGATTCACGCTGGCTCCAAGCGGCGTATAGCTGATTTTCGAGCGATTCCAGATTTCATGAACCTCTTGAAACGCCATCGCGCGGTTGATCGACGGAAACAGCTTTGCCGCCGCGTCGCGAAACCCGCGATGATTCAACGGAGCGCACCGGATTCGCAAACTGCCCATTCCGCGCACCTGCAAGCCCGCGCGGCGCCAAAGCGCGCGAAGCTCCGGCACGCGATTTTTATAAACCTGACCGGCAAACGTGAAATCCAAATCCTTTTCTCGCTCGTAATCCGAGTAGGTATCAAGGGCGCCCCATTGGCTTAACAATAGATTGGGAAACTCGCGCCGTTGGCTTTCGTAGACATGCGGATAGGTCGTCACCGAGAAAGTAAACAGCGGCGTTATGTGTCGCGTGTACGAGTCCCATTGCCAGTCGTCATCGCTATTCCAAGCGACGATCGGCGCGTATCGGGCAGCCTGCGGAATGGCGTCGCGAGCCATCTGATCCCGGCCGGCCGTCTGGTAGAGAACCACGTTATATCCCCCGGCGCGCACTGCGCGCACGAATTGCTCTCCGCAGGCGGCGGGGCCGGTTTCTTTCGTTATCCGCATGTGATCAAAATGATCGACATGGTGGCCCATAGCCTGGAGCGGGAGCCGAAACTGGAGATACATCGGCTCGATCGCGTGAGGCTGGCCGTAGTAGGCTCGACCCACCACACTCAGTATGCGCATGATTCAATTTTCCTTCCCAAAACGCCCTTCTTCGATCATCGCGATGACAGTCCAAAATACCGTGCGCGATCATGCGCGGTGTTTTTCATACCCTCGCCCGGTACTCCGGGAGAGGGAAGGGTGAGGGTTTCTTGGAAGGGCCGGATATTATTGTGAGTTGCGTCCTTCCAAGAAACCCTTTCCCAGCCCTCTCCCGAATTGTCGGGCGAGGGAGTAAAGCGCGTCATCGCGCAAGGTCATCTAGTTTTCTCGGCAAACACATGGCACCCGAAATGAAGCAATTCGCTCGATCCCCGGTCGGCCGCCGACAGTCTTCGCAAGGCGGTCAGCATCACATCGACCGCCGCGAGTTCGTCGTCGCGCATCCCCCCGCCGGCATAGCGTTTGGCCAGTCCTCGCACCCGGCGAGTCTCCTGGGCCAGATATTCAAAAAAATTGCCGTTCTCTTCCAGTTCCAGAATCTCAAACCCAAATTTGGCAAGATGCTCCCGATAGAAATATCGGCTGAATCCCGTGGAAAAATGGTATGGCGCCTGGTGACTGAGGCTGCAAAACGGCGCCGTCAGGATCAGATGTCCCCCCGGTCGGACCAGCCGGCCGATTTCACGCAATGCCGCGACGGCATCGGGAACATGCTCAAGAACCTCCGTGCACATCACCGCGTCGAAGGAGCCGTCCGGCTCCGGGATCGCGACGATGTCGCAAACCAAATCGGTTCGGCTCACGTCCCACCGCTCTGAATGAAGCCCCGTGCCGTCCCCCGCGCCGTCATATTGCGAAAAATCCTGGCTGACGTATCGCAGGCGCGAGCAGAGCGGCCGAAATTGCTGCTCGCCCGCGCCGGCGTCGAGAATCCTGCTCCCTGGCGGGATCTTCGCGAGGATGCGCTCCAGCCAGGCCACGCGCGTCGACTCGTTCTTTCGGCCCACGTCATTCGCCATGGGTGGCGATGCAACCGCGGTCGTCATAACTGGCTCCTCTGAAAGCGAGAAAATCGGATATTGTCGTCTCCCCCAAACCGCGCCGCGGGATCATCTCACGCCGCTTTCGGTTTCCGGGGTCCAAATGCCGGATCAAACGGCGCCGGGGGACGGCGAGGCCGGACGTTATTTTCGCCCAGTACCCGCGGCTCCCATAGCCTCAGCGTCGGCCTCGCAAACCAACTTGAAAGCGCCTGCATCCGCTGATCGACGTGGGCCGGATTGACGGTCGATAGAATGATCCCTTCGCACTGTCCTTCGCTGAACTTTGCGTCGGCCACCACGGGAACGCCGCGGTAGGTCGACCCAGCGAACGCGGGCCCGTTTTCAAGGATCGTCGCGACCTCCAGGCCCGCCAATCGGCACGCGCGCCAGGTCGCGTAAATGTTCTTACTTACATCGGCGATCGCGACCCGGCGGATCGAGTTGGCCCGGCTCCAATCCGCCACGGCCTTCGCCTGCGCGTTCCATTGAAACACAGTTTCCAACGCCGCTTCGTTCAAAATCTTACGGCCGACCTTCAACTCGCGCCGGGCCCAGATTCGCGCTTCATGCACGGCTGAGTTGATGGCGTCGGCGTATCCATCGTGTACCCCAAGGGCCGCGTATCGCCGCATCCAATCGTGACGGTATTCCCGTCGCATCGGGCGCGGCAGATAGCGCTCGGCGACGATCAGGTTATTTCGCAAATCCATCCGGCGGGCGAGGGCCGAGCAGCGTCCGGCGGCGACTTTGTCATGGCCGAAACGAATGTCCTCGAAGCGCTCGATCCGGTAGCCGGCCGCGTGAACGCGAAAGGAAAAATCATATTCTTCCGCCTGGCGAAAAAACTCCGGCGCGAACCCGCCGACCTCGTCGATCACGCTTCGCCGGATGACGCTGGCGCCGCCGAGGGTGACGGCGGGCATCGCCGGGGCCTCGGCCTGCCCGCTCGGAAGAATTACGCGCGCGACCAGGGCCGCGGTTTTCGGATGCCCGCTCATATACGCCAACGACTTTGGAATGGCGTCGTCCAGCGGGTAGCTGTCGTCGTCGAGGAACACCACATAGCGGCCGCTCGCCGGACGCAGCGCGTGATTGCGGGCGGGAACGCCTTCGTTTTCCGCGAGGCGAAGAATCGCCGCCTGGCGATGGTTGCGCGCCAGGGCTTCGGCGGTGCCGTCGTCGGAGGCGTTATCGACGACGATCACTTCCCAGTCGTGGCGGGGAAGGCGGGTATTTTGTTCGAGCAGCGCCAGCGTGCGCAAAAGCGTTTCGCGGCGATTTCGAGTGACGATGATGTAAGAGAGTTTCATGCCGCGTATCCAATGCCGAGTGGCGCACGAAGTCCGGGCGACGTCTTCGATCGTTCTTCGCCAAGCAGTTGGCCCATGCGATGCGTGATGCGGCGGATGGCGGCCGCGTAGGTGAACCGGGCGAGAATGCTTCGCCGTTGATCGGCGGTAATTTCCTCGCGTAAATCAGGGTCGCGGGCGAATCGCTCAAGCCGCGTTCCCAAGCTGACGGCATCGCTGAAACTGATCGCGTCGAGATGCGGAAGCACGCCGCCCCGCGGTTCGAGCAGTCTGGCTTCCTGCCAGACGCGAATAACTTCGATCGGGTCTTCGGTTCCCATCGGGCACAGCGCGCGGCGAGTTTCGCCGACAAGGGTCTCGAAGCGTGCTCTCGTCGAATCGGAAATTCGCGCTTGCGCTTCTTCAACGCCGTTCACTTCAGGCCCGCAGTTCGTTTCGAGCAGGTCCAGGAGCGCCTGCGGCGCGGTATCGGCCACATGATGCCGAACGAGAAAAAACGCGCCGCTGCAAATGCCGTCAAGCATCCGTTGATGCAGGCAAAGATACGGGGCGATTTGAAGATTGATCGCGGCCCGGCGGGTAAGCGAGCGGAAATCCTCGCCGCTGGCGACGGCGCCGCGCGCGTAAAGAGCAAAGTCTTCGTGAGCGTCCCAGCCGTTGCCGTAAAGTCCGAGTGTCAGGCCGCTATCTCGCGCGGCGGCGATGGTCCAGCGGATCGTCTGATGCCGATAGAGCGCGTCGCACAGGGGATGCGTGATCGCGCGGATCAACTGATGCAGCGGCTCGGGATCGAGGGTGAGATCCATCTCCGCCAGCAGTTCCCGGATAAAGCGGGAAATATCGGGGAAGGTACTGAGCGAATCACCGGCGGCGTAGAGATCGGTTATCCGGCGGACGCATTCGGTCACGAAGGCCGCCGATCGCGAATCGCCGGGGAACTGCGTCAGAAGCTCCGTCAGCATCGCGGCGGGCGTTTTGGTGGCGTTGGAAATAAAAACGATATCCTCAGCCGGCGCCGTGACCGTCGCTCGGGGCATGAGCGGGGGCGGCGTGGTGAGTTTCGCGAGGGCGATCATCTGCCGCTTCGGATAACCCGCGCTGCGGACATACGTCGCGCCGGCGTCGGTCAACACGAAATCCGCCGGGCCGATTTTTGCGCCCGCTTCGGGCTTCATCAGGTGCGGCATGTGGTCCTGAATCCAGCAGACGAACGGCAAGTTCGACGGAAACATCTCCGCGTGCTCCTGCCGTTGATGATCGATCTGAAAGACCAGATCGGGCTTGAATTCGGCGACGGCGGCGCGAATGCCGGTGGTCAAAACCCGATGATGCGGCGTCGGCTCGATCACCACGCGCGTTTCCCAGCCCCCCTGCTCAAACCCCGCGGCGGCGTCGCGCGTCGCATATTGCAACACTGTCGAAAACCGCGTCGTCAGCAACATCACCCGCGGACGCCGCGGCGGATCGGTCGAGAAAACCGCCGAGAAATCACTCGCCCCTTTCGTCGCGTAATATCGTTCGACGCTTGTGCGCGCGTGTACATCGCGAGCCTCGACCTCGCGCAGGATTACCTGCAGCGACGACTGAATCGACTGAAATTGAAGCCCCAGCATCAGGCTGATTTGCGGGCTGGCGAGATACGGGTCGCCCAGAAGCGTCGTGCGCAGCGGGTGAATCCAGTCCGAGCCGACAAACCACAGAAACCGTTCCTGTTCGATCGGGCCTTGTTTTCCCGTGTAATCGTGGATCATGAGCGCCGTGAGCAAGACGTGCGCGTCCGGCTCGAGCAGGAATACGCTTTGCTGTGTATCCATGAAAAGCTTCGGCGGCTTTTGAGCGAGTTGATGAAGAAGGTATCCGTCGCCGACCCCGCACAACGCCAGCGAATGCCCGACCGCGAAGGCCGGCTTCAGACTTTCCATCGCGCCGGCCAATCCCGCCAGCGGTAAATTGTTCGGCGACAACGATATGTTTTGCCCGTCCGCCCGGCGGCAGACGATCGTCGGATGATTGCTGGCCGACGCGCCGATGCCGCAATGATCGCTTTTCGGTAAAGAAATCAGTTCGTCATAAATCGCCCGGCGATGCCGCTGAAGCGCGGCGAGATTGCGGCTCAGGCAATGCTTGATACCGGCGGTATTGTCGCGCTCGGGCATGCGGTCAAACAACCATGCCGCGTCGGTCCAGCGGCGCTCGCTCATCGCTACGTCCCCGGCCGCCCCGAGCGTCGCCGAATCGGCCGAGGCGAGCAGACGCGAAAGCAAGTCCGAGTCTCCGCGAACCGCCGCGGCGCGGATCTGATGCACGCGGGTGGACT
>DASZME010000077.1:0-17300 GCA_035551995.1 Tepidisphaeraceae bacterium
GCCCAATCGTTGGCCGTCGCCATCCGCGGCATCGCCCTCGGTGAAGGCGGTAGCGGAATGCTGATACGAGCCCTGTACCGCGAAGCCATCGTCGGCCTGCTGGCCGGCGTCATCGTCGGCGCCACCACCGGCATCGCCGCCGCCTTCGGAATTTTCGGCGGGGGAATGCACAGCTACAACCCCTACGTCCTGGCCGGCATCGTCGCCACCGCTTTAGTAATCAACCACTTCCTCGCCTGCACCACCGGAGTCGTCATCCCCTTCGCCATGCGACGCCTGGGATTTGACCCGGCACAGAGCGCGACAGTCTGGGCGACAACCGTTACGGATTGCTGCGGATTTTTTGCCACGCTGGGAATCGCCCACCTGTGCATGAAATGGCTTATTCATGGATGAATCCAAGTACGCTTATCATTCGTTGTCGCGTCGGTGGCTAAGAAACGTGATGAAGTAGACGGCCAAACGGAAGATCGTGGCGGAATGTACGCTCCTCAGCGTAATGTTTATTGCGAATTGTTGCCTTGTCTTTTCCAGCCTACGAAATCCACGAGCCGATCGGCCTTGGCAACCGCTCTCCGGCGGGATAGAGATCTGTCCAAGGCGCATATCGTTCAGCTAGCCAATTATTTTAAGGTTTCGACAGACATGCTCTTCGTGACTCAGGGAGCATCGCAGGTTCTCAAGATCAAGGCATAGTTTTTTATTGCGATTCAATTCGCCTCGAAACAGAGCGGTATCTTCCAACGCCTCGAACGATCGCGATGATGGAATTTGGCAAGGCTCCAAATAAGCAAAATATCAACCATAGCTCTTGCATCGCGAGTGAGTGCGATGCGAGGACGGCGGAATAGGAATGTTCGATGGCGAGCCCGACGAATATGCCGCCACAGAGACCATTCCAGACGCCAAGGACGTAATCAGTGCGGCTCTTCATTGTCGGATCGTATGTGTCATTTAAGAGATCGAGATCTGTTCAGAACTTGCCGAGCGTGAAATCATCTTCTGGAGGATGATGAACCACAACTGAAGCCGAATCCTTCTTATACACCAAAATCCAACGGCGCGTGCTCTAAATTTGTTTCGCCCGCATCTTGACAATGCCGCCCTGCTCTATAGACTGCTCGATTCCCCTTTGGCGAGGAGAAATCCCTGCGACGGTGGATTGTTTGCTAAATATTTCAGCAACGCACGGTTAGAATTTGTAAGCGCGACTGAAGGAAACGAATCATGAGCAGCTCGTATTTCCCAAAAGTGGGCGAAATCCCGGCCAACTGGCATGTGGTGGATGCCTCGGATCAGGTTCTTGGCCGATTGGCCGCCCGCATCTCGATGATTATTCAGGGCAAGCATAAGCCAAGCTGGACGCCGTTCCGCGATACCGGCGATTTTGTCATCGTCATCAACGCCGAAAAAGTTCGGGTCACCGGCAACAAGGCCGCCGTCACCAATTACGATACGTATTCCCGCTATCCGGGTGGTCGGCATCTGTATTCCTATCGCCGAATGCACGAGCTTCATCCGGAGAAGATCGTCGAGTTGGCCGTTCGTCGAATGCTCCCCAAGAGCAAGATGGGCCGCAATATTCTCGCCAAGCTGAAGGTTTACAAGGGCGAACAGCATCCCCACGCCGCCCAGCAGCCCAAGCCGTTGAAGCTGGCGCAGTTTGGCGTGGGCGTAACGGTTCTTTGAGTTTTCAGGGTCATCCAGGCATTTAATTTTCCAGTAGCAGGTAAAACCCATCATGGCTGAAGAAACGAATCAGGCAGTTGCCGCTCCCGAAGCCCCCGCCGCTCCGACCGGGCCGCGGAAGTTTGTTTGGGGCGTTGGCCGTCGCAAATCCGCCGTCGCCCGCGTCCGCATCGCGATCGGCACCGGCAAGATCGAGATCAATGGCCGTCCTCTGAACGACTACCTCACCCAGGAGCGCGATCGCAAAGCCCTCTTTGGCCCGTTGGAAGTGACCAACACCGGCGGCAAGCTGGATGTATTGGTTAACGCCAAGGGCGGCGGTCCGACCGGCCAGGCCGGCGCCATCGTCATGGGTTTGGCCCGGGCGCTGGCCAAATATGACGCCACCCTCGAAGCCCCCCTTCGCGGCGGCGCCTTCATGACGCGTGACAGCCGAATGAAAGAGCGCAAAAAATACGGCCAACGCGGCGCCCGCCGCCGGTTCCAGTTCTCCAAGCGATAAATCGCATCGCATCCAATTCGACCTTCCACGAGCCCGATCAAACGATCGGGCTTTTTTTTCGATTCGATCTTTTACGAGAAATCAAATGCCTTGCTGCCACAGATGAAGGACGATGGACACAGATAAAAAACCAATATTCGATAGGAATCGACCCTCGCATTTTCCAATCTGTGTCCATCGGTCTTCATCTGCGGCAACAAGCATTTCTCTTGGACGGATTTACTTTCCTCGACTAAAAGAGGATCATCCCCGGCAGGAGAAAACATGCGCAAAGCACTTTCTTATCTGCTGATCCTTCCGCTTCTGCTCCTGGCCCGAGCCGCCTTTGCCGGCGGAACATTGACGGTTGAATTGCCGCCGGATACCAAGGTCATCGCGGCGACCGCCACCGCGTGGGGCCTGAAGGTTGAAAGCCCCGGCGTCATCACTGGCACGACGCTTACTTTCCAAAACCTTCTCCCCGAAACGCCATATGATGTGCGATTGACGCTTTCCGATGGAACCGTCGTGCAAGGCGTCAACCTCGGGTGGTATAACGAAGAAGAAGCCAAGCCCGACCCCGGCCCGCTCAGCGACGAAGACCGCGACGAGATTCAAAAAATATCGTCGATCGATCCGTTCTATAACAAGACCAAAATACTCGCGGTCGACGGCACACACGACCGCGCGTCGGTCCTCGTCCAATTCGTCCGCGACAAGGATTTTTACGCCGGCGCCGGGCAGGTGATTTGGCATGTCGAAATCTACTATTTCAAAAACCAGCATGGCGGATGGGAAAAGATATCGCAGCAAAACAAAGTGATTCGCCGGGAGCGATTCAAGACGCATGACGCCTTCACCGCCGCGCTTGCGAAAATCAAATTTCTCCCCGCTCTCGGCGGACTGACGCTCGACAAGAATCAGACGGCGCGCACGGTAAAAATAGAAACTCTTGCGCCGCCGGCGAAAGACCCGGCGCCCGCCGAAAAGTGATCGACGAATTTCGAGCCCGTATCCTGGAGTCGACGAAATTTAACAAGGAGCTTTATCATGAAGATCGCAGTCCTCATCGCCACGATCGCCTTGCTTGTATCCGGCATGACCGCCATCGCCGCCGACGACGCCTCGGCTTCGGGGAAAAAATTATTCCACGTCGTCTCGCTGAAATTTAAGGAAGGCACGACGCCCGACGAAATCAAGCAGGTCGATGAGGCGTTTGCCGCCCTCAAGTCAAAAATCCCCGGCATCACGTCGCTGCAGTGGGGCGACAACATCAGCCCCGAGCCTCGAAGCCACGGATTCACGCAATGTTTCGTCGTGACTTTCGCCAGCGAAAAGGACCGCGATGGTTATCTGGTTCATCCCGAGCACAAGGCGTTCGGAAAGCTTGCCGGGCCGCATTTTGCCGACGTGATGGTGATGGATTTCTGGGGGAATGAATAGATCAACGCTGGCCCAACGTCACGGGCACATCGATATATTTCCCGTCGCGCCGAACTTTCAGCCGGATCTCGTCGCCGACTCGATGCGCGCTCAGAAGCGGCGCCAACGACGCGTTATCGCGGACCTCGCGGTCGTTGAGGCCGACGATTACGTCGCCGAGTTTTATCCCGGCTTTCGCCGCCGATCCGCTCGGCAGAACCATCGAGACCTTCAGCCCGTCGATGGCTTCGCCGAAATGCAAGCCGAGGTACGGGCCGCCCGCGGCCGCGACCAGCTGCGGCGATTTCCTGCCGAGCATCCATTGCGTCCAGGCGGATTGAAGATCGACCAAATTCAGTTGCGTCACAGATTCCAGGGCGCCGCCGCCGCTGGGATCGGATCCGTAGGACGCCTTGTAGGCGTCATAAAATTTTCGCAACGATTTTTTTTCGTACAGATACAGAAGCAGGCTGCTCGACTCGCCGTAGGCGAGATTCGGGCTGTTCACGAAATCGCGCGTCGTGAGTGTCAACAATTTTTCCAGGGGAATCAGCGCGTGGCGCCGGGCGGCGGATTGAATGAAGGCGAGCCGGAAATTGTCCCGCGGGAGCAGCTCTCCATTTTCGAATTCGCCCGCTTCATACATCGACGCCAGTCCCTCGCGCAGCCACACCGGATGCTCCTGCCGCACCGCCCGCTGATCGGCGGCGTGCAGCGCGTGCGTGAACTCGTGCGTCATCACCTGCCCCATGCGCTCGGCCAGCAGCGTGCGCGTTTCGTCTTCATAGATTCCCATGACCCCGCGCTGGCGAACCAGCTTTCGATAGTCCGCCAGCGACGGAACCACCACGCGGATAAATTCGTCGGACTTATGCGCGAACAGTTGTTCTTCCTGGCTCTTCGCCTGATCGTGCAGCCAAATTTTCAGCGCGTCGAGCGTGGCGCGGTCGATGTTCGTCGCGAAGATGAGTTTCCGGTCCTCGTCCACTTCATACAAGTAGTCTTTGCCGAATCGGCTCTTCAGGTCATTCATCGCCAACTCGGCCGCCTGATGGTTGATCTCTTTTTTTCGAGCGATCAAGGCTTGATACGCCGGCAATTCGTGCAACGGCTTGAGGTCGGCGTCGCTCTCGAGAATCGTAAAATCGGAAAAGCCCAACTCCGTCGCGCGCCCCAACGCCTCCATGGCGGCGTCGATCCGCTTTCGCGCGGTGAGAATGCAAGCCAGGTTATATTGCCAGATCGCCTTGCCCGGCAGAATCGCGATCGCCGCGCGAAGCCGAGCCTCCGCCGAATCCAGATCGTGAATGTCGATGAAGCCGATCGATTCCCGGGCTAAAGCCATGGCTCGATTGCGATCCGACTCCGACGGCTGCGTCGCCGCGCCCGCAGGTTGCGGCCAGACGATCACGCGCTGCGCGAAAGCGGCAGACTCAAAGCATGACACAAGACAAGCAATCGCGATGATTCGATACATCATAAAATCCCCGCTAACGCATGTCGCACGCGCTCGGAACGGGATGAGCAACGGCGCCACGACGTCTCCCGAGGCCAAAGCGAAGAGCAGGAAATCATCTCTCGTTCTCTCACTATCATTTCCCACCCCTCCTGGCGCTCGTCCGAGTTTTCCACGCGAGTGTTCGTCTCATTCTATCGTTTGCCGCGAATGTATAAACGCCTCACTCCCGAGTACGCTCTAAAGAATGCCCGCGTTCGGAATCACCGACCATCTTGAAGGACCGCGCGATCAGGCGTCAGCGTCCATCTATGCCGAGGTGATCGAGCAGACGATCATCGCCGATCGGCTCGGATTTCAATACGCATGGTTTACCGAACATCATGCCCACGCCCATCGGGGCCATCTTCCCGCGCCGTCGCTGCTGGCGCTTCACCTCGCCGGCCTCACGTCGCGTATCCGGCTCGGCACCGCGATTATCTGCCTGAATCTCCACCATCCGCTGGCGGTGGCCGAGCAGGTCGCCGTGGCGGATACCTTGATGAAAGGCCGATCGGCATTCGGATTCGGCAGCGGAAGCACGCCGGAGGAATTTGCGTTATTTGGCGCCCATGTGACCGAAGAAAGGCAGCGGCACCTTCATTTTGAGGCCGCTCTTCGCTTGATGCGCTCGGCGTGGCGCGGCGAGATCGATCGCTCCACCGGCCACCTCTTTTCGGTTCCGCCGCACGCGCCTTTGCCGATGGCGGCGCCCGATTTGGCGTCGCGCAGTTGGCTTGCGGTGAACAGTGCCGGATCGGCACGGATTGCCGGCGCCTTGGGATTCAACATGCTTTACTCGCATTTGCGAACCCCGGAACAATATTGCGAATATCGCACTGCCTACCGATCAGCGGGCGGCGCCGGGCTAATCGCGGCCAATCGCCCGGTTCACGTCGCCAAAGATGACGCCACCGCTTTTTCACGAATCGAACCCGCCCTTCGGCGACTCTGGCGCCGATTTCAAGCCGAGGGAAAAATTCCGGCGACTACGCCGGAGCCTCGCCACGCTCAGGATCTTTGCGGGCATCCGATCAATTTTATCGTCGGCGCCCCCGGCAGGGTCGCACGCGCTCTTCGCGATCTCCACGAAGAATCTCCCTACGACGTCGCCAACGTCGAAGTCCGATGGGACGGACTGACCGCGCCCGACATCCACGATTGCCTTTATCGACTGGCCGAGGTTTTTGATGACGCGCGCTTCTGATTTCAGCGGCGCTCACCTACTATTGCGTCATGGGTCTTGCCGATCGTGACTATTACCGGGCCGAGCCGAGACGCGGGTCGTTCGGATCGATGTCAGCCTGGTCGGTGACGACTTGGCTGATCGCGATCAACGTGGCCGTCTATGTCGTCAACGTGATGGGGCACGATTGGCTTTACCAATTCGGCTACTTTTCGTCCGATACGGCCATCAGCCAATTTGAAGTCTGGCGGTTCATCACTTTTCAATTTCTGCATGGATCGATCCAGCATCTCTTTTTTAACATGCTGGCGCTTTATTTCTTTGGCCCGATGGTGGAGCAGTACCTCGGGCAGCGAAAGTATGTCGCGTTTTATCTCCTGTGCGGCGCCGCCGGCGCGGTCAGCTATCTGCTGCTGATGGTGGCGGGATTGCTGCGAGAAGGTCCGTTCACGCCGCTGGTGGGAGCGTCGGCGGGAATTCTTGGCATCCTGATGGCCGGCGCCACCCGCGTGGCGCCGGATGCGACCGTGATGCTCATCTTTCCGCCGATTCCGATGAAGCTGCGGACGATGGCGTGGATATTCGTCGGGATCGCCGCTTACACGATCTTTTCGAACGGGCACAACGCCGGCGGCGAAGCCGCACATCTGGGCGGCGCCGCCCTGGGATACCTGCTCATCCAACGGCCAGACTTTTTGAATTACGTCACGCGATGGCCGAAACCCCGGTCACGCGGGCGCGGCATGAAAATGGATGATTGGCGCTGAGATTGGACATGCCCCAGGGCGAGCCTTGCGACCGCCGTTCGCTACACCAAATACCTAAAACCGCTCCATCCACTTCGATTCGCGCACGCGGCGCGCCGCGCCTTCATCTTTCCAATCTTCCGGCCCACCGCTACACTCGCCGCGATGAAGCGGGTTTTTGTGGTCGCCAACATCAGCAAGCCGACGGTGCGAGCCGCTCTGGATTCACTCAAGGAGTGGATGAAGGATCGCGCCACGCTGGTCGGCGTGGAAACCGACGGCGAGCATAATCTCGCCGCGATCAACGCGGACCTCATCCTGGTCCTTGGCGGCGACGGCACGCTGTTATCGGTCGTGCGGCGCTTGTCCGGCAGGCAGATTCCGGTGATGGGGGCGAACTTCGGCCGCCTGGGATTTCTCGCCAATTTTACGCCGCAGCAACTCCGCGAATCGCTCGACTGCTACTTCCGCCAAGGCCTTCCCATCCGCGCCCGCCAGATGCTCGAAGCCTCGGTCATCCCGGCCAACGCCGTTTGCACCTGCTTCTCCAACGAGCAGATCGAAGCCACCCGCCGATTCGTCGCCACCGCCCTCAATGACGCGGTCATCACCGCCGGCCCACCGTTTCGGATGGTCGAGCTCGGCCTGGCCGTCGAGAGTGACGACGGCGTGCGCTATTACGGCGACGGCATCATCATTTCCACCGCCAGCGGATCGACGGCGTATAACGTGTCGGCCGGCGGGCCGATCGTCAACCCCGACGTCGAATCGTTTTGTGTCACGCCGATCTGCCCGCACAGTCTTTCGTTTCGTCCGGTCGTCGTGAGTTCCAAAACTCGCGTGGTCATTTCCGCCGTGCGCGTGAACACCGGCACCACGCTTTTCTGCGACGGCCAGGCCAGCACGTCGCTGGCGGCGGGCGAGCGGGTCATCATCCGCCGCAATCACGCCGACGTGCAGTTGGTGGAAAACCCGCGCGAGCGCGAATGGCGTACGCTGGCCGCCAAATTGAACTGGGGCAGCGGCCCCCGCTACAACGACGGCTCGGGCATCGCCCGCCCCCTCAACGACGCCACCGACCCCGCCGACGCCGACGGCGGGTGGGCGTGACATCGAGCCGTCATCGCCACTGATATGCGGCCGTGCATTTCGGCGTGCCGGTGACGGCGGACTCGATTAATTCGATTGTTTCCCGCGCGTTGAACTCAATTAAAGAATGCCAAACGCCCCCAGCAACGCTCGCTCGATTTCCCGCATCAACGGAACGCTCACGGCGGCGGATAGTGGTCCGTGACGAAGCCGCGACTTGCGCAAATGGTGACATTTTCGCATCTGGCTCTATGGACTCGGACGTGAGCCAGCCTTGCCCGGCCGCAAGCCGAACGTGCGTCGGCGCCGGTCGCATGTTCGTTGTGATCGGTACGGCCAAGACACTGTTTGCAAGCTCATTTCACGCGCTTGGAGAAACGATCAATGCCGGGCGGAGCTTGGGGTCATCGGGAAAGTCGACAAGCCAAATTTCTCCCCGCCGCGGAAATGCCGCCATTGCTCAATCTTCATCCCACGCGCGATACGAGTCTTTTTCCGTTGCACGGGTCCAAGCCTCGTCGTCGGCATCAGGGCCGGACTGGTAATAGGCGCGGATCGCATCATCGACCCGCGCCTCGGCGGCGGGATCGACCGTCTCAACGAGCACCAGCGCCTCGGCCTGTGGTGGTAAAGAAACCGGGCCCTGCGGGACGAACGTCTTGCCGTCGAAAATGGCTCGTATGGATGTCACACTTAAATGGTATCGCTCGGGCTCGATGTTTTCAAACGAACGTTTTGTGCGCGGTCGGCGGCGTAATAACTTCGCGAAGAGGGCCGGCGGCAATATTCTCGTCGGCGCCTCTCATCCTTTGACCGGTCATCCCCGCCGCGGCCGATTGCGGTATCTGATATCGAATTCTTCAAGCGGATACTGATTGCGGCCTGCCAATAGGATCGCACGAAAGGACCGCCCGCGGCAACGGAAGTTTCTTGCGAAAGTAACTTCGGATGCTGCATCGCCTTGTATGATTCAGATAGGGTCTCCCGCCAGTTTCCGGCAATAAAGGCGTAAACCGAAGGATCAGTAAAAAATGTCATTCATTCGACCGTGGAACGTATTGACGCTCCTGGCGGCCATGCTGCTGGCCGCGTCGCTGCCTATGAGGACTCTGGCGGCGCCGGCGGCGGCGTTGCAGACTGTGCCGTTGAATAATCTGTTGGATCTGAACGTCACCAAGGCGTTCGCCTCCGGCGCCGAGTTGGCCGGCCGGGCTGAGGACATGGCGGGAATTGTCGAGCCGGGGTATCGGGGACGCGGGTGGTTCGCGGAGTTGCCCAACGGCGCCGTGCATTTGCCGGTGACGTTTTTGGTGGCGTTTCGCGAGCCGGTGGAGGCGGGGTCGGTGCAGTTTGGTGGGTCGGCGAAAACGCTGAGCGTCCTGAAGCCGGGCGCCCCCTACCCGCCGGACCCGGCCAACGCATCGCAGTGGCAGGAAATCCCCACGCCCCCCAATCAGTCCGGCGGATCGCTCGTGCCGTTGCCGGCGGGAACGAAAATCCGGGCGATGCTCCTTACCGATCCAAAGCCCTGGCGCAATGCCCGATTGGAATTCATCCGACTTTTTTCCGATCGACTGGCGAACGTAGCGCCGTTGGCGATGGCGTATGCGGACAGCCAATACGTCGAATATAGCGAGTTCGGGCCGCCGCGAATTTACGCGCCGTCGTCGATTACCACCGGGGCCGGATCATGGCAGAACACCGGCAAAGACCCGATGGCACACATTCCGCGGGCGCCGGTGACCGACCTCGATCCCAGTTGGTTTGTGTTGTCGTGGGACGAGGCGCAGACGATCGGCGGACTTTGGCTGGCGGATGATTTTGAACAAGTCAGGATCGAATCGTACGATGGGCCAAAGGACCTTAATCCGCGGGCGGGGATGGACGCGGAATGGAACGTCATCCCCGACCAGGCCGTCAAGCCGGGCGTCGGGAGGCTGGTGAGTTTTCCGCCGATCACGACGCGCGGAATTCGGCTCACGATTCTCAAATCCAAAGACGACAAGATCGCCCGCATCGACGGGTTCCACGTTTTCAGCCTGCTCAAGGGCGACGCCACGGCCATCGCCCCGCCGTCGGCGACGCCTGATGTCGTGGCCCCGCTGACGATTCCATACAAGATGGATTTTGACGGCGAAGCGACGATGGTCATCAACGGTCCGGGCGGATATCGCGTGAAAAATGTATTCGCCCGGCGAAACCAGCCGATGGGCGAGCATCAGGCGGGATGGGATCTCAAGGACGAGCAGGGGCGGATCGTGCCGGTCGGATCGTATGAGTGGAAGATGATTTCCCATCCGCCGCTGCATCTGCAATATCAACTGACGGTTTATCCGAACGTCGAAGAAAACTCCCCGATCAATCCCCCGTGGCATACGAGCATGAGCGGGCCGGGCGGATGGCTTGCCGACCATACGTCCAATCTGTCGGGGACAGCGGGCGGTGACTATGTATTCTTCGGCGCCCCCGTCGCCGAGAGCGGCGTGTCGATGATCTGCTGCGATCTGACCGGCCGAAAGCTTTGGGCGATCCCGTCGTTCGCCGGCTTTACCGGGGCCTACCACGCCGCCGCGACGCCCGACGGCAAAACAGTTTACGTCAGCGCGCCTGGCGGAAATATGCAGCTTGATCCGCGGGCGGAAGTCGTCTGGGCGGTGGATGTGGCGAGTCACAAATTCAAGGAGATCGCCCGGCTGTTGCCGACGTCGGCCCGGCAGCGCGGGATCAAGTCGATGGTCGCGCGAAACGGCAAGCTGTATATGGCGATCGGCGCGGAGGAAGATTGGTTCGCTTCCGCCGCCGGCCCAGACGACGTGGATATAGAGCATTGCGTGCCTGTCTATGCCGCGGCTCGGCTTCCGAAGTATCCGCATGAAGTGCCGCCGAACCCGCGCGACGACTTCCAGCGCTTGTTCCGGCTGACGGGCGAGCCGGCCGGCGGACACGCGCTGACGTACATCGAATCGTTGCCGGGCAAATCGCCTCGGCGCTATGTCGCGCTGCTCTTCAACCGGCCGATCCCGATCGGCAGCGCCGTGCTTCCCGCCGCGGTCGATCCGGCGGTAAAGGTGAAGCTCTTTGTCCTCAAGCCGACGGCCCCCTATCCGCCCAATCCCGGCGATCCGACGCAATGGATTCCCTTCACGAAACAAGGCAAATTGCCGTGGGACGTCGCCACCGCCCCGCCGAACACGCGCACCCGCGCCCTTCGCATCATGTTCTCCCGCGGCGACGGCGGCGCCGACGACGACCTGCTCGGCGGCGATGATTCCGCTGAGTTCAAGATCGGCCAGCAAGACGCCGGCGCGCTGAAACTCAAGGACAACGCCAAGGACAAAGAAGATCCCGTCGCCAGCCTTGGCTCGGGTCCGGCAGGCTCGTGGATAGGCCGGATCGAAGGATTGAAGCTCATCAGCCGCCGGTTCGATAATGTCGCCGGTCTGGCGTCGATCGCGGTGAATTCGGGCACGGTCGGCGCGGACGGCGTATGGGACGCCAAGCGCACGCAGGCCGTCAGCGATTCAAGCCCCGGAATCTACATGATGTCCTGGGCGCAGCCGCAGGCGATTCGCGGAATGGCGTTCAAAGAGGTCGACGGCAAGCGGACCGAGATCGACGTGTATACCGGTCCGGCCGATAAGCCCGTGGACATGAACGCCGCCGCCGGGTGGGAGCACGCGGGAACCTACATTCAGGCGCGGCGAGAATATTACTGGCCCGATCCGCGCGGCAATACGGGCGCCCGCTATCTCGACGGATACGTCGATTTCGGCCAGGACATTCAAACGAGAGCCGTGCGTCTGCGCGTCTGCGAGCAGTGGCAAAGCGTGATGGGCAGCCCCGGCGTTCACGTCGCGGGCCCGCGTTTTGACGTGAAGGGAACCGATTCCACCCGCTGCCGAATCTTCGGCGTCGCCGCGATGAAATACGTCGGCGGAGAAGGCGAAGCGGTCGATCCGCGCGCCTTCCATCGCATCGAAACCCTCGATCCGCAAACCGGCAAGATCGAAGCTGAAGTGCCGTTGGCGAAACCGGTCGCCATGGCGTTTAATCAACAGGGGGCGCTGTTCGGCGTCTGCGGCCGCAGCGTTCTGGCGATTGATGTCGCCTCCGGCAAGACCACGCCGATCGTATCGGGGGATTTAATAAAGCCGCAGGCGTTTGCTCTCGATAAGGTCGGCAATTTTTACGTCTATGACCAGGCGCCGGAGCGAAAGAACATCCGCGTTTACAGTCCGGCCGGCAAGTTTCTACACCCGATCGGCACGCCAGGCGGCTATCGTGTCGGGGCGTGGGACCCGACGCGCTTTCAGAACATCACCACTCTGGTAATCGATTCGCAGGACAAGCTGTGGGCGGTCGATAGTACATACTTCCCCAAGCGCATCAGCCTATGGACGCTTGACGGGAGATGGCAGAGGGACTTCCTCGGCAACACCGCCTACGGAGGCGGCGGCGTTCTGGACGCGCAGGATAAAACCCGCCTTTTCTACGGCCCGCTTGAATTCTCCATCGATTGGACGACCGGCCATTCGCACCTCAAGAACCTTACCTGGCTCGGCGAGGGCCGGGCCGGCGAGGAACCTATCTACCTCAACGGCCATAACTATATGGTCACGCGATACGATCCGCCCGGCCCATCACAGGAATGTGGCATTGTTTATCTATATGAGAAGGACCACTTACGCCGCGTCGCGGCGATGGGACACGCCTCGGAATTCCCGCCGCTGACGAAGTCGGACCTGCAACAGCAGCTTGGCAATCCTTCGCTGCTCGATTCCAATTTCGTCTGGAGCGATCTCAACGGCGACGGAGAAGTTCAAGCCAACGAAGTGACCATTCGCCCCAAAATTCCGACCGAAATATCGATCACCCGTTTTGATAAGGACCTGGGCATTCAGAGTCAGGGGATCCGTTACGAGGTCAACCATTTTCTCCCCGACGGCACGCCCGTCTATGAAATCAAGGTGATGCCCGGGCTGCGGGGACTAAGGAATCTGTATCGCCTGAACGATGGTAACTACAATGGAGAGAACGAGCACGTAGACGGACTGTATACGCCCGACGGCAAGCCGACCTGGACATATCCCAATGAGGGCCTCACTACTTTTGCGCTGACAACGGCGACGCCGTACACGCCCGAGCAGGTCGTTTGTGAATTTAGTTGGGTTGGCCATGCCGTCGCCCATGCCGGCGATCTGGGCGAGTTTCACTTCATCCACACCAACATCGGCGTCTGGAATCTCTGGACAGCCGACGGAATGCTGGCCGGCAGCATCTTTGGCGATCTTCGTTTGCCGGGGGTTCGGGCGTGGAACATGCCCGAGCACGAGCGGGGGTTGTCGTTGGATAACGTGACGCCGGGCCAGGAGCATTTCAGCGGCTATTTCTGCAAGACCGCCGACAATCATTATTATGCGATCGCGGGGCATAATCATGTGAGCGTCGTCGAGGTGCTTGGCATGGACAAGTTCAAACGGCAGTCCGGCCATATTGAAGTCACGCCCGCCGATATCGTAAAGACCGAGGCGTGGGCGCAGGCGCGTCAGCGGCAGAAGGTGTATCAGCGCACGCCGGTGCTGGACTGTTATCGCATCGAGTCTCCGATGCCGACCAATTGCGATCTGCGGAAATGGGATACGATCGCCGCGGATTTTGGAGAGAAAGACAAGGGCCGGATGGAACGTGGCGCCACCCTACATTGCGCGTGGGACGCACAGTATCTCTATCTTTGCTATGAGGTTCGCGGTCTGGGTCCGATGAAGAATACCGGCGAGCAGTGGGATCGATTGTTTAAGACCGGCGCCGCCGTCGATTTACAGATTGGCTCGGATCCATCCGCCCCGCGTGACCGCAAGGCGCCGGTCGCGGGAGATAAACGACTGCTGATGACGTTCGTCGGCGGAAAGCCGATGGCGATTCTGTATGACGCCGTCGTACCCGGCACGTCCTCGGAATCGTCGTGGAAGGCAGTCTCTCCGGTTGGACAGGTTTCCTTCGATCGCGTTACGGTTTTGACGAACGTGCGGATGGCCCTCACCGGCGACGATAACTACTATGTTCTAGAGGCGGCGGCGCCATTGGAAGATTTGGGGTTGAAGCCCGTCGATGATCTGCGGGTGAAGCTGGATTGGGGTCTGTTATCGACAGACACCAACGGCAACAGCGTGATGCAGAGACTCTACTGGTCCAATGGCGCCACGGGCATCATCGCCGACGTTCCCAGCGAAGCGCGTTTGCATCCGGATCTGTGGGGTTATGCGTTATTCCATGACCGCAGCCGTCATATTGAGGCGCCGAGTCATCTTCTACATAGCAAGGAAGGAGATAATCCCGCCGCGAAGAAGTCGAGCGTTAAGGATATAGAACGGGAATTGAACGGAGATAAGTAAGCGAGAAAACGGAAACGAGTACTCGGTTCCAGCGTCGTATTTCTAAATGAACTTTCGCGACTACGCGCTCTACTCTCTCGCCCGGTAATCCCAGAGAGTTTTTTTTGAAACGGCGCCAGTCGCATTTGAACTGTCAAAGAAACCCTCACCCTTGCCTCTTTCGGAGTGCCGGGCGAGGGTTTGAAGAAAAACGTGCGTGATCGCGCAACGTCATTTAGTTCGATTAGAGAAAGATTCGATCGAACGCCGAGACGCCAAGAAGATAGAGAGGAGAAGCGAGAAGGATTTAACGGAGTCGAGCATTTCTTAAGTTGGTATAGCGAGCGTGGGTGCGAAACACGCTCCGCAAGCGGGTCCGCTAAACACGGGGGAACGCTACAGCAACCTATAAAATGCTCTTACTTTAGAGAGCCATGTGTTCGGAAAGCGTTCGCCCGGCGAAATAGAAAATGAAGAAATCGTGGCGCTCGAGGTGGCCGATCGACCGCTCTGGGGCGCGAACACGGCAGCCCGCTGGTACTCGATCTGAGTAGTACCGGCGCTTGAACCTGGAGTTTCCGAATGTCGAATATGACGTTGGTGGCCGGCCTGCTTGCTCTGGCGGCGATCGCTGCGCCGTTGAGCATGGCGACCGAAGCGCCGCCGGCGCAGACCGATTTCTTCGAATCACGCGTCCGGCCGGTACTCGTCGAGCAATGCTATAAGTGCCACAATTCCGCGAAATTGTCCGAAGGTTCGCTCGCCCTCGATTTCCGTGGCGGAGTGCTTAAAGGCGGCGACGGCGGCGCGATCGTGGTGCCGGGCCACCCGGAAAAAAGCAGATTGATCCCCATCCTCCGCCACGAGATAAGCGGGATTAAAATGCCCAAAAACGGGGGGAAACTCAGCGAACGCGTGGTGAGCGATTTCGAGAAATGGATCGCGATGGGCGCAGCGGACCCGCGCGATAAACCGCCCTCCGCCGAGGAACTGACCAAAGCCACTTCCTGGGAAACAACGCTGCAAACGCGAAAGCAGTGGTGGAGTTTTCAGCCGATTCGTAAAGTCGCGCCGCCCGCGTTTCCCGGCGATTCCTGGGCGAGCCATCCGGTGGACTGTTTTGTTCTCGCCAGGCTTGGGGAAAAAGGACTCGAACCGGCAGCGTCCGCCGACGCACGAACGCTCATTCGCAGACTCTATTTCGCCTTGATCGGCCTTCCCCCCGCGCCGGATGAAATCGAACGCTGGGCGCCGCGCGTGGTTCAACCCCGCGGATATGATCAATTGGTCGATCATCTCCTCGCCAGTCCGCATTTCGGCGAGCACTGGGCACGGCACTGGATGGATTGGGTTCGCTACGCCGAGTCGCACGGCTCCGAGGGAGACCCGGAGATCGTCAATGCCTGGTACTACCGTGATTATCTGATTCGCGCGCTCAACGCCGACGTCTCTTACGATCAGCTCGTGCGCGAGGATGTCGCCGGCGACCTGCTGTTGAAACCGCGAATCAACAAAGACCTCGGCATCAATGAATCGATCATCGGCCCGGCGCAATGGCGAATGGTCTATCACGGTTTTGCTCCGACTGACGCGCTGGCGGAAAAAGTTCGGTTTATCGACGACGAGATCGGCACATTCTCAAAAGCGTTTCTGGGCCTGACGGTTTCTTGCGCGCGGTGCCATAACCATAAATTCGACGCGATCAGCCAGCGAGACTACTACGCGCTGTTTGGCGTTTTGGGTTCATGTCGGCCGGGCCGTGTTGCGATAGACACGCCGGAAAGGCTGAACGCCAATCGCGATAAACTTGCCGCGCTCAAACCGCGGATTCGATCGGCCATCGCCGGCGCATGGCTCGATAGCGCGGAAAATTTGCGCGTTCGGTTGGAAAATAAGGAGGGGCCGTGGAAGGACGCAAGCGACGGCAGATCTCCGTTGCATCCCTTGCTCCTCCAGCATAAGCAAGCCGCCGACGGCGCCCGTTTCTCCGACGCGTGGCGGGGCCAGGTCGCGGCGTGGAAAGCGGACCGCGATCGGCGGGACAAAATCTTCGGCCAGACTTATCGGCGGTGGAATATGGCCAACGCCGCCGATTACGCGACGTGGTTTCGCCAGGGCAACGGCCTGGCGGAAAAGCCTGCCCCGGCGGGCGAATTTTCCGTGTCCATCGCCGGCGACACGCTTCTTGCCGGCATCTATCCGTCCGGCGTCTGTTCCAACGCGCTTACCGCCAAGAGCGAGGCTCGCCTTTCATCCGCGACTTTTCGCCTGAACGACAGTTACGAGTTGTGGCTGCGCGTCATCGGCGACGGCGGCGCGACCGCACGCTATGTCATCCAGGATTATCCGCGCACCGGAACCGTTTTTCCCGAAGCGAAGCTGGCCAAAGAGTGGCAGTGGCAGAGACTGGATCTTTCCTATTGGAACGGCGACGAAGCGTATGTCGAACTTGCCGCGGGAAAAGATCAACCGGTGCAAGCGAACAACGAGCCGCGTTCCTGGTTTGGCCTGCGGGAGGCCGTGATCGTTCCCAAGGGCGAGCCGGCGCCGGGAGAGACGTTGGAGTTCCTTGATCCGCTGTTTGAGACCGCGGGAGAAACGGCGCCTGAATCCTTCGACGATTTAATCGCATACTATCTGAAAACGGTGGACGCCGCCGTTAGAGCATGGGAAAAAGGTTCGGCCACCGATGCTCAGGCTGTTTTTCTCGACGCGTGCATCAAGCAAGGGGTGCTGGCGAATCGCTTCGATCAGCTCTCGGCGGTCAAGCCACTGGTCGAGGAATATCGGCAGGTGGAAGAAGACGTGATCGTGCCGACGC
>DASZME010000078.1:0-73962 GCA_035551995.1 Tepidisphaeraceae bacterium
AATCTGCGGCAGGTTGCCGATCACCATCGTCACCGCCATCGTTTCCCCCGCGGCGCGAGCGAGGCCAAGCATGATGGCGCCGAATAATCCGCTACGGCCATACCGGAGCATGGCGGTGGAGCTTTGCCACCACGTCGCGCCCAGCGCCTGCGTTCCTTCGATCTGAATTCGCGGCACCGCGCGCAACACGTCGCGACTGATGGCGGTGATGATCGGCAGAATCATGATCGCCAGGATCAGCCCGGCGGCCAACATATCGCGCCCCGCCGGCGCCGCGTCGGTGTGGAGAAATCGCAGAAACGGAACCCACCCGAAAAACGCATTCAACGGCGGCTCGACGTGGCCGCTCAAAAACGGCACCAGCACGAACAAGCCCCAGATGCCATACGCGATGCTCGGGATCGCGGCGAGAAATTCGATCAGGAACGAGAGAATATTGACCCCCGCTCTGCCCAGTTCACCCAGCCAGTATGCTGCCGCGACCGCCCAGACGACGGACCAGCCCAGCGAAACGCCCTCGAGCCAAAGCAGCGACAAGACCAGAATACCCAGGCCAAGATGAAGAAAAATCTGCAATGATTTGAGCGGGCCAATGCGCGGGTCTTCGTTTCGCCAGGCGAACCAGACCAGAAAGCCCGTGCAGCCCACGCCAAGGAAGGTGCCGAGGACGACGATCGTCCTCCACCAGTTGGCGATGGTTGGATTCGCGATGTCGGCGCAACTGACCAGCACGCTGGTTAAAATCAGTCCGAAAATGCCGCATTTGATAAACGTGGGCGTCAGCCATGGGCCGATGCGAACCAGAAAAAGCGCCGCACCCAGACTCAGCGGGACGGCGAACAGCAACGCCAGCGCCGAGCTGATGACCGTGCCGTAAATAAACGCCAGCGACCCAAAGGAACCGGGAACGGTGACGTCCACGTCGTTTCCGTCGGCGCCGAGGTGAGTCTCGACTCTTTCGGGCTGCCATCGGTCCGACGTGACAAAGTGAAAGCCGAACTGGCGAATGCTCGGCCAGGCGCCGTCGGTCAGCACGGCAAGGAGCGCGACGAGCATGAGAAGGACGATGACGGCACTTCCGCGGGCCAGGGTGGCCATGATGAAGTCGCCGCCGAAGCGGTTGTCGGAAGCGGCGAAGATGCTCTGACTGCCGGCGGCGCCACCGCCAATGTCCCCCGTGAAGCCGATCATCGGCTCGGGAATGCGGGGATCGATGGAAGACGAGGTGGACATGGGACGGTTGTTGTTAGTTGTTAGTTGTTAGAGCGTATTCACTCGCTGTTGCGTTTCTGCGTTTAGCGGCCCCGCTTGCGGGGCGCGTTTCGCGGTGGAAGCTCGCTCCACCAACATCAAAAATGCTCTCGTCGTTAGTTGCTAGTGAGCCGATCCTCTCTCGTTTGTGTAGACGGGGATGCGATGGAATATACATTTACTGAATTACCTCTCGCGCCTGAATCGAGTACACAGGGCACGGAGCACGCGCCCCGCAAGCGGGGCCGCTAAACGAAGAGACGATACAGATATTCGAGACGTTTCTATCAACTATTAATTAGCAACTAACTAACAACTCTTCCTACTGCGCCACCGGCTTTCCGTCGAGCGTAAGATGGCTCAGCGCTTCCAGGGCCTTCTTTTGTACGCCTTCGCTCAAGGGGGCGTAATACAGTTCGGGCGCGATTTTCTCGCCGTCGGTCAAAGCCCAGCGCAGAAAGCCGACGAGGGCCTTTGCCTTGGCGGGATCTTTCAGTCCGCCCAAATCCTTGTGAACGATGATGTATGTGAACGACGAGATGGGGTAGGACTTTTCCCCGGGCTGGTTCCAGATATTCGCGGCGAGGATATCTCCTTTTAGCCCACCGACCGCTCCTTCGCCGGCCAGGGAAACGCCTTCGGTGGTCGCTTTGATAAACTTCCCGTCCTTGTTCTTCATCTCGGCGAACGGAATTTTATTTTCGATGGCGAAGGCAAGCTCGATATACCCGATCGAGCCCGGCGTCTGCTTGACGATCTGGGCGACGCCGGGGTTTCCGGGACCGCCGGCGCCGGTGGGCCATTCGACCTGTTTGGCCGAGCCGATCTTCGTGTTGAATTCGGGGCTTTGTCCGGCCAGGTAACGGGTAAAGACATAGGTGGTGCCGCTGCCGTCGGCGCGATGGACGGCGACGATTCCAGTCGCCGGCAGACTGACGCCGGGGTTGAGCGCCGCGATCTTCGGATCATTCCATGTTTTGATCGCGCCAAGATAAATTTCCGCCACCGTCGGTCCATCCAGCTTCAACTCGCCGGAAAAGCCCGGCAGGTTGTAAGCGACGACCACGGCGCCGGCGACCGTCGGAATTTCGATCAGCGTGTCGGCCCCGCCCGCGCCGGCCAGTTCGGTCTTGGACATCGGCGCGTCCGACCCGGCGAAATCAAACGCCCGGCTGGTGATTCCTTTTATGCCCCCGCCTGATCCAATGGATTGATAATCGACCGTCACATCGGGATGGGCTTTTTGATATTCAGCCACCCACCGCTGATAAATCGGCGCCGGGAATGTCGCGCCGCCGCCCTGAACCCGAACTTCCGCCTGCGCCGCGAAGCTGAATGTCAGTGTTCCCAGTCCGATCGCGATCTTCGTCATTGATTTCATTTGCGCTCCTTGGTTAGGCCGTTACAATTACCCCGCCGACATTTGCGGATGGTCACTCTAAGGTTAAGAAATGATTAAGATGCACTTGCGGCCGGCTGGCCCGCGGATCGATCCGTCGTGGATATTATCGGTAAATACCGATGCGTACGTTGCTTCCGTGATAAATCGACCCGAAGGAACGCCGCCACCTCACCCGAAGATATTTGTTAAGGCGCCAGCGATAAATTCCGCAGCCTCACTCCGATTCGCCAGGCATGAGATACCACTGATTAGTGGGCAGTCGATTTTCCGAATCGATAAACCACCCCAGCGGCGCCGGGAAGACATGACGCAGGAAGCCGGCGGCGCCAAGCGCCTTTTCCGCCGCCGGAGATTGGCCGCGCATCCAGATCGTATCGAAACGGCCCCGGTAGCGATGCGCCAGCGCCGCCGCCAGCGGAGCGGTTGAGTCGGGCGTTGGCGGCGGCCAAATGTCCAGCACGTTCAGAACGCGAATTTGCCCGCGATAGCCGGAGCGGATTTCTTCGACCACGACCAGACGATCGCATTCACTCTTACGACGGAAGCAATAGACGTCTCGCTCCCGCTCGCCGGAAAAATAGCGCCATCGCAAATATTCGCGATCGCGCACGATGGCCAGCGCGGCGGCCGGCGGGGGAAGACCGATCGCGGCAGCCTCTTCTACATCGTGCAGAGGGAACAAATTCACGCCGCGGATGAGGTCTCGGCGCCGGGCCAGACGACGCGCCGGCGCCATCATGGCGGGTATCGGCGACGCTAAACGGCGCGCGAGCAAGGGCCGCCGCGTCCGGCGAAAAAGCCATTCGTCGATCAGCGGCGCCGGCCGGACGATTCCGAGCATCGTGTGGTCCAACCCGGCGATCAGCGATCCGCCGAGCCGAAAAAAGAGTTCGCCGGATTTGGCGTTGGTGGACGTGCAAAACAGCGGGAATCGGCGCCCTTCGTGGACGAACCGCATCAAGATGCCCAGGCCCATGCCGCGGTAGTCGGCATCGACGAAGAATTTGGCGAACTGGAGTGCCGTGGCCCTGAAGTCCCCGGCGCCGATGCGGAACGGCATGCAGACGGCGGCGCCGACGACCGTGCCGTCATCGCGAATCCGCCAGCCCAGCGGGATGTCGCTTGCGCGGCTGGGATTTTCCAGCAGCAACCATCGCAGGCGCCGTTCGGCGGTCATCGGAGAGGCGCCGACCGCTTCCCCCGGTCGCGTTTGGCGCGCGAGAAAGCGCGCGACGTCCGCGATGTCGTCCTCGGAGATGTCGCCGACTGAGAGAACCAAATGTCTGTCCCCAAAACGCCTCTCGGCCATCGCCGACCTAAGCACCAATCTTTAGAAGGTCAATTGTTTTCCTCAACCGAGACTCGAATTGGCGGAACGCGTTTAAAGAGCGAAGCGGGGAGAAATCATCGATGAAATCCGCAACTCGGCTCCGATTGGCGCGGAACGACTTCAGTCTGCGGCCGTGCAACTCACTAGCGATTTTCAGCGCCTGGTAAAGGACGCTCTTCGGATCAGCGATCGATTCGAATTTAGCTGCGACGTGCCGTCATGATCCTTCACAAACACGGTCAGCAATCCGCGCCGCTCGTCACGATCGATTCCCACGGCGCGTATGTCGTGAATTAAGTCGGAAAGCCGATTCGCTACGCGCGCGAAAATTTGCGATTCCGCCGACAGCGCGGGTATTTGTTCCCGCATCACAAGGCCCTTTGACAGATAATTTAAGGTTGCAGGCAAGTGTGACCCGTCCGGCCCCAGTCCGTAGGGGGCGGAGAAATCGTCGGGTCGCCGCAAGGATGATGGCTCCAACTGAAGAAGGCGCCAGGACTGCATCTCCCGACGCGCCAACAGCGCAGTTGGACTCTCGGCGGCGTTCGCCGCCGATACCACCGTGCGCGGTAAGGACGACGCGGTGCGCGAGAACGGGCGGCCTCCACTGCGATCCTGGTGAAGTCTAATTCCACCGTTGTCGGTCGAAATAAATTTGCCTCCACTACGACGCCCTTTGACGGCCGAAGTCCGCCAAGTTCGCACCCCGTGAGGAAAAAGCAGATGTTTCGAAGCGTCTCCGAGTTTGATCGGCGCCAACTCTTCTTCAACGAGCTCGAGCGCGCCTCGTGAACTTTGACGATCATCGGTCTTATATTTAATGCAAAGCTTGTAACGCAAAAAGGTGATGCTGGCTTTGGCGCGCTGGCCCAGATCGTCATCACTTTCCTCCGGCACTATCATTTCCGCCTCAAATGAGATTGTGTCGGCGAAGTTATCGCCGACCCGATGAAACAGGCTGCGCACATCAGTGGTCTTGCCGCCTTCATCGCGCACCGAAAGGGCGGCATCCATCAATGGCTTACTTGCCATTGCGCTCAGAAAACTGATTGCATCAAAAAGATTGGATTTTCCGACGCCGTTGGTTCCGGCGATACATGTGAAGGGTCCGAACCGCACGTCAACATCGACGAGGTTTTTGAATCCCGAAACTCTTAGACGTGTGAGCATATTGCGGCTTAACGTTCACTGTAACTCAATTCTATTCATCCACAAGTTAATCGACGAGCCGAGCTTGCCAACGTCGGCGCTTCACGTGATTTACTCGCTTGTCGGGTCTGTTAAGATGATGCCCACGCAGAGCGATGCCGCGGGCGGCCAATGATTCGAATATATGCGTATCTGTCTTTATACCGCCACCGCCCTTCCCAAGCTCGGCGGGCAGGAGGCGGTGGTCGATTCTCTCGCCCGGCATTTTACCCGCCTGGGGCATCGTGCCGTCGTGCTGGCGCCGCGACCTCGGTTGCCGCTGCTGCCGCAGGATCATGATCTTCCGTATCCGGTGGTTCGCCATCCCCGCTTCTATTCGACACGTCATTTCGTTTCGCTCTATCGGCGGTTTCTTCTGCCATTGCACGCGAAGGAAAATTTTGACGTCGTGCATTGTCATGACGTCTATCCCACCGGGTATCTCGCGGCCCTCTGCCGGGAGCGAATGGCGATTCCGCTGGTCATCACCAGCCATGGCGGCGACGTGAAGGAAGGAAACATCCGCATCTCCAAAGCCGGCATGGAAGCGCGGTATATTCGAGCCGTCGAATCGGCCGACGCGCTGGTGTCGATCGGGAACTTCACGACCGAAGGGTTTCGACGGCTTCACGGGAGCGACAAGCAAATCGTCCCCATTCCCAACGGCATCGATCCGGAGCCATTCGCGGCGCCGGCGGGCCGGCCGGTCGATTTGGACGCGAAAGTTCGCGCGGGGCAGTTCATTTTGTTTCTGGGCCGGCTCAAGAGCCGCAAGGGCGTCGATGTTCTGCTGGATGCGATCACGCATCTGCCGGCGAAGATCGGCGTTCATTTTGTGATCGCCGGGACGGGCGAGGAAGAGTCGGAATTAAAATCGCTGGCGCGGGAATTGAACGTGGATCGCCGGGTGCATTTTGTGGGGCGCGTGGAGGGCGAGGGGAAGATGTGGCTTTTGCAAAACGCGTTGTGCGTGACCATGCCGTCGCGAGATTGGGAGGCGTTTCCGCTGGTGCTGCTGGAGAGTTTTGCCGCGGGGAAGGCGGTGATCGGCAGCCGGATTCCGGGGATCGAGGACCTGCTGGAAGACAACGTCACCGGGCGCCTGACGCCCGAAGGATCGCCCGAGGCGCTGGCCGACGCTTTTGCCGAATTGATATCCAATCCCGACCGGGCGCGGGAGATGGGCGAGCGGGCGAAAGCGTTCGCCCGGAATTATTCATGGGACGCGGTGGCCGCTCGACATATCGCGCTTTACGACACGCTGGCTTGTGGCAGGCCGCGTCAATCCTAAGATAGCCGCGGATTACGGAATCGGAAGGATAAACGCCATGGGACGACTCGGCATCGCATTTCGCCTGTTTTTTCGCGTCTTAAAGGACGAGGCATTCGCCGCTCGCGGCCAACTCCTTCTCGAAGCGCCGACTCCGGAATCGACTCCAATCCCAATCGCCGCGCCGGCGCAGCCGCGCCCGCCCGAGCCGGCGCGGAGTGAGGCGATCACGCTTTTGTCGGTCTTACAGCGGGAATCGCGCCTGATCGACTTTCTGAAAGAGAACATGACGCCCTACAGCGATGCGCAGGTCGGCGCCGCCGCCCGCGACGTGCATCGCGACGCCGCCGCTGTGCTGGATCGAATTTTCGGCCTAACGCCGGTGATGAACCAAGCTGAAGGAACTCGCGTAGAAATTCTCGCCGGGACCGATTTGGCGCGCGTTCGGCTGACAGGGAACGTAACCGGAGAGGCGCCGTTCAGCGGAATACTTCGACATGGAGGATGGCAAGTCGGTAGAACCTCGCTTCCCGCGTGGAACGGCTCGCCCGCCGTGGCCAATATCGTGGCGCCGGCGGAAGTGGAGCTTTAACTCGGATTTCCGGTTTTCCCGAACGATACTAGCGGAATGGTTCGCTACAATAGCCACGGGCTAACAGTTCTGAAACCGGGTGCGGTCCGCACCCCGACGGGTTTATTGAGGCTATTGCATGGCTGGGCGACCTGTCTCTATTCTCTTGGCGGAAGATGACCGCGATACGCTTAAAGTGTTTTCGCGGCTGCTTCGCCATCACGGGTACGTCGTGCATCCGGCCGCGAGCGTCGCCGAAGCCAAAGCCCTCGCCGCCGAAAATCAGTGCGATCTGGTCATCAGCGATCTTGGGCTTTCCGACGGCTCGGGCGAAACGCTCATGCGCGATCTCAAACAGCAGTACGGCTTAAGAGGCCTGGCCGTGAGCGGCTATGCCATGCCTGACGACCTGGCGGCGGCGCGCACCGCCGGTTTTGACCGCTTTATCTCCAAGCCCGTCGAGTTTTCACATCTGCTTGACACGATTCGCGAACTCACCGACGGACTTGCGACGTGAACCATGAACGAAATTCTGCGATACCAGGCCGGCCAGATCCCCTCTCGCCAGCCGGATGAACTGGCCATCGAGGAGCCGTTGGAAATTCGCGTCAAGGGGAAGGCCGTCAGCGTCACGATGCGCACGCCCGGCCATGACGAGGAATTAGCCGCGGGATTCTTGCTGAGCGAAGGGATCATCACGTCCTGGCATGATCTGGTAGACATCGAGCCGTGCAAGCACGACACCCTCGGCAACATTGTCAATGTGACGCTCGATTCACGGCTGGCCGTTGATTTCGCTCGGCTTACCCGCCATGTATTCGCCAGTTCCAGCTGCGGGCTTTGCGGCAAGGCGACCATCGAATCGATCTTAAAGACCATCGATTCCATCGGCGCCGACGCCGGCGTCGACGCCGCGGCCCTACTGGCACTTCCCGAAAAATTGCGCCAGGCCCAGCCCGCCTTCGATCGCACCGGCGGATCGCACGCCGCCGCTTTGTTCACTTCCGCCGGCGAATTGCTGGTTGCACGCGAAGACGTCGGCCGACATAACGCGGTCGACAAAGCCGTCGGCTATGCACTGTTGAATCAGCGGCTGCCCCTGGATCGGCACATTTTGCTGGTGAGCGGCCGGGCCAGCTTTGAGATCATGCAAAAATCGCTGGCGGCAAGGATTCCGATTGTCGCCGCCATTTCCGCACCTTCGACGCTGGCGGTCGAATTCGCCCGGGAAAGCGGGCAGACGCTGGTCGGCTTTTTGCGCGGGCAGCGCATGAATGTCTACAACGGCGCCGAACGAATCGCATTCACATCCTGACGATGGGCATGAACATTTTTCCCGGGGATCGATGTAGATGCCATGAACGAGTTGGTTCGGCGAGCCCTGATCTACACCCGATCAGGTATGAAAAACACCGAACCCGTTCTTCGTCCGCCTTTAATGAAAACCAGGAGTGGAAGGAGGGCCCGCGCCGGCGGCGAAATGACTCCCCTCCGCAAGACGCAAGACGCATCGGCCAGGATTTTCGGCGCCTTGACGACCTTTCATAGCGGGGCGGCCATTTTCGCCCACGGCAGCCTGCCGACAACGACATAAACGGTGGTCGAATACGCCCACCCACGAGATCAACCCGAATAAACGCGCACGCGCTATCGCCGATGGAGTGAAGCGATCACCACCACGGCGGCGACAAGAATTCCGCACAGATAGCTTCTGTAGTCTCGAATTGCAAAGACGATCGGGTCGTCATGCAGCGAGCGCCTTCGGGCGATGAACCAGACACGGGTGATCCAATACAACAGAATCGGCGCGACGAGCCAAAGCGCCTGCGGATGGCCATAGAGTTGCGATACGCGGGCGTCGCTCAAGTAGTTGCAGAAGACCAGTACCGCCAGGTATCCGCTGGACGGTCCGACGCTTTCGATGACGCGCAGATCGCGAACTTCGTAGGCCCGGCCGGTGATTTTCGCTTCGCCGGCGTCCTCGACGGCGATCAATTCCGAATAGCGCTTGGCAAAGGCAAGACTCAGGAAAAAAAACATCGAAAACGCCAGCAGCCACATGGTGAGTTGAACGTCCACCGCCGCCGCCCCGGCGATAATGCGGAGGGTGTACAAGCCGGCGAGCAGGATTACGTCGACCAGCAGTTTCCGTTTGAGCCAGAACGAATAGGCGGTGGTCATCGCCAGATAAGTCGCCAGCCACACGGAAAACCGCCACGGAATCGCCAGGGTCAGCGCGAACGCGAATATCAGCGCTCCCGCCGCCACCATCAGGCCTGCCGGCACGGAAACTTCGCCGGCGGCGAACGGGCGTTTGCATTTGGCGTGATGGCGGCGGTCGCTTTCCAGATCGAGCAGGTCGTTGATGATGTAGATCGCCGACGCGCAGGCGCTAAACGACCAGAACGCATATACGGCATCGGAGAACATCGCCCAGTTCTTGACATGCTCGGCGGGGAGCAGCAGCGGAATGAACAGGAGAAGATTCTTCACCCACTGATGCGGCCGCATCGCCCGGATCATCGGCTTCAATCCGCCGGCGGCGGGAAAAACCCGCTGCGGCGCGCAGACGGCGCGCGCGGCCGCCAGCGCGCCGCGGCGTCCCTCCACCACATACGCCCGGCGCGCGGACTTCCAGATCGACCGATCGGCCACCGCGTCGCCGACGTAATCAAAATTCCCCGCGCCAAACCGCCGTTCCAGTTCCGCGAGTTTGGCCGGTCCCTTGAGGTTGCGTCCGTCTCCGCTGGCGATCACTTCGTCAAATCCGCCGACGTGATCGGCCACCGCCTCGGCGACGGATCGATGCGCCGCGGTCGCCAGAACGATTGTTCTGCCGGAGGCTTTTTCCGATCGCATCAATTCGACGACGTCTTTGCGATACGGCAACAGCCGCACGTCGATCGATACGCGCCGGGCCACTTGTTCCTTGAGCGTCGCTCTCCCCGCCAGAATCCATCCGGGCACGCGCAACAGCGCCGCCGGTTTTTCACGGATTAATAGCAGCGTCGCTTCCCACAGGCTGTCCGTGGCGATCAGCGTACCGTCCATGTCGATACATAACGGCGGCTGGCCGACACTCGGCTCGGCATGATGTAATTCGACGCTGATTTCCGCCATCGTTAAACCTACATTTTCCCAAACCGCTCATACATCATCCGATTGTACGCCGCCGGGTCCTTGTAAAAGGCATCGGCGCTGACCGCAAGCGTCACGGTCCGCTCGGCCTCCTGCACGCGCGGCCCGGTTTTGATGAAATCGCCCACCGCCTTACCCATCGGCTTTAGACTACCGTCGGCCCGCCACAACCCGAAAAACCGCTCGTACAACTGCAGATCGCACGGCGGCCGATTCCACAAACTCGAATCATAATCGGGGAAACACCAGCAAAACGCTCCAAGCGCCCCCATCCGATGCAATCGCGGCAACACGCCCGCATAATATTCCGCCGCGTCGGATTCAGAGGCGAAAAAGGACCGACGCACGGTTCCATCCCACATCGGCAAATCGGTCCATCGGCTTGGACCGTCCGGCCATTGGGTGTTGACGCCAAACTCCTCGTACAACACCGCCCGCCCCGCCAAGGCCGCAGTGAGCGCGCAGGTGAACGGAACGTAATCCACGTCCAACGGCTTGCGAGCCAGCGGATGATAGATCGAATAACCGTGCATGACGGAAATATCGGTGACCTTCGCGATCCGGTCGACGCGCAGACCGACGTCGCCGTCGAGGCTGGCCGAGTGCAATCCGATCAAGGCGGGATGATGTGGATCGACCGATTTAATCGTCGCGATTCGGTCGGCCACCCATTTCGTTCCCGTTTGCGCGTCGGGCGGTCGGCAAAAAAGATCGGGCTCATTGCCAAGGCTCCACGCCCAGATGGCCGGGTGATCTTTCAACTCGCCGCAGACCGTGCGGAGTTGCAGGTCTTGGGCGTCGATGACGAACGGCTCGGTGTATACGTTGTGGATTTGCGTCGGCGATCCGGAATTTCGCGTCAGGCTCACTACCTGCCGATCGCCCGGCTGAATCGGATTTTTCGAAAGCAGCCAATCCGGCGCCCAATTCGGCCCGCTCATATGCCCGGTGAAAAAAGTAGGCTGAAGCTTTAATCCGCGCTCGGCGGCGATATCGCAGACCGTCCGCAAGTCACCCAGCGCCCGGGAATCGATCCGCGTCGGCGCCGGTTGAAAACTTTCCCATAGAAGAAACAGCCGAACGTGGGTCAGTCCAAGCTCGGCGATCATCGAAAATTCTTCGCGAACCTCCCCGGCGTCGAAGTCCGACCACCAATACATCGCTTTTTTCCGCGGCCAATAATTGATGCCCATGAGAAAAGGATCGCCGATCGACATTCCGCCTCCGATTGAAAAGATAAATCCGCGTTCGCATCGACCGGCGAGCAACAACCAACCAGCGACTGACGACTAACGACTGATTGTCCCGTATCGTACGCATCCAATCGCGTCATGAAAATACACGTTGGCCTCGCGGACCGATCTCGCCGATAGTTGAGGGGCAAGGAGTTTCATTGTTTATTGTCGATGCACATCTGGACTTGGCTTACAACGCCGTTCGCGGCCGGGACGTCAGCCGGCCGGCCATTGAACAAACGCCCGACGCCGAAGGCGTGCCGACCGTGGGGTTGCCGGACCTGAAGGCGGGTCACGTGGGCCTGATTTGCGCCACGATCTTCTGCATGCCCGCGCTTGGAAATCAGCCCGGCTACACCACCGGCGACCAAGCCGCCGCCATGGCCAAAGAGCAATATTCGTGGTACTCGATGCAGGCCCGCGAGGGGAAAATGCGTTTTCTGCTCCGCCGATCCGAGGTGCCCATGTGCGACGGCAACGGCGGGCCGCAGGACGCCATTTTGCTTCTTGAAGGCGCCGACCCGATCCGAACGCCCGAAGAACTCACGACCTGGTTCAGCGCCGGCTTGCGCATTATCGGGCTTGCGTGGAAGCGAACGCGCTTGGCCGGCGGGACGGGCGCTCCCGGGCCGCTGACGCTGGAAGGCATCGCCCTGGTTCACGCCATCGATCGGCTGGGCATCATCCACGACGTGTCGCATCTGGCCGAAGAATCGTTCTGGCAACTGCTCGACATCAGCCAGGGGCCAATCATCGCGTCACATTCAAATTGCCGATCGATCGTGCCGACCGATCGGCAGTTATCGGACGAGATGGCGCGGGAAATCTTTGCCCGCGGCGGCGTGATCGGGATCAATTTTTTCGACAAATTCCTCATCCCCCCCGCCGACCAGGGCCGCCGCCGGGCCCGGCTTACCGACGTCGTCCGCCACGTCAAACACTTCTGCGATCTCGCCGGCGACGCAAGCCACGTCGGCCTCGGCACCGACATGGACGGAGGCCTTGGCCGCGAGCAGATCCCGCTGGAGATCGGAACGTCGGCGGACTTGCGCCGCGTCGCCGACGCCCTCAGCGGCGCCGGGTTCAGCGACCACGACGTCCGCGCGATCGTCGGAAAAAACTGGCTCCGTTATTTCCGCGACAATCTTCCCGCCTGACTCATCCCACCACGATCGGGCTTGTCGTCGCGAACGTGTTGTTCGCGGTATTCACGTCGCCAAGCGTATTGCTCGGATCGAGTTGGACGACGACGTAATACGAGCCGGCCGTGGCTGAAATAACTTTGCTCACGTGAATCCGAATGGTCTTGCCCGGCTTGATCGATATCTTCTTGGTCAGTGAATCGATGACCGTGCTTGCGGAGGTCACGCCGGCCGTGGTCGAAGCCTGGATCTGTATCGGCAACGCGCCGGCGGCAAGGGTCGTTCCGTCGTTGACGACGCTGAACGTGAAGCCCGCGCTGTGACCGGCTTTGGCCGCCTTGGGCGTTGCGACAAACGCGCCGGCCAGATCGATCGCCGGCGCCACGACCGAAATGGTCGCGGCCGAGGCGCCGACGTTGGTGAGCTTCGACGGATCGGTAATCTCGGCGACGAGGTAATAGGGACCTTGAACTCCGGCCGGCAGCGACTTCACCGACAATGAAAACGTCTTGGACTTATGCGCCTTGATCGCGACATTGCCGCCGGCGGTCGCCAGGATCGGATCGCCGGTTTCTCCGGCGGCGGTGGTGGCCAGCACGAGATTCACCGTGACGGCGCCGGAAATGGTCGCCGCCGAGCTGTTCGTCACCGTCACGACTTCGTGCAACGGCGCAATCTTCCCGCCCGCCAACAGGGGCCCGGCAGGCGATTTGCCCGTCACGACCGGCGTCAGCGGCGAAACGGTCGGCGTTGGGGGCGGCGGAGTCACTGAACCGGTGGTGGTATTCAGCGCGACGCCGACGCTGCTTTGCGAGGGCGACGCGAACGCGATGTCGCTCAGCCCGTCTCCGTTGAAATCGCCGGCGATCACCTGGGCCAGCGGCGGCGCCAGTTGCGTCGTGAAGATCGGCACCGCCGCGGCGAATGACCCGTCGCCGTTGCCCGGCAGCAGATCGAAGGCGCCAGCGGCGCTGATCAGGCCCAAATCGACCTGCGAAGAGCCGACGAACTTTCCCGTCACCACATCCTGCGGATCGATCGGCGTCGCGATCGGAGTGGCCGATGCGAAGGTCCCCGAGCCGCCGCCTTGATTGAGAAGGACCACCGCGGCGCCGGTCGTCGCGCCCGGCGTGCCGGCATCGCCGACCGCGACGATATCCGGCTGGGCGTCGCCGTTAACGTCGGCGACGGCGAAATCGTTGATGGACGTGAGCGTAGTTCCAAGGGTGTAAGGGACGGGGGTGACGAACGTTCCCGTGCCGGTATTCAATGCGACATACATCGAGCCATCCCCGCCGGCGATAAGCAAATCGGGGTGACCGTCGCCGTTGACGTCGGCGGCGATGACCTTGCGCGGCGACGGAACGCCGATTAAAGACTCGGCGGCGAATGAGCCGTTGCCCTTGTCGAACTGCACCTCGACCTGGTTTTGAGCCGGTTCGACGACGGCGATATCGTCGACATGATCGCCGTTAAAATCGGCGGCGGCGATGGACGTGGCGCCGCTCTGCCCGGCCAGGCCCGCGCCGACGCCGGGGGTGAAATTTCCGCGCCCGTCTCCGACGAACAAAATCACCTGGTTATCGGTGGAATCGACCACGGCGATGTCGGCCTTGCCGTCGTTGTTGAAATCTCCCACGGCGACGCTGCCGGGCGTGCCGTTAAAAGGAAGAAGGGTGGGCGTGCCAAAAGCGCCGGCCGAGTTGATGTAAACCGCGATGACCGGAACTGTCGAGACGCTGGGACTGACCCCCGACACGACAAGGTCCGGAAGGCCATCGCCGTTGAAGTCCGCGCTGGCGACGCTGACGGCGCCCGCGATGCCGGCGTAAAAATTCGGACCCCCGAACGAAACGCTGAGATAAGCGCGCGGCTCAAGTCGATCGACCAGCGGCCGGCACGATTGTTCCCCCAGCGCCTGCCGGCGACGAGCCCTTTTTCCAGAACTTCGCTTCATGTCCATCACTCCTGAAAAACGCGTCTCTACGACAAGATGATCGAAAATCCCACGATGACCGCCAAGCCGGAGCCGCACGCCACGCGCACATCGTCGACGTCTTTGTCGCCCGGCGTCGTCAACATCTTCCAGAGAACAGTCGGCCGCACAAGAAACCGCCCGGCACGGGTCGGGGGTTGATTGTACGCTGGCCGCCGCGTTGGCGCCGAAAACGCCATCGGATGCCGCCGGTATAAAATCGCGAATCGCCCGTCCTCTCGTCAAGGAAACCGGCTATGCTCATTTTCACACGGGATCGGATTGATGCCGTTGTCCCGCTTCTGGTATTGTCGTTTTTTGCCTTCCTCGCGCCCGCTCGCGCGGCAGACAGCTTCCTTGCCGTCGGCGGCGGGAATTCGCCGTCCAATAACCAGGTCTCTCTCGAGAAGAACATTTTATTTTTTCAGCGCGTTTTGACCGATTCGCTGGGCAAGACCGCGTCGGCCGACGTGTTGTTCAGCGACGGGATGGCCGGTTCGCGCGATTTGCAGTTTGTCCCGAACGACGATCCGCCGAAGGTCAATATTCTCCTCGCCCGCCTGTTCGGCTCCGAGGATGAAATTTACTATCGATACCGCGCGCACAAGTTGCCGGCCCGTCATGGACCGTCGACGCGCCGCGGGCTTGACGAATGGTTCAACGGCGCGGGGAAAAAACTCGGCGACGGCGATCGGCTGTTCATCTACTTCACCGGTCATGGCGGCTCGGGAAATCCCGCGCAAAACACCACCATCAGCATGTGGTGCGAACCGGTCATGCACGTCAAGGAATTTGTCGGCTACCTGGATCGTCTTTCTCCCAAAGTTCGCGTCGTTCTCATGATGGTTCAATGTCATTCCGGGGGATTTGCCGGGACCATCTTCAAGGACGGCAAGCCGGGCGGCGAGCTTTCGCCGGCGCGGCGATGCGGATTTTTCGCCACCACCTTCGACCGCAACGCCGCCGGATGCACTCCCGATACGGTGGAGGACGATTACAAGGATTACTCCACCTACTTCTTCGCCGCCCTCGACGGCAAAACCCGCACCGGAAAAAAGGTTCCCGGCTGCGACCTCAACGGCGACGGGCACGTCAGCTTCGCCGAAGCCCATGCGTACGTATTGCTGAACTCCGACACGATCGATATTCCGACCACGACCTCCGAAGCCCTCCTTCGCAGTTACAGCAAAACCACCGGCGACGACGTCGCCAAGCCGCAAATGCCGTTCAAGACGCTCCTTGGTAAAAGCTCGCCATTACAGAAGAAGGTGCTGGAAGGTCTTTGCGATCAGCTTAAACTCACCTCCGACGATCGCTTTGACGAAGCGAAACATCTCGAAGAGATTCTGGAATCGCAACGGAAAATCGCCGAGCAGGACCGCTCGAAGAAAACCGAGGAAGCCAGCCGATTGGCCGGCAGAATCCGCTCAAGATTGCTGCAAAAGTGGCCGGAACTGTCGAATCCCTGGCACCCGCGGATCGCGGAATTATTGAAGGCCGACGGCCCGAAGATTCAAACGGCCGTCGAGAGCGACAGCGATTATGCCCGCTGGGATCTGCTGCATCGCGATGCCGACCAGTTGTACGACAAGGCGCTTGACCTGGAGCGGCAATGGGTGAAATGCCAGCGCTGCGTCCGAGCGCTGACGACCGCCGCGTTAGCGCAGAATTTAGTCAAAGTCGCATCCCCGGCGATCGTGGAACGATATCACCAGATGGTTCAAGACGAATCGGGCACGCTATCGTCGCCGGAGCGATAACGCCGAATGAGATGCACATTCTGAGGATGTAAAGCATAGAGGCCGACGGAGTTCCCGTCGGCCTCTCTTGCTATATATTCGCTGGATCAAGAAGTGCTTATCGGTTGCTGTTATTCCCCATGATGCGGAGAAGAAACAGGAACAGATTCAGGAAGTCGAGGTAAAGCGATAAGGCGCCGCTGATCGACATTCTCGCGGCGAGGGCGGCGTTGCCGCTGGTCTGGACGGCCCACTGCTTGAGCATCTGCGTGTCATAGGCGGTTAGTCCGACGAAGATCAGCACACCGATGTAATTGATGGCCACGTTCAGCATCGAGTTGTGCCAGAAGATGCTGACGACCGACGCGATAATGATGCCGATCAACCCCATGAACAAGAGGCTGCCGAAGCCGCTGAGATCCTTCTTGGTCAGGAAGCCATAGAGGCTCATCGCTCCAAACATTCCCGCAGTGACGGCGAATGCGCTGGCGAGCACGGCATGTGCGTAGAGGATAAAGATTCCCGACAGCACAATCCCGTTAATGCCTGCATAAAGCAGAAAAAGCATGGTGGCGACGGTCGCGTTCACTTTCTGAACCGCGGCGCTGATGACGCCCACCAACACCAGTTCCACAATGAACAAAAGCCAGATACCGCCGCCCAGTTGAATGAGAATGTGCGGGTTGGCGGCGACATACCAGGCAACGACGCCGGTGAGAGCCAACCCCGCGCACATCCAGGCATACACCGCGTTGAAGAACGCGGCCACCGCCTGACCGCTCCCCTCAGCCGAGTAATCCAGTGGATAGGCTCCGGCCTGATTATACGAATTAAATTGATTGGGCGCTCGCGACATCGTAATTTCCTCTCGTAAAGCGACCTCTCGGTCTTGGCCATTATAGGCACGTTGATTATACGGCAAATCCGCTTCGCGAATAGACGTTCATTCGCAGTCGTGGAAATCACGGCCGAGACGAGTCTGCCGCGAATTATTCAGCTGTCGCTCGCGAAATCCCGCATCGGCTCGCTCGTCTTAGTCTCTGAAACCACATTCTGACGCGAGCGAAGTAAGGCAATACGCCACGTGAAAATAGTTTAATCGGAGGAAACATGAAGACAGTGAACGGCAACATCTCGACATCACACAGACTCACGGCATGGCTTATACCCGCCATCGCGGTTTTATCCGCCGGTGCGTTGGCGCCGACGGATGCCGTGTCGGCCGCCCCGGCTTCCGCGGTCGCCCCCGCTCCCGCCACGGCGCCCGGCGCTTATGTGCCGCCCGCGATCAAGCCCGAGGATGTTCCTAAAGGGGAGATCAAGAAAACATCTTTTTCCAGCAGCGCCATCTTCCCCGGAACCGTTCGCGAAGTAACGGTTTTCATCCCCAAACAGTACGACGGTTTAAAGCCGGCCTGCGTCTACGTCAAAACGGACGGCTACAACCCCAAAGAAAAAAACTTCCTCGAAACACTCATCGCGGCCAAAGAGATGCCGGTCACGATCGGCGTGTTTGTCCGCCCCGGAGATTTACCGGCGCCGATGAAAGGAACCCTTGGACGCAGAAATCGCTGCTTTGAATATGACGGCGTCGGCGATAACAACGTGCGCTTCCTCATCGACGAGCTGTTGCCGTTTGTCGCAAAGCAGTTTGATCTGAAGCTGTCCGCCAGCGGCAACGATCGCTGCATCTCCGGCGGAAGCAGCGGCGGCATCTGCGCGTTCAACGCGGCATGGGAACGCCCCGACCAATTCAGTCGGGTGTATTGCGCCAGCGGCAGCTTTGTCGCGTTTCGCGGCGGCCATGAGTTTCCCACCCTGATCCGTAAGTTTGAAGCCAAGCCGATCCGCGCCTACATGACCACCGGCACCCACGACATGGAAAACTGCGCCGGCGATTGGTTCCTGATCGATCAGGAAATCGACAAGGCCCTGAAATTTTCCGGTTACGACTATTCCTTTCGCATTATCAACGGAGGACACGTCGCCGGCTACAACGAAAACTTCGAAGAGGCGATGAGCTTTGTCTGGAAAGGATGGCCGCAGCCGGTTCAGGCGGGACCGAGCGCGCCGCGCGCTCGCGACATTCTTATTCCCGACGAAAACTGGCAACTCGTTTCGAAAGGCCATCACGACGCCAGGGGCCCCGCGTGCAACGCCGGCGGCGAGGTCTTCTTTGTGGACGGCCAGGAAAACAAAATTTCTAAAATCAATCTCGACGGCAAGGTTGAAACGTTCCTGTCCGACGCCGGACGCGCCAACAGTCTTTCCTTCGGGCCGCAGGGTCAACTGTACGCCGTCTCAAGCGTGACCGGAAAGGTGATGAGTTACGACCCGGCGGGAAAGGGGTCGCTGATCGCCGACAAGCTCCCGGGCCTTTATGTTCTCGCCACGCCGTCCGGTGGAATCTACGTCAGCGGCTCTTCTCAAGCGGACGACGCCGGGATGGTTTGGTACGTCAAGGACGGCAAAAAAACCTTGGTTGACGCCGGCCTGAAAATGGCGACCGGACTCGCCTACCGGCCCGACCAGTGGCTTTTGTCGGTGGCGGACGGGCGTTCCAAATGGGCGTACAGCTATCAGATGAATCCCGACGGCACGCTCACGAACAGAGAGCGGTTTTTCTGGTTTCACGTTCCCGATTGGGAAGACGACGCCGGCGCCGAATCGGTCTGCTATGCCAGGGAGGGCCAGATGTTTACCGCCACGCGCCTGGGCATTCAGGTGAGCGCCGACGACGGCCCCACGCAGGTCATTCTTCCGATGCCCGATCGCAGCCGAGTGATCGGCGTCTGTCTTGGCGGGCGCGACATGGATACGCTTTTCGCGTTTTGCGGCGACGAGATATTTAAGCGAAAAGTGAAAACCCACGGCATCGGCGCCTTCACCCCATGGACGAAAGTCAACGGCGCAAAACTATAAGAAGCCGACCGAACGGCGCAAGGGAGTGAATGACGTCGTCGTGAAATTCACGGTCACTTTACGCTGATCCGCCAGGCATCTTAGCCGGTTTCGATCGATCGACGGAGAACAGAATCCATCGACTCACCCGGCGGCCTTAGAACCCGCCGGGTGTCTACTTGCGCGAACGCCGGCCGCTCGGCCGAACGTGACCATCGCTCTGATCAGCCGGCGACTTTCACCGACGTCACCTGCCCGGCCAGAAACGAAATGTTGACTTTATCTCCCGCCTTCGGCACGGCGCTTTTGATGACGTGCTGCGCCACCTTCAGCGACACCGGCGATCCTTCCGGATCGTCGATGCGGGAAACGTGCATCTCGTAATAGGCGTCGCCATGAATCGCGAAGGGGCGAATATCGCTCACCTGCACGGACCAACTTCCAAACATCGGTGCGTTCATATGCGGGAATTATAGCTCAGTTTTTTTCCGCCGGCGCCAGTCGCTGAATGAGGAAGTCCCAAATGTCGGCGTATTTCTCCGAAGGATGGTCGGGAAATTTTACGTAGCAGGTGGCGCCGCGTTCCTGGGCCAACTTCTGAAACCCCAGCGCCCAACGCGGCGAATGAACCCGATAATCCGCCTCGGTAACCGAATCCGGTTTGGTCAAACCCCAGTTGTTCTCGAAATAAATCGGCGCCGACTCCTTGCTGAGCAGCGCGTCCGGCGACCACAGGGCAATCAGCGGCAAAAGCGCGTCCCGGCGTTTCAATGATTCGCCGAAATTGTAACCCAGCGACGGCGCTCCCCATTCCACGCCCGCAACCCACTGCTGCATGAGCTCCGGATCGATCGTCGGCTGGCTGCGCCACGCTCCGACCGCGCTCACTTTCGTCGAAACCCGCTCTACGGGGTCGGCCGATTTAGGATCGGCCCGCTCCCCCGCGCATCCGACGTATAAGGCAGGCAAAGTCCCCTGCGATCCGCCGGCCACCGCGATTCTATTCGGGTCAAGATTCCACTCCGCCGCGTGAAGACGGACAAATTGAACCGCCCGCCGCGCGTCAAGCATGCAGACCGACACCGGCGCCGGCGCCTTCTCGTCGATCCCGTCCTGCATTACCCGCGTTTGCACGCCGACCACCGCGCATCGAGCCGGGAAAAATCGATTCAGATCCGGCACGCCCTTGCTCGGCTTCCACAAGCCGCCATACCAGATCACCACCGCAAACGGCCCTTCCCCGCGCGGCGGAATATAAATATCCATCAACTGATTCGGATGCGGCCCGTAAGAGACGTCGGCATGCGTGGGAGTCGGCTTGGCCGCAAATAGCGCGACCGCGTTACCCAGCGTGAGGATCGCGCAAAGAAACGCCAATCGTGGGACGCAACGGATATGAGCCATAATTTCACGACTTGAAGGCGCCACGCCGCGATTGTCAAATTTTTTCCGGGATAACGCTCCTCGACCGCAGGGCGATCGCTTTTGAATTTTTGCCCCCCCCGTCCCTCCCCCGGCGTACCGGGGGAGGGGGTAAGACGGCCAAAAGCGAATTGCCCTGTCCTCGAACGCACGAGGCCGAGTCGAGCAAACAGAACGCGATCGAATTTCGCGAGACACAAAACGCCTATGCCCGTCAAGAAAAATTCGCTGCCGCCGTCGAGCGGTCAAATCGAATCGCCCCTAAGATACAACGCGACTTTTGAACCGGAGGTATGACTTTCATGCTGCACATTCCCATTCTGCGTCACGGCAAGCCTTATGAATCGGTCGACAAAATCGAAATCCTTCACCACGCCACCGGCGACCCCGTCGCGGCCATGAGCATGGCCAATTCCGGCCTCATCAGCCGCGACGTGCATCGGATGGACAGTTCCGTGCTCGAACAGTTCACGATCAAGGAACTGGTCGCGATGTGCAAGAAAGCCGCCGAAGTCTTTATCGGCGGCGTGATTTCGATCGGCGACGCCAAACAAAACTTCGACGACTACGTGCGGAGTTTGTCGGCCACCACCGGCATGCCGCATTCGTATTGCCGGGGCAACGCGAAAAAAATTCACCGGATTCTGGATGAAATGGACGTGATTCTCGCGGGGCTGACGCGCGGGTTTGATCTGACGATTTTGGATCGGGGCTGGGGCGACGACGAGGGGCGGACGCTGAGTTATTTCCGCGAAGGAAGAATTTTCGGCGCGGTGCTGCCGAGCAACTCGCCCGGCGTGCATTCGCTATGGGCGCCGGCGGTGGCGCTGAAGGCGCCGATCGTGTTGAAGCCCGGCAGAGAAGAACCCTGGACGCCGTTTCGAATGATCCAATCGTTCATCGCGGCGGGGATGCCGGCCGAGGCGTTTGGCTTCTATCCGACCGACCATGGAGGATCGAGCACGCTGTTGCAGGTCGTCGATCGCGCGATGCTTTTCGGCGACGCGGGCACCACCAAGGCCTGGGCGAAAGACCCCCGCGTCGAACTGCATGGGCCGGGCTGGAGCAAGGTGATTCTTGGCGACGACGCCGCCGACGAATGGGAAAAATACGTCGATCTCATGGTCGGCTCTATCGCCGCCAACGGCGGGAGATCGTGCATCAACGCTTCGAGCGTCTGGACGCCGAAAAACGGCGACAAGATCGCCGACGCCGTGGCCCGCAAACTGGCGGTCGTCAAGGCCCTTCCCGCCGACGATCCCGACGCGCAGATCGCCGCGTTCGCCAATCCGCAGATGGCGGTCCGGATGAACACGGCCATCGAATCGCAACTGCCCGGCGCCATCGACGTCACCGAAAAACTCCGCGGCTCGCCCCGCCTCGTCCAACAAGGCCGCCTCGCGTGGCTTTTGCCGACGATCATCCGATGCGATCGCGAGCACGCGCTGGCCAACAAGGAATACCTGTTTCCGTTCGCGGCCGTGGTCGAATGCCCGGCCAGCGAAATGCCGGTCGCGATCGGCGATACGCTGGTGGCGACCGTGCTCACTGCCGACCCGAAATTCCGGCGGGCGATGATGGCCTGCGATCACATCGACCGTCTGAATATCGGCCCGGTGCCGACGTATCAGTTGAGCTGGGATCAGCCGCACGAAGGAAATTTATTTGAGCATCTGTATCGGCAGCGGGCCTTTCAATCGCTGGCGGCCGCTCCGTCGTGACCAAATGTTTTCGCTTCGGGCGATATGCCGCCAGGTCTGAGCGCGCGGATGTAAAACGGCGCGGCGTATCGAAATCCCGAGGCGTCACTTTCAAAATTAGCCGTGGTCAAGGATGAAGCGCTTCGCCCTCGGCCCGCCCTCTTGTTCAAACCGAGAGGGAGCCGGAAAAAAATGTTTTCCCTTCCCCACTCACCAACCCCCGTCTCCCTTCCTGGTTCCGGCGTTCGCGTCGCTTTTGGTCCTGGCGCCCTCCTGCACCTTGGCCGAATCGTTCGAGCCCAAGGCGGGTCGCGTGTCCTTCTCGTGACCGATCCCGGCATTCGCGAAGCCGGGCATGTCGAACGGGCCGTTCGCGCGCTGTATCAAGCGGACGTGGCCGTGCGCGTCTTCGATGCCGTCAAGGAAAATCCGACGGTCATCCATGTCGGGCACGGCCTGTTCGCCGCCCGCGAGTTCAGACCCGATCTGATCGTCGGACTCGGCGGCGGCAGCGCGATGGACTGCGCGAAGGGAATCAATTTCCTGCATACCAACGGCGGGCGCATGCAGGATTACTGGGGCGTCGATAAGGCAAAGACGCCCATGCTTCCGATGATCGCCGTTCCCACGACCGCCGGCACCGGCAGCGACGCCCAGAGCTTCGCTCTCATCACCGATCCCGAAACGCATCAGAAGATGGCCTGCGGAGACAAGAAGGCTCTGCCGCGCGTAGCCATTCTCGATCCCGATCTGACGGCCACGCAGCCGCCCAAGGTTGCCGCGGCGACGGGAATCGACGCGGTGGCCCATGCGGTCGAGACAGCCGGGTGCACGCAGCGCAACGAAGTCTCGTTGTTATTCTCGCGTCGGGCATGGACGCTTTTGGAATCGGGCTTCCAGCGCGTGATGCAAGACAATCATGACGTACAGGCCCGCGAGGGGATGCTGCTCGGCTCTCACCTGGCCGGCGCCGCGATCGAAAATTCAATGCTCGGCGCCGCTCACGCATTGGCCAACGGACTGACGGCCGTCTGCGGAACGGTTCATGGCGTGGCGGTGGGACTCATGTTGCCGTTCGTCGTTCGATTTAATTCGCGCGACGGCAACCCCTACTCGGCGTTGATGGAAGACGCCGAGCAACTCGCCGGCCGCATCGAATCGCTGCTCGACGCCGGCGGACTGCCGCGTCGCTTATCCGACGTTGGCGCCGACGCGGGAAAATTGGCGGACCTCGCGGCGATCGCCGCCCGGCAATGGACGGCGACGTTCAACCCGCGCAAGGTCGGCGAAACCGAACTTCGGCAAATCTACGAAATGGCGCTTTGAGCGATTGTCGATCGACCGAAACCGAAATATCCGCGGAGCGCTCAACTCAGTCGGCGTCCGCAATCGCGCGATCGCCGTCATGTGCGTTTGTGTCCTTCGCGGATGTTTTTTTCGCGCGGGGTCATCGCGGCGGCGAATCTTTCGAAGCCGCGTTCGGCCGGGCTATTTCCCCTTGACCGGCGGCGTCGTCGCCGACAGCAATTTCCCGTCGTCCGTCAGAATCAGAAGCGCGTCGTTTCCCCCGGCGCCACCATGAACGCCGCACCGGGCTTTCGCCAGCGCGACGTTTACGCCGGGCGCGCTCAATGCGGCGCCGGCGTCTCTATCCACCAGGAACGCGCCGAACCCGCGGTTGATCAGGACCAGCGCGGCGGCGTCCGACGAAATAAGAAGATCGGGGCGCTTGTCGCCGTTGATATCGATCGGCGTGACGACGGCGTTGTTCATCCCCTGCGCGAAGGACTTCACGACCTGATCCAAAGGATCGCCGGTCAGCCGCGCAAAGTCGTCCGGCGGCGCGCCCGGCGTCAGCGAATAACGGACGATCGTTTTGTCGTCGAGAACGAGGGCGCTCAGCGTTCCGTCGCCGGAAAAATCTCCGAACGCCGCCGACCGGGGAACATTCGCTGCGTCGCCGATTTTGCGGTCGAGCGATTTCACCCACGCTTCGCCCGCGCCGGCCGGATGTTTAAATAGAAGCAATCTTCCGTCATTCAAAAGCAGCGCCGCCGCGGCTGTTTTGCCGTCGCCGCCAGGCGTTAGAGCGGATGCCGTGACGCGGGCGGTTCCGTCAACGTGGATCGCCGCGGGGTCGGCGGTGAGTTTCTTGCCGTCGTTTCGATAGAGCGTTTTGCCGATAAGGAGGCTGATTTTCCCGGCGCCTTCGATATCGGCCGCGGCGCACGACTCGGCGACGCCGGACAATCCCCATTTTTCGGTGGCGTTGGAATAGCCGTCGCCGACGGCGAGAAATAGCTTGATGCCGTCGGGCGTGCCGACGATCAGATCGGGCTTGCCGTCGCCGTCGATGTCGGCGGCGAGCATGAAGGCCGGCTTGGCGACGGGAAGCCTGGCGATTTCCCTGACGCCGCCGGAGAACGGCTTTCCTTCATAAGCGTCGAGAAGCGTATAGGCGCCGGCCTTCAACTCCTGGAGGACGGGAATCAAGGCGGCGGTCGAGCCGGGAAAATCGCGGTGGCCGGTGGAATCGATTTGGAATGTCCGCCATCGCTTTGGCTCGACATTCGGAACCACGATCGCGCTGGCCCACTGATCGGCGATGTGAACCACCGATTGATTCTGCCCCTCGAAAATAACGACCGGCTCGCCGACCGCGGCCGCCTTGGCGAGGGCCGGCGTCTTAACCAGATGCACCTGAAACGTCGTGGGGGCGCCGGCGCCTTTCAGAGTCTGCGTCGTCGCCGCCACGACCAAGCCGGTCTGCGGATTAAACGCCGTTATTTTTCCCACCAGGACCAGGCGAGACTTTTCAAACCGCTTCGAGACCGGCAGATCAGCCTGAAACAATGCGAAGAGGCTGTTCGTGCAGAGCGATAGGAGAAGCGACGCAAAAATGAGCTTTTTCATTATGCGACTTTCAGTGCGACTCGAGTCAGCGCCAACGCCGGGATATAGACGATGACGTAGAGGAGCAACCACGCCGACAGGTGAGTCCAGCCGGCGGCCCGTTCGAACGCGCGGGTCCAGAAAACCGGTTCTTGCGCCGGCCGGGGGTAGACGATTTTCAATTCCCTGACCGGTGAGCCGTGCGCGCCGTCGGCCGTGGTCGGCGCCGGTGCATCGCGTTCGCCAAGCACCGCGCTTACAGTGGCCGGCGGACCGTTGGCGGAGGCAACGGCGACCGGAAATCGGCCGGCCCAATTTTCCGGCGCCCGTACAAGCCAGGTCAGGCCCTGCGGAGCGATGCCGCCGTCAAGATACGCCTGCAGATCGGCCGCCGACTGTTCGCGCGCAAGGTCGGGCGCGGCCCTTAGTTCCCATGGTTCGGCCGCGTCGGCTCGGGGCTGGCGATAAAGCGAAAGAAGGCGCTCGAGCGTCCTGCGGATCGGCGCCGGGGCGCGCGAGGCCGGCGTCGATTCGTCCAACTGCATCGGGGCGGGAACGGAAATAAAAATCGGCTGCGTCCATTCGCCGTCCACCGTCGCCACGACCTGCACCGCCGACCCGGCCGGCGCCGGCCAGACCGACGGATCGACGCGCGCGGCCAGCCAGGCGAATGTCATTACCATCGGCCCGAGCAAGATCCCGGCAGGAACCATCGCCGCCGCGAGTACGCGCCATTGAACCGGGTTGGCCGCTTGAAAAAACGCGATTCGCCGCGCGGACTTTGGCGGCAACGCCTGGGCCTGCGATTTGAGAATCGCCGCCCGGCGCTTGGCTTCCAGAAGCCGGCGATTGTCGGTGACGAGTTTTTGCACGACCAGCGTCAGCGCCGCGATCGTCGCGGCCACGACGGCGACCACCGCCGGTTTTCCCAACCCGCGCGCAATGGGCCAAAGAAACGTGTCGAGCAATCGCAGCGACGGGTCATAGAGCCATCGCTGGGGAAGCGCGAACGCCGCCAGAAGATACGCCGCCCAGACGGCCGAAAAAATATTCCGGATCTTCGCGCTGATCCGCTCCTGATGCCCGGCCGGAGGGGGCGCGAGTTCGTGCGGCACGCGCGTATCGTCCGTGTCGATCGGCCGCTCGGCCGGGCGGGCGTCGGCGGATTCTTCGGAAATGCGGCTCACCCAGCCGCGCCGGCCGTCCACGCGAATGTCTTCGCCGTCGCGGAATAGCCGGGTGGCGTCGGGCAAAACCACCGCGGCCAGGCCCATTTCGCGAGCGACGACGGCGCCGTGGGATAATGTTCCGCCGCGCTCCAGAACCACGCCGGCCGCGTTGACGAAGAGCGGCGTCCACGAAGGATCCGTGCTCGGGCAAACCAGAATATAGCCGCGGCCGATATCGCCGACGGCGCTCGGTGAATGAATCACGCGCGCCGGGCCGACGGCTTCATGACTCGATACGGCAAACGCGTTAAATCCGCGGGCATGTTTCACTTCGACCGGCTCGCCGATGGAGTCGATCGCCTGTTCGTCGATCACCTCGGGCAGGCTCACGCGCGCCTCGGCCCGATAGGCGCGCTTGCGCCGCTCGATCAGATGATGCGGGGCGTAGCCGACATGGAGGGCGTCGAAAAGATCCTCCCGGCCAAGATAAAAAATATCCTCCCCCACATCGAGCCGCCGGCCCGCTTCAAGCGCCAGGTCGCGAAGCAGATCGTAGCCGAGCATAAGAAAATCCTTCCCGTCCTCGCGAAACGCGATGTATCGCCGGACCAGATCAATCCGGCGATCGAGATCGCCTTTCTCTCGGCGATTCAGCCGCGACCGCAAGGCGTCGATGCGCGCGTTCACCTCGGCGCCATGGCGCTGATGGCGGACCAAGGGCCCTTCGCCGGCGGAAAGCCGCGCGCCCATTTCGCGGGCGAAGGCGGGTTGCTCGCGCCAGCGCGGCGCAGCCAGATCAAACTCGCCGGCGGCGCGATGGCCGTGATCGACGATCCATTGATCGAGCGGCTGATTATTTCTCGCCGCCTCGAATAGTTCGGCGTCGGCGGTGACGGTGCGGTTGGGTGGCCCGCCCGACGAAATAAGCTGCGACAGGGCATCAGGATCTTCATCCCAGAAAAGCTCCGCCAACGCCGTGCGAAGATCGGCCGATGCCATTCCCGTGACAAGACTCGGCAACAATGATTGCGGTGCGAAATCGCTCAGCACGGCTTTCTCGCGTTCACGCCAAAGATCGACGAGCTGCGCGGGGGTAAGGCCGGCGAGATCGCGTTTTTTTTCCTGGGCGCACCAGGCCGCAAAGGCGGGAAAAATTTCAGCGTTGAGGCGCCGATCGAGATCGCCCGACAGCGCGAGCAATTTCGCGTTGACGGCGGCGAGTTTCCTTGCCGCCGCCGTTCTTTGCGAGAAGGTTCCCGTCGGCAGCGTCGGCGGCGTTTGCGAGGCGTCGGGGCTGCGTTTAAGTTCGGCCGAATCATAGGCGAATGGGAAATTCTCGAAAAACATCTCCGGCGCCAGCGAAGCGTCCATGTAAATCCGCCCGCCGATCGGATCGAGAAATCCGTCGCGCTGCACCGCCGGGGAAGGCTCGAAACCGACTTGCCTATACATCAGTCCGAACCCGCCGGCGCCGGTCATGAAATTCCGGATGACGCTCCACGTCAGCGGGGTGGGGTGCGGCAGCGTTTCGGCGAGATTATGCACGACCCATGGGCCGCGGCCGTTCTTTATTTTTTCGCGCAGCCGCTCGCGCGCGCCGTGCAAAATTTCTTCCTGCGCCTCGGCGTCGTCGAGGGTCGTGATCGCCCGCGATTGCAGCAGGTAAAGCTGATTGCCGTGAATCGCCCATTCGATATCCTGAGGCTTGCCGAAATGGTCGGCGACCGCGCGCCCCAATCGCCAGAGTTGATGCACGTCGGCGCCGCGCAGGCAGGGCTGGCGACGCCGGGATTCTTCCACCTCCCGCTCCTCGCCCGCGCCGGCGGCCAGGATCAGATGCTTTTCCGCGATCGTCGCCGCCAGCACCCGCCCGGTCTCCCGCTCGATCCGCAGCACATCCGGCTGCACCCGTCCGGAAACGACCGATTCTCCCAGACCCCAACTTGCCTCGATCAGCATCTCGCGATGGGCGGCGGTCTGCGGATTGACGGTGAAGAGCACGCCCGCCACGTCGGCCGGCACAAGCCGCTGAATCACCACCGCCATCGCCACGGAAGACGGGTCGATGTCATGCGTTTTCAAATACGACAGGATGCGCGGCGAATGCAGGCTCGCCCAGCACCGCTCGACGGCCTCAAGCAATTCCGCGTCCCCCTCGATATCCAGAAATGTCTCGTACTGCCCCGCCATCGACGCCCCCGCCATATCCTCGGCGGTGGCCGACGATCGCACCGCGACGGGTCCGCGCCCGATATGTCGATAGGCCGAAAGAATTTCCCGCGCCATGTCGGTCGGCAGCGCGCGGCCGTTGCCGCCAGACGCGATTGATTCCTTTTGCGCCGATCGATATGCAAGGGTGGTCAAAACAAAGCCGTCGGGCACGGGAAACCCAGCCCGAACCAACCGGCCAAGGCTCGCCGCCTTCCCGCCGACCAGGGCATTGTCGCGGCAATCCGCCAGCCCCAGCGTAAATGGCATTCGTTGCATCATGGGGCGTTTCCCGATCCCACAAAACTTTTTAGTCCGCCCGTTTCGCTTCCCGCGATCACCCGCCCGCCGACCACCTGCGGCGCCGACACCGATAATCCCGTTCCCGGCCTGGCCTGATCGTTGAGATATGTCTTTTCCAGCACCTTCCCGTCGTTGGCGTCGATGATCGCGAGGTAGCCGTCCCGGCTCACCGCGTAAACGCGATTGCCCGCCAGCGCGCAACCGGCAAGTACCGGCGCGGCGCCGCTCACGCGGGCGCGCCACAGGACCGTTCCATCGACGGCGTTGAGCGCCGTCACTTCGCCGGTGCGCAAGGGGCAGATCAGTTTGCCGTCGGCATACGCCACTTCGCCCAGCACGGCGTCCTGGAAATTCGTCCGCCAGCGAATCTGGCCTGTCTTGCGATCCAGCGCGACGACGGCGCCTTGCGGATTCGGATTAGAGTAGACGTAGTCGCTATTCCCGGCGCCGGCGATCGCCAGATCGCCGGCCAGCGTAATGGCGCTGGTCACGGGATAGGCGACGGGCGTTTGCCAGATGACGCGCGGCAGCTTCTTGTCTTGTAGCTCCTGATCCGTTTCGCTTCGGAGCGCGATGACGGCGCTGCCGTTAAAGCCGCTGCCGATGTAGACGACGCCGGCGTCGTCGATGGCCGGGGAGCTTTCGGGATCGTTGACGGATTGGCGCCAAAGTTCCCTGCCGTCGGAAATCGAGACGGCCAAAACGTAGCCGGGATCGCCGACGGCTTTCCCGTCTTTTCCCTCGATCGCCCCGGCGCCGGCGACGGCGATGTCGCCGAAAATCGCGGGGGAGGATTCGATATGGAGCGGCGTTTTCACCGACCAGCGCAGATGACCGTCGGTGGCGTCAAAACAGAGCAGCGAGCAATCGTGATCGTCATGCAGGCCCTGGCCGATGACGAGATTTTTGCCGTCGCGGGAAAGGGCCGGTGAACTGAAAAATGGTCGCAGCGGCTCGTCGTTGGCCTGGGCGATTTGCCAGATCGGCGCTCCGGTTTCGGCGTCGAGACAGGCGAGCAAGCCGGTAAATCCGCCGACGTCGGTCTGACAGCCGGCGGCATAAACGTAATGAGCGGTTATGGCGCTGACCGAAAGAAACATCGTTTCATCCGGACGGAAATTCCAGATCTGTTTAAGGCCGACGGGAATGGCGCCGCCGTCGTACCCGCGCCGGCTCATGTCGCGCCCGAGAAAAAGCGGGACATCCATCGCCTGGGCGACCATCAGCGTGGGCGCTTTGCCGGTCTGCTCCAGCGCCAGAATCCGCTCGGCCACCTTCGCCCAATCCTGCCGCGGTCGATCGCCCGATTGAACACGACGGGCGGCCTGGGCGGGCGTCAGCAGCCAGGTGGAAAAGAGGATGACGCCGGCGATCCCGGCGATCGCCGAAAGCGCCAGAACAGGCCGGCGCCTGCACGTTTGCAGCAACGCGCGCGGCTTGAATACCAGTGCGGCCACGGCGGTCAACGCCGCCACGATCGTCGGCAGCGCCGCGGCGCCCGCGCTCATGAAAATAGGGACGACTGCAATGACGTCCATGTCCGGTTCCAAAATGAAAGATGTAGCCCGGCGAAAGTTTACACGCGACCAGGGGAAAGTTGAAATCCGAAACTCGAAATCTAAAATGGCCGTCCAATAACCCGTAGCACAGTCGCCGGCCTCTGGGCCCAAACGGGTGCGATATGATTATTCAAAGCTCCGCCATCGGGACTTCGTTCGGATTATGAGTCGCGGGAACCGGCTTTTCCACCGCTTCACCCGGCGTCGGTTGCCGGAGGACCATTAGCCACGCGCCCATCAGCAATGCGATGATCGCCGCCGCCAGGTACTGTCCCGTGTGATGCAAAAACGGGTAGACCAACCCCGCTACCACCGGCCCGGCCACGCGCGCCAGGCTGCTTAAGCCGCTGTATAGACCGAAGACGACGCCTTGCTGTTTGGGATCGCTGAATTTGGAAATCAGCGATGAGATGGTCGGCATCTGAAGGCTTCGGCCCGACGCGTTGATGGCGCCGGCCACGAACAGGACCAGCAACCCGCCCCCGTAACCGAGACGGATGTAGCCGAGCATGCCGATCGCGACCAGGAACGGCCCTGCGATCGCCAGCGGCCAGTCACTCATTTTGGTGGTCAGGCGCCGGACCAGGCCGCCTTGCACCAGGGCGATGATGATGCCGATATAGGCGAAGTACCAGCCGACCTGTTTGGGCCCCCAGCCGAAACGGTCGTTCAGATAGAGGCCGATGGTGCTTTCCATCATCACAAAGGCCGCCATCAGGCAAAAGGAGATGGCGAGCAATTCGACCAGCACGCGGTTGTTGAGGATCGGCGCGAATCGGCGCGGATGAAGCCAGGCTTCGACATCGACGGGCTTATTGACGCGGCTCTCGGGAAGACGAACAAGCGTGAGAACCGCGGCGCAGGCGCTGAAGCCGGCGGCGACATACGCGGGAATGCTGACGTGGATGGCCCCAAGAACGCCGCCCAGAAATGGTCCAAACGCAAAACCCAACCCAAACGCCACGCCGATCAGCGCCATTCCTTTGGCGCGGTTTTTCGGCGTGGTGACGTCGCTGATGTAGGCCTGGGCGGTCGAGATGTTTCCGCCGGTGAATCCGTCGATGACGCGCGAGATATAGACGAGCGTCAGCAACATCGTATCGCTGAAATGAAATTGCGGCTGAGTCGCCACGCCAAGCAGCACGTACCCGATCGCGCTGCCCACCTGCGAAAACGCCAGCACCGGCTTGCGGCCGATCCGGTCGCTGATGGCGCCGAGGACCGGCGCGCCGATAAACTGGCAGATCGAGAAAACCGAAAACAGCAGCGTGACCTGCAACGGCTTATCCTGCGGCGCCTTCACGTAAAACGGCAGCAGCGGAATGATGATCCCAAAGCCCATCAGATCGATGAAGACGATGGAAAAAATAATCGCAAGCGCCCCCTTGGGCGGCTGCGGCGCGACGGAATCGAGCGGCTGGCCTTGAGACATATCGATGCGTTGTAGAGGCTGGGAATGCAAAATGCAAAAAGTCGATCGCCCGTCAATCGCCGATTCGGCCGGTCCTCTTTCAGGGCCGCGAGATCGAAGCGAATGCGGCGGGGATTAATGTTTGATTAGGATTGCATAAAGGCATGGACGCCCGCCGACTTCGCTTTTACAGTCCCCCGCAAATGCCGGAACCGAAGAACGCCCCTCTCTTTTTTCTGATGGCCTTGCTGCTTACCTTGCTCATCCGAATCGACAAGGCAAAAGCGGACGACGACGACAACCCCAAAACCTCCGCGACAACCGAGACCGATCCCAACGCATCACGCTTCGGCGCCTTGGGTCTGCTTGAAAAACGCAGCAGATACTACAGCGATTGGTTCCCCGAGCCGCTGCGCGTGGAAGACACCACCGTCAATAACGAACTGCGCTTGGATTACCAACATGAGGAAGCCAAAGGCGTCGCCAACAACCAGGGCTCGATCGAAGTGCAGAAATCGGCCGGTATCATGACGTTCGAGATTTGCGTTCCGTATGTCAGCGACGCCACTCATGGCTTCGACGCAAACGTGGCCGATCGCGTTCAAACGACCGGCGTCGGCAACGTCGAACTCGGCGCGCGGCTGCCGATCGTGCAATATGTGACGCAGGGGGGATTTTACGACAACACCATCGGCGTTATTCTGGAGGTCGGAATCCCAACCAATTCCCACGTGAGCAAGAACACGGAAATCGCGCCCGGCATTTTCGATGATCTCCGCCTCGGCGAACATTTCAGCCTGCAAAGCCTCGTCTCCTTCTCCACGCTGCTCGGCTCTGCGCCCGATGAAGGCCGCCAATCGATGGAGTATGGCGTCGCCTTTGGCTACTCGATCGAAGACGAAGACCTTCCGCTGCCCTGGGTCGAACAGACGATTCCGCTCTTTGAATTGGTCGGCGAAACCGGGCTCGACGGCGACAGGTCAGGCCATAACGCGCTCACCGCCACCGCCGGCTTTCGCCTGGAGATGAAGCGGATTCACGATGTGCAACCCCAGCTTGGTTTCGGTTATATTTTCCCCGTCGACAAGGGAGGACGCGAGGATTTGCGGTGGGGAATCATCGTTAGCCTATCGTTGGAATTCTAATCAATGACTCGTTTGCTTTCCGTGGCTACGCTTCGGCGATTTCTTGTCTATGCCGTGGTTTCGTTCTGGCTCGGCGGGTTCACTTTCTACGCCGGCGTGGTCGTGCCGGTCGGCATGCGCGTTTTGGGGAGCCACCTGCGGCAGGGCTTTATCACGCAGGAAGTCTCGCAATGGATTAATGTGGCCGGCGCGGCCGCGATCATCGTCCTCGCGTGGAATACCTGCGTTCTTTTCAAAGACGAAGATGTCGCTTTCCGATACGCGATCGCGGGAAGTCTTATCGTCATCGCGGCGGTGCAGGTCGAGCTATTCGTTTTGCACCCGTTTCTCGACCGCCTGCTCGACGCCAAGGGACGGCATCTTCTGGACAGCGACCGGTTTGATTTTCTTCATCGCATTTATCTGACGAGCGCGACCGTTCAATGGGGCGCCGGCGTGGTGCACGTGCTGTGTATCGCCGCGGTACCGCCTGCCCTGGCGGCGGAAGATCGGCAAAAGATTTGATTCTTCCAAGGCAAATGGCCATCATACTTTATGGCGGGTCGGACAAGATTTGGCCTAAGAAGGCGCCGGCGGGATCGTTAATGTCAGTAGAGCGTACAAATCCCGCGGGAGACCGGATGGGCGATATACCGGCGCCGACAGATGACCCGCACGAGCGAGCGGAATGGATCCGGGCGGCGGTTCGACAACACGAGCGGCAGTTGGTGGCATATGCCGCCAACCTTGTCGGGGATTCCGAGCGGGCACGCGATATCGTGCAGGAAGCGTTTGTGCGGCTCTGCGTGCAGGACAGGGGCAAGATCGAAGCCCATTTGGCGGAATGGCTTTTCCGAGTCTGCCGCAATCTGGCGGTCGATATTCGGCGAAAGGAACGGCGGATGAATCTGCTCAGCGAAGAGCAATCCGGGGTTCTGGGGAGCGCGGAGCCCGAGCCGTCCTATGCCGCCGAACGGGACGATTCCTACGCATCGGTCATTAAGGCCATGTCCGTCTTGCCAAAGAATCAACAGGAAGTGATTCGGCTGAAATTTCAGCATGGATTGTCGTATAAGGAAATCAGCGTGGTGACCAACCTCACCGTCACCAACGTGGGATTCTTAATCCATACGGGACTCAAAGCCCTTCGAGAACGATTCGGCAACGTACAACCCATGAATCCGCTATAGTGATCAGAGACAAAGCGAGCAGAGCAAATTATGTCAGTCGGCATCGATGAATCACTTTTGACCGCCTACGCCCTGGACGAACTGTCCGGCGCGGAGCGCGCGGCCGTGGCCGCACACCTTGCCGCCAGCGAAGAGGCGCGCCGGTATGTCGCCGACGTGCGATCCACCGCCCATATCCTCTCCGACGAACTCACCCGCGAACATTTCGGGGAGCTAAACGACCTCCAGCACGCCGCCATCGAACGGCATCTCGACGAAATGGTCCGCGTTCCTCGCATGACCCTGCGGCATCCGGTTCGCCATGACCGCTTGATCCTGTTCATGAGCATGGCCGCTTCAATCCTGATCGTCGGCGGCGTGATCGCGGTGCTGATTCCGTTCATCGATCGGCATATCAATGTCGCGACTCAAACCGATCCGTCGGCAAAGCGCCGGGCATGGACGACCGAGCCCGACGCGGATCGCCTGCCGTCCAGCGCCGATTCCGATGCGACCAAACCGGCCGGTTCGGACAAGATGGCGGTGAACGATAATTCCGCCCCCGGTTTCGTGACCGATCCATGGATGCCGCAGCCGGACAATGGGCTGGCGGCGCGCGGATCGGAGCGCGAGGAAACGTCGCTGCAACCGCCGGCGCTCATTGGCGTGCGTCCTCCGGACAATGGGGCGGCGCCGCGCGTGGCGGTGAGCCAGGCGCCGAAGGCCGCGGATAAAGGGGTCGATTCCCACGCGCCCGGCGATGCCGCCGTCCATCGGTCGGCGCCGGTCAAGCCCGAGACTTTCGCGAGATTGCCTTTCGATCAACTGGCGCCGGAAAAAGTGTCTCATGCCGCCGCCGGGAGCGCGCGGAGCACGTCGGGTCCGACCGAAGAAGCGTATTCCCATCTGCTGGAAAACCCGTTCGTCGATGTGGCTCGCGAGCCGGTTTCCGGTTACTCGGCCGGCGTGGATACCGCGTCTTATTCCAACATCCGCCGATTCCTCACGCACGGCAAGCTTCCGCCGAAAGACGCCGTGCGGATCGAGGAAATGCTCAATTATTTCCCCATCCGCTCGCCCATGGTGGCCGGGGACGTGCCGCTGGCGATGCAGGTCGAGATCGGCGCCTGTCCGTGGAGACCGGAGCATCGGCTGGCGCGGGTCTGCGTGCAGGCGTTGGAATTATCCCCCGACGCCCGGCCATCGGTGAACCTGGTTTTCGCCATCGATGTCTCCCCGTCGATGCGGTCGGAAAAGACAAAACTGCCGTTGCTTAAACAGGCGATGCGCCTGCTCGTGGCCAAGCTTTCCGTGCGCGACCGCCTGTCCATCGTCGCCTATTCGCAGGAAACCGGCGTCGTCCTCCCGCCGACTCCCGTGGAAGACAAGCAGGCGATCTGGGCGGCCATCGACCGTCTCGACGCCGGCGGCCTCACGACCGGCGGGCAGGGCATCGAGCTCCCCTACGACCTTGCCGCCCGCGCTTTTATCCGCGGCGGGGTGAATCGCGTCATCCTCGCCACCGACGGCAACTGGAACGTCGGCGTCACCGACCACGCGCAGCTCGCGTCGATCATCCGGGAAAAATCGCACGGCGGAATTTCGCTTACCGTTCTGGGCGTCGGCATGAATAATCTCCAGGACGCCACCTTGCAGACCATCGCCGCCGCCGGCAACGGAAACTATGCGTATGTCGATACGCTCGAAGAAGCGCGAAAAGTCCTTGCCGATCAGATGAACGGGGCGCTGGTGGTGGTCGCGCGCGACGTGAAGGTCCAGGTGACGTTCAATCCCGCCGCCGCCGAGGCCTATCGTCTCATCGGCTACGAACGCCGGGCCATGAGCCGCGAAGAACTGACCAGCCAATCCAAACGCGGCGGCGAGCTGGGCGCCGGCCAGTGCGTAACGGCCCTCTACCAGGTCATCCCCACCGGCACGGCATCGATGAATCATCCCGCGGATATGCTCACGGCGGCCGTTTCGTACTCCGATCCGATCAACCTGGCGCCGCGCATGTTGCAAGCCGCCGGGGAAGACCGCGGCGTCGCGCTTCCGGGAACGTCGACCGAATTCCGCTTCTCCGCCGCGGTCGCCGAGTTTGGCCTGCTGCTGCACGACAGCGACTATAAAGGCAACGCGACCTACTCTGCGATCCTCGATAACGCGCTGCAAGCCGCCGGTCCCGACGACGCCGGTTATCGCCAGGAGTTTGTCGGCCTCATCAAAAAGGCCGCGGCGCTTTCGTCCTCCCATTAACCGCAAACGCGGAGCCTTTGAATAACCTGCGCTTTCCTTCACTCGCCACGATTAATCGCCGCGACTTTACCCGAAATTTTCTGCGTCATTCGGCGCGATCGGTCGAGTGATCCGGCGGCGATCGTCGCCGCGCCGACCATCCTGTTTGCGGCAAAGGGTCCATCCGCGCGCGTGCGCGGAGGACCCTTTGCATTCGCGCCACATTGAAGCTGGGCGAATGTAAGCGGTAGAAATAGCCCCGGTGATGATGGCTGAGCCAATCGCCTCGGAAATCCGCGGGACGGTTCATTTGACGTTGGCCCTGGAGACGTCGCCGATTCCCGTTGGATTCGTTGGCGAAGCCCGCGCCGCCGCGTCCTGGATCTACAGTGACGATGCCGTCGCCATCGACCGGACTGGATGCCTCGTCGCCCGCCCGCCGCCACCATAGGCGCATGCTGGCGGCGGGATCGAACCTTTGTAAGCCATCGGTAGTGACGCCCACGCCGGAGGCTAACCCGACTGCGAACCAAGCCATCTTGTTCGTGAAAACATTCGTTCGGTGCGGAAAATTCATTAATCGCGACGCGTGATTACCTAATGCAATTGCCGATTGTTGCTCCAATCCGCATGGTGGACGGAGGCGCCGCCGCGCGTTATCGCGCGGGCGGATGCATCGGGAGGATCCTCCGGTCGATCCGGCGCCGATCGCCATAAATCACGTTTTTCCCGTTAAAAGCTGGCCTTTTTAGTCGCGTGTCATGCGTGGTCGCGGCGTTGATTCGGAGCGGCGTCACGCGGCGCTGCCGAAAATCCCGAGGATTTTGCATGTTTAGCAAAAAATTCCTGTCGCGAAACTCGCGCAGACTTGCAAAATCCCCTTGTTTCATGCAAACTTGGAACTGTGTGAACGGAATTCCTAACCTTTTCGCTAAGGAGAGCAACGCAATGGCTACGACCGCAAAACCCGCGACCAAGAGTGAAATTCTGACCAAGATCGCCGAATCGACCGGCTTGGCGCGCAAGCAAGTCTCGTCGGTTTTTGATTCGCTTTCGGAACAGATCGCAGGCGCCGTCGGGAAGAAAGGCCCTGGCGTGTTCGCCGTTCCGGGACTTATGAAGATCATCGTTATTCAAAAGCCCGCCACCAAGGCTCATAAGGGCATCAATCCCTTCACCAAGGAGGAAGTGATGTTCAAAGCCAAGCCGGCTCGCAAAGTCATCAAGGTGCGTGCGCTCAAGGCGCTGAAGGACATGGCCAAGTAGTCGCAGGCTGAATCTTGCGATCCAATTCGATTCGATAGCGCCCCCGGTTTTGGCCGGGGGCTTTTTTTGCGCGCCCAATGTAGAGTCACCGACTCGACAAAATCCAAAGCGCGCGGCCGATTCGACGGACTTCAGGATCGTTTTACGGCGCGGTGACGGTGATGCCTGAAGTATTTCTTCCGTGTCCCGATCTTATCGCGCGCCGTTTCCGCATAGATACTCTCCGACGTTCCACTAAAACAGTTTCGCCCTGGTCATAAGGGGATAGACATGCCCGGCGGCCGCCAGGAGAGAGGCTGTACGCTCGGCTTGAGGAGACCAGCCATTTCTATGCGCATGTACATAATTCCAGGAAATTTTTTGCACGCGCGCAGGATAACCATGGTCTTTGCGTATCAAGCATGACGAGTGGTCCCGACCGCCGACCTGAAGGGGGGGCGGCGGTCGGGGCGACTGAGAGCCATCGTGTGTTGGGAAAAAGCTGGAATCGAATCGGTCATACTTTTGCGTTACGAGCGGATCATCGCGAGATCCGCCGACGCAAATGGACCGCCGTACGCCCCCAGGGGATTGAAATATTCGATGAGAGTATCATCGGCGATATTCACCTCCGCGGCCAGCACGGCATTGGACGGAAGGGGCGCCGCCCCTGGCGCCGTCGGGTCCGAGATCATGATCGGCGAATGGAAAACCCATGCCCGGTCCCACAGTGCCGCCGTCAAAAAACTGGCCGCAAGGGTTGGGCCCGGCTCGATCAGCAGGTGAGTGATTCCTTGCAGGCCGAGTCGGTGAATCAATTCTTGCAGATTCAATCGGCCAGGCGAATCCGAGGAGATCGCATGAATTTCCACGCCGCATGAAGCAAGCACGGTTCGCGTTCCCGAGAATTTCGCCGCTTCCTTTGAACAGAACACCTCTACCCTTCCGCGATCCACGGTGCGAACGAGTTGGCTGTCCATGGAGAGACGCAAATCGCTGTCGAGCACGATCCGGGTCAGCGGCCGGGGCGAGTCGATTCCGCGAGTGGTCAGTAGCGGGTCGTCGGCGACCGCGGTGCCGATGCCGACGAGAATGGCGTCGCAGCGCCCGCGCAGTTCGTGGATGACGCGATGGGAACTCGAGTTGCTGATTCTGATTCGCGATCCGCCGGGGCCGGCGACTTTTCCGTCGGCTGTTTGTGCCCACTTCAGCGTGATGTATGGACGGCCCAGCGTCGTGTTGGCGATGAACGGCGCCAGTAGTTGCCGGCATCGGGGATCATCGGCGACTTGAACATCCACGCCCGCCGCTCGCAACTCACTCGCTCCGCCGCCGTTCACGTGGGGATTGGGATCGAGACATCCGATCACCACTCGGGTCACCCCCGCGGCAATCAGGGCCGGTATGCACGGCGGCGTTTTTTTGTTGAAGTGGCGACATGGCTCAAGCGTCACATAAGCCGTCGAACCCTCGGGCGATTCCTCGCATCCGGCCAGCGCGACCACCTCGGCGTGAGGGCCGCCATACAAGGCATGCCAGCCTCGCGAAATGACGCGATCGTTTTTTACGAGGATGCATCCGACCATCGGATTCGGCTCGACGCGACCGCGGCCGTTCATCGCAAGCTTGACGGCTCGATGGAGAAATTCACGGTCGGATTCGTCTAACGCGTCAGGCATTGTTAGCACAAAGACCGGCTCACCGTTCAAGGGAATGGGATCGTTTCGAATAACCCGTTAGCATCGCGTCCGGCGAGGGGTGGTCGCCGAACATGCCCCGCCGCAAGCGGGGACGCTAAAGTTCCGCGGAACCTGAGATAGACGCTGTGAGGGTGCAGTCGGCTACCGCCGGCGCCCAGCGGAGCGCGAGCGAGAATCGGAACCCTGTCCGGACGACTGAAAAAAACTATGCACGATCATGAGCGTCACCCCGACGCAGAGCAGCGAATCGGCGACGTTAAAAATATAGGGAAATACATTCCACTTCGGCAACGCGTGAATCATATCGCGGACGAAGCCGAATTTTGCCCGATCATAGAGGTTGCCGAGCACGCCGGCCATCAGCATGCCCAAGACGATCTGATAGATCCGCTGGCGGCCGCTCACGGTGAACAGGTAAAAAATGAAAAGAATGGCGCCGGCGGAAACGGTAAGAAACAAAACTCTTTTCCCCTGCCCGACTCCGAAGACGGCGCCATAATTGGGGATTACCTCAAACTGCAACCAGCCGGGGATGAACGCATACGTTCGCGTCGGGAAATGGATGAGATTGTGCGAATCATACCACGGCGGTCCTGCCAGCCGGGCGAATGCGCAGACCTTGGACCACTGATCCAGCGTTACGCCGATCGCTACGGTCAGCGCGAAACACAGCCATGACAGTGGGGAGGTCACAGCGCTGGAACGACGAGAAGGCATCGTGATCGGCGGATTGTTTACCGGCCGTGCCTTTCCATCTTCCGCTGATATTCAACCGAATATCGTGCCCATGGCTGATATTCGAGCCGCTCCTTGATGATCGGCTGGCCGGTGCCTTCGCACAGGCCGTAGGTGCCGTTCTTGATCTTCGCCAAGGCGGAGTTGATCTCTTTCAGCAGATCGCGCTCTTTTTGGACGAGGCCGAGGGTGAATTCCTGCTCGTAATTGTCGGTGCCCATGTCAGCCATGTGAATGGGGAGGTTGGAGAGATTGGAACCGCCGCCGCTGCGGAGGGCCTCGCTCTCCATGGAACTCATGTCGCCAATCAGTTCCCGGCGTTTTGCCAGAAGCAGGTCTCGAAGGGAGTCGAGCTCGCGGGTGGAAAAGCCGGCGGGGTTCTTACCCGGCTTGCCATTCGCCGGCGGCGCCGCGGCAACCATCGGCGCCGGCGATCGTTTTTCGGCGACCGGCGGCGCACTTGGCCGGGAAACGACTATTGGCGCCTTGCGAGCGACCGAAGCAGGCTCAACCTTGATTTCGCCTTTCAACTTCGTCTTGAGGAGAGACTGGCCGCTTGTCCGGCTGGCGAGAGGGGATTTGACGGTGGACTTGCTCGATGGCCGAACGGCGTTTTTCGCCATCGGTTTTTTTGCGGTCAGGACGGCTCGCTTCGGGCCTCCCTTGGGGGCAATGTGCGACTTCAGCTTCGACTTGCCCTTCGAAGGCGCCGCGCCACGACCGGACTTGCCGCTCACAGGGGGTGTTTTTCCAGTTGTCTTCGCCACGATGAACCCTCATTCCTTCCGAGAATAGGTTACCGGACCCGCCACAATACCGAACAATCACCTTCCACTAGGAAAAGATCACCTAATATACCCGCAAAATGGCGCCAACGTCAACTTTGCCTTCCCTTGACGGGCCGCGCCTCCGGGATACATTGCGTGCCTGATCCGCGCGAGGGTTGCAACTCATGTACCCGCCGACGGTTCATTCGTGGCCTTCCGCAAGAGAAATCATGAAAATTAGCCTCAATTGGCTTCAGGAATATCTCCCGGGCCCGCTCGATCATCATACCGCCGCCGAGGCCCTTACCCATGGCGGGCTGCCCGTCGAGAACTTCGAGCAACAGGGCGATGATACGGTCATCGACGTCGAAGTGACCAGTAACCGCAGCGACTGTTTATCTCATGTGGGCGTCGCGCGCGAGTTATCCGCGCTATTGAATCGTGATTTTCGCGACGTCCCGGCGGGTTTCAACGAATCACCTTCTCCCCAACCGGCGGTTTCGGTCACGATCGAGGCGGCGGATCTTTGTCCCCATTACACCGCCCGCGTCCTCCAAAACGTCAAAATCGCGCCCAGTCCGCCCTGGCTGGCGCGCCGGCTTGAAGCGGTTGGCGTTCGTCCGATCAATAATGTGGTGGACGTAACCAATTACGTTCTTTTCGAGATGGGCCAGCCGCTTCACGCATTTGATTTTGACCGGATGGAGGGGGGACGGGTGATCGTCCGCCGGGCGAAACAGGGAGAAAAGCTGGTGACGATCGACGGCCGGGAACGCGAATTGAATCCAGAGATGCTGGCGATCGCCGATGCCGTTCGCCCCGCGGCGCTGGCCGGTGTCATGGGCGGCCACGACAGCGAAGTGCGCGAACGAACGGTCAACATCCTCCTGGAATCAGCCCGCTTTGATCCATTGTCGATCCGAAAAACCGCGCGCGGGCTGGCGATGGGAAGCGACAGCTCGTACCGGTTTGAACGCGGCATCGATCCGGAGCTTCCGAGAAAAGCCAGCGGGCGCGCGGCCGCACTGATCCTTCAAATCGCAGGCGGCCGGGCGCTCGGCGGAGTAGCCGAAGCGGGCGCCAGCGGCTGGGCGCCCAAGAAATTGTCGCTTCGCCTGGCAAGACTGAAGCAAGTGCTCGGGATTGATCTGCCGACGTCGGAGGTCGTGGACGCTCTTCGCCGAGATCATCTGAACCCTGTTTTGCGCAACGACCATGTCGAGTGCAGCATCCCCAGCTATCGGCTCGATCTGAACATCGAAGTGGACCTGATCGAGGAAGTGGCGCGGATCGCCGGCTACGACAAAGTTCCGGTTCGCGACGAGATCGCCATCCGCCTGACCCAAGCCGATCCCGGCGCCGCCGCGGTCGAAGCGATTCGTTCGACGCTGGTGGCCGGCGGATATTTCGAGTCGGTCACGTTCAGCTTCGTCAGCGACGCGCTCGCGCATGAATTCATCCCCGCCGAGGCAAGCAAGACAAAACCGCTGATGCGCGCCGAGCATAGCGTCCGCAAAGCCGACGCCCATCTTCGCCCCAGTATTCTTCCCGGCCTGCTTGAATCGGTCCGGCATAACGAGTCGGCGGGAGTCGCCGAGCCGCGGCTTTTCGAGATCGGCTCGACATTCTGGAACGACTCGGCCGCGAAACCGGTGGAACGGCGTTGCGTCGCCCTCGTCGGCGCCGGGGAACTCTCGGGCGTACGCGGCGTGATCGAGACGACGCTGAGCCGTCTCAATTCGACCAAATCCGTCAAAGTAATCCCCGATATCCGCGCCGGCTTTTCCCGCGGCGCCTGCGGCCGGATCGAATGGGGCGGCCAGGCGATCGGTTTTTTGGGAAAAGTAGACCGGGCGGTGGCCGAAAAAATATCCCTTCGCGAAACTCCGTCCGCCGCCGAACTGGAGCTCGAGCCGTTGCTCGCGGGAATGCTGGCGACGCCACAGCTTGCCCCCCTGCCAAAATTCCCGGCCATCCGCCGTGATCTGTCGCTGGTCGTTCCCGAACCGACGCGCTTTGAGAAAATCGAGTCTCTCATCCACGGCCAAAATCCGCCGAACATGCAGGAATTGCAGTATGTGACGACTTATCGCGGAAAACCGCTGGAGAAGGGGCAAAAGAGCGTGACGGTCACCCTGGTGTTTCGCTCCCCGATTCAAACGCTGACCAGCGACGTCGTAGACGCCGCGGTGCAGCGTGTGGTGGACGCGGCGAAAAAGCAAGGCTGGATTCAAAGAGTCTGATCCCGCGGAGATTCTACATTCGGATCGCGGTTCGGATCGCGTCCATTAAATTGGTCGTTTGGCGGACCGTCGCCCCGATGGCGGCGAGAATGGAAGTAAAGGTTTTAATTGCATATTTCCTCGTCCACCAACGCCCCTCCTTCTACGATGTCCGCGCTCAGCGCCTACGTCCGTGCCGCTCGCTACTTTCGGAGGGACCTGGGTAAGATTATTTTCTCCACCCTGCTCGTCGGGCTCACCACGATAGCCGGCCTCGCCCAACCTTTTCCTCTGGCGATCCTGATCGATTCGGTCCTGATGCACAAGAAGAATGTGCCATGGCCCCACCGGCTTTTTCTGCACATCGCGCCCGGGAGCGTCGTCGGCCAAATCATCCTGCTTTCGGCTTTCACCCTGATCCTGCGCCTCGTGCAGGAGTTGATCGGCCTCTGGCAAGGCTACTACAAAATCGTCATCGGCTACAACGGCCTGCTCCGCGTCCGTTGCGATCTGTACCGCAAACTACAAGCGCTTAGTCTCGCCTACCATCGCGCCCGGCCCCAGGGCGACGCTATCTATCGTCTTAGCTATGACAGCGTCGGCATCCTGAACGCCTTCAACGTCATGCAGGCTACCTTCGTCAACTCGATCATCCTCGTCTGCATGTCGGCGATCATGCTCGCGATGAATTGGAAACTCGGCCTGATCGCGATGGCGGTCATGCCCGTTCTCTATGGAACGATCAAGTATTACGGCCGCATCCTGACAGCCGCGGCCAGACGCGCCGCCGAAGTCGATTCACAACTCACCTCGATCGTTCAGCGTTCGGTCACCTCCATCAGCCTCGTGCAATCCTTCGGCCGCGAGGAACACGAATTCGACCGCTTCCACGACTCAGTTAAAAACTTCACCGGCGCCTCGATCCGAATGCACATGCATTCGATGCTCTACTGGCTGGTCATCGGAACCGCTTTCGGCTTTGGTCTTGCCGTCATCTTCGGCGTCGGCGGTTACATGGCCTATTCCGATCCGCAGAAATTTACCATCGGCGAACTCTGGATCTTTCTGCAATACACGCTGGTCAATCTGTATGATCCTCTCTTTAAACTCAGCGGCAGCGGCGCCGACCTCCGCAAGAACATGGCCAACATGCTCCGTTGCTATGAAGTCCTCGATACCCCGACGGACATCAAGGACTCCCCCAACGCCATCGCGCTGAAAGTCGAATCCCGCATCGTCGCATTCGACCGCGTGAGCTTCGCCTACGGCAACGGCCCCCCCGTCCTGCGCGACCTGAGCGTGACGATCAATCCGGGGGAAATGATCGCCTTCGTCGGCCCCAGCGGCGTCGGGAAATCGAGCCTTCTCAGCCTGCTTCCCCGCTTCTATGACCCAACCACCGGCGCCATCCGCCTCGACGATCACGACATTCGCGGAATCAAACTCCGCGACCTCCGCAAACACATCGCGTTGGTCCTTCAGGATGCGCTCATCCTCCCGACCAGCGTGTCGGAAAACATCGCCTACGGAAAGCCCGACGCCACCCCCGCCCAAATCCGCCGCGCGGCGGACCTTTCCGGCGCCGGCGCCTTTATCGAATCGCTCCCGCAGGGATACGACACCATTCTCAACGAAGGCGGCAACAACCTTTCCGGCGGCCAGCGCCAACGCCTGAGCATCGCGCGCGCCCTGGCCACCGAGGCGCCGATCCTCGTCCTCGACGAGCCGACCAGCGCGCTCGATCCGCTCAACGAGCAAATGATTACCGAAACCCTTCGCGACCTAAAACGCGTGCGGACCATGATCCTGGTGAGTCATCGCCTCAGCACCGTCAGTGATTGCGATCGAATCTATGTGATGGACGACGGGCGGATCATCGAGCACGGGAGCCATGATGAATTGCTCGCCTTGAGAGGCGCATACTATCAAATGGCAAGACACCAGATGAAACTGGAAGAAGCGTAGATCCGCCATCCTTGCGGGCGGTATAATCCGATCAACCCGCGCCTGCGCCGTCGCCGACCGATAAAAAACCGCCAGGCTCACCTGCCTCAGCTCAAAACTGTTGCATTCTCCCCGCCATCTATTCGATGGTTTCCGTGGAGGACTGCACGAATGACCCCCAACGAGAAAAAATCGTTATTCGACGGCATCAATTTTTTCCGGCGCGCCAGCCAGACCTGGGCTGCGGTCAAGACCGTCGACACCGACCGCCTCTCGCATGGCGCCCGCCAATTTGAAATGCTTGAATCCAGGGTGCTCATGTCCGTGGCCCACCCGCTCGTGCAGGTCGCGGCCACGCCGCCGCATCCCGCCCACGTGGTTAATTTGAAGACCAAGGCCAAGGCGCCCGCGCCCGTCGCCCCTTCGGCGCCGACCGGCCTCAATGCCGTTCCGCTTACCTTTAACAGCGTCCAATTGAGCTGGTCTTCCGGCGACGAACCGGCGACCGGATTCATCGTCCTGCGCGCCACGGACGGCGCGCACTATAGCCAGATCGCGAAATTCGCCGGCGCCGCCACAACCTACACCGACAAGAGCGTGGTTTCCTCTCACAGCTATTCCTACGAAGTCGAAGCATACACCGGCGCCCTGGCGTCCCCGGCGTCCGCGCCGGCCGCGGCGTCCACCGCCCTGGCCGCTCCGGCGACATTCGCCGCAAGCGCCGCCGGGCCGACCAGCGTTCACCTCACATGGGCGATCAATGAAACATTGGCCTCCGGATATACCGTGCTTCGATCCACCGACGGCGTCCATTTCTCTCAGCTCGTCCAGCTTCCCGCGCCGAAGATCGGCGCCTATACCGATACCGCCGTTTCTTCAAACACAGTCTATCTCTACGAAATTCAAGCCTACAACGGCAACAAGACCTCCGCGGTCTCCGCCGCCGCGCGCGTCACGACTCCCCTGATCGCACCGACCGCCCTTGCCGCTAGCTTTCAAAATACGGCGGTCGTTCTAACGTGGACCGGCAATGATTCGTCGGCAACTGGATATCTCGTCTTCCGATCGAGCGACGGAAAGAGCTTCACGCAAATCGCAACCGTCGGCCGCAACGGCCCAACGACATTTGCCGACACTTCCGCTGTATCGGGCTGCATCTATACCTATAAAGTGCAAGCGTATGCCGGCGGCAACACGTCGGCCGCCAGTCCGGTCGTCACGCTGAACACGCCGCTGAAAGCCCCATCCGCACTGGCGGCGGCCGCATCCGGCCCAACCGCCGTTCGCCTCTCGTGGACCGGCAATGACCGCAACGCCGCCGGCTATTTGGTGCTTCGATCCACCGACGGCGTGCATTACACACAGATCGCGAAGCTTATGGGCCAGCCCCTGACGACGTATACCGACGCCGGCGCCGTCTCTGGAACATCTTACTATTACCAGGTTCGCGCCTATGCCGGCACGATCACCTCCGATCCGGCCAATGCCGTCGCAGTGACGACGCCGCTTACCGCGCCCGCCGCCTTGATCGCTAACGCGGCGAGTCCGACAAGCGCCACGCTTGCCTGGTCGGCCGGTGATCCGCTGACCACTGGCTATAGAGTCCTTCGGTCCACCGATGGCACAACCTACTCACAACTAACTCAGATCGCCTCGGCGAGCACTTTCACCTATACTGACGGCTCGGCCTCGTCGGATACGACATACTTCTATGAGATCGAGGCCTTCAGCGCCACCAGCGTGTCGGCGCCCTCATCGGCCAGCAGCGTTATCACGCCGCTCGCGGCGGCTTCCGGTCTCACCGCGACGATCGGGAGAGGGGCCGTGCAGTTGTCGTGGATCGACAACGATTCCACCGCAGCCGGCTATCTCATCTTCCGTTCAAGCGACGCCAAGCCGTTTATGCCGGTGGCCAATGCGAACAGTCCGGCCGCCACAAATTATGCGGATACGACAATTCTCTCCGGTCATTCTTACAGCTACATTGTTCAGGCCTACAATGGCGCCAACTTGTCGGCCATGTCATCGATCGTGTCCGTGGGGACGCCGTTGACGGCGCCTTCGTCTCTTGCCGTGACGGCCAACACCGCCGCCGGCGTGCAGCTTTCATGGACGAATAACGATGCGAATGCGCTGGGCTTCTATGTGCTTCGCTCGACCGACGGGGCGCACTTTACACAGCTTGCCGCGCTGACCGTGCCGGCTACATCAAACTACACCGACGCTACCATCGCCACTGGCGCCAGCTATACCTATGAAGTTGAAGCTTATGCCGGCGACATCGCGTCGGCGCCGTCAAACAAGGTGAACCCGACCGTCCCGCTCGCCGCTCCCGCCACGCTTACCGCTACGTTGACCGGCGCCTATGTTAGTCTCGCGTGGACGGACAGGGATTCCGCCGCCACGGGTTACGACATCCTGCGCTCGACGGACGGCGTTACCTTCACGCAGCTTACACAGCTTGCCGACGCCTCGGTCAAAAGCTACACCGACCTCTCCGCCACCGGCGGTCAGACGTACGACTATCAAGTCCGGGCCTACAATCTCTCCGTCTCTTCGGCTGTCTCAAACACCGCCACGATCGCCACGCCCGGCGGAAACGTGACCAATGGCGTGTCGGTGACGACGCGATTCGGCGATGAGCTCATAATCACAGCCACCGGCGCCAGCGATACGGTCGTCATCACTGAAAGCGGCGATACCTTAACCATCACCGGCGACGGGCAGGTCTTCATAGACGCCGCCCCGGCCGGCGGAACGTTTGTTTACACGCGCGGCGGCAGCGACTCGGTCACCGTCAATTCGTCCGTCACGTCGCCGCTGACGATCGATTCCATCGACGCCGCCTCCACCGTGATCAACAGCGGCGGCGCCGCCGTCAGCGCGTGGGTTGACTCGACCGACACGCTGTTCGGTACAGCCACGGCCCATCCGGTCGCGAGCTTCGCGGCCGGCGTAAGCAAAGCCCTTGGCGCGAGTCTGGCAAATCCCAAGGACGCCGGTACCACCGCAAAAGATAATTTGTCGCTCTTTGGCACGGGCCCGACCGCAGCCGACGTGAATCAAGGCTCCGTCGGCGACTGTTATTTCCTGGCCTCGCTGGCCGCTTTCGCCGATGAAAGTCCGCAGACGCTGGTCAATTCGGCCGTCGATCTGGGCGACGGAACCTACGCCGTCGAATTCCACGCCAGCTCCGGTCCAGTGTATGTTCGGGTCAATAACAGCTTCACCGTCGGTGGTTTTGGCGGATACTCCTATGCCCATCCCGGCGCCGACGACACGATATGGGCCGCGGTTATGGAAAAAGCCTTCGCCTACTTCCGCACCGGCGCCAATACCTATAACTCGATCAACAGCGGCTGGATGAACGAGGTCTATACCGACCTTGGCGTGCAATCGACCAGTTTCACGCCGTCGGCATTCTCGGACAACGACCTGTTCAATCTACTTTCGATCGACCTGTCCGAAGGCGACGCCGTCAGCTTCGGCACGCAAAACGCCCCGAACCTGGTTCAGAGCCACGCCTACACGCTCCTGAGCGTCACCAACACCGGCGGCGTGAATCATTATGTCGTCCGCAATCCGTGGGGACAGTCCGGCGACAGCCTAGAAAATAGCCAGGGGATCGCAACGCTGACGTACGCCCAGTTCGTCGCGAATTTCGTGAGTGGAACGGCGGCACTGAATTAGCGAGTTTTTCAGGTTGCTGTAGCGTTTCCACGTTTGGCGGCCCCGCTTGCGGGGCGTGTTTCGCGATCGAAGGGTTCGCGGCGTCCCGTAAGCGGGGCCCTAAACGCAGAGGCTACGACTACTTTGAAAAATGCGCTAGGTCGCCGTGGTGAGCGCATTGAGATCGGAGATTACGTTGGTCAAGTCGGGCGCCAATGCCTGCTGAGCCGACTGGAATGTGGCGGACAATGTCGCCCAGTCTGTCTGAAGCGCCTGATTGTCGCCATTGGCGGTGATGATCGCTTGTACGGCGCCGTTGATCTGTGTGATCGCGGTCGTTACGTCGGTGGTCAACTTGGCCACCAGCGGCGTTTCCAGCGTTTGCAGCGTCTTCAGGTCGGCGGCGAGCCGCTTCTGGGAGTTGGCGATTTTTGCCGCATTGCCCCCATCAAAGAGCGTGATGTGCAGGACATCGGAAACGACGGCTTGACCATCTTTATATCCGGCGCCGATTATGTGCGAGACGTCGGCCTGCAACTTTGAACGTGCCGACCCGACGGCATTGACGAGTCCGGATTTCAGCGGGCCGTTTTGTAAATGAAGGGCCTGGAGATCCGATTTGAATGTCTTGACGTCATCAATCAGCGCAACCTTGGCGTGCCCGGCGTCAGCGGCCAACGTGCTGATGTCCGAAGCCAGTTTTGTTTCGGCGGCCGCAAGAGTAACCGTGCTGAGCAATCGGCGGGACTCGAGCGACTCAATGAACTTCCACATCGTCATCCACTCCTTATAACAAACGACCCGATCAGAAAACCAAGACACGCGGTTGGTAATTCTAGTACGCCAGTACCACTATGATAGTCTACCGCCAAGAATTTTTTGGCCAACAAATCGAGCGGGCTCCGCTGTCTGAAAAGAGTGTCTTTATACCGCCGTATCGCCTACTAACTCTTCCAGCATCTCGTCGGTGAATTGCGGGTCCACAGCTCGGCACGCGGATGTCAGAATGTCCGCGATATTCCTCAGGCTCGTTTGCCACGCATCGGGGTTTGCGTCGCGCGGCGTCAATTGGGCGAACTCGCCGCAAAGCAGAATCATCCGCATCAAATGTTTGAAGAGGATCCCCTCCTGCTTAATCAGATCGCGGGAGCGCACGAATTGATCGAAATCGCCGCCATGGATCAGCAGGTCCCCTACCGCCCAAACCGGCGTGACGAATAGACCGCCGGCATGGTCAATCGCATTCTCGAAAAGCATTCGCATCTTCTGCGCCAGCGGAATCGGATACTTACGCAATTCGGGCGGCACGTCGCTTTGGTCGGCCTGGGGATACATGTCGTCATGCGTGGCAAGGCCAGCCGTGAGAATAGCCGGGTCAACACGCTCGAGGGCGAGCTTGCCCGGCGGAAGTTCGTCCGGCCATGGGACGCGCACCGATTTGGCCACCGAGCCGGGCATCTCAAGCAGGCTTTCGAGGATCTGTATCATCTCGTGCTGCTCGGCCATACCCAGATAGTCCATCAGGAACAGGCCGTACAACGGATGCACCGCTCGGAAAACCATTAGTTGTTTGAGCTTTTCCGTCGGCGTCGCGATAAGCGGTTCATACGGCTCGGATTCAGCGGGCGCGGCGATTGCCGAAGCGCGGCCCGCGACGGGCGCCGCGGCGGCGCCGAGGGTAAGTTGGCCCATCAATTCGGTGAAGGCTTGCGGAGCCGCGCTTTGTGTTTCGGCTGAATCATCCGAGTCATCCGGCGGTTCCGCGGAATCCGGATCGTCCGTCGGCGGTTCGATTGTCGGCGCCGCTATGACGGGATCGATCGTTTGACGCCAACTCGGCGGCAGCGGCGGGTCAAGAACTACAACGCCCATATGCGACAACGTCACGAGCATCTTTTTCAGACGTTTCAGTTCGCCTTCGATGGTCGGGAAATCCATCAATCGATGGCGGATGACCTCCCGGATCGGCTCGACCCGCGGGTTCGCGTCCAGCAGATACGCCAGCCACCGCCATGAAAGCCTGCCTTTGCTCGCCAGCCGCGCGGGCGGAGCGGTTTGCAGCCTGGCGAATTGATCGGCGTTCCAATAGACAAATCCGGCCCGCTTGGACGGCTTTTTTTTGTTCAGGGCTTTCTTCGCCTTCATCAATCCCGGGTCTTTGGTATCTTCGGGAATCGAATCATACTTCAGCTTCCAGCGCGCCAGTTTCACGTCGTCCTCGTGCGCCAACGCGAAAACATGACCCTCGGCATCAAACTGCGGCCTTCCCGCCCGGCCGAACATCTGCTGCGCGGCGCCGGGCTCGATTATCTTTTTCTTGTCGCGCGGACCTTTGACCAGCGTCGTCAGCACGACCGATCGCGCCGGCAGATTAATTCCCGCCGCCAGCGTTTCGGTACAGACACACACCGGCAATAGCTTTTCCTGAAATAGCGTCTCAATCACCCTGCGGTAGCGCGGCAGCAAGCCGGCATGGTGAATGCCGATGCCCCGCGCCAGAAACGGGCGCAGGCGATTTCCCGAGCCAACGGAAAAGTCAAACGCTTCGAGGCGATCGAGCAGCGCCTTTCGCTGTCCTTCGGCAAACAGATCCTTCCCCTTCAAAACCTCGGCGGTGTTCCAGCAAATTTCGCGGTCGAAGCAGAAAACCAGCGCCGGCGTTCGGCGCAGCGCGTCTTCGCCGCGCGCGATCCGCTCCATGAAGTCCGGCAAAAGCTCGTCGCCGATCCAATGAAAATGAAGCGGAACCCGTCGTTCGGTTCCCTCGACCAGCGTTACGCTGCGGCCGAGGCTACGGGCCATCCAGTTGATAAACCGCGGCGCGTCGCCGACGGTTGCCGAGAGAAGCATGACGCGGACGTGTTTGGGAAGGAGTGTCAGCGCCAGCTCCCAGACGATGCCGCGCTGCGGTTCGTTGAAGTTATGAAATTCGTCCATGACCACCGCGCCCACGCCGGTGAAATCAAAGATTTCCGGATGAAGCAGACGATTGAGCAGCACCTCGGCGACGACCACTTTAATCCGCGCGTCGGGATTGACCGTGCGATGGCCAGTCACAAGGCCCACGCAATTTTGATCGAAGCCCCAGCGTGCGGCGGTCGCTTGCAGCTCGACGAATTTCTGATCCGTCAGCGCGATGAGCGGCGTCGAGTAATAGACGCCGGCGCCCGTGCGCAATCCCTCATACACCGCCGCCTCGGCGACCAGCGTTTTGCCGGTGCCGGTCGGCGCCGACAGCAACACGCCCTGATCGCAAGCCGCCCAGGCGTACATCGCCTCTTCCTGAACGGGGTACGGCGCATAGGGCAGGCGTTCAAGATAGTCGAGGATAATTTCATCGCGGGAGACCATGTCGGTAGTCTACCGTAAGGCAACGCCCGCCGCCGCCGGGTCGATATTTACGGCAAGCTTCCTCGCCGGTTGTCACGGATGAGAATATAAGGAATTCGAAATTAACGCGTGATACGATCATTGCGTAACCGAGCAGGAGGCCCGTATGGCAAACTCACCAACCAGCGGTCGTCGTACCGGCGCCGCCATTCGAGCGTTGGCGGCTAGGCCGCACCTTCCCGCCTCTCGCCGGCGACGCTCATCCAGCTGATGGATAAGGGCCGAAAACGTCCCTCACGGCCAAGGAAACTCGCGAATTGGAATCGGTGCTCGATGACATCGACCGAAAATCTTTTTGGATGCTCGCGCGCGTTCTGGTTTAGAAACGAACGTTTGGCAAGCAAAAATCCGCTCCGAAATGATGCATGGCGCCTCCGATCTTCATTTCCCGGCCGCGGATTTTGCCGGCGTCGTCAGCGCGTCGATGACGTAACTCTCGACGGTTGGATGCTTCACGTCCGGCGCGCCCGGATAGACCAATTCGCACGCCACGCCGATCTCTTTGCAATGTTCTTGCAGCTTCACGCCGAAGTTTGACGTGTGTGTCGGGTCCTTTTGTTCCATTCCCAGCGCGGGCGGCGTGCCGTAGATGAGGTAGACGGGCGGATCGTCCTTCGTCACCAGCGCGTACGGCGAATACTCCGCGATCCACGGCAGAATCTTTTCCCGACCCGCGAGAAATTCATCGAACTGCGATGTCTTTTTCACCCGGTCGGCGGTGAAGCCGAATGCATGGCCGCCGTAGTTGCTGTTCGGGGTCCATTCTTTCATCTGTCGCGGATCGAGCGAAGTCTGCGCCGCGACGACGGCGGCGCATGTCAGACGAGTCGATTCGCGCGCGATGGGATCACTGCTTCCTGGATCAGCCAGGTCATCGTGAAACGCGAGCCATAGCGAGGAGCACGCGCCCGCGGAACCGCCGCTTGCGCAAACGCGCTGTTTATCGATGTTCCACTCTTTGGCCTTGCTGCGGACGAATTGGAGCGCGCGGGCGGCGTCGTCGAGCGGCGCCTTTACCGGCGGTTTCACGTCGCCCGCCTGCGAGGTGAAACGGTAGTTGATCGCGACGACCGAAATCCCCGCCGCCAGATATTTCGCCGGGCTGTTCATGCCGTGCTTGTCGCCCGACGTCCATCCGCCGCCGTGAATGATAAACAAGAGCGGCGTCGGCTTGTCGGATTTCGCCTGATAGAAGTCGAGGACGTTTCGCTCATGCGGCCCATAGCGCACATCCGCCTCGGTCGGCGTCATCGGCGGACGCGGCCAACCCTTGAGCGTTTCGATAAGATACGCCGTCGCCGTCGCGTGCTTTACGCCAGGGGCGCCGGGATAGACAAGTTCGCACGGCACGCCGACGCTTTTGCATTTTTCCTGGAGCTTTACGCCGTAGTTGGCGGTATGCGTGGGGTCCTTTTGCTCCTGACCGATCGCCGGCGCCGCGCTGTAGATCAGGTAGACGGGAGGATCGTCGGCGCTCACATGTTCAATCGGCGAATATTCCCTGATCCACGGCAACAGTTCCTCGCGATGGGCGAGAAACTCCGCGAAATGCTTGTCGCGCGATTTGAGATCGTTCGGGTCCATGAAGCCAAACGCATGGCCGCCGTAACGGCTATTGGGCGTCCATTCCTTCAGCTGCAACGGATCGAGCGAGGTCTGCGCTCCCACGACCGCCGCGCACCAGAGCCGCGTCGATTCGCGCGCGATCGCATCGTCGCTTTTGCGATCGGCCATGTCATCGTGAAACGCAAGCCAAAGCGACGAGCAGGCGCCTGCCGAGCCGCCGCTGGCGCCGATGCGGGCCTTGTCGATGTTCCATTCCTTGGCCTTGCTGCGCACGAATTGCAGCGCGCGGGCCGCATCGTGCAGGGGCCATTGCACCGGCGGTTTCACGCCGGCAAGCTGGGCCTGCCACGAATAGCGATAGTTGATCGAGACGACGGAAATACCGGCGGCCAGACATTGCGCCAGGCCGTCCGGATTCTTCTTGTCGCCCGTCACCCACCCGCCGCCGTGGATGAAAAAGAGCAACGGCCTAGGCCGATTTGACTTAGCCTGATAAAAGTCCAGCACCTGTCGTTCATGCGTGCCGTAAGCGACGTTTTCAAAGGTTGGCTTGGGCGGCGCCGGCTTTGTCGCGGATTGCTGATCGGCGGCCTGCGTCGAGGCGACGGCGAAAGTCAACGCGACGAACCATAGCGACGCTAGAGAGCTGAACTGTTTCATTGGTCCTCCACGATAAACCTGCGGACAAGAAATGCGACGGCAATTAAAATGCCCACGAGGATCACATGCGCGGCAATCAGTTCCTTGAGATACAGGGTGCTGAATTCATTCCAGCGTTGAAGCCGTCTCACGCCGCCGAGCAACCGGCGAATGCGGTCGATGCCGACGGTCTTGCCGTTATCCGTCGGCGATCCGCTCTGCGAAGCGATCGCGGGATAAAGCGCATAGGCCCGTCCCCGCCCCACGATCTTTCGAAGCAGATCGTCATACGCCACGCCCGACCAGCGCTGCTCGACGAGCAATTCGGCAAACTCACGGTTGACGACATAGGCGTGCGCCAGGCATCGAAATTTGATCTGGATCACCGATGGAAATGACGATCGCCTTGAGGAATCGACAAAGCAGCCGAGGAAGAAAATCCGCCAGTCGCGATCGCTTTGCATGAATCGGACGGCGTCTTCCATGGCTTTGAGCGAAAATCGATGGAACGTCACGTCGTCTTCGAAGATCAAAATCTTATCGCCTCCCTCCAAACCCGCTCGCAGGCACTGCATGTGGGATTCAAAAATTCCTTCCTCGGCGTCGGTCGGATGCTTTTGGAAAATCCGAAATTCCACCTTCCCCGCCAGGCCCACCGCGGCGAATTCCGCCTCGGCCCGCCGCCGCCGGTCGGTTCGCCCGGCGAGGGTGATGCAGTAGACGCGATCGAAATAATCCCACGGCGTGGCCCGCGACCGACCGCCGTCGCTCTGGCTCTCCGCGGCGCCGCCGGGTATTTTTACGGCCTGTTTTTCGGATGCGAAGCTGTGCAGGGTCGGCGTCATCGCCTTGGAATTTAACCGTGCGTGAATTGGCATACAAGATCGGCCTGCGCCTCTCCCAAATCGGGTTCGTCCGCGGCGCCGTCGATGAAAAAGCCGACCTTAGCGCCTTCGACCACAAGCCGACCGTTCGAATCGTGCTGGGCGTGTCGATGATCGGCTTCAGCTATCTGATGTGCTGGCCGGCGATCAGCGCGCTGGGAGGAATTTCGATCTACTTCAAAAAGCCATGGATCGCCGCGTTTGGCGGACCGATTTTGTATGGTCTATCGCATCTCTGTTTTCTGGGCGGGATGGCGTTGTCCGGCGCAAAGTACGCCAGACTGTTTCTCCGCTGGCTCGCCCGCGTTGGCGTCGAGCGCCTGCTGTCGTGCGGGATTGACGCGAAAGAATCAACGCGACCGATCGGCCGCGAGACGCTTGAAGTTGCGTCCGACGCGAATCGCGCGCTGCCGCCCGCGGAAAGATAGCGTATTTTCCGAGAGCGTATAACGCATTCGTCGTTATCGGGGGAGATACCGTTTAGTGACGAAATGGATTGAACCTCCAAATTTCAGACGCGCCTATCTCGATCATGCCTCGCGGTCGCCGGCGATCGGCGGTTCTCCCACGCTCCACATGTCGTAGAAATTATAAAATTGCCATGGATAATCCCGCACGAATTCTTCCATGCAATCGGCGAATCGCTGGGCGTATTGAGCGTAATCCCGCGAATTACGGCCAAGGCCCGGTTGAACGTCGATGATTTTCGACACCCGAAGTTCGTACGACCGCCCGCCTGTTTTCGGCGCCGTCATGACCACCACCGGCACGCCGACGGCGGAGGCAAGCCGAAACGGCGTTATCGGCAGCGAAACGTCTGCGCCGAGGAACCGGGCGGGCGCCATGCTGTGTCGATTGCCGAAGCTGCGGTCTCCCATCATCACCAGAATATCGCCGCGCAGCAGGGCCTCGGTCATCTGCATGGTCCCCTGCAATCCGCCGCGCGGATCGATGGCGGTCGATCGCCGCGGATCGAACAGGGTCGCGCTCCGAGCCTCCGGCAGCATTACGATCGCCACGTTTTTCGGAAACTGCTTCAGCGTCGAAACGCCCGCCTGCCAGCATCCGACGTGCGCATGCACGAGCACGAAGCCCCGTTCGCCCTCGGCAAGTTTGCACAATTGATCGTGATCTGGGCAGGTCGCCGCCAGGGCGCCTGGGAACAGGTCGATCACCATTGCGTCGACCAGCGATTCGGCATAGGCGCGCACGAGCCGATAGACGTCAAACAACCGGCGGATCGATCCACGCTTTCCCGGGAAACGCCTGTTCAAATAATAGCCGCAGCGCCTGCGGACGGAGGGATAGAACATGACGTAACCGAACGAAACGATATTGGCCATGTGGTAGCCGCGGATGATTCCGCCGAAGCGCATGAGCCGGTGGAAGAATCGATATTGCCAGTTGTGTCCGATGCCCGGCTCGGACCAATCGGCGGGCGAAACCGCCGTGGACGGCTGCGTGGCCGACGAAACAAGAGGGTGAGAATCGCTGCTACGCATAGGCTCAGCCGGGTTGTCGATTGTAGGGGCGGCTTGAATTTATTCCATCTATCCATATACTGCTTTTGGCTCTTTGGAGTCTTCAATTTTCCCGGCTATGCAGTCGGATTTCATCGCGGCGGAGCGGTCAAGGGCATCGGATGACTGAAGCTGAGTTGGTTCAAGCCGTCAATGCCGTTTTCGAGGAATCGTTTGAGATTCCACCCGAAAAAATCGTCCCGGAGGCCCAGATCTTCGCGGACCTTGGTTTGGACAGCCTCGACGTGGTTGACCTGGTCGCCGCCATCCAAAAGCGATTTGGCGTGCAGCTTCGGGACGATCAGCGCGTGCATTCCATTCGTACCATGCAGGATCTTTATTCGTACCTCATCCTAATTCGCAATGAGCAGAACAAGGGCTGATGTGATGGCGGACGCGGGCGTGCGGGGGCGCTCGATGCTGGCCATTCCGCGATTCGTGCTGCTCAATTTTTTCTTTTGGACGCTCGCGCCAATTTTCTCAGTGGTCTATGTGACGCTCGACGCGATCGTCATCATCGCCTTGCACCTGGTCCAACGAAACCAGCGCAATACCCTCCGGCGATATCGCCGATCCATCAGCCACTACGGATCGGGGATTCTCATGCTCGGCTGGCCGTTTGTGCGGGTGGAATTCGTGGACCTGGCGCCGGACGACAAGCCGCCGTTCGTATTCGTCTCGAATCATCGCTCGGCATCCGACGCGTTTATCATGGCGGTGCTGCCGTTCGAGTGCATCCAGGTGTTGAACATCTGGCCGTCGCGAATTCCGATTCTCGGCGTGCTCGCGAAACTGGCGGGATATCTCAAGGTGCGCGAAATGCCGTTCGAGGAATTTCTCGCCGACGGAACCAAGCTGCTTAACGAAGGATGCAGCATCATCGCATTCCCCGAAGGGACACGATCCGGATCGGCGGCGCTGGGCCCGTTTCACGGGTCGGCGTTTCGATTGGCTCAACAGAGCGGCGCCAAAATCGCCCCGTTGGTCGTCTGCGGCAACGAATCCATTCCCCCGCGCGGATCGGCCTGGCTACACCCGGGCCGCATCGTCGTCTCCAAGCTTCCCTCGGTAACGCCGGCGGATTATGCCGATCTCAATCCGTATCAGTTGAAAACGCTCGTCCGTGACAGGATGTGGCGCCATATGGCGAAAAATCCAAGTTGATTTTTGCGGAGCACGATGTTGCGCGGCGATTGTTCAATTCGAGTCGGCGGCCTGGGTTTCACCCCCGAGCAAATCGACGCGTGCGTCCAGCGAAGCGGCCTGCTCTCATTAGAGCTTGAACTCCCCGGCTCGGCCGATTGTTCCTGCGTACGTTGCCAATCCCCCGCCGCCGCCGCGCAGCCGCAATTAAGCGCCGACGAAATTCGCTCACTCATCGATCAAGCCCAGAAACTGGGCTGCCGGCGAATTATCCTGATCGATAGCGACTCCGGCGCCTGCCCTTTTCTGCATGATATCATCGACGACATTCGCGGCCGCGCGATGGAAGCCGAACGGTTTATCGACGACGCGCGCATGACGCCGCAAGACGTGAGCTTCCATTACGAACGGCGCGTTTCGCTCTCCCTGCCGCTCGACAGCCGGGCGGCGGATCACTCGCAAAAGCAGGCGATGTTCAAACGGCTCAGCGCCTTTGGTTTCGGACGCGCCGGCGCGCCCGGCCTGGCCGTCCGGATCTCCGTCGCGGACGACAATCTCGCCGAAATTCCATCCGTGTGGCGATGGGCCAGATCATCGGGAATTGAGCCGCACGTTCAGGTCATTACGCCAAGGCCGGCGACCGATCGGACCCTGCGATGGATCGACCCCGAACGCGCGCGTATTTTGTTTGAAGACCTCGGCCGGATCGATCGCGAAGAGTTCGATCGGACCTGGGAATATTCGCCGTCGTTGACGGGAAGATCGTGCAAGCGCCATCTTTTCGCGTGTCACGCGACAGCCTGCGGCGCGATCCTTCCCTGCGTCGGCGTCACGATTCCGCTTGGCGACATTCGCGTTGAATCGCTGGGCGAGATTCTGCTCGCCAGCGACGTGATGGAAAACCTGCGCGCCTACCGCCAGACGGTGAAAGAGCCGTGCGGCGCCTGTTGCCGAAACACCGATTGTTATGGCTGCCGAGGGGCGGCTTACCAACTGACCGGCGACTATCTCGCCGGCGATCAACTCTGCTGGAAGGCCGCTTCAACCGACATTCCAAAGCTGCCGGCCGATGCCGGCGATCTTATCCCGCACGGCCCGTCGATGCTGCTGGTCGATCGGCTGGTGCAGATCGGTGAGCGCCGGGCCCGCGGCGAATTCACCATTCCGCTTGACTCGCGTTGGACCGACGCCGCGGGTAAATTCGACGAGACGGGGTTCATCGAGATGATCGCCCAATCGTTCGCCGCGTCACATGGATTTCAACTCTCGCCCGGGCAGCGCGCAAGCCATCGCGGCCTGCTTCTTGGCGTGAAGGATCTGATCATCACCGGCGAAGCCCGCGCCGGAGATCACCTGTTCATCGACACGCGCAAAACCGCTCGTTTCGGCGGGGTCGGCATCATCGAAGGCGTCGTTTCGCATGACGACGGCGCGGTGATCGCCACCGGCGAGATTAAAGTCTGGCGGCCAAGCGACGAGGTTCTTAAGGTATTGATCCCATGAGCATCGCCACCGCCCGAATCGCCTGGCCGATCCTGTTCGCGCTCACTGTGTTTGTCGCGCCGTCGCCGGCGGGAGATCCCACGGTCGCGACGACCGCGCCCGCCCAATCCACCGCCGCGCCCAGGCCGGCCACGCTCGAGTTGATGGCCCAGGTGCAGAATAATCTTCGCGGCATCGACTCTCTCGAAGCCGATTTCGATCAGGAAAAAAACCTCGCCGTCTTTAAGCATAAACTGAACCTGTCGGGGCGTTTCGCGTTAAAACAGCCGAACTGGGTGATCTGGATCGTGGACAAGCCGGTCCGATACGCCATCCGCGTCGAAGGCGACGAAGTTCGCCAATGGGAAGAAGACACCAACAAAGTTCAAGTGACGCACGTCGCGGGCGATCCCACTTTCAAGGCGATTTCCGAACAGCTTCAGGCGTGGTTTCTCGGCAATTACAAGGCGCTTGAAGCGAGCTACGCGGTTTTCGTCCTGAGCGACAAGCCGTCGCCGTTGTCGCTGCGGTTTGTTCCCAAAGCCGGGACGATGATCGCAAAGCTGATCGCCCATATCGATCTTACGTTCAGCCCCGACAACCGGACGATCGAGAAAATGATCATTCAGGAAGCCGGCGGCGATTGGACGACGTTGACGATCAGAAACGCGCGGATCAATCAACCGATGAAGCCGCAAACGTGGGAGATCCCCCCGAGATGAGCGTTTCAGGCGGCGACCGCGGATCGCGAGCGATCTGGATGGGCGTGGGCATTTTAGCGCTGGCGCTCTCCGTCGGCGGATGGTTTCGGCTGCGCATCGACAGTTCGCTTGAACCGCTGCTGCCTGAAAACAGCGATGCCCGCCAGACCGTTCTTTTCTTGCGCGATTCGAGTTTCGCTTCCAAAATCGTCCTCTGGTTTCGCCTGCGCGGCGACGGCGATGTTTCCGAGCTTTATGCCGCCGCCGACGAGGCGGAAAAACATCTCGATCCAAAACTGATCAAGCGAGTGATTCATCCGCCGCGGGACGCCGCCGCCGTGGATCAGGTTTTCGGTCTGCTCGACGACGCCGGCGAATTGCTGAATGCATCCGATCTTTCCGAAGTGGAAAAGGCCACCGCGCCCGACGCTTTGCGCAAGCGCATGCGCGAATGCTACATGCAGCTTTTGCGGCCCGAAGGGTCGTTCATGCAGCGGATTCTTCGCAAAGATCCGCTGGGCGTCACGTCGCGAATTCTGAGCCGGCTCTACGCGCTCTCCAAAGGGATGGGCTATCGGGTCGAGGTGAAAAACGGCCGCTTCGTGCATCGTGACGGGCGGCAGATGATGCTCTTGCTGGAAACCAACGCCACCGCCACCAGCGTCGCCGATTCAAAACAACTCGTCGCGAGCCTGCGCCGGATATCCGAATCCGCGCCGGCCGGCGTTGAAATCACGCCGATCTGCGCGCAGATTCACACCGAAGAAAATCAACGCGTAATGGAGCGCGACATCCGATGGATGGGCTTCGTCAACGGCATCGTTTTCCTGCTTCTGTTCCTGGCGGTGTCGCGCGATTGGCGCGTCGGGACGATCTTTCTGCTGCCGCTGGTCTGCATCTCGATGACCCTGGGCTTGTGCGCCCTGGTTCATCCCACGCTTTCCCTGATCGTGATCGGCGTTTCGATCACCATGGCCGGCAGCGCCGTGGACTACGGAATCTTCGTCTACACCGTCGTCTCGACGAGCAAGGACCGAAAAGCCGACCTGCGCCGAATCCGCCGGCCGCTGCTGATCAGCCATCTGACCACCCTGGGCGTTGTCCTCGCTTTTGTTTTTTCCGCGATCCCGGCATATCGCCAACTGGGCTGGCTGACCAGCGTTTCCCTGGTCGTTTCGCTTCTGGCGGCGTTGTTCGTCCTCCCGAAATTGATCCGCACCGATGGCAAAATATTGCTTCTCGGCAGCGGTATGCCGCTCAAGAGATGGGGCCGGATCATGGTCCCCATGACATTCGTCGGCGCGATGCTTTTAATCGTGATGATCGTCCTTGCGAGGAAGACCAACTTCAATGCCGACATCGGCCGACTCGACGGCATCAGTCCGTCGGTTCGCGCGGCGGAAGTCGATTTTCAAAAAACGTGGGGCCGCAGCGACGGCGAGCTTGGCATGCTGGTCGTCACCGGCAAGACGCGCGCGCAGGCCGAGGAAGCCAACGAAAAAATAAACAACCTGATGGCCGGCCATTTCGCCGAGGGCGATTGGGTTTCGCTGAGCGACTTCTGGCCCTCCCCCGCCACCCGGCGGGCGAATCTTCTTCGCTGGCGGCGGTTCTGGTCGCCCGACCGCATCGCCGCCCTTCGCCGCGATCTTGCCGCCGCCGGTGAACCGTACGGCTTTTCCGCCGAGGCGTTCGAGCCGTTTTTTCAAATCCTGGCTCAACCCCCGCGCGAGGACCAGTCGCGAGAAATCGTCTCGGCCGTCGAAGATCAGTTCATCGCCCGCTCCGGCGACCGCTTTCAGATGCTCAACTACTTCCCCGACACCGCTCAAACCATGGCCACCGTCCGCGACCTGGCCGCCGGACATCCCGAAGCGCAGATCGTTTCCCGCCGGGCCTTGAGCGACGCCTTCGCCCGCTCGGCGCGTTCCGAAACCCGCCTGCTCGTCGGCGTCAGCGCCGCGTTCATCATCCTTTTCCTGCTCGCCCTCACCCGCAGCGTGGTGAAGTCCGTTATCATCATGCTGCCCGCGATCGTCGGACTGCTGGCGATGCTCGCCGTGCTGTCCGCCATGGGATTATCGATGAACGTGGTGACGGTGGTCGCGGCGATCGTGGTGCTTGCGCTGACAAGCGACTATGGCGTCTTCGCCGTCTACGCGTGGGAAAACCGCGAGCCGTTGTTCGGCCAGGGGATGGCCTCGGTTCACCTTTGCGCCCTCACCACGGCGGCGGGAACGATCGCCTTGCTGTTCGCCAGGCATCCGGCGCTGTTTCTGGTCGGCGTAAGCTTGAGTTCAGGTTTGGTCGCCGGATATCTATCCGCCTTGTTTGTCATCCCCGGCATCCTGTGGCTGCTGGATCAAACAAAATGGGGGAAAACGGCATGAAAGAATTCACGACTTTATCCCGGCGCGTCCGGACCGCGAGCAAAGGCCTCATTGGGCCGATGATCCTGATTGCCCTACTCGGCGGCTGCGCGCAAGAACCGTTTGTGCGCCCGCCGCTGCCTGTTTTGAGCGGCGTCGATCCGCAGGCGATCCGTGAAAACTTCCCGCGCCGGTTGCCGCGGCAATTCACATCCGAAGACAGCGTGGTGATCCAGGCGCCGTTCCGGGATGATCTGGCGGTGCTGGCGGTCCTCAAGGTCGATCGCTCGGCCAAGACGTTTCGGCTGCTGGGCCTTCACCAGATGGGCATAACGATTTTCGACGTCGGCGGCGATCACGACGGGCTCACCGTCAACTCCGCCATTCCGCCGTTGATGGAGCATCGCGACGTGCTGCTGTCGATCGCGCGCGACATTCGCCGGATGTATTTCGATCTGTCGCCCGGCGCCGCCGCGACCGTTCAGGTGCGGCCCACGCGGGTGCTCTTCGAGCAAAAAACGCCGGCCGGCACGCTCGAATACCAGTTCGGCGATAAGCCTTGCGTGCTGCTTGAAAAGCGTCTGGCCGGGCTTTTTGGAACAATCTGGCGGGTGCGGTATTATGATTATCGGCCAGGCGCGGGCGGCAAACTTTATCCGCGCGGAATCGTCATGGATAATGGCCGGTATCATTATCGGATTATCGTGAAAAATCGGGATTGGTCGGTCGAACCCTCATGATAAATCCGATCCGCGAGCAGATCAGGTCCATGCTGAAAGTCGAACGGCGGGCGGGCGGATTTCGCGCGGCGTTTCACGTTCGAGCCGATCTGGAAATATTGCCGGACCATTTCCCCGACGGCATGATTTTGCCCGGCGTCTGCATGATTCAAGCGGTGCTTTTGGCGGCGGCGGAGGCCCAGGGATTCGATCTGAAACTGCGAATGCTAAAGAACGCAAAGATGATGGCGCCCATTCTGCCGGGCGATGAAATCATGATCGAAGCCGACGTGAGCGCCGGGCTCGACGGCGATATCGTCGTGAAGGCGCGCCTCAACGGCGCCGACAAGTGCAGGGCGGACATTTCGCTGATCGCCCGCCCCGATGCAGGAGGAACCCCGGCGTGATCCGTTCCCCGCGGCGACAAAAAAACGGCTACTTCCCCGTCGATCCGACGGCGCCGCGCCCGCTGACCGTGCGCCTCGTGCATCGCGTCCGTTTCAGCGACGTCGATCCGATGGCGATCCTCTGGCATGGCCGATACGCCCGGCTTTTCGAGCAGGCCAACGAAGAGCTCGGCCGAATCTGCGGCATGGGCTACGGCGATTTTCGCCGCGAAAAACTCGGGGCGCCGATCGTTCAGTTTCATGTCGATTATTTCGCGCCCGTCACGTTGGATGAACAGGTGACGATCGTGGGCCGGATGATCTGGGACGACGCCGCCCGCTCGAACATCGAATACGAAATTCTCAAGGAAAACGGAACGGTCGCCGCCACGGGATATACCGTGCAGATGTTCGTGGACGAAATCGGCCAGCCGCAGGTCGCTTCTCCCGCGCTCCTGGAAACCTGCCGCCGGCGGTGGCGCGCCGGCGAGTTTGGCGGCGCCCAATGAAGGTCGTCATCGCGCAATCCGACGTTGTCACCGCGTACGGCTGGGGGATGCCCGCGCTGTGGAACGGGCTTTTGGGCGGCAAGACCGCGGTGAAATGTTCCGCGCGATTCGCCGATCGAAAATTCGCCGTCAACCAGGTCGCCGCCGTCCCCGATCTACATGTCGACATCGGCGGGTCGCGCTCGATGGCGATGCTGGCCCGGCTCCTGGCGCCGCTGATCGGAAGGCTTGATCCGCTGACGCCGCTGCTTGTCGCCACCACGGTCGGCGAAATCGAATATCTGGAGCAGGCCGTCTTCAGTTCCCAGCCTCGCCTGGCCGCCCAGGCTCGGCCGGACGTCCTGCTGGGCCGGATCAAGCGCCTGCTGCAACTGACCGGACCGGCGATGGTCGTTTCGTCGGCGTGCGCCTCTTCGACGGCGGCCGTCGCGCGTGCCGCTTCGATGATTCGCCATGGCGAGGCGCCGGCGGTTTTGGTCGTCACCTGCGACTCGGTGTCCGAATTTGTTTATGCCGGTTTTTCCACGTTGCTGTCGCTTTGCGAAACGCCCGCGCGGCCCTTCGACGCCGAGCGCAGCGGCCTTTCGCTCGGCGAAGCCGCGGCGTGGGCGCTGATCACCTCGGACATCGCCTCCCCCGACGCCGACTCCACGGCGATCGTCGGCTGGGGCAGCACCACCGACGCCGTCCACATGACCGCCCCCGATCGCAACGCCGGCGGATTGTCTCGCGCGATATCAAAGGCGTGCGCGATGGCCGGCAGAAACGCCGCGGAGATCGATTTCATCGCGGCGCACGGCACGGCGACGATCTACAACGACGCCATGGAACTAGTCGCTTTTCGCAACGCGATCCGCAAGGCCATCCCTGTCTTCTCGATCAAGGGCGCCGTCGGCCACACGCTGGCGACGGCCGGGCTTTTGCAGATTCTCGTCACGGCGCGGGCGATGTCGGAAAATCGGGTTCCGCCGACCGTCGGCATGTCCGTTCCCGACCCCGACGCCGACGGGTGGGTTCACGCTACGCCGGTGGCGATCGCCGGCGCCACGCTCGCCCTATCGACCAATTCCGGTTTCGGCGGCGTGAACACCGCGATCCTTCTCGATCATCGCGGTGCACATCGCGACGGCCTTTCCACCAACGCCGGCAAAGAGCCTGAAATCGCGTCGTGGCGCCTCCCTTTCGCGCTGCATCCGCAGCGTCAGGATCAGGATCACCGCCACGCGCCCGGCGCCGCCGATCATCGCGAAGCCGAAATCGATTCCCTGATGCCCGCCGCCGTTGCGTGGTTTACCGGCCGGCATTACGGGACGATTCTTCCAGGCGAAAAGTCATTGACGCGCCCTTCCCCCGCGCTCGGCGATTCAAAAGAAATGCTGGCGCTCATCGACCGCCCAATAAAATATCTTGCCCGAATGGGACCCGAGGCGCGATCCTGCCTGGCGGCGGCAAGCCTGGCGATCAAGGCCGCCGGGTGGCGCGACAATCCGCCGCCCGAAATCGGAATTCTTGCGGCCGGGTATGATGGCTGGCTGGCCGCCGACGAAGCCTACTTCCGCGATTACGTCGCCGGCGGCCTGACCCTTGGCCGCGGAAATCTTTTCATCTACACCCTCCCCACCAGTACCCAGGGCGAAATCTCCATCGCCCTGTCGCTGAACGGCCCGACGCTTCATATTCAGGACGACGCCCATCCGGTCGCGGCGCTGTTTCATCAGGCTGGGCAACTTATCGACAACCAAGAGGCCGACGCCGTTCTCGTGCTTTACAGCGACGCCGGCGCGTCCATCTGTTTCGCGATCGACCGCGTCAAGCGCCATCATCGCCTCGCCGATTTTCCATGGGACGCCAAGCCGCTCGAAATGGCTCAGAGCCTCGCGGCAAAGGCGCACGAGAGATGACGCTGACGCTTGTCCCGCCAACCCCGTGCGACGATCCTGCCGTCCTCTGCGCCATCCCCGTCTACAACAACGCGGCCACGATCGGCGATGTCGTTCGCCGTTGCCTTACGCACATCACCCGCGTTCTTGTGATCGATGACGGCAGCACCGACGCCGACCTGCGCGATCTGCTCACCTCGCCCGGCGTCGCGGTCATTCGTCATCCGACCAACCAGGGAAAAGGGGCCGCCCTGCTCACGGCGTTTGGTTATGCCGCCGAGCGGAGCGCGAAATATCTGATCACTCTCGACGGCGACGGTCAGCATTATCCCGAGGATATCCCGCGCTTCATCGAACACCTGACGCCGGACACGATTCTCATCGGCTATCGCGGCGAGATCACCGGCGTCATGCCCCATTCCAGCCGATTCGGCAGGGAATTTTCCGACTTTTGGATTTACGTCGAGACCGGCCGGCTGGCCTGCGATACCCAAAGCGGATTCCGCGCTTATCCCGTCCCCGCCGTCGCCGGGTTGAAGCTGACTTCCCGTTTTTATAATTTTGAAATGGAGATCGTAACCAAGGCGCTATGGAACGGCATGCGAGCCGGGACCGTTCCGATTCGCGTCTGGTATCCCGGCGCCGACGCGCGCGTTTCCAGTTTCCATCCCATTCGAGATAATTTTCGCATCGCGATTTTGCATGCCCGTCTGGTCGTCCGGCAACTGCTGCCGATTCCCCATTGCAAGTTACGTGTTCAAAACTCCAATACGAGTTGGCCGCTTCCGATCGCCCTACCCGGCTGCCATGATTCGACGATGTCGCCCAAGCCGTCATCTTCTTCATTGGCGACGCGGTCGAAGGCGATTTGCTTTGAAAATTCCGGCCCGCTCGGTTTAGCCTTGGTGACGGCCTTGAGCATCGTGATGGCGATCGTGCTTTGGCCGTGGGGCTTCATCCCGATCGCTTACGTGACGTTCCGCCTGCACCTGAACAAGATCGCGGCGCTCGCGTGGGCGGCGTTGTGCACTGCGCCCATGCTTCATCGGCTTTGCCGCACGGTTGGAAATTCGCTGATAGCTTCACGTTCGCATCCGCATCTGGCATGGATCGTGGGATCACATCTCGTCGCGCTTCCGCTCGCCGCCGTCTGCGCCGGGTCGATATACAAAGTCGCTCGGCGAATCTCGATAAAATGAAATGATCAGTGAACCGTCCGGCTCCCTTTCCCCTGACGGGAGAAGGCGGGGCGCATCGGACTTCTACGCGACCAACGATGATCTGAATCGCTCGACGATTTCGGCCGCTTCGCGATCTTCGATCGCCCCGTCCAGATACGAAAGCACGATATTAAATCGCCCGCCGAAGAATGTCATGCACAGATTCAACCCCGGCGGCGCGAACGCCAGCGGCGTGTGGACGATGTTCGTGACCGGCAATCCCATGAACGTGGCGCCGGCGAATCCCGTCTCTTTCACGCACGCGAAATAAAACGAGCTCATTCGGGCCTTGAACGTCGAGTTGATCACTTTCGCCACCAGCGACCTCGGAAAGATTCGGCCCAGCGCGGCGGCGTCTTCCATCGCGGAAGGAATTTTCTCCTTCATCGCCTGAAAAAGTTGATCGCGCAACAGCATCGCCAAATCCCGAATCGACTTGCCTGCCGCGAATGGCGCCGAGAAGAGCAGGAATGAAAAATGGTTGAAGAACATGCTCTCCCATTCCTGGCCGGCGGATCGCATATTGGCCGACGTGAATAGCAGCCATTGCGAGCCGGGCAGCGCCGGCCTGGGGATGACATGCTCCACCGCGGCCACCGCGCGCGCCGCCATCGACGGTAGGATGATCGGCACGTTGATCTCCTTCGACACGGTCATATTGAGTTGAGCGGTCTGTTCAACCGTCAAACTCGCATGAACGAATTTGACCTGCCGGCCCTGCGTGGGCGTCGGCATCGCCAGCGCGCAGACATCTTCCTTTTGCAATTCGATGAGCAGGCGATTGAGCGTCTGGCCGGCGAGAAATCGCCGTTTCCAGTGATCCAGATGGGCCGGCTCGGTGATCGCGACGCGCGGCGCGACGTCATCGAGGCGATCCTGAAACGCTTCTTCCAGCAGCCGGAAAAATGTCTCGGCGCCGAAGGCGTCGAAGAGGCGATGGTCAAATACCAGGCCGAGTTTCGATCGCCGATCGCCAATGCGCACCAGCAAGAAACGGATGTGAATCGAATCCGATTCAAACGGGGTGTTCACATGCTCGGCCAGCAGTCGATCCGCCGGGTCGTCGGCGTCCGCCGGCAGATCGACGACGCGGAGCGGGATCGAAGCGGCTCGCGCCGATCGCGGGACTTTCCAGTACGGAGCCAGGTTGAAATAGTCGCGGCTGAAATGGCCATGGATCAACGGAAATCGCCGGGAGACTTGGTCGAGGGCTGCGCGGAGCGACTGGTCGGCGAGTTTGCCGTCGAGCTCGAAAATCGCCTGCGAAACCGCGCCGACGCCGACGGTCGCGCGGCCCGCTTCGTGCAGCGAGCCGACCACCCAGTCGATTCCCCGGAGATACCGGCGGCCGCGAAGGTAAGGGAGCGAGAAACTCAATCCGCCCGCCCCGCCTTCACGGCCGCCGCCAGCGTGACCACGGTTTTGAGGTCATCCTGTTTGATGCCGATCTTCATGAGGTTTACGCCGAAGCGCTGCTCGATGGCCAACAGCAGCGACACGAATCGGAGCGAATCGACGCCGAGCGTCGGAAGGCTGGTATCAACGGTGATGGTTCCCGGCTTGAGCGAGAGCAGCGTTTCCAGTTCGATGCAGAGCCCTTTTTGAATGGTCTCAAGCGTCATTGCGTCAGCCATGTGCCGGTTGTTCCTTCCGCGGTCGGTCATGACACTTTTGTCATGAGCAGCGTTGCCGTACGGGCGTCGGATGATGTACGCGACGTCGCGGCAATGTCAATACGTCGAGTCGGCGTCGCGAGTTGTGCATCGCGATGAATCACCCGCCCAAGCGTCCGCCCGGCCCGCATCGCCAGCAATCCGCCGAGCATATCGAACGCGGCGCCGCTGGCGCTGTGGCCGAAGTACGACGCGAACGTGACGGTCTCGGGCGCGAGGATTGAGCTTCGATGCGCGACCGACGACGGAAGCGGCGGGTCTTCGACGATGAGCAGATCGGCTTTTACCGGGTCGGCCGCGGCGTTTACCGTCGCGGCGCCGGGCACGGCGGTCGGCGCGAGCATGAAAAAGACGGCGCCTTCGCCGGGTACGATGCCCGGCCATTCTCGCAGCATCGTCGCGGCGCAGTGCAACATGACTTCGCCGAGTTCTTCGGCGGCGCCGATCAAAACGCGATCGCATGTCCCGTCGTTTAACCAGGCTTGCGCCAACTGCACGGCCTGCTCGAACCCCATTTCAAAATCCGTCAAGGGGAGCGACGGCCCGCGGATATCGAGCAGGCGCGAGATATACGCCGACGCGGCGCCGTGAACGGAATGGGAAAAATCGGTCGGGGAGGCGGCGCCGTCGCCATTGTCGAGGATGCCGTCGAGAAAACGGAATCCGCGGCCGTGGGGTCCGAATCCCGAAGATAAGATCAGCCCAATGTGCTCGCCCGCGACGCTCGACTCTTTCATGCCCGCCGCGTTCCACGCATCGACGGCGGCGATGGCCGCCATCTTGGCGAACCGATCGGCCCGCCGCATCTGGCCGTTAATCGCGGTGTCGGATAAATCGTCGCTGACGCGCGCGATGCCGCCCGGCGCCGAATAAGATTGTTCCAATCGCCGCGCGACGGCGTCGAGATCCCGACCGAGGGCAGTCACCGCCCCCATTCCAAGAACGCTCGCGGGGGGAAGAAGATTGGCGCCGTCGGTAGTCACCATAACCCCAGGCTACATTACCACGAGGTCTTTGGGACTGCGCATGAGCGCGCTGACGGTGGTGAGATGTCCGAACAGCCGTCGGCTATAGAAATCTTCCACGGCCTGCCCGGTGAAAATTCGGACCAGATGCTTCTGCACATGCGCTTCGACGCGAAGGCCAAACGGCAGCGCCTTCTGTTTTTGACCGACGCGGTACGAGTTGAACAGGCGACCATTGTACCAGCTATCGATCACGCGCCGCCAATGGCGGAATTCCCAATTCATCGCCTTCTCGTACGTCCGCATGGCGCCGGCCGTCCCGCTCTGGATCGCGTCAAACAGCTTGAACGCCCCCTTCATGCTCAGATAAAGTCCGGTCGAAAAAACCGGATCGATGAACCCCGCGGCATCGCCGACCATCGCCCATCCCGGCCCGGACATCTTCCCGGAAATAAGCTGATAATTGCGATACTTCACGACCGGCGTGAGGCGGGCCGACCCCTCCGTATAAACCTTGAGAGAAGGTTCGTCCCGGATATACGAATCATATTGAGTCTCGATGCCAGACCCGTATTTCTCCAGATGTTTGGGATTGATCACAATACCCACCGAGACGCGCCCGGGCAGCGGGATTCGCCACGACCATCCCTTCGAGAGATGGTCGATATGGATGTTACCCGGATCGGTGATGGTGGCTTTGCTGAGATGGGCGAACAAGGCCACATCATCACGGCCGCCGCGCTTCACCGGCGCCTCGAGCAGTTTGGAAATGAGACGCGTTCGGCCGCTGCCGTCCACGATGAGGTCGGGTTGATCCGAGAAGCAGCCGCCCGTTTTTTCGAGCGTTTCCCGGGAGAGGCGCACGGCGCCGGCGACGTCGCCCTTTTCAAGCCCGGCGGAAGTCTTAAATATTCTTGCTCCCGCCCGTTCGGCCGCGTTCAGCACGGCCGCGTCGAATAGATCGCGCGGCGTATTGTACGCATAGTCCGGCAGGCGCCCGTCCGCCCAACGAAACAGAGCGGTAATCACTTCGTCCACGGCCAGGCAAACCGTCGCCCCCGGCTTATGGACGCTGAAGGATTTGACCTCGTCCTCGATCCCCAGCGTTCGCAACATCGGCACCACCGCCGGCAGCAGCGATTCGCCGACGATCAGCGGCGGGCGCTTGTCGCTATGAAATATCCCAACGGTGTACCCTTCGCGCGCGAGCAACGCGCCAAGCGACGCGCCTCCGGGACCGCCTCCGATTATCGCTACCGTTCGAATGCGATTTGCCATGTTCAGGGCTTAACGACGACTTCGCCCAGCATCCCGGCGTGTTCATGCGGGATACAAAAGTATTTATATGTGCCGGGAACGGTGAACACCTTCTCGAACACGTCGCCGGATTTTATGTTCCCCGAATTGAATGGCTGCGCGCCGGGCGGCAGCGCCACATCCTCGGGCTTCTCCGCCAGGGCGGGATCCGCGGTCACGGTATGGCTGATGAAAGACGTGTTGCGCCACAGCACCGCCTCGCCGGCCAGAATCGTTACGGTCTTGGGCTCGAAACTATGCAGGTGCATGTCCACGACCGCCGACGGCGCCGGCTGGCCCGGCGCGTGGTCGGGCGGCGACGCGCACCCTCCCAGCATCGCCCCCGCCGCGATTCCAGCCGCCATGCTCAATCCGAGTCCAAGATTAAAACGTGCCATGAAGTCTCCAATAATCGTGCCGTTTGTCGCGGCCAAACATCCTCTTATACCCGTCACCGGAGTGTCATCGATTTCACTCTTTTTCGCAATCATCAAAATGGCCGATCGACGCGCTCAATCGGGCCGCCGCCGATCCAGAAAGACCCGCTGTTTCCGCAATTCCGCCGGATGTCCCAGATCGTGAATTTCCTTTAACGTCGCCACGCGAACGGCCGGCAACACCTTCAGTTCGCCGCGGAGTTTTTCGCGTAGTTCTTCGAGAACCTCGTCCGCTTCCCCGCGCACCGCGACAAGAATTTCCAATTCATCCGACAGCGCGGTGGGAGCCGTCGCGATCATCACGTGATCGATGATCCGCTCGACCCCTTGCAACACCCGCTGCACGGCGGCCGGGTAGACGGTCGTGCCCTTGATCTTCATCGCCTGGTCGCGGCGGCCGAGGATCGGCCCGATGCGCGGCGTCCATTGGCCGCAGCGGCATTGCGAGCGGTCCATGAATGTGATGTCGCCGGTCGCGAAACGAATGATCGGCATGCCCTCGACGCCGATCGTCGTCGCCACAAGCTGGCCTTCCTGCCCGTCGGGCAGCGCATTACCGGCGTCGTCGAGCACTTCGAGATACACCAATTCCGGATGCAGATGACCGCCCGCGCCCGCCTCGCATTCGCACAGTGAGCAGGCCAACTCCGTGATGCCATAGGTCGCAAAAATCCGCGCGTTCCACGCCGTCGCGATCCGCTGGCCGAGAGGATTGAGACGCAAATCGGGCTCGCGTACCGGCTCGCCGATGCAGATCAATTTTCGCACGGTCGACTTGGCCGGGTCGATTCCCTGCTGCGTCGCGTAGGCGGCGACGCGTTTGAGAAACGACGGCACGGAGACGATCGCGGTCGCCTTCATCCGCTCCATCATGCTGAGCAGCATCGCCGGCGAACCGGCGCCGACTCGGATGGCCGTCGCGCCCAGGCGGCGCAGGCCTTCGAAATAAGCCAGCCCCGCCATGAAGCATTTATCGATCGTGACGGCCAGGATGACGATATCCCCCGGCGCGATACCCGCCTCGCGGAAACAGAGGTATTCGTTGTAACCGAGCCGATCGAGATCGGCTTGTGTCATCGGATAGAGGGTGGGGACGCCGGTGGTGCCGCTGGTCGTGCAGATGTCGATGAATCGATCGTGGTCGCGGCGCCAGAACTGTTCATTGAATTGGGAGACGTCGTTTTTGGTCGTCAAGGGGAGCGCGCGAAGATCGGCCGTGCCCCTCACTTGGCCGGCGGAGGCCAGTTTTTGGCGGTAATAGGGGGAGTGAATCCGCGCATAGGCGACGGTCGCCGCCACGCCGTGATCCAGCAAGGATTTGATTTGTTCGGGCGAACGATGGAGTTGATTTTCCGAAGAACCGCCGATTGTCTTCACAACGTGCAAGTGTATGAACTACCATAGGCGCCCGCAACAGGATGGCCGGTGACGATGGCGATAAACGTAAACAACTCATGAGCCGATTCGCATACACGACCCTGGCGGCAATCGTCGCGTTTTTCGCGATCGGCGCTGCGCTGCGCGGGTGGACGCGCATCTGGGCGTATACCGCGATGTGGAGCGTCTACCTGACGGTGGTGGGCCTGGGCGTGGGATTCATGCGGCTGAATTTTTTTGGCCCGGCGATTTGCCGAGGGCGGATCGGGCGGATGAAGGTCGCGCTGACTTTCGATGACGGACCCGATCCGGCGGCCACGTCGGCGCTTCTCGATTTACTCCGCCGGGAGAACATTCCGGCGGCCTTCTTCTGCATCGGCAAGCGCGTCGCCGCCCATCCCGAGATCGCGGCCAGAATTCACGCCGACGGGCATTTGCTCGGCAATCACACCTACCATCACGCCCCCTTGACGGCCTTCATGGGCGCCGGCGGATTGACCGGGGAAATCGCGCTCACGCAAAAAGCAATCTTTGCCGCCACCGGCGCCGTTCCCGCCTACTTTCGGCCACCCGTCGGCCTGACCAATCCGCATTTCGCCCGCGTGCTTCGGCAAGCGAAGTTGAGCATGATCGGCTGGGACGTGCGATCCCTCGACACCTTCGGCGCCGCGCCGAACGTGATCGCGCGCGTGCTTCGAAAGACCAGGGACGGAAGCGTGATCCTCCTGCACGACGGCGGTTCGTCGCCGAAACGGGTCGTGGAAATCGCCGGCGCGATTATCGAAGGATTGCGGGCACGGGGGTTTGGGTTTGAGCGATTGGACGTAATTTTGAATGAGCCGCGGTGAACGTCGCTCGCCGCGGCGGCGGAATACGCTCGGCAGCTATTTAGAATTTCGCGACGGCCCGACAAGAAACCCATTGCGGGAAATCAATCACGCCGATGGGAAGCGCATCCGATCGAAACATCTCCAGCACTCGATGGATGACACAACTCCCTGCGCTTGACCATTTGCACTCCTGGCGGGGGAGTAAAAGGGGATAAGGACACATATTTTCAGGTGCGGTTCAGGGTATACTCGCAACATAGCCGCGTGAATTCGTCCCTCAAAATATGTCCTTATGCGTGCGCCGTGAAAAAATATCGTTTTCCAGCGGGTGAAAGTCCCGTCCGGTGAGTAATGGACAGG
>DASZME010000079.1:0-24690 GCA_035551995.1 Tepidisphaeraceae bacterium
AAGCCGAAGCCCTTGCTTTGGCCGGTGTCGCGATCGGTGATGATCTGCGCGCTGTCCACGGTTCCGTGGGGAGCGAAAAGTTCCTGAAGAGCGGAGCTATCGACGTCGTAGCTCAGATTACCGACATACAGTTTCCTGCCCATGTGTTCTCCTTGAGAGTTGGGCGAATGACCCGCGATTTTACTTTCCAGGTCGGGGGAAAGAGACCAGCTCTCTGGTCTGGGAGTGGGAGGAAGTTGAGAACTGGACTGCGTGCAGAAAGGAAAAACTGTCGCGTAATCGAATTCGTTCAGCTAACCAACCGAAACGTATCCTAACAGAGCAAACTCCCGCTGTCCAGCGAATACCCCGGTGATAATTCCGCCGGCTTTTCGGACGTCAGCCGCCGCTGGTGAGCCAGCCTCTGCTGGATTTCCACTCGCCGCGAGCCCATCGCCACGATTTTTGTAAACCTCGATGCATTGCCGCGGGTCCAGCGCTTCGTGAAACAGCGGATCGCCGAGGATCAGCGACGGGCCGATGGCGTCGGGTCGGGCGGCGATGGCCGCGTCGATGCCTCCTTTCCCGTCGGGGTTGCAAGAGGAATCGTATCGTAGCCAATATATTTTTCCGTGGCGTTATCCGTGAACAGCCTCCTTTGACCTCGGTAGTACATTGGATAGCGACGCTTCCTGCTTCCGTCGCCGCTGGAGATATTCGGATGAAAAATTTTTTGGCGTTGATCGCGCTTGCGTTGGTTTCGATGGCGGCCGTCGCCGTGGCTTGCGAAAAATGCCGCGTCGGAACGATTGAGCCGTTGCAGACCTATTTCGGCATCAACGCCGATCCGATGGGCGAACTGCGTTACACCGAAACGCGCCGGCTTTTCAGCGTTCTTCACGAGAGCGGCGCCGGTTCGGTGCGGATGCCGTTGCGGTGGAACCAATTGGAGCCCAAGAGCGGCCAATGGGTCTTCGCCCGCGCCGACGCCGCCATCAATCAACTGCCGAACGACATCGAAGTGATCGTCACCCTCACCGGCGTGCCGGATTGGGCCAAAAGTACTGACGCGACGTCTCCCTACCCGTTTCAAAACATCGGCGACTGGGGCAATTTCGTCGATATCGTCGTCAAGCGATACAAGAATCGCGTTCGGCACTGGGAAATCTGGGATGCGCCGAATACCGACTCGTTTGGTCCAAACCCGACCGCCAAGGCCTATTTCGACGTTTTGAAAAGCTCGTACGAGGGCATCAAGGCGATCGATCCCAAGTGCCTGGTCCTGCTCGGCGGACTAGATTCCAACGGCGTGACAGTGGGGCCGACGTCAAAAGCCAAGGTCGAGAATTTCCTCGTCGATCTTTATGAAGCCGGGGGCGCGGGATATTTCGACGCCTGCAATATTCATCCTTACGTTCAGTTGCTCGACGGCGCCCCGCGTGTTTTGGAATTGGCTCAGGAGACCATGCGGGTGATGGGCAAGTACGGCGACGCCGACAAACCCCTTTACCTGACCGAGGTCGGCGTTGCCGCCGAGGGGGACGACGCGCTTGCCGCACAGGCTCAGATCCTGGCCGACACGTTCAAGGTGGTCAAGAATCAGAAGCAAATCTGCCACGTGATGTGGTCGAGCCTTCGCGACCACGGCCAGGGATCGATGGGAATCATCGACAAATCCTGGCATAAGAAGCCCGCCTTCGACGCTTTCAAAAAAGCGGCGGAAGAGAAAGTCATTAAGTGACATTCTCGATTAACGAAATGCGTTATCTTCCGCTGAGCTGACGTAAATGTGAGTTTTTTCTGAATTACGTTGATCTGTTGCATCAGCGCCGGCAGCACATCTCCAACGGGTTCATCTTCAATAATATCGAAGATCGCAGGCGGCGGGAAAACGGACGCTCATTCATTGGATTGCTGAGCTGGTAGACGTAGGTATAAGCGGGAGCTTACACTAGATGTGAATACGGCGAAAGCATTACCATGATCACAGTAACGAAAGCCGCCCTGAACGCTAACATTCATGAATATTTTCGCCGTGTCCAGGAAGATGGCGAGGTGGATGTCGGATAAATATTTGAGGAATATTTCCGTCGCCTGCAAAGGATGAATATCGAATTCGTTCCCGTCGACGCCGATATTTGGGCACGGAACATTTAATTGCCATGGGATCACGTTGACCCAGCGGATCGTACGATCGTCGCGACCGCCGATGTACGCAGCTTGCCAATGGTCACTTCAGATCAAAAAATCCACGACTATTATCCAAACGCAATCTGGTAAAGATTCAATTGTCCGTAACCTGACAATTCCCTAATCCGCTTTCTTGCAATTCATCGTTTCCCGCATACCCTCAAAGCATGGCTCAAGGCTCTTTTGCGCACCTGCACGTTCACACGCATTATTCTCTTCTCGACGGCGCCTGCCGAATATCGGATTTGGTCAGGCGGACCAAGGCACTGGGGATGGACAGCATCGCCATCACCGATCATGGCTGCATGTTCGGCGTCATCGAGTTTTTTAACGAATGTAAAAAGGAAGGGATCAAGCCGATTCTTGGCATGGAAGCGTATATGGCGCCGGGCGATCGGCGCGATAAATCCGCGGAGTCGGCGTATCACCTGCTCCTGCTGGCGGAAAATATCGAGGGATACAAAAACCTCCTGAAGCTTTCGTCGCTGGCGTATCAGGAAGGTTTTTACCGTAAGCCGCGAATCGATAAGGAAACGCTCAAACAATTTCGCGCCGGGTTGATCGCCACCAGCGCTTGCCTGGGCGGTGAAATTCCGGCCGCGTTTTTGAAACGCGACGCCAAGGCCGCGCGGCAGGTGGCCGAGACCTACCTGGAAATATTCGGCCCCGATCGTTTTTTTATCGAAGTGCAAAAACACGTTCCCGAGCAGGATCAGGTCAACCCTGAATTGGCCGACATCGCCAAGCGAATGGGCCTTGGCCTGGTCGCCACGAATGACGTTCATTTCCTGAACAAGGATGACCACTTCGCCCATGACGTTCTTTGTTGCATCAGCATGGGCCGATTGATCACCGACGAAAATCGCCTGAAATATCCAACGCAGCTTTACCTCAAGAGCCCCGACGAGATGCGCGAAGCGCTCGGCGCCTACGACGGCGCGATCGACAACACCGCCCGCATCGCAAAGATGTGTAATCTCGATCTGGATTTCTCGAAGAAATACGCGCCGGTTTATCGGGTGCCGAAGAATAAGCTCGACGAGGCGTTCGTGACGGCGATGAAGCCGTCCGACGGTTCTCCCGAAAAAGCGGACGATGAAATATATCTTCGCCAACTCTGCGAAACGGGCCTCACGTGGCGCTATGGCACAACCGAAGTTTCCGCCGACGTGCGCCAGCGGCTGGATTATGAGCTGTCGATCATCGTCAAGAAAAACTTCTGCTCCTACTTCCTCATCGTCTGGGATTTCTGCAATTTCGCCCGCGATAACGGCATTCCGGTCGGCGCCAGAGGGTCGGGCGTCGGAACGATGGTGGGATATTTGCTTGGCCTGTGCAATGTCGATCCGATTCGTTATGGGCTGCTGTTCGAGCGGTTCATGGATCCGAACCGAAACGAAATTCCCGATATCGACATCGACATTTGCCAGGACGGCCGCAAAAAGGTGATCGATTACGTTCGCAACAAATATGGGCATGTGGCCCAGATCATCACGTTCGGCACCCTTGCCGCGCGGGCGGCTTGCAAGGATGTGGGGCGGGTGATGAGCGTGCCGTTGCCCGAGGTGGATCGGCTCACGAAATTGATTCCGGGAACGCCGGGCATGACGCTGGACAAGGCGCTGGCGCAGTCGCCGGAATTGGACGCGCTGTACAAGTCAGACGGCAACGCAAAGAAGATCATCGACATCGCCAGGCGGTTGGAAGGACTTTGCCGCAATGCGGGTTGCCACGCGGCGGGCGTGATCATCGCGGATCAGCCGCTGGATAATTTTGCGCCTCTTTATCGCGACAGCGACGGCAATGTTCTCACGCAATATGAGGGTCCGATCGCCGAGAAAGTCGGGCTGCTGAAGATGGATTTTCTCGGCCTGCGAACATTAAGCTCGCTCACGCGCTCCCTGGAACTAGAACTGAAGACCCGGACGGAACGGGCCGCGAAATGGTCGGCGGACCAGACTCCCCCGCCGCTGGACGATCAAGGCCGAATCGATATCGAGAAGATCGATCTCACGGATAAAAACGTGCTGGCCCTTTTCTGTCGCGGCGAAACCAAAGGCATCTTCCAATTTGAATCCGGCGGAATGCAGGACCTGCTGATGAAAATGCAGCCGGACCGCGTCGAAGACCTCATCGCCGCCAACGCCCTCTATCGGCCTGGCCCGATGGAGCTGATTCCGAGTTATTGCAATCGAAAGCACGGACGCGAGCCGACGCCCAAAGTGCACGAGATCATGGATCGAATCCTGTCGGAGACCTACGGAATCATGGTCTACCAGGAACAGGTCATGCAGATTTTTAATCAGCTCGGCGGGATCGACTTGAGCAACGCCTACAAGCTCATTAAAGCGATCAGCAAGAAAACCACCGATGTCATCGCCAAGTTCCATCCCGACTTCATCAAAGGGACGATGAACAAAGGCGTCAGCGAGGCCAAGGCCGAAGAAATCTTCGACCATATCCTAAAATTCGGCGGATATGGTTTCAATAAATCGCACAGCACGCGGTACGCGATCGTCGCGTTTCAGACCGCCTACATGAAGACGTATCACCCCGTCGAATACATGGCGGCGTTGCTGACGTTCGAGATGGGGTCGACGGAAAAAGTGGTCGAATATATCGAGGAGTGCCGCAAGCTGACGCTCGCCGACGGCACGCGCGGCGTCAAGGTTTTGCCGCCGGACGTGAACGTGTCGGATAAAGATTTCACGCCGATTTACGTGACACCGGCGGAGACCGGCGGCAAGCGAAAACGCAAGGCCGAGCCCAAGCCGCAAGGCGTCATTCGTTTTGGCATGATGGCGGTGCGCGGCGTCGGCGAGAAAGCCGTCGAGGCGATTATCGCCGAGCGCAAGGAGCGTGGGCCGTACGCAAGTCTGTATGACTTCGCCGAGCGCGTTGACGTGCGCCAGGTATCGCGGGCGACGACCGAAGCGCTCATTAAATGCGGCGCGTTTTTATCCGTCGGCGGGAAGCGGTCGCAGCTTTTGCACGTTCTGGATAAAGCCGTCGAGATGGGCCAGCGATCGCAGCAGGATAAACGGGCCGGGCAACTGAATATGTTCGCGGCGGCCGCGGCGGCCGTTTCGTCGGCGGGGCGAATGGGAGACGCGCTGCCGGACATGAGCGAGCTGCCCGAGTCCGAGCTGCTCAAATTCGAAAAGGAGTTGCTCGGTTTCTACATCTCCAGCCATCCGCTTACCGAGCATCAATTCAAGCTCGAGGAATATTCCTCGGCAAGCACGCGGGAAGCGATGACCATTTCCGAAGGGACCGAAATCACCATCGGCGGGATGATCAGCCGGGTAAAAAAAACCGTCACGCGCAACGGCCGTTCGGCGGGAATGGCGATGGCGATCATCACGCTGGAAGACCTTGAAGGCCAGATCGACGCCACAGTATTCGCCGACTCGCTGGCGGACATCGTCAAACGGCATCCGGACGCCATCGCCGCCGAGTCGATTGTTTTTCTCAAGGGAAAAATCGATCGCCGCCGGGAGACGCCGGGCGTGCTTGTCAACGACGTCGTTCCGGTGGCGGATGCAATCGCGCGGCTGACGACGGCCATCGCCATCAAGCTTGATCCGCTGCGTCACGGCGAGGAGGCGATCACGCAACTTGAACTGGCCCTGGCCCGGCACAAGGGTAACGCCGAGGTTTATATCCAAGTCACGACAAAGCCCGGTCAAAAGGTCACGATGCGGCTCGATCGCGACCGCTTTATTAAGCCAAGCCAGACGCTCGTGGACGATCTCGAGCAACTTTTGGGTTCCGGCGCCGTCCAACTCTGCGGCATCGGCGCTCGCCGACGCAAAAAAGCCGCCCAGCACCAACTCTTCAAGGACGATTCGACGGCCGAGGAAATTTCTCAATCCGAGCTCGCTCCAATCGCGGAAATTGATCTGGAAATGGAGTTGCAGACGGCAGATGAATAACGGACGACGATTGTGCTTGGCCGATTTTCGAGAGAAAAAGCAAAACTAGGTCCAATTGCCCCCCCCGATCTGCAAGTGAAACTTATTGTCTTAATGCGCGCCAAGTTGGCGACTTCGGCCCACCATTTGCGGTTTAGTGTGACATACGATACGAACTTTAGGAGCGTGGATGTCGCCCATACGAATTTTACTCGCCGATGACCACCAACTTGTGCGTGAGGGATTTCACGTGCTGGTGAATTCCGAAAACGGAATGACCATCGTCGGCGAAGCCCACAACGGTCGCCGGGCGGTGGAACTGTCGCTGGAACTCATGCCGGACATCATCGTAATGGACGTGGCCATGCCGGAATTGAACGGGATCGACGCCACTCGGCGAATTCTCGCCGAGTCCCCAAAATGTAAAATCGTCGCGGTATCGGCCAATTCGGACCGGCGGCTGGTCAGCGAAATGCTCAAGGCGGGCGCGAAGGCTTATCTCCTGAAAGACAGTGCATTTGAAGAATTGGCGCTGGCGATCCGTACCGTGGCGGCGGGCCGGGTTTTTCTCAGTTCGCGCATCGCCGACGGGGTCGTCGCCGGCTTTTTGCAAGGCGACGAAGCCGGGAAACCACCCAGCGCCTTCACGATATTAACTTCGCGCGAACGCGAAGTCCTGCAATTGATGGCCGAAGGTCTGGCGACCAAGCAAATCGCCGCCGCCCTGGACGTCAGCGTGAAAACCGTTGAAACGCATCGCCGTCAAGTCATGGAAAAGGTCAATCTTCACAGCGTCGCCGAGCTGACGAAATATGCGATACGCGAAGGGCTCGCGTCGCTGGAAGTTATAACGAGCACGCAATGATCGGCTCGACTTCTCCGGTCGAATGCATCCATCGCCGGCCGTCCCATTCGATCAGGTCCGTAGCGCGCTTGGGTCCCCATGATCCCGGCGCGTAAGTTTCCGGCTCGCGCGTGCTCTTGGCCCACCCTTGCTCGATGGGATCGATCACCGCCCACGCCGCCTCGGCTTCGTCGCCGCGGATGAAGAGGGTTTGATCGCCGACGATCGCATCGAAAATCAGCCGCTCGTAAGCCTCCGGCGGCTCGACGTTGAAAGCCGTTTTGTAAAAGAAATCGAGGGCGACCGACTTGATGTTCATCGTGCCGCCGGGAACTTTCGCGTTCAGCCGCCAGCTCAGTCCTTCATCGGGCTGAACGCGAATGATCAGATCGTTGGGATAGAGCGCCGTCTCGCATTGCTTCTGGAAAAGCGTCAGCGGCGGCGATCGAAAGCGGATGGTGATCTCGCTCAGTTTTTCCGGCAGGAACTTACCCGTCCGCAGATAGAACGGCATGCCGCTCCAGCGCCAGTTGTCGATGTAAAGTTTGAGGGCGGCGAACGTCTCGGTTTTGGAGCCCGGCGGAACGTCTTTTTCCGTGGCGTAACCCGCGGTTTTCTGGCCGGCCGCTTCCCCCGCGCCATATTGACCGCGCACGGTGAACTGATCGACGTGGTCCGCCCGGATCGGCCGGATCGATTTGAATACTTTCACTTTTTCGTCGCGGATGCTCACCGCGTCCAGCGCCGCCGGCGGCTCCATGGCCACCAGCGCCATGAGCTGGAACATATGGTTCTGCACCATGTCGCGCAACGCGCCGCTCTTGTCGTAATATCCGCCGCGCGAACCGACGCCAAGCGTTTCGCTGACGGTGATCTGAACGTGATCGATGTATTTGTAATTCCACAACGGCTCAAACATGGCGTTGCCGAACCGCATCACCATCAGGTTCTGCACGGTTTCTTTGCCAAGATAATGGTCGATCCGAAAAACCTGTTCCTCGGGAAAATTCTTGTGGAGCAGCGCGTTGAGATTCTTCGCGCTGGCGCCGTCGCGGCCGAAGGGTTTTTCGATGATGATTCGTTCCCACCCGCCGGACTGGCTTTCCCGCTGTTGCTTGCCCAGGCATTCGATGATCGGCTCGAACGTATTGGGCGGCGTCGAGAGATAGAACATCCGATTGCCCGCCGTCCCTTTTTCCTTGTCGAATTTTCGCAATGTTTCCTCGAGGCGCCGATGGTCGTCGGCCGATCCGTAATCGCCCTGCACGTAAGCGATATTCTGCTCGATTTTCGCCCAGATTTTCGGATCGACCGGCTGCGTTCGCGCAAACTTGTTCACCGCGTCGCGGCACTCGTCGCGGTACTGCTGATCGCTCATCGGCGACCGCGCATAGCCGACCAGAACAAACTGATCCGGCAGCAGTTTTTCCCGCATCATCTCGTAGATGGCGGGTATGAGTTTTCGCTTGGCGAGATCGCCGCTGGCGCCGAAGATGACGAGCGTGCATGGGGAAGCCGAGGGCATTGTCTTGGCCTTTCTTTAGAGCGCAATGCAGTGAATACCAAGCCACAAGCCAAATGAAAAGCGTCGGCGCGCTGGCCGGCGTTCACTGTCATGCGCGGCTGGAACGCGGCAACCGCAAAAGAGCATGGCACGGCGATAACGGAGTAGGGTCGATCAAGTTATCTCGCGGCGCGATAGCCGGCGGCGTGGTCATCATTTTAGACCGTCTTGTTTTGCAAACGAACTCAATTCCGCGACCTGGTCCAGCCGACCGCGAAAGCCAACATAGCCGTCCGGACGAACTATCAGAAGTTTCTTCTTAATCCCCAATGCGCGTCGGCCTTCGTCGTCCAACTCCGACTCCTGGAGCGACATCACCTGCGTGAAATTGAGCAGGCTTGATATTTCCCGCCGCTCGGCTTCCGTCGCGTTTAGCGAAATCGCCAGATGTTTCGCTTGTGTCCAATTGTGCAGCAACGTCGACGGCTGACCGTGCCGTAGGATGTCCAGATCCGGCAACCGGTCGCCCGCTTCCAGAGCGCCGTCGCCGCCATGATCCGCCACGGCAGACGAACGGCGGTATTCGATCGCAGTTTCGGAAATAAATCCCACGAACGTATCCTGCATCGCGCGGGGCTTGGATACGAGGGGAGCGAGAGCATCGCGGACGTACTCGATGACCGGGTTTGACGCCGTCGCGAGTTTCAAACCACGTTCGGTAAATTTCAGAAGGTTCCTGCCCACCGCGCCTCTTTCCTCTTCGTAACTGTCCAGGATTTTTTCGTCCGCGCCGCGGATCACGGCCGCCAGTTTCCAGGCAAGATTGGCGGCATCCTGAATCCCGGTGTTCATTCCCTGGCCACCCACCGGCGAATGGATATGAGCGGCGTCTCCCGCCAAAAAAACCCGGCCGGCGCGGTAGTGTTGAGCCTGAAGATCATTCACATGGAACGGCGTCATCCACTCCGCCGAACGAATCTTCACGCGGACATTTGCCTTGTCGATCGCGTTCTGAAAATCCTGAATTGTGAGTTCACGATCCTTCGCATCTTTTTGCTCGGAGTGCAGCGCGACGATGAGGCGGGTCAATTTATCGGTCAATCGACCCATGAAAACGACGTCGCCGCGATGCAAGTGCAAAACGAGTTCGTCCGCTGGCGCATCGGGTCCGTCGAGTTCCAGATCCCCAAGGAAAAAAGACAATCCCACTCCCTTTCCTTCGAAGGGTATGCCGCAGAATTTCCGCACGGCGCTGTGTGCCCCATCGCAACCGACGATCCATCGCGGCGACACGCGCTCTTGCGAACCATCAGCCCGACGCAACACGCAGTCAGCGCCGTCGTCTCGTTGCTCAAAAGAAACAAGTTCGGTTTCACGTTCGGTCTTAAGCCCGAGCGATTCCATGTGGGCGTTGAGGATGGCCTCGGTCTTACTTTGCGGAAGGAACAGGAGATAGGGGTAACGGCTGGGAATCCTTCGAAACTCGAAGGTGAGAATGTTTTTGCCGTCGCTCCAGAATGAGGCTTTGGTTAGCTGACGTCCTGAATCGACCGCCTGTGACGCAATCCCATACCGCTGAAATTGTTCAAGCGTACGCGCCTGGACAACTAAAGCCTGGGAATGCTTGGCCAGATGGTTTGATTTGTCGATGATGCGCACGTTCATGCCGGCGCGTTTTAGCTCGATTGCCATGGTCATGCCCGTGGGGCCGGCGCCAACGACGAGAGTGAGTGGTGTAGTCATTTAAAAGTTCCATGACGCAACGCGCCCCGATTTTGACACGGGCGCCTCCTTCTTGTAACGGGATAAAATCTCCGCTCGAGCCGGCGAATCGCGTCCGATTCTGAAACCAAGGCTGGGAGTCCGCGGGGTTACTTTCGATACTGTTCGTCGCTGACTTTTTCCATCCATTCCACGGCTTTCCCGCCGATCTTCTCCTGAATGGCGATGTGCGTCATTGCCGTTGTGGCGGTGGCGCCGTGCCAGTGTTTTTCGCCGGGGGGAAACCAGATCACGTCGCCGGGCCGGATTTCGTCGACCGGGCCGCCTTCATGCTGAACCCAGCCGCAACCGGCGGTTACGATCAGCGTCTGGCCAAGCGGATGGGTGTGCCACGCCGTGCGGGCGCCGGGCTCGAACGTAACGCTTGCGCCGCTCACGCGGGCGGGGTCAGATCGATCAAAGAGCGGATCGATCCGAACGGTCCCTGTGAACCAATCCGACGGACCCTTTCCCGACGGTTGAGAGCCAATTCGCTTGATCTCCATTTGCGTCCTCCTTGTTTTCGGTTGCCTCGCTCGCGTAAACGAGAATTCAGTCATTCGTTTGAAGCTCGTTTACTGCCTCATCGGTCTTGGGAAACTGTAGGCAGGCATGACGGTATGACAAATCTCGTAGATTTGAACGGGAGGCTCCTATCGCACATGTGTTTTGTCCTTAAGCCATTCGACAACGGTTAAATGCATCGAGTTGTCCTATGGACAGGGCCTATTTGCATTGCATTCCGGCGCGCGCTTTTCGCCGAACCATTTGCAAGCCGCGCGGGCGGCGCCTGGACGCGCGGCTCCGGTTGAAAACGCGGTTCATTTTCCCGCGACAAAAAGCAAGTGTTGCGGCTATCATCCGATTCTCGTAGCACAATGCGATTGACGATGCTCATCCTCGCGGCGTTGTTACCGGCGATCCTAGCGCCGGGCGGCCGGTGCGCCGATTCCGATCCGAATTCCAAACCGGCGCCGCGTAATGCGCATGAGGCGAAAGGGGACGACAAGTCTTCCGACGCCGACGATTCGCCCTCGGTGGCCGGCGCCGGCCCGCGGCGGATTGGCGACGCCGACCCGCGCTTCTGGGGACCGCTCACGGAGAATCAGCGATCCGAGGCGATCTCCGCTCTTAAAAAAACGGCCCGCAAATCCGCGGATGACTTAAAACATCCGCTTCATCTCTGCGAAAGCAAGTGCTTCCTCCTCTATTCCGACGTGTCGGAGAACGACGCCAGCCGATATTCGAGTCTGCTCGAGCGGGTGCACGCGAAGCTGATCGAGATGTTCGGCCTGGAAAAAACGGAAAACGTATTTCGCGGCAAAGCCCTCGTCTTCATCTTCGCTCGGATTGAAGATTATCACCTCTTCGAACGCCTGTGCGAGAACGTCGATCCCGGCGGCTCCTACGGCATGACCCACTGCTTCGGCGACGGCCTGGTTCACATGGCGTTCTACCGCTATCCGAGCGATTCGCAGTTCAACCATCTGCTGGCCCACGAAACGGTGCACGGATTTCTTCATCGCTATCGCAGTCCGGTTTATGTCGTCTCATGGGTCAACGAAGGGCTCGCCGACAGCCTCGCCAGCGAATTAGTCCCCAACAAACGCCGAAATAAAATGACCCGAGGACTGGTTCGCGCCGGCCTGGATCAACATGGGTGTGCGCTTGGCGATTTTTTCACCGCCCGCCAGATCGACGGCTGGCAATACCCGATCGCCGAAACGCTTTGCGGCTGGATGATCCATCACAATAGCCATGGGTATCTTGATTTCATCAACGGCATCAAGGACGGGCAAACGTGGGAAATCAGCCTCAAGCGGAATTTCGCCATGACGTCCGAGCAATTATCGAGCGATTACGGCAAGACCATGGAGGTGAAAATTCGCCCGTGATATGTTCCAAGTTGTCCCGGCGCGTCTCACTTCTCGACTGGATTTTAGTTTGGCTCACCGCTATATTTCGCGCCGGCGTTGCGCCAGTCCGCTTTTCTGGACGAAATCCAGGGAAAAAACCGGCAACTTATTTCGAATCGGCAACTAACAACGTGCGACTCAGCCGCCCTTTTTATTTTGGACATTTTTCATGAGTGAATCGGGTTCCACCATCGCCGCCGCATCAATTCCCCCCGCCGCCGCCCCGAGAAAGCCGGGCGGAGGACTTGAAGGGGTTGTCGCCGTGCAGAGCGAAATTTGTTTTATCGACGGGAACGCCGGCCGCCTGGTATATCGCGGGTACGAGATCGCCGACCTGGTCGAAAACTCCACGTTTGAAGAGGTCGCTTATCTTCTGTGGGACGGCAAACTGCCGAATCGAGCCGAGCTGACGTCCCTAAAAAAGGAACTGTCCGGGGCCCAGCAATTGCCGCCCCATGTGCTGGGCGTGCTAAAGGCCCTGCCGGCCCAGACCGAACCGATGGACGCGCTGCGGACGGCCATCAGCTCCGCGGCGGCGACCGATCCGGATCTGCATTGCGATCCGAAGGATTTCGCCGCCCAGCGGCGCAAAGCGATTCGCATCACGGCGGTCTTGCCGACGATCGTCGCGGCGTTCAGCCGACTTCGCACCGGCGGCCAGCCGATCGCCCCTGATCCGACGTTGTCGATCGCGGGAAATTTCCTCTACATGCTCAACGGGAAAAAGCCGCACGAAACGCTCACGCGCGTTTTGGACGCGGCCCTGGTGCTTCACGCCGAGCATGGAATGAACGCCAGCACGTTTACCGCTCGCGTAACGGCCGCGACGCTGGCGGACATGCACGCCGCCATTACCGCCGCCACCGCCGCGCTTAAAGGACCGCTTCACGGCGGCGCCAACGAAGACGTCATGCATCTTTTATTGGAATGCGGCGACGCCAATACCTGCGAAACAGTCGTGAAGGATAAGCTCAGCCGCGGCGACAAAATTCCCGGCTTTGGCCATCGCGTTTATCGCACATTTGATCCTCGCGCCCATTTCCTCCGCAAGATGAGCAAGCAGCTCGGCGACGCCGCCGGCAATACTAAGTGGTATGAGATGAGCGAGCGGCTCATTCCCATCATGAAAGATTCGCCCGCCAGCAACGGCCAGCCGCGCAATCTCAACCCCAACGTGGATTTCTTCTCGGCGAGCACATATTACACGATGGGCATTCCCATCGAGTTGTTCACGCCGCTGTTCGCGATTTCGCGAGCCGCCGGTTGGACCGCTCACGTCATGGAGCAGCATAAGAACAACCGGATTATCCGGCCGACGGACGACTACCACGGGCCTTTCGACCTCAAGGTAACGCCGGTCGATCAGCGGCCCTGAATTCAGTACGATCTATCGCGTAGACTGGCCAGCTCCTAAATCCGACGGCTGAGTCGCCGGGGCCGGCGCATGGTGGTATGTTCCGGGTTGTTCGGGATTTTCACCAAATTCGCCGTTGCCGCCGGCATACGCGCCCTGTTCGCTGCGTGGCAAAGTGCTTTGATCGCTCGTACATCCCATGAAGGCCACTCCGCCGAGCAGAAGTGAAAGACCCGCCGCCAAACCCATTACTGCTTTCATCGCCATCTCCGTTAAACAAGGCCCGGAAACGCAAAACGTCGTTACCGATGCGTGAAACATCCGGGCAATTCACGGGCCATCAAATTGCTATTTCGTTGATCCACCGGCAACTTCATCATTCGTCAACATTGGCTGCGGATTCCGCTTTCGCCAACCGGATATTCTGAGGGTATCCTTTCCCGTGCCGTCGTGGGAGAATGAAAAGGGATACTTACCGTCATCGTAAGGTGATGACGGTACGCCAATCCGAACCCAACGAAGGAGCCGCGCCATGTCTCAGTTTTCCAGTTCTCCATCGAATTTTACGGCCGTTAAGGCCGGCGGAACCTGCTGCCGCTGGGCGGTGTCGTCGGCCGGCGGCGCCGAGCGAGTGGGCATCATGCTGGTGCGGTTGATGGTCGGCGTGGCGTTCGCCGTTCACGGCTATCAGAAATGGTTCATCTGGCATCCCGCCGGCACCGTTGCGGGGTTCGGCCACATGGGCTTCCCCCCCGCCGCCGCTTATACCGCGATGACGGCTGAACTGGTCTGCGGCGTTCTCCTCATTCTGGGCCTGTTCACCCGCTTCGCCGCGATTCCGATCGTCATCACGATGATCGTCGCCATCGTCAAGGTTCATCTTCACAACGGTTTTTTTGTCTCGAATATGGGATATGAATATGCGCTGACGCTCGGCGTCGCGGCGCTGGCGCTGGTGCTTGCCGGACCAGGCACGCTTGCGGTGGATGATCTCATCGCGGGCAAACGTGGATAACACCGACGTTTTCAAATGACATGAAATCAATCGCGGCCGCTTTTCCTGTCGGCGCCGCGGTCATACACTACGCCAGTGATGAAAAAGCTGTCGTTTAACGTTGATGGCGTGCTCGAAGGCAAATCGCGCCTGACCGACGATCAGGCGCTGGAACTATATCACGATGCGTCGTTGCAGGATCTGGGCCAGTGGGCGCATGCCGTCACGCAGCGCCTGCATCCGCAGGACCATCGCACGTATGTCATCGATCGGAACATCAATTACACGAATGTCTGCACGGCAAAATGCACGTTCTGCGCTTTTCGCCGGGACCATGAGGACGCCGACAGCTACACGCTGAGCTATGAAAAAATCGGCGAAAAAATTCGAGAGTTGATCGCGATCAACGGCACGCAGATTCTCATGCAAGGCGGCATGAACGACCTGCTGCCGATCGAGTGGTATGAGGACCTGCTTCGCTATATCAAGCACAATTTTCCGACGGTGCACGTTCATGCGTTCAGCCCGCCGGAGTTTGTGGAGTTCGAGCGGTTTTTCAAACTGGACGTGCGGGAGATCATCCGCCGATTCCACAAGGCCGGCCTCGACACCATTCCCGGCGGCGGCGGAGAAATCTTCAACCCGCGCGTGCGCCGACGGATCGGCATCGGCAAATGCACCGGCGACGACTGGATGCGCGTCATGCGCGTCGCTCACGAAGAAGGCCTAAACACCTCCTGCACCATGCTGATCGGCCACATCGAGTTCGTGCGCGAGCGCATCGAGCACATGAGCGCGCTGCGCGACATGCAGGACTACGCCCACGCGCAAGCGATCGCATTTGAGAATCCAACCGCCATCGTTCCCGGCCGCGGCGCCGAGGCGATCGCGACGCTCGAACAGGTGAAGGATCGTTGGCCAGGTGTTTTTGCCAAGTCCTGTTTCGCTCCGCTGGGAATCGCCAATCCCGGCTCATACACCGCATTCATTCACTGGCCCTTCCAGCGTGAAAACACGCCGCTGGGCCGCGCCAAGGAATGGGACGAGGAAATCCACGGCCCCTATGACGACAGCGCCAACGAAGACATTCTCCGCGGCCGGGTGGTGCGGATGGCCGGCTCAAACGAATATCTGAAAATGCTCGCCGTCGCCCGGCTTTTTTTCGACAACATTTCCAGCCTGCAAAGCAGTTGGGTGACGATGGGTCCCAAGATCGGCCAACTGGCCCTGTTCTTCGGCGCCAACGACATGGGCAGCGTGATGATGGAAGAAAACGTGGTCAGCGCCGCCGGCGCCACCTACAAGCTCAGCGACCGTGAAATCTGCCGATTGATTCGTGACGCGGGTTGGACGCCGGCGCAGCGGGATCAATATTACAATGTTTTGTCGCGTCACGACGGTCCCGATTCGCCCGACCTCCGCCCCCTTGAAAATCCGCCGATGCGAAACGTGCGAAAGATCGACAAGCAATACATCGGCGCCGCTCCTGGGCTGGACGACGGGCAGGATCGGAGCGTAAAGGTGCAATTGCCGATCCTAAGCGGAGCGGAGGCGCCGGTGAGGGGCGTGGGAGGATAAGTCGCCCGGTCCGTCCGTCCCAAACTGAGATAGCGACTCCTCCGATCCCTTTTGGATTCTCATGCCGTCGAATTTACCGGGCGCCTCTCCGAAGTATGACCGACGGAATCGTGCTGAAGAGAATCGTCAGGTCATGGAAGATCGTCCGCCGCCGCATGTACTCCACGTCCATCCGCACCCACTCGGAAAAACTAACCGTTGATCGGCCTTTCACCTGCCAGATGCACGTCAACCCCGGCGTGGCGTTGAGACGGTGGCGCTGCCATTGCTCGCACCCTTCCTGCTCGGCGATCGGAAGCGGGCGCGGGCCGACAAGCGACATTTCTCCGCGAATCACGTTCCAAAGCTGCGGCAATTCGTCGATGCTGGTCTTACGGAGAATGTGGCCGATTTTCGTGACGCGGGGATCATTTGTCAGCTTGAAAGCCGGGCCGTCCTGCTCGTTGAAAGCGCGCAATTCCTGCTGGCGTTTCTCGGCGTTGACGCACATCGTGCGAAATTTGTAGATCACAAAAGGCTTGCCGCCCAGGCCCGATCGGCGTTGCGTGAAAATAACCGAACCGGGAGACGTCAACTTAATCGCCGCGGCGGCCACCGCGAGGATCGGGGAGAGTACCATTAATAAGACCGCGGCGCCGATCATGTCCAGCGTCCGCTTCCAACGCGGCATCGGATAGGCGAGCAACTCTTCGATCGCTTCGACCGGCGCGTGGGATACCGCGGCCGCGTTCGCCGCACGCTTGCCTTTCGCGTATCCGTTGCGGCGTTTGGATCGCGGCGAAACGGGCGATAAAACGGGCGGCGAGGTGGATTCGTGATCGCCGATGCCAAGTCCGCTAAAGCGGTCGGAGGCGGCGATATTGTGGCCGTTCATCCATTTTTTTCCGTTGGCTTTGCCGTTGCTGTGGCCGTGCCCGTAGCCGTTGAGTTTCATTCCGGCGCCGGCGGCGCGGATTTCCTCGCCGACGTGAACCAACTCGGGAACTTTCAGCGGCGCCGGCGCCTGTCCCTGCATTAGCGCCACGCGATCGCGCGGATACGAATAGACCGTGGCCAACGGCCGGGGTTGATGCCGGGCGACGTCGCCGGCGACCTTCTCGGCGAAGGCGCGGGCGCCTTGCGGCATCGTGTCCGGCAAAAGTGCCGCCAGGTGCTCGGCGCCCATCCAGCCGACGTCGTCGGTCAGGCGGACACTTTTCAACATCGTCCGCGCCAGGCGACGAACCAGCATCGATCGGCGCCGGCCGTGACCGACCCGGAACAACACCAGCGAGAACGCCTGCCCGTTTCGGTCGGCCCTGGCGCACTCGCGGCGAACCAGATGATCCATCACCAACGGCGCCGCAACGGCATCAAAACGATGTGATCGCATGTTCGTATTCACTCTGCTTGCGAAGAAAACGTCGGATCGGGGACAGTCCCTGGGACTTCACCGGCGCCGCTCCTTCTGGTACATCATTCGGCCGCGTCCACACGCGAACCGTTCATGGATGACATACCTTTGAATTCGCCCGCATGCGGGATGATTAAGGTTCCGTGTGGGTCCGATGAGCGGCCATCACCGCCCGCTGTGGAAACCTGTGACGTTGACGCGGGCGGCGCGGTCTATTCCAGCGGATGCAATCGGTAATTGAACATGGCTTCTCGCGACGCCGATCTTCCGCTTCTTTACGCCACGCCGACGGCCTGGGCCGGGCGGGTCTTGACGCAATCGCTGCAACTGCTCAACGATCACGCCCATCTTGAAAAGAAAGCCGCGGCCAATGCGCTGGAGCTTGTCAATCGCTGGCCCGAACCCAATCCACCGGAAAACTGGGTTGCGGGAATGACGGCCATCGCCCGCGACGAGGTGGAACACCTGGGGATGGTCACCCGGCTCTTATCGCGCCGGGGCGGGAGGCTGAGCCGCCAGCATGGCAATCCCTACGCGTCGGAGCTTCGCGCGCTGGTTCGCAAGGGACAAGGGCCGGCCGAACTGGTCGATCGCCTGATGATATCGGCTCTGATCGAAGCTCGAAGCTGCGAACGCTTTAAGCTCCTGGCCGATCACCTGTCGGCCATCGACGCATCCGATCGATCGCCGTCCGATCTGGAATTACTGAAGCTCTATCGCGCGCTGTGGGCGAGCGAGCATGGGCATTATCGGACGTTTCTTCAACTGGCCGAGCAGATTCGGCCACCCGACGAAGTGCAATCGCGATGGGAGTGGATGCTGGAGGCCGAGGCGCGGATCATCGCAAAGCAGCCGGAGGGGCCGCGAATGCATAGTGGAACGGGCTGGGAGTCTGTTGGGCGGGAGTGAATCGATCGATCGCTAAAACGGGATGTCGTCCTCGCCGATCGATCCGCCGCCTTTGGGTACTTCGCGTTCGGTCCAATCGATTTCGCGGGGGCGCTCGTCGGGCTGGTCGTATTTTTTTTCTTCCTCGGTCACCCAATTCGTCGCTTCGTCCTCGGGGCGCTGGCCGGGCTCCAGGCCGTGTTTCCATTCGTCGCCCTCGATGTCGTCGTCGGTTGACGACTGTTCCATCAGACGATAACCCGGCTCGCTTGGATCGTACTCGCTTTCGTCCCCGGTCAGGTCCTCGAAGAATTCGCCGGATTCGTCATCATCGTCGTCATCGTCATCGTCCCACGGGAGGGCCTGATCGGAAATATCGTCGTCGTGAAACCAACCGGCGTTGGCGGGATGATCGGGATCGACTGGGAAGATGTCGAAGGTGAAACCGGCGCCGCCGCAGTTGGGGGTGGGGCACATCCAAAAGCCGTCGAAATCATTCCGGCCGCCCTTGATCTTCTGGAACCAGATGGCGTCACTCTTGAACGTCCGGCGGCAATGCAGACAAAAACATTCGCACGGCTCCATCGGCGGGGCGAACTGATCCTTCTGGCGGCGCGCGTCGTCGGCGTCCCAGGCCTCTTCATCGCCGTCGGGACCTTCATCGCGAGAATGGCGCTGTACGGACATTTCAATAATCATGCCGTGTCGTTGCGATGAATCAAGTAAAAATCGAGAGATGCGTTGCTAAAGACTTATCACCTTTGCGCGGTTTGAAGTGTCTTTATCGCCGCGGGGAGGGCGCCGTGTTGCGGCGAAGCTTTTGCTTTCGCGAAAAGGTGGATCGCCACGAGGGTTAGATCGTCGCGCAATATTTCGCCCCGCCGGAAGGTATTCACCGCCGACACGGCGTTCTGGAGCAAATCTTCGGCGCTTTTCACCTGGCCGTTGAGGGCTTTGCGCAGGCCTTCGGTCCGCAGACGATCGCCGGTTGAATTTTCGGCTTCGATGACGCCATCGGTGTAAAGCAGAAGGGACGAACCGGGGCGCAGGTGAAAACGCTCGGTGTGATAGGGCGTCGTGGAATCGACGCCGGCGACGAGTTGCGGCTCCAGATCGACCAGCTTGAACGAGTCGCCGTCGCTGACCATCGGGTTGGGATGGCCGGCGGTCGAGATCGCGACCTCGCCGGTCTGGGAATCAATCACCAGGATTTGCATGGTCACGAACTGGCCGTTGAAAACCTGGTTGGTCAGTTGACGATTGACGTCTTCGAGACAGCGGCCGGGATCGCAAAATTGCGGAAGGGTGTTGCGGAGCAAAAGCTGCGTCGTGGCCATGAGAAAAGCGGCCGACATTCCATGCCCGGTGACGTCGCCGATCAGGACGGCGGTACGGCCGTCGGGAAGCTCGAAAAAGTTGTAGAAGTCGCCGCTGATGTGGTTGGCCGGGCGGTTGAGGGTGGCGATGTCGAGCAGCGCGGCGCCGCAGGTAGTCTTGGTCTTTTCCGGGAGCCAGGCGAGCTGAATCTTGCGCGCCTGGCGCATCTCGTTTTGCAACGACTGATGGCGCAGGCGCTCCATCTTCATTCGGCTTAGAATTAGCTGCGCGGCGGTGGTCACGAGAATCGCCGTCATCGACACCGCGACGAATATCGCCCAGAAAAGCGCTTTGCCCGCCAGGTCCGTCACGACCGCGTCAACGTCTTTCAGCGGCGACGTCATCACCACGATCCACCGGTTTCCCAACACCTTCACGGGGCAGGCGCTGACCATCGACGGCTCAAAGCGCAAGGCGCCGACATGGAAAGGCTGACTTAAAACCTTGGTCGCGCTGTAGTTTTCAGGGGCGAAATCGGCCAGCGCCTGATTGAGTTGGGGATCGCCTCCTTCGCCGAGGCGGGTGCCGACCAGTTCGTGGCGGGAGGACGCCATGATTCGCATGTTTTCATCGACCAGGAAGGCGCCGCTGACGCCGTGCAGGCCGAGTCCAACCAGATAATTGCGCTCGACTGGCCGCGCCGACACCGCCGCGACCAGCCAGCCGACGCGGCGCTGGATCATTGTCGCCCGCGCCCCGGCGCCAAATTTGACGCCCGTAATCAGCGGCAATGCAATGAGCTTGATTTCGCGTTCATCCACCAGGGCCAGGGCGCTGATCGCCGGTTCCTTGAGCCCTTTGAGCCAATCGCCGTACAAAGCCGCCAGATGCTGCTCGAATGTATTAATGGCGGTCGCGGGCGCTGTGGCCGCCGTCGAATTGCGGGCGGAGGCGGCCTGTAACTTGAGGGGTTTGTCGTCGATCCCCAACATGCGCGGCTGCATTCTTTCATCGACCATGAACAAGCGCGCCCGCCCTTCCAATTGGCGAACGAGCAATGCGCCAAGCGCCTGGCGCACAAGCGCGAAGGTCGGCAACGGCCGGGCCTCGGGCGAGGGCTCGGGGAGATCGGGAAGATCGGTGACTTCCTCATCGTCGGATTTGAGAAGATTCAAATCGCTGAGAATGGAATCGTAAAACCCGCCGGCGCCATGGGCGGTTTGCTCGGCGAGCAGGGTCTGGCGGACACGAGCCTGGTCCAGCGCCTGAATCCGGGCGGAATTGTAAACGTGGCGGGCGGCGGCGATAACGACCGCCAGCAGCAGCGCAAGCAAAAGCAGGTTGATCGCCAGGATCCTGCGAACGAAATGCTTGACGCTTTTATCCATTGGGCCGCCGGTCTTCCTGACCGCAGCCTATTCTAGCGATCGGAGATTCATAGTTAACCCGGCGGCGCGAAATTGTTGTCCGCGGAGCGGATCAGGCGGCGTCAAGACGGGCCGAGATGCTGGCGAGGAATTCCACCCCCGCTTCCATCTTTCCGCCCTGATCGGCGCCGCCGCGATCGACCCAGACGATCCGCACGGGAATCATCTGTCGTCGGTTCGCCAGCGATTCTCCGCTGCTGCTCAGACCGACATGGATATTCAAGGTCTCGCCTTGGCGCACGGGGGCGTAGGCGGGTAGCTCGATGCGCAAGCCGGTTGCGCTGATATCTTCGGTTTGCCCGCCAAAGTACCTGTTTGTGCGCGAATCGAATATCTTGACCGGTCTTTGCTGACGTACGCGCAAACCGCGCCGCCTTTCAAAACCGTTTGCGTCATCATCTTCGTTCGACCACTGAGCCGGCTCTGACATTAGAAGGGTCACGCTAAACTCCCAAAAGCCCCACATCGATGTCCGAATTGCCCAAGCTCCCATCCGGTACTGTTATCGGAACAGCTCGATGTGAAGTTGGAGTAATTCTTTTCATTTTTTGTATAGCAGTCCCTTTTATCTCGGATTTACTCCCTTCCCGGCTTGACATTAAAGCGGCGTTGTCAACCGATGAAATATTTGCCGAAGTACATGCGTTATCGGACTTTACGCCGCCGAATCGTTAGCGCCCGATAATGTTGGCGACGGTGTGACTGACAACGCAAGCGACTTGCTCTATATTTGCCCGCATGCCTTATAACTTTACGCGCATCGAGAAGAAGTGGCAGGAGCATTGGCTGGATAATAAGACGTTCGCGGCCCTCGACCCCAGCGAGGCCGCCGATATGCCCAAGGCCTATGTGCTGGACATGTTTCCCTATCCGAGCGGCGCGGGACTGCATGTCGGGCATCCCGAAGGGTATACCGCAACCGATATTGTCTCGCGCTATTTGCGGATGCGCGGCAGAAATGTGCTACATCCGATGGGATGGGACGCTTTTGGCCTTCCCGCCGAACAATATGCCGTCCAGCAGAATATCCATCCTCGCATTACCACCGAAAAGAACATCCAGAATTTCCGCCGGCAGATTCAGATGCTCGGGTTGAGTTACGATTGGGACCGCGAAGTGAATACCACCGATCCCCACTACTATAAGTGGACTCAGTGGATCTTCCTGAAACTGTTCAACAGCTATTTCGATCCGGTTCAGAACAAGGCGATGCCGATCGAGCATCTGCGCGATGAACTCTTCCGCGAGTCGCTCGTCGTCGGTCCAGACGGGTCAGTCCGGCTCAATCCCGTGCAGGAGGGAATGGAAGAGATCGCCGGGGAAGTGCACATCGAGCGGTACTGGAGGGAAATCTCTCCGGAGGAACAGGACGACGTCATCGACGGTCTGCGCCTGGCGTATATCGACGAAATTCCAGTCAATTGGTGCCCGGCACTTGGAACCGTACTGGCCAACGAAGAAGTGATCGACGGCAAAAGTGAACGCGGCGGATTCCCCGTCGAACGCCGGCCGATGCGGCAATGGATGCTCCGCATCACCGCGTATGCCGACCGGCTGGTCGATGATCTGAACCTCCTCAACTGGCCCGAATCCCTCAAAGAAATGCAGCGCAACTGGATCGGAAAAAGCGCCGGCGCCGACATCGACTTTGAAATCGCCAAGCCGCCCGGCGCCGCGCCCGACGCCGGCGACGACGGGCCACACGACGAACTTTCCTTCACCGTCTTCACCACCCGCCCCGATACGCTGTACGGCGCCACCTACGTCGTTCTTGCTCCCGAACATCCGCTGGTCGATCGAATCACCACGCCGCCGCAACGATCGGCCGTCGATTTGTATCGCGCGCAAATCGCCGCCCGCAGCGAGCGCGATCGAATGGAAAATAAGGAAAAGACCGGCGTCTTCACCGGCGCCCATGTCCTGCATCCGCTGACCGACGAGCATCTGCCCGTTTACATCGCCGACTATGTCCTGATGGGGTACGGCAGCGGCGCCATCATGGCCGTCCCCGCTCATGACGAGCGCGATTTCGAATTCGCAAAAGCAATGGAGCTACCCATCCGGGTTGTCGTGAAAGCAGCGCCGCCGGCAACTTGGACACATGGCGATCCCCCGGACGAATTTTACGACTTCGTCACCGCTCACATGGGTCGGGAGGGTTATACGGCGGCGGTCTACATGCCGCCGACGAATACATGGGTTCGCGAACGCGGGCACTTCGATTCCAAGTTTACAAGCGACGAACGCGCTCTCATTGAAGAGCGATCCCTCCCCGACGGCGGGCTGCTGGTCATCCTTCATGAGCCTCTGAACGTGGCCGACCATAGCGCGAGCCTCGGCTCGCCGAAGATCCACTATCAACTGAACGCGCCGTTTACGTTTGACGGCAAAGCGGTCAACTCGCCGTTGATCGACGGCCTCACGACAGCCGAGGCCAAGGCAAACATGATCGCCGAGTTGGAATCGCTCGGCGTTGGGCATGGATCGGTGACGTATAAACTGCGCGACTGGCTGTTCAGCCGGCAGCGCTATTGGGGTGAGCCGTTTCCGATCGTGCTGGATGGCGAAGGTCGGCCGCACGCGCTGGCGGAAACCGACTTGCCCGTCGCCCTGCCGGAATTGAGCGATTTTAAGCCGACCGGCACGCCGCAGCCGCCGTTGACCAAGGCCACCGACTGGATTCGCTACTCGGCTTCGATGACGCGCGAGACCAACACGATGCCGCAATGGGCGGGATCATGCTGGTATTACCTGCGATACATCGACCCGCACAACGCGCGGCAACTGGTCGATCCGGCGAAGGAAAAGTATTGGATGCCGGTCGATCTGTATGTCGGCGGCGTGGAGCATGCGGTGCTGCATCTGCTTTATGCGAGATTCTGGCACAAGGCGCTGTTCGACCTTGGCGTGGTTTCGACCGCCGAGCCGTTCCAGCGGCTGGTGAACCAGGGACTGATCCTCGGCGAAACCGAATATCATGTCTTCTCGACTACAGACGGCGCGACCATCAGTGCCGCCGACGTCCGCGATCTCAGCGAAGAGGCGGACGAAAACGGCGTTCGCATGATCGCAATCGACAAGCGCACCGGCCAAAAAGCGACCGGCAAACGCCTGACGGAAGAAGAAGTTGAAAAAGCCGGCGAAGGATATCGCCTGCGATCCAGCCCCGACATTCGCGTCGACGCCCGCAGCTTCAAGATGAGCAAGAGCCGCGGCAACGTCGTCAATCCCGACGCCATCGTGAAGGATTACGGCGCCGACACCTTTCGTCTCTATGAGATGTACATGGGCCCGTTGGAAGCCCAAAAGCCATGGAATACGCGAGACATCATCGGCATGTACCGCTTCCTCAATCGCGTCTGGCGCAACTTCACCGGCGAATCGGAAGACGACGTCAATCCGACAAAAGTGATTGTCGCCGACGGCCCCATACCCGAAGCGCTGGATCGGCAAATGCACCGCGCCATTAAAAAAGTGGCCGACGACATCGAATCATTGCGGTTCAATACCGCCATCGCGGAGTTGATCAACCTCAATAACGCGATGGTCGGCCTCGGCCCGATCCGGCGCGAATTGGCGGAAAATTTCGCATTAATGCTGGCGCCCTTCGCCCCGCACATGGCCGAAGAAC
>DASZME010000080.1:0-8383 GCA_035551995.1 Tepidisphaeraceae bacterium
GACCCCAGGTTGGAAAACGCGCATTGCACGAGGTGATTGTGCGAGGCGCCCGTCATGACCACGCCGGGGCCGCGGGCGCATTCGAAGCCGATGTCGCGAAAGTTGACGAACGACGCTCCGTGAATTTCCACCAGCGGCTGGCCGAGCGTGGAGACGACGACCGCGCCGTCATGGATCGGTTTTGGCGGCCAAAAATAGAGAATTCCGCTGGCGTGGTCCAGATACCATTCCCCCGGCCCGGTCACTTCTTCGAGTACGTTCAGGACCACAAAGCGCTTTCCCTTCGTATACCCGTAAATTCCATGCGGGGCTTCGGTGACGATTTCATGCGTGCCGAGGTTGATGAATTTGACTTTTTCGTATGAGTCGGCCCAGTCGCGCGTCCAGTACCCGTGCAGCCAGAGATCGGGGCAATGGATCCAGCGCGCCAGGCGGGGGTTGTCGAAGGTGAATCGCCCGCCGTCGGGGCCGGCGGGGGCGGCGGTGATGGTCGTGAAGCCGGCGTCGGGCCAGTGGGCCAGCGACATCGGTTCTCCTTCAAAAAACAGTTCCAGCGGTGCGGGAGTGATGGTGCGATGGAATCCAAGCGCCGAGAATTCGCCGTAGTCAGTGATGTTTTGAGCTCGAAGATCGGCTTGCAGCACCTTTCCGCGGGCGGAAGGATCAAGGCGGTCGAGGATGCCCGGATCGGTGACGGGACCAAAATTGGCGACGGGATGACCGCCGACCAGCCGGGCTCTTTCATTGGGGTACGACCGGTAGACGATGGGCCGCTGGCTCGATCCGCCGTCGTGAGCGTCGAGACTGAACGATTGCGTGCGGAGATAGGCCCCGCCGCGAAGATAAACGACCACGCCGTGATCGTTTCGGGGCGTGCGGGCCAGGTCGCGGATGGCATCGCGGGCGCGTTCGAGCGTGGCAAAAGGTCCGTCGGAATGATCGGCCGCGGGAGCGGGCTGTGAGCCTGACCATCGATCGTTTCCATCGCCGGAAACATAAAGCTGGACCCATCGATCGGCGGCTGGAATGTGCCCATCGCCCGAAGAATCCATTTCCGCGAGTGCCTCGGCCGGCGCAAGAAGCACAAAGCTTAAGGAGCTAAACAATAGGGTCCGATATAAAACCTGTTGAACAACCATGTCTTCCTGATGACAATCCAGTATCCGGACCAGCCGGCTTATAATCGGACATTGAGCCGCGAAGCAATTGAGATAATCCGTTGCAGGTCGCGAAATCGATGGCAACTCAGTCGATTCACTCGATGCGACCGGGATAATACCGGCAGATCGAAAAAAGAAACCTGTGCTCCCCCATTTGGCTACAATTTTTTTCCCTGACGGCAGCCGAATTCGTCGAGCCCCCTTTTTTGGAGTGGTTCTTGTCGAGTCCCAGATGTTTGGCGGACCCACCTGGGAGTCGTATCGGTGTCCCCCGCGCCCCTAGCGACGTCAACGTAGGAATTGCTCTATCTTCGTGGTACCGCAATGCGCCAATTCCCCCGGCGACTGCAATAATTGCAGTCATTTCGTTTTGGAATCCCTGGTATCATCGGGCGCCGGGTTCGCCTGCTGGTTTCGCTTGAGGGCTTCGAGCCAGCGCTGAAGTTTCTCCCGATTGGCCCCGCCGGTCCCTGCGCCGCGAGCGGCCTGGATCACCTCGGCCGTAGAGCGATCGACCAGAATCTGGAAAAAGCAGATCGCCATTTCGTCCGATGTCTGCTCGCCCCAATGAACGCGCTTGGGCGGCTTGTTGGGATTCTTTGGATTGGCGTCGGAATTGTCGAAGCGAAACCGCATGTGGACTTGCGTTCCGCGCGGAATATCCAGGGGATGGGCGTACAGGTATTCGTCCTGCCAATCCCAATCCCAGTTCTTGATCCAGATGATGGGAATGTTTTTTCCGTCGGGCAGCGTCGCCGTCACCTCGACTTCCTTGCAGACCAGATGGGCATGGGGGAAAACGCCTTGAAGTGTTACGTTGGTCGGGACGGTGAAGGATTCATTTTTTTCGTAGCTGTTGTCTCCCGGCGCGATATTGATGCCGCCGTGGAAGGCGCCGCGAATCGTGCTGATGAAAAGTTTTTCAGGTGGCTTTTTTGTGAAGTAGAGACCGACGCTTGGCTGTTCTGTTTCGATCTTGCCCGAAGGGTGAAAATGGATCTGAATGACCAGATCCGATCCCTTCTTAAGCAATCGCCCCACGCCTTGCGGCAGACGTCTTGGGGTCACGCCCGGCGCCCACCCGCCCAATCCGCCGCTCGGCGAAAAACCAAGCCCCCCGCCGCCGCGGCCAAAGCCGGGCTCACCGTCGGCGCCGTCCAACTCGCGGGCGCGCCCGCTGGTGTCCAGATAGAGCAGCGCATGATGCACGACCTTTCGGTTCGACGGGCGGAACTCCACCGCTTCGACATACCTGTCCTGCGAAAGATCGAGCGGAATCACGAAGTTTCGCAGAACATCCGACCCCTCGGCGCGCAGCGTGTACGATTTGGGCGCCTTCACGATGAGATCCGGCTCGCCCAGAAGCCATCCCTCGACAAACGTCGGCTGCGGGGGCAGATCGGCGGCGTTTCCCTCGGGACGGCCTGCTTTTATCCACTGTTGAATCGTCGCGATCTGCGCATCGGTGAGCCGGCGTTCGCCCACGAAATCGCCAAAGCCGTGCTCCGGCTTCCAGGGAGGCATTTGTCGATTCAGCGTCAACTCGGAAACCTCGGCGGAATGTCTTTTCCCGTCGGCGTAAGTGAGCAAAGAAAACGGCGCCACCTCGCCCGGATGATGGCACGAAGCGCAGTTCCGGAAAAAAATCGGGGCGATATCGCGATTAAACGTCGGCGCGGAGACGGCCGGTTGCACCGCGGCGTCGGAGACGCTGGCCGCGCGCGCCGAACGCGAACACGAGAGCCAAACCGCCGACCCGGCGATCGCGATGGCCAGTGCGCCGAAAATGAGCCGCTTGGGCATGTTCAGATTCTCCGTTGAATCGCGTCGGGTTAGTTTTCCGAAATCGCGCACCCCACCGCCGTCGTTCGTGGCGTCGGCACGGGCTTCCCCGCGACGACGGCTTGCAACGCCGCTCGAAGATCGTGTGTCGTCGCTTCGTATCGCCGTTTGCCCAGCGCGGCATAAAGATCATCGATCCGTCCGCGATACGCGATGCGGCCGTCGTGATCGAGCACCACCGCTTCGGGCGTGACCGTCGCTCCGACCCCGCGCACGAGTTCATGTTTACGATCGAGCAAAGCCGGGCACGTAAAACCGTAATCGGCCGCATGTTTTTTGGCGTCGGCCGTCGTGAGTTCCGCGTCTGGATAGACCAGATAGAAGGCGACGCCCTGAGCCTCATATTCCTTGCAGATGCGATTGATTTCCGGGGCATAACCATTGGAGATCGGGCAATCGACGGCGATGAACAAAAGCACCGCGGCCTTCGACTCGCCTGCCTCCATCGGATGACGGATCACGCCGTTCAGGTCGGAGACGGCCAGTGGAGCGGGTTGAGTATCCGGCGGTTTGCCCGGCGCGGCGCCCATGGACGTCGCCGCCACCCAGCTTAGCAATAAAATGAAAATTACGTCACGCATCGTTTATTGTTAAGAGCAGTACAGTGATTCGGTTCACTTGTTCAAAACGATTTAACCGCCACATTATTGTACTCAAAGCCAGGGCGACAGGTTACACGGTCACGTCGGCATGGACGCATCCGATCCAACACGCTCGACGGTAAGGTGTATGCACACTATCGGGCCATGGCAAGGCACGTCTCCCGACCGCCTCCACTGGCCAAAGCACATTCTAACGAGGATAGTCCATGTCACGTCGCTCCCTTAGCCGCCGCGATTTTGTTCGTGCCGCCGGCGCCACCGCCGCGCTGGCGGTCGCCGCGCCGACGATTATTCCCTCTTCCGCGCTGGGCAACGATAAAGTCGCCGCTCCCAGCGAGCGGATCACCCTTGGCTTTATCGGCATCGGCAAGCAGGCCAGCGGGCATCTGGCGTCGCTGACCGGCCGGAAAGACACGCAAACGCTCGCGGTATGCGACATTCACAAGCTTCGCCGGGAAGCGGCCAAGGAGACGGTCGATAAGAAGTACCAGGAGCTCGAGCGCAAGGAATCAAAGGGATGCGACGCATATATTGATTTTCACGAGCTGCTCGATCGCAAGGACATCCAGGCCGTGGTGATCGGCACGCCGGACCATTGGCACACGATTCCGCTGATCGAAGCGTGCAAGGCCGGGAAGGATATTTATTGCGAAAAGCCGCTGACTTTAACGATTCACGAAGCCAAGACGGCGATCGAAGCGGTCCGCAAGCACGATCGCGTTTTTCAGACCGGCAGCCAGCAGCGCTCGTCCGGCCCGTTTCACATGGTGGTCAACGCCATCCATGCCGGCCGGCTTGGGAAGATTAAGGAAGTTCACGTCGGCGTCGGCGTCACCAGCAAGCCGTGCGATCTGCCCACGCAGGAGGCCGACCCGAATGTCGATTTCAACGTCTGGCTCGGCCAGGCGCCGGAGCGCGGATACAACGAGGTGTTGTGCCGCAAGACGCTGCCGAATTCTTATCCGTTCAACCCCGGCTGGCGCGATTATCGGGAATACAGCGGCGGGTACATCACCGACTGGGGCGCCCATCACTTCGACATCACGCAATGGGCCCTTGGCATGGACGGCAGCGGCCCCGACGAAATCCTGCCGCCTCCGGAAACTCAAAAAGACGGCTACGGCGCCAGCTTTATCTACAAGAAGACCCCCGTCGGCGACGACGTCGTCGTCACTCACGTTCACGAAGTGTATAAAGGCCCGAAAATCGTCGTCTCCAAGGACGGCAAAACCACCACCCGCCAGGAGACGACCGAATCCAACGGCATCACCTTCATCGGCGAAAAAGGAAAAATCTTCGTCAGTCGCGGCTACGCCATCAGCGACCCCGAAGACATCCTCACCCCCGGCGATCAGCCTCCGCTCAAGCAGGTCGAACACCGCGAAAACTGGCTCGACTGCATCCGAAGCCGTCAGCGGCCGATCTGCGACGTGGCGATCGGCGCGGGCAGCGTGACGGTTTGCCACCTGGTGAATCTCGCCTATTGGCACAACAAGAAGCTCAATTGGGATCCCAAGACCTGGGAATTCCCCGGCGACGCCGAGGCCAACGCCTGGCGCGATCGGCCGCGGCGCGAGAAGTATCAGCTTCCGGAGATCTAGAGCACTTTCATTTCGTTATCGTGAGCGGTGGTCATGGAACAAGCCCCGCAAGCGCGGCGGCTAAAGGCAATACCGTTCACTTAAGACGAATGGCTACGAACGCCGAGACGCCGAGAAAAAAACAGAATGAGAGAATCTGAAATGGGTATCATCGAAAACCAGTGAAATTCGCTCCTCTTGTCTCGGCGACTCGGCGTCGAGATGCCGAGATAAAAGGAAAAGGGCGAATGTCACTGGTTTATGATGATCCCTGTTCCGGATTCTCTCGTTTTTTCCTTTCTTCCCGGAGCCGCGGATCACGGCAATGGAGCAAGTCGCGAAGGAACAGTCCGATCAAATCGCCCGACTCTCTTCCCAAGCCGAGAAGGGTTATGTGCAGGTGCAGGATATCGCGGTGAAAGCCATCGAAGGTTCATCGGGGTCGAAGTCGCTGGCCAGCCTGCAGTAGCTACTGGCCGAGCAATCGCGCCGGCCGGCACAGGAGAAGTGATCGATGTTCGCGCGGTGGAGATGAGTGCGGTGAGGAAACGATGACGCCGCCTCGCCGGCGCGGGTTGATCATCGGCAAGATATTTCCGATCGGCAAGCGGTTCCTTCGGTTCAAAACATCAGTACATGAGCGGCGCAAACGCCGAGAACAAGACAGACCTGCGCGCTGGCGAAGTTTCTTTCCTCGCCGTTCAAGAGATCGACGCAATGAACGGGGCCTTTTGTTCCCAGTATCTGCGAGAGATCGGCTTCAAACGCATGTTCGTGTAGAATATCGAAGTTACAGATGACCAGAAAGCCGATCTTACCCGGCCGCGCGTCCTTCCGATACGCGGCGATCACCGCGTGATGGTTGTTGTCGACGAACCGGCAATTCTCCCCGCGGCGGAAAGCGGGTTGGGCGGCGACGATTTCGTTCACCTTGCGAAGAAAATCGCCGAACGCCGGCTTGCCCGCATGGATCAACTTTTCGTGCTTGCCGATGAAGTTGATCCGCTGCTTCATCCCCCATTCGACGCCTTGCGTGATGCCCGTCGCGCCGGTGCCAAGCAACGCGGCGGCGACGTATCGCGGAATGGTGGATTCGACGGCGCCAAACTCCTGCGCGGGCGAGCCGGAATCGTGCGACGTGATCGGCATAAAAAATCGCACGTGTTCGGAAACGGAATGAATGTATTTCAGATAATCGCGCAATTGCGGCACAAACCGACTATCCCACGGCGTGGCCAGAATCAGATTCAGCCCCCACTTGGGAACGGTATTGAGCAGCGTGCCGGCGTCCGTGAAATATTCCGCGATGATCCCCACCTTCGGATATTCCGTGTGCAGAGCTTTGCTCACCGAATCCACAAATGCCTTGTCGCTGCTGTGTAGATTGTCGAACCGCACATACCCGTTCGTTTCGTTCGCATATTTGGCCCAGAACAAAGCGTATTCGGTCATGTAGGTCCAGATGTCGGATCGAATCTTCTGCGACGGATGCTCATAGTCGATCAGAACCAGATCATTCCACGGAAGCCAACCCTTGTCCGACCAATACCGCGCGCGGCGAAGTCCGTCGGGACTGGCGGGATCGGGGACGATCCATTCAGGGGCTTGGCGGGCCATGTTGCTGTCGGCGCCGATGTGATTCAAAACGAGATCAAAAACAAGGCGGATTTCCAGTGACTTTGCGGTGTCAATAAACCGCTCAAGCTGAGCCAATCCTTCGCGGCCGGCGCCTTTGTCGAGGTAGCTTGGATCGACGTCGAACAAGTCTCTTGCCGCGTAGGGGCTCAGCGACGTGTCGAGCGTGGTGAGCGGCAAAAGGTGAACCGTATTGAAACCCATCGCCTTAATGTGATGAAGCTCCTGCGACCAATCCGTAATGTTTCCGGAAACGCCTGGGATGAGCGTATACAGCCGCATTTCATCGACCTGCGGCGGATCGACCAGCACCCATGCGTCCGGCGTCGGATCATGAAGCCAGGTCGCCCCGCCATCGACCGAGAAGCGGGTCCAGAACGAAAACAGGCCGGGGCGGTCCGGCACGATTCGGCAGGTGAATGTTTTTTCGTCGCGGCGCACGAAAGGAATCTCGACCCATTCGCTGCCGCGATTGGCGTTGAGCGTGGTGACGAGCGTCGCCTGGACATCAGGGGGAAATCGCTCGCCGGCCGAGACGGTGAGTTCAAGTTCACTTCCCGAAAACGCGCGCGAGAATTCCTGTCGGCCCGTCGGGTACGAACGACGAATATCAGTGGCGATCGATTTGGCACGCGGACAGGCCGCAAGAATGGGGATGGGGCGGTGAGTGACGGACATTCAGGCAAGACCTTTCGCAATCTTCGGTTCGCGCGGCGACAATGCAGCCCCCAAGATTGCAGGCGATAGCCGGAATTTCAAGAGGCGTCATCAATTCTCTCCGCTGACGCCAGACATCTATTTATCATGTTCGGCGCATTCCCCAGGCTGAATCTGTCCTTATCCCCTTGAATTTTCCGATAAGGTTCCTGACACGTCAGCAAGTGCTCATCCCGCTGGACGGGAAAACTCTTGAAGCGGCCTTGGTAAAGGTGCCCGCCGATCTTGTCGTAAAGATGTTGGCGATAGCGTTTGACGTGGGTGTTGCTGATCCACGCCATCAGCCGCGAGAGATCGCCGTCGGCGTGCGGCCAGAGCACCAGATGCCAATGGTTGGGCATCAGACAGTACGAACGCAGCTTGACCGGCTCAGGCGCCAGTGAGTGGGCCATTACCCGCTCGAACGCCGCGTAAGTCTTGGTCCTTTTCAAATATCCCGCGACGGCCGACGCCGCGATTGAGCACATGAAAAATGATTCCCGCTGGTGCTTTGCGTGCCGTACGCGGCATCAATGCAAACCTATCTCATTGGGCCTTGGCGATTCAAGAAAAGCGCACCTCCCGCTTTCCCTTCCGGGCGGCGTGGGTGACGCCGACTTCGGTGACGGAGATCGTGCCGCGGGCGCCGCTGTCGGAAAGCGCAAAGGGGCCGAGGTTGGAGACGTTGAGCGAGTAACTGCCGCTTGAGCCGGCGAGGGTTACCGGAACGGATTGGCCGTTGAAGGTAAAGGTCGCCGAGAAATTGGCGGCCGAAGAGTCCGGGTTGGTGTCGGCGATCGTGCCGACGCTGCCCGAGTAGGCGTCTCCTTCCTGGACGGACATCACGCCTCGCGTGACCGAGAACGGA
>DASZME010000081.1:0-37983 GCA_035551995.1 Tepidisphaeraceae bacterium
GATCGACAACGTCGTGAGATGCACCAGCGGCACGAAAAAGTAATTGTAATTCGCGCCGACCCGGCAACTGGCGACGAACGACAGCGGAAGCGAAATCGCCGCCAGCATGACGATCAACATCAAACGCCGCCGATCGTCAAATCTGGGCTGCGCCTGCCCCGGCGTAATCCGCCCCGCAACGCCTCGCCAGGCCCACGGCAAAAAACAGGCCGGCATCCAGAAGATCGGATTAAAAACAACCCAGGTCGCCAGGTTGACCAGTCCCGAGCGAAGGCCAAAGGGCGCCAGCGTTGGCATATAAAGCATGTTGCGGCGGAAAACCGGGCCGCCGATCACCAGCGTGACGGCACACATCGCCGCGAACGGGACGCAAAGCCAAAGAGTTTCGCGATACCGCCGGCTCACCAGCAAAAAGAGGCAGCTGATCGAAATCGTCAGCACGAAAGATTGTTTCATCGACCAGGCAAGGTAGAACAGGACGCTTGCCGTCAGCGTGTTTATGATGGATTTGCCTTCCATCGACCGGATTAGAAAGAGCAGTCCGATCACGTCTAAAGCCAGTGCCGGAATGTCGGGCCGAACGGTCAGCGTCCACCACGATACGCTCGATCGGCCGATCCACATCGACACGATCAATAGCCAGGCGGTAATGGAGACGGCCCGGTTGCACAGCGCCTTGGGCATGATCTGCCGGACAACGGCTCGATGCGCAAAGACGCCGCCGACCGCGAAAGCGAACGTGATGAGCCTCGCCATGGACGGGACGTGGTTGTCGGCTATATGAAAGACCCGCAGAAGAAAGCCGTCCATCGTGTACAGGAGGTAATTGAAAATCGACATCGCAAAGGCGCCGGAGTCGGGCCATTCGTAGAGGGGGTAGCCATTTTTTGCTTTCCAGACGGCGTAGATTCCAACCCCCTCGGTGCCTGACGTTTCGAAGAGGTCGGAGTGATGGACGGTGAAATACAGCCGGATCAGCAGGATGACGAGATTGGCCAGACAAGCCACGGCGATGGTCGCCGGAAAGAAAGTCCGAAAAAGAGTCGGCCCCGGCTCACTTTTCGGTCCCATATGACTCCCAGCGGCGGTAAGTGAACAAGCCACAAAATGATTTCCTCCCAAAAGGATCGAACCCAAACCGGCGACAGCGCATCGCGCACCCGCATAACAAGATCGGCGGTTTGCTCACCTTCGGCAAGTGTAAATTCGCATTCAGGGAAGGATGGGGGAAGACGCTGGCCGCATGTATCGGACCCCGGCGTTTGCGGGAGGGTGATCTATTCAAAGATCGGCGTGTTCAGTCGTCACGCCGATCCGCGACCATTAGAGCGTTTTTGCGGTTAGCGTGTCGTTTTACCGTTTCTGCGTTTAGCGCCCTCGCTCGCGCGGCGCGTTCCGCGATTGAAGCGCGCTCCACCAGCAAGAGCAAAGCTCGTAGAGCGCATTTTTCAGTTTATTGCGGTATTCCTGCGTTTAGCGGCCCCGCTTCCGGGGCGTTTTTCGCGACGCAACGTCGCTTCACCCAAATAAAAAATGCTCTAAATGGACAGATATCGGGAGATTTTCGCTTCGTCGACGTTCGCGCGCATGTCCTCATGCACAAATCGGCCGCCCTCCATCACGAGAATGCGGTCGGCTATATCCAGCGTGAAGCTTAATACCTGCTCGGAAACGAGAATCGTGAGATTTCGCAATTTCTTGATCTCGTTGAGAGCGCGGCCGATCTCCTTGACGATAGACGGCTGGATTCCTTCGGTCGGCTCGTCGAGCATCAGGACCGTCGGCTCCGAAATCAGCGCCCGGGCGATGGCGAGCTGTTGCTGCTGGCCACCGGACAGGTTCCCGCCGCGGCGTCGGCGCATTTCCTTCAGAACCGGAAATAGATGGTAGATATGATCGTCGATTTTCGTCTTGTCGATCGACGATAAGCCCGTTTTCAAATTCTCTTCCACAGTCAGCGTCGAGAATATCTGGCGGCCCTGAGGCACATAGCCCAGACCGCAGCCAACGCGTTTGAAGCTGTCAAGGGTCGTAAGGTCTTTGTCTCCGACCTTGATCGAGCCTGTTTTGTTGCGCAGGATCCCGATCAGCGCCTTCATAAGAGTCGTCTTGCCCATGCCGTTGCGGCCCATGATGGCCAGCGTTTCGCCTCGAGGCATGGAAAAGGACATGTCTCGAATGATCTCGCTTTCGCCGTAGGCCACCGTCAGGTCTTTTACATTCAGCATCGCGTTCTCCCGGTCTGAACCGTGTAGTCGGCCTCAGTGGCCCAGATAAACCTCGATCACTTTCTGGTTGTTCTGCACCTCGTCCATTGATCCCTCGGCGAGCAGTTTTCCCTGATGCATCACCGTTACCTTGTGGGCGATCTGCTTGACGAAATTCATGTCATGCTCGATCACCACCACCGACCGTCCGACGCAAATGCGCTGTAGCAGGTCGGCCGTCTGTTGACGCTCGCGCGCGCTCATCCCCGCGACCGGTTCGTCCAACAGCATCAGTTGCGGGTCGGCGATCAGCACCATCCCGATTTCGAGCCATTGCTTTTGTCCGTGACTTAAATGCTCGGCCATCGTGTGCAGCTTCTGCTCCAGATGAACTTCCGCCGCCACCTCCTTGACCCGCGCGGTGACGTCGGGAGAGTGCCGGAAGAACAATGATCCCCAAACGCCGCGGCCTTTGGGGAAGGAGATTTCCAGATTCTGGAAGACCGTAAGCTTCGGATAGACCGACGGCGTCTGGAATTTTCGCCCTACGCCGTGATCGACGATATTTTCCTCGGACATTCTCGAAATATCGCGGTCCTTAAACCGAATCGTACCGCTGGTGCGCCGGGTCTTGCCGCAGATGAGATCGAGAAGGGTTGTCTTACCGGCTCCGTTGGGCCCGATCACGACACGAAGCTCTCCCTCGTCCACGGAGAGGCTGAAATTGTCGACGGCTTTGAAGCCGTCGAATGAAACAGTGAGGCCTTCGATCGCCAATGCCGTTGCCATTTCGACTCTCCTATTAGCTTCCGGAAACGGGCTCTTCGACGGCCAGACGCGTCACCGGGGCCGGGCGTTTGGCCGGCACGCGACCGCGAACTAGACGTGCAGCGATTCGGCGCTGAACCCAGGGAATGATGTCCTCCACGATTCCGGCCAAACCGCGCGGAAAAAAGCGCGTCACGAGAATAAAGACGGCGCCCATGAAGTAGTACCATAGATTGGGAAACTGCTCGGAAAAATATGTTTTCCCATAGTTGACCAGAATCGCTCCGTACACCGCCCCGACAAGCGAATAGCGACCCCCGACGGCACAGAAAATCACCATGTAAATCGAAGGCTCGATCGATACGAGCTTGGGGGACATAAATCCGACGTTGAAGACAAATAAAGCGCCTCCCAGCGCCGAGATCGCCGCGGCGACGCAGAAGATGAAGGTTTTCTGGTTGGCGACGCTATAGCCCGAGAAGCGCACGCGGTCTTCGCCGTCTCGCAGCGCGATGAGCAGGCGACCGAGCTTGCTGGCGAGGATTAATCGGCCCAACACGACGCATCCCACCACACATATACAGGTGACGAAGTAGAGAGTCACCATCGCCGATTTGGTCCGAATATCCCAGCCCAGACAGGTGCGGAGGTCGGTGATGCCGTTAATGCCTCCCGTCCAGCCCTGGCGGGTGACGAATAAGATTTCCATGAGCCAGCAGAGCGCCTGTGTAATGAGGGCGAAGTAGACTCCAATGACGCGGCGTTTGAACATCGCCAGACCGATGATGTAGGCGAGCAGCGTGGGGACGAGAAACACCATGATGATCGTGATGGGGAAGCTCCTGAACGGATACCAGATATAGGGAAGTTGCGTGATCTGGTTCCAATCCATGAAATCGGGCAACCCAACGGTCGTGAGCGCGCGGATCTGGTCGGTACCCGCTTCGCGCGCGATGTTTCGAGCGGCCTCAAGTTTCAGGAACGCGGCCATGCAATAGCCGCCAAATCCCCAGAACAGACCCTGTCCGAGACTGAGAATCCCGCCATACCCCCAACATAACACCAGCCCGATCGCGACGAAGGAATACGAAAGATACTTGGCCATCAGGTTGAGACGAAAATTATCGAGCGTCAAAGGAAAGACCAGGAAAAGAAGAGCGCACAGAACGATAAGGCCGGCCGCTCCCGTCTTTCCGCCCAGCGCACGACTGTAGACAGTATCCATTACACGGACTCCGTTAGAACAGTCCGCGGATCACCTGCGGACTTTGGACGCGATAAGTCCTTGCGGACGAAACATCAGAATCACGATCACCCCAAGAAGCACGAATATCTTCGCCAGCACGCCGGAGAGGAAGAATTCCAGAATCGATTGCGCCTGCGCGATGCCAAAGGCGGACAGCACGGTGCCGAGGATGCTTCCCGCCCCGCCGAAGACTACCACGATGAATGTATCCACGATATACAGACTGCCGGCCTGCGGTGACACCGAGCCGATCGTCGTGAAAGCGGCGCCGGCGATGCCGGCGATTCCACACCCCAGCGCGAAAGTCATCCGGTCGGTCCACTTGGTGTTGATTCCGACCGCGCCGGCCATCTCGCGATTCTGAACCGTCGCCCGAACGCTTAAGCCCCATTTCGAGCGGTAGAGAAGGATGTACACCAGCAACAGCATCGCGAGGGCGATCCCCAACAGGTAGACTGCGTTCTTTGGAATGTCGATGGCATCGGTGGGAGACCATGATCCCATCAGCCAATCCGGCAGCGTGGCGCTGTCCTCGCGGGCGCCGAAGATCGAGCGCAAAGCCTGCTGGATGATCAGGCTCACTCCCCAGGTCGCCAGCAGTGTATCCAGCGGTCTTAGATATAGATATTTGACGAGCAGTATTTCGACGAAGTATCCCACGATGGCGGCGACGAAAAAGGCGAGAACGATCGCGACGGGATAGTAATATGGCAACATCCATGGGCCGTGGTGATCGACAAAGTGCGAACACCAGACGGTCGTGTAGGCGCCGAGGGTGAGGAACTCGCCATGGGCCATGTTGATCACTCTCATCTGACCGAAAATGATGGCCAGGCCAAGCGCCATCAGCAGGAAGACCCCGAAGAGGCCAAAACCCGCGAAACCCTGCATAATGAGGATGGCCTTCAGATCCGCCCAGGACGTCGCCAGCATGTACATAACCTGACTCCTCTGAAACAGTCCGTGCATCCTCGCGTCGCGGCCGGACGCCGCGACGCGAGGATAAAATTCCCGTATTCAAAAAACCCGCGCTCTACGCCGGGCCTTCGACTCCGTTCATTGATAGCCTTTTGGAAACGGATTAGGCTCGATCAGATTGGGCGATTCGGCGATGACGTCAAATTGCCCGTCAAGGCGCATCTCACCGATCCGGGCCCTGGACCAGAGGTGGTGATTGGACGCGATGCGAACATATCCTTCGGGGGCTTCCTTGAACTCGACGCCCGGAGAGGCCGCGGCGATCTTGTCGATATCGAACCCGCCGGCCTTTTCCACGGTGAGCTTCCACAGCCAGGGGCCGAGATACGCCGCCTGACTGACGTCTCCGATCACGGCGTCTTTTCCATACATTGCCTTGAAAGCCGCGACGAACTTTTCGTTATTTGGATTCTTCAGGCTTTGGAAGTATTTCATGCAGGAATAGAAGCCGACCACGTTTTCGCCGCCGATGCCCTTGATTTCATCCTCGGTCGTGGAGATGGTGAGGAGGATTTGCTTTTTCTTGGCGAGCGATTCGCCGGTCACGCCGGCCGCTTTTAGTTGCTTGTACCAGGACACGTTCGATCCGCCGACGATGATGGAATAGATGCAGTTGGGCCGGGCCAACTTCACCTTATTAATGAGGGATTGGAACTCGGTGTAGCCCAGTGGATAATATTCTTCGCCGACCACCTTGCATCCCGTGAGATAGCGCTCGACGTGAAACCGGGCGATTTTGTTGGATGTGCGCGGCCAGATATAGTCCGAACCGATGAGGTAGAAGGTCTTGCAACCCTTTTCCTTATTGGCCCAGTTCAAGCCCCAGATGATTTGCTGCGTCGCCTCCTGACCGGTGTAGATGACGTTCTTTGAAGCCTCCAGACCTTCATAGAAGGTCGGATAGTAGAGCATCCCGTTTTCCTTTTCGAAAACCGGTAGCACGGCTTTGCGCGACGCGGAAGTCCAGCAGCCGAAGACCGCGGCCACTTTATCATTCACTAATAATTTCTTGGCCTTTTCGGCGAACGTCGGCCAATCGCTCGCTCCGTCTTCCTGGATGATCTTGATCTGCCGGCCCAGCACGCCGCCCGCCTGGTTGATCTCCGAAATCGCCAGGCGCTCGGCCTCGATCGATCCAGTCTCGCTGATCGCCATCGTTCCGGTCGCGGAATGGAGCTGTCCCACGGTGACGGTGTCATCGGTGACGGCGAGTTTTGTGGTATCGACGGCGGCCGTCGGATATTTGGCAAGGAGCGGATTTTCCGCTCGCGCACTTGGCGCGAGACACAGCCCTGCCAATGCCATCCAAGCGGCATGGCCGAAGATACTTTGGGTCCAGTTCGTTTTCATCGCAGCAATCTCCTCGGGCATTTAGCCCGGTAATTCGCACGGGGTTCTTCCATCACCTGATTTTGAAATTCATCGGCGTCGCCGTTTGTCCACGGGGGGGGCGACGACATTTCCCACATTGTTTTCCGTGAAGGGCCGCGGAACCGGAATGACATCTATCATCGATGCGTACGTTTCCGATCGAACGGCATTAGCCAGCGAGCGCTGGATTTGCGGCGCCACTGTAAACGCTCAAAGCAATGACCATGCCATTGCGGGCGTGGAAGTTCGTGGATCGTTTCGGCGCGCGCGCCAGGCGGATGGGTTACCTTTGAAGGATAATCCCTTGTTCCGGTTCCACGACGTTTAATTGTGTCGCCGATGCGATGACGCAATTCGTTTCCGACGGCGGCGACGATCGTGGCGACGTGATCCGCTTGCGACTAACAGCTAGGCGTCATTTATCCGTTTGCGCGATTCGCGCGCTCGCTGCTCCCGATTCTTAGTCCGGTCGTTATGAGTGCAGACTTCACGTCCGCCGAAAAAAATATCGATGTCGGTATGTTGCCGTTTTCTCGGACTACCTTCGTCTGAGCCTGTCGGGAAAGTCCTTCTCATTAGCGCTGGATCATATTCGTGGCTCACATGCGCCCGCTGCGGGACGATTGAAACACTCGCGCCCATTCGAGGCTTTTCAAATGGCCGCGAGCCACGCCGACGCCGAAGCGACGCCGTTATTTCAGCACGATCCCGCTCGTGCGGCCTCATGGCATTCTATTTGCCGTGACGCGCTGGCATCGAACGCGCGTCCTTCCCCCGGTTGCACGCTTGCACGAAATCGGAACACCGTCGCATTTGAGAAAGGATCCTTAAAGATGAAGACGTTGATAAAGGTCGACGTTAACGCAGTGCCCGAATCCCATGACGTTCTTCACAATCGCTGGCACCCGGATTTACCGATGGTCGCCACGGTCAATCCAGGCGACGAGTTTCGTGTAGAGTGCATCGACTGGACAGGCGGCCAGATCAAGAACGACGAGTCGGCGATGGACGTGAAAGTCGTCGATCTGACCAAGGTCCATTACCTGAGCGGGCCGATCGGCGTCAAAGGCGCCGAGCCGGGCGATCTGCTGGTCGTCGATATTCTCGATGTGGGCGTGCTCCCTGATTACCAATGGGGATTTAACGGCATCTTCGCACGCGAAAACGGCGGCGGCTTTCTGGTCGACCATTTCCCCGAAGCGCGCAAATCGTGCTGGGACTTTCATGGAATTTATACGTCGTCGCGGCATATCCCGCGCGTTGAATTCGCGGGCATCATGCACCCCGGCCTGATCGGGTGTCTGCCGTCCAAATCGCTGCTCGATACCTGGAACAAGCGCGAACGAAAGCTCTTTGCGACGAATCCCGGACGCGTTCCGCCGCTCTGCGCGCTGCCGTATCCGGAGACGGCTCACATGGGGCGCCTGACGGGCTCGGCCGCGAAGGCCGCCGCCATGGACGGCGCCCGAACCGTCCCGCCCCGCGAACATGGGGGAAACTGCGACATCAAAAATCTCACCCGCGGATCAAAAGTCTACTTCCCCGTTTATGTGAACGGCGGCGGCCTTTCGATGGGCGACATTCACTTCTCACAAGGCGACGGCGAAATTACGTTCTGCGGCGCCATCGAGATGGCCGGCTATCTCGATATTCGCGTAAACTTAATAAAGGGCGGCGTGGCGAAGTACGGTATTCTCAACCCCGTCTTCCAAATCAGTCCCATGGAGCCGGGCTACGGCCAGTATCTCGTGTTCGAAGGAATCTCGGTCGACGAAAAAGGGGAACAGCACTACATGGATCCCCATGTTTCCTATCGAATGGCGTGCCTGAACGCGATCGAATATCTCAAGAAATTCGGCTACAGCGGCGCGCAGGCCTATGCGATTCTCGGTACCGCCCCCTGCGAGGGACGAATGAGCGGCATCGTCGATATTCCCAACGCGTGCGCCACGCTCGCGCTCCCGATGGAAATCTTCGATTTCGACATCCGGCCGGGGGCCGACGGCCCGATCAAAGCCGTCTCCGGTGAAATCGATCTGTGTACCACCTAGGGAACGACAGACTTTTTCAGACTCTCATTGAGCGGCTCTTGAGGAGATTGCCGCAAGAGCCGCTCGATTGAGTTCGATGTGGTTACGTATAGACGACAGAGTCTATCAAAAATGAGGCGCCCGCATGCCAACCTATGAATTCGAATGTCCCAGCCACGGCTCATTCGACGTTGTTCGGCTGATGAAGGATTGCGACCGTGATTGTCATTGCCCCGTCTGCGGAATTCGTTCGACGCGCCTGGTGACGGCGCCGAACCTTCGGCTGATGGTTCCCGCCGTGCGCTCGGCGATGGATCGCAACGAGAAGAGCCGCCACGCGCCCCATGTCTGCGGCGCCGGCTGCAGCCATTCTCACGCGCATAGGAAGCCGCGCGGGAAAAAAACGGAAACCGGCAAGCCGAAACTTGAATCATACCGCGGTCCGCGACCGTGGGTGGTCGAGCACCGCTAGAGCGTTTTTCATTTTGGCGTCGCAAGTTTGGCGCGAAACACGCCCCGCACGCCTGGCGGGAAACACGCCCCGCAAGCGGGGCGGCTAAATGCGGGAACGCTATAGCGGCGTGAGAGATGTGCGGTCGCCGCGCGCGACTGACTACTTGATGGAGGAAGCCAATCGTGAAAAAGATATATTGGACGACTGCCACCTGCGGCGTGTTGGCTTGTGCGATCGTTATCCATGGTTTTGCGGCCAGGCATTCGCCGGCGCCGCCGGGAAAAATGCTCGCCATAAAGCCGGCCGACCCGATCCCCATCTGGCGAACGGTTCCCGATCAGGCGCTGGCCGCCGCGCGGTCAGCCGGCGGCGATACATTGATGGTCTTTGACGGTCCGGCGTCCGGCGATGAAGCGGCTTCATTCGGGATGGCGGTCTTTGACACGCCGGAATTTCGCGAGCACGCCGGCCGGAGCTTTACGTTGCTGCGACTTGCCTCGTCGCCCGACGCCGCCCCGGATCAAGCGGTTCAGGTCTCGACGTGGGGTCAGCGATTAGGCGTCAGTCAATTTCCGACGCTGGCGTTGGTCGATAGCCAAGGACGGCCGTACGCGATGGCCGCGTTGAGATCGAAGGACATGGCCGAGGCGATCAAGACGTTGGACAGCCTCGCCGAGATAAAGGTCAAGCGCGATGAATTTTTCGCGGCCGCCAGGAGCGCCGAGGGAATCGAACGTGCGCGGAAACTTGACGCGGGGCTGGAGCTCGTCAAGCCGGTCGCGGGCGAATCGTACGTCGAAGTCATGCGGCAGATTCTCGATTTCGATCCGGACAACGCGGCCGCACTGCGGGCGAAATACCAGAACGCGGTCGCCGAGGTCGACATTAATCACGCCATTCAAGCCGAAGTCTATCCTCTGATCGATAAGGGAAATCTTGTTGGGGCCGTGCAGCGGATCGATCGGCTTATCGCCGGCGCGGGCGCCTCGCCGGAACAGCGTCAGCTCCTGCTGGCCTTTAAGGGGCAGCTGTATTTCAGCCTTCACGATACGCAGAGCGCCGCGCGATCGTTCGACGACGCCGTGCGCATCGCCCCCAACAGCGACGCCGCGGCCAAGGTCCTCGCGGCAAGAGCCCAGGTTTTTGGATCTCCGTCATAGCGACGGCAAACGCAGCCGCGAAAACGAAAGAATCCATTGGGGAACATCGGAGTTGTAATCGATGCAACGCAAACGTCACAGTCCCGTTCAGATCCGTCGGAAAATCAAGGAAATAGAAAACGAATTGGCCAAGGGCGTCAGCCGTGCCGAGATCGCGGCCAAGCTCGGAGTCAGCGAGCAGACGGTGAATCGCTGGATGACCGATTACGGCGCGAAGGAATCGACGACGATTCGACTTAAGAACGCCGAAAGCGAGAATCGGCGACTGCGCCGGGCGCTGTCTGAATTGGAACTGGAAAAGCAGGTTCTCGCGGAGGCCGCCCGGGGAAACTACTAAGCCCGGGTCGGTTGCGCCGGTGCATCGCTCATCTTCGAGCCACGCTGGCGATTTCCGAACGCCGGGCATGCGCACTTCTTGGTCAGCCGCGGTCAACCCAGCGTTACGCGGGTCGAGCCGGCGATACCGAGAAATCATTAATCGAGCGCATCGGGCAACTATCGGCGAAGCATCCTCGATTTGGCTATCGCCGCCTTTGGATCCTTCTCCGGGCCGAGGGCTTTGACGTCAATCCCAAACGAGTCTATCGTATTTGCAAGGAGCAGGGCGCGTCCAAGCGACGTGCATGACCCGCGTCGAGGTTGGGTCATTCGGGAGCGACGATGCCGTTTCATTGGAATCCGCGAGAACACGTCGCGCTCGGGAAAATATTTTGAAATGGCTGCTCCTAGCCGTGCCTGTCGGCGCCATTATCGGGACGCCGGTGGCCGCCTTTCTTTAAAAGCTGGATCAAGCCACTCGTCTTCGCTGGGCCACAAATACGACGTCGGGTTTGCGGCGGCCGCTGTTTCTGCTTCCGGTGGGGGGCTGGGCATCGGCCTGATGTATCATCTGTTCGGCAAGTCAGTCCAAGGCGTGAAGCGCGATGGCGCAGCGGCCGCTCGAGCATGCTAGAATCGGACCAAGGAGCCGCGACGCCGCCTCTATGACGATAACAACGGATACGACGAACAAACCTCAGTCGCCGCCGCGCGGCTTTGCCGCGGGGTATTCCGCCCGGCAAAACGGGCGTGATGAAATGGTCGAGCCGGATGGGGCGCTGCGGCCGCATTGGCGCATGCTCGTCAACCTGCTTGACGACCTTGGTCCGGCCGAGATTCTTCGCCGATGGGAGCAGGCGCGCCGCCTCATTCGCGAAAACGGCATTACCCACAACGTCTACGGCGATCCCGACGGCCTGGATCGGCCGTGGAATCTGGATCTCATTCCGCTGCTGATTTCCACGGCCGAGTGGAACGGCGTGGCCGATGGATTGACCCAACGCGCGCGCCTGCTCGATGCGCTGCTGGCCGACGTGTACGGTCCATTGCGATGTATATCCGAGGGGTTGATCCCGCCGGAGTTGATCCACGCCAATCCGGGGTTTCTACGCGCGCTGCATGGCGTGGCGCTGCCGCAAAAAAAATGGCTTCATTTGTACTCGGCCGATCTCGTGCGGCTGGCGGACGGGCGCTTTCGGGTCTTGAACGACCGCACGCAGTCTCCCAGCGGCGCCGGCTATTGCCTTGAAAACCGGATCGTGTTGTCGAGCGTTCTGCCGACGGCGTTTCGGGAATGTAACGTGTATCGGCTGGCGCCTTTTTTCATGTCGCTTCGCCAGACGCTCAAGTCGCTGGCGCCGGCCAATCGGGAAAATCCGCGCGTGGTCCTGCTTACGCCGGGACCCTATAACGAAACTTATTTCGAGCATGCTTATCTGGCCCGTTACCTCGGGTATTCGTTGGTGCAAGGCAACGATTTAACGGTCCGCGACGGCCTTGTTTACCTCAAAACCCTCAGCGGGCTTCAGCGCATCGACGTTATCTTTCGACGGGTGGATGATGACTACTGCGATCCGCTGGAGCTTTATCAGCGGTCGTACCTGGGCGTGCCGGGTCTGGTCGAAGCGGTGCGGCAAGGCACGGTGGCGGTGGCCAACGCCCTGGGAGCGGGGATGGTGCAGGCGCCGGCGTTTTTGCCGTTCCTGCCCCGGCTCTGTCAGTATTTTCTGGGGGAAGAACTCAAGCTCGACTCCGTGCAGACATGGTGGTGCGGCGAAAGCGATTCGCTCAGTTACGTGCTGGCCAATCTATCAAAGCTCGTCATTAAGCCGGCCAATCCGGCCATCGGGGCCGACCCCGAATTCGGCGAAGAACTTTCACGCGAGCAACTGGAAAAACTCCGCGTCCGGGTCACCGAGCGCCCCGCCGAGTTCGTGGCGCAGGAACATGTCGATTCCCGAACGGCGCCGGTCTTGAACGGCGATCAGGTCGAGGCTCGCCGGTTTGTCGTCCGCGCGCATGTGGTGGCCGATCACGCGTCGTATAGCGTCATGTCCGGCGCGTTGACGCGCGTGACCGGTTCCCCCACGTCGCGCGTCGTCTCATTGCAGCGCGGCGGCGGCAGCAAAGACACCTGGATTCAAGGCGTCGGACCTGTCCATGAAGTGAGCCTCCTGGCGGCGGTTTCGCAACAGGTGGAACTGAGCCGGGCCGGCGGTGAACTCACCAGCAGGGTCGCCGACGACCTGTTCTGGCTGGGCCGATATGTCCAGCGCGCCGAAGCCGATCTGCGCATCGCCCGAACCGTCTTCGGCCGGCTGCTTGGGATGGGCCGGGCCGATGTCCTGGGAACCGTGCGCAGCCTGACGCGCGCCCTGCTGGGCAACGGCCGGATTCGATTCGACGAGCCCAACCTCGCGCTGCTGGTCAAGGAGGTTTTCGATCCGGAAGCGTCCGGCGGATTACAGCGGGCGATGACGCACGTTCGCGATTTAATCCGCGGACTGCGCGACCGCATGTCCGCCGACGCGTGGCATATCCTTCAGGGGATCGAAAACGAGCTGGCGGGCTTCGATCTCAACGTCGAAGAAGACCAGATCGGCCGGGTCGTCGAGGTGCTCAATCGCCTGACGGTCGGGTTCGTCGCCTTCAGCGGCGTTGTCGCCGAGTCGATGACCCGCGGGCAAGCGTGGCGTTTCCTCGATATCGGAATGCGCGTCGAGCGGGCGATCTCCGTGGCGCGGCTGGTACGATCCACGCTCGTGGATATCGTGCCGGAAGAATCGGCGCTGCTCGATGCGGTGCTCGAAATCGACGACAGCTCGCTGACCTATCGGCGGCGATATCTCACGCAGCTTCAGGCGCCGGCGGTGGTCGATCTGCTGGTGGCCGACGAAAGCAACCCGCGGGCGGTGGCGTTTCAAATCGCGGCCTTGACCGACCATCTATGCCACCTGCCGCGCGAAGAACGCCATCCCCGGAACAGCCCGGATCGCCAGGCGGTGTTGAAGATTCGCACGCAGTTGCAGCTTGCCGACCTGCGCGCCATTTGCCAGCCGACCAAGCCGCTGCTCCGCGGCGGATTGGATCTGCTGATGTCCGACGTCATCGAAAGCATGGCGCGCGTCACCGAGCTTGTCAGCCAGATTTATTTCAGTCATGCGTCTATTTCCCGCAGTCTCCAGGGCCTGGGCGAGGAGCTACCCAAGTGAGATACAAGGTCGTTCACATCACCCGGTATTTTTACAGCGACAAGGTCCCGTTGTGTCACAACGTCGTTCACCTCAAGCCGCGTGAAACGCCGCGTCAGAGTTTGCTTTCTCATGCGCTGTCGATTTTGCCGAATCCGGAATCGCGAGACGATCGGGCCGATTTTTTCGGCAATCCGGTCACCTGGTTCAGCCTTGAGGAGCCGCACACGAGCCTGGAGATCATCGCGCGCAGCGAGGTGCAGGTGCGGCCCTTTCAGCCGCCGACGGCGCTGTGGGCGCCGCCGTGGGAGCAGGTGGCCTCGATGCTCAAACAGCGGCGCGACCCGGACTTGCTGGACGCCCGCCAGTTCATGTTCGAATCGCCGTATGTAACGGTGAGCCCGGAATTGCGGGAGTTTGCCCTTCCGAGTTTTCAGCGCGGCCGCCCGTTGCTCGAATGCGCGACGGACCTGACCAACCGCATTTACAAGGAATTCAAATTCGATTCCGGCGTCACCACGATCGGCACGCCGGTGCTCGACGTGCTTCGCCACCGCCACGGCGTCTGCCAGGACTTCGCGCATCTGCAAATCGGCTGTCTGCGTTCGCTCGGGCTGGCGGCGCGGTACGTCAGCGGCTACCTCGTCACCAAGCCGCCGCCCGGCCGTCCGCGCCTGGTCGGCGCCGACGCGTCGCACGCGTGGCTTTCCTGCTACTTCCCCGACTTTGGTTGGATTGATTTTGACCCGACCAACGGCGTGATTCCATCGGCCGAGCATGTCACCGTCGGCTGGGCGCGCGACTACGACGACGTCAGTCCGGTTCGCGGGGTTGTGGTGGGGGGACATCGCCATACGCTGGTCGTGTCGGTGGATGTGGAACCGGTGATGCCCCCCGCGGCGGCGGCGGCAAAGATCAAGGCGCCGTAATTGTGCTTCCCCCGGCGCCGGGGAAGATGCCTTTTCAGGTCGTAACGCCGCGCCGCCGGGCAATGCGCGATCGAACACAAATAATTATAAAAAGCCGGGTCTGACTTTAACTGTATGTCCGCGCGCGCTTTGCGCGATTTGGGGCGACTGATGAACTCGTCCAATAATTTAACCTGTCGTGTATCACCGAACGCAGTCGATATAACTTGCGTAGTCCGATATTCTTTATACCCCAGTACGGAGATGTACCATGCCCCGCAAGAGTGAAAGCAAGACCACCGCCAAGAAGTTCAGCCATGTGCCCCCCAAGGCCGTCGCCAAGGCCGTCGAAGCGGCCAAGCCGGCCGCGCCCGCGATTCCCGCGACCGCAGTGACGGCGGAACATGCCGGCGCCGCCAAGGCCGTCGAGACAAAAACGCAAGCCACCCCAGTCATCGCCGCCAAGCCCGAAACCGCGCCGACGCCGGTGATCGCCGCCCCGCACGAAACAACGACCACGCCGGTCATCGCCGCCCAGACCCACTGCTGCCACGGCGCCCCCACGGGGACGTCCGCCTGCACCTCCGATCGCACGGCGACCGTCGCCGCCGCGATCGCCGCGCTTCACAGCGACGACGCCGACGCCGCCCGCGATGCCGCTTCCACCCTCGGCCTGCTCGGCGACCGCTCGGCGGTTGAGCCGCTGGTGCAGGTTCTGGACAATAGCTGTGGTTTCTTCCACAGCGTCGTTCGCGCCGCCGCGGCCGAAAGCCTCGGCGCCCTCGGCGATGCACGCGCCCTGGAGCCCCTGCTTGGCGCGTTGACCGATCCGATCGCCGAAGTCAGCAGCGAATCGATCCGCGCCCTTGCCACCCTCGGCAACCCCGAAGCGATCGACGCGCTGTCCGACGTCGTCCGCAATCGCGCCGGGTTCTTCCTTCCCGTCGCCCGTCAGGCCGCCGTCCTGGGCCTGGCCAAACTTGGCGGTGACCGCGCCTTGGAAACCCTTCGCGCCGTCGCCGCCGACGATTACGAAGATTCGACCATTCGCGCCGCCGCCGAAAACGCTCTCACGCAGGAAGCCACCGCTTCGGCCAACTGATTCCCCCGGTCTCCCGGTGGAAGAGACGGACTTTAAGTCGGATTCTTCCGCCTTCACGAGAGCCGGATCGATTGATCGCCGATGCCCTGCCGACCCGATTTCAATCAGGTCGGCAGGGCATTTTTTCGCGCTCGGCGTCGCGACTGTGGCGGGCGAACGCGGGATCGTCGTTCCACGACTTCGATAGGCCGACTGGATCGGACGGCAATGGAACCACGATCTTCCGCATTTCTCATGTTCGTGGCGCAAGTTTCCTTCGCGAAAACGCGCGTGTTTCGCGACCAGAACTCGCCCACCACGACAAGAAGTAGTCCAGCCTGAAACCAATCGACCTGGTATCGAACAACGACGGCGAAATCCCCGCCGATCTTTGTCGCAAAAAGCGTGAGCGCGCGCCCTCGTTTCCCACGCCGCCTTCCTCCCGCTACACTGGTTCTCTTTGATTCGGGAGAATTTCGTGGCTCAGCCCGTGTTGGCGGTTGTCAGTGTGCTCGGAAAGGACCAGAAGGGCGTCGTCGCGCAGTTCGCCACCTACATGGCCGAGCGCGGCATCAACATCGAAGACATCGAGCAGCGCGTCATCCGCGGCTTCTTTGTCATGGACATGCTCGTCGATCTCAAAGACCTCACCGCCGCTCTTTCCGACGTCATCACTGGCTTGCTCGAACTTGGCCGCCGGATCGATATGGAAGTCCGCGTCCATCTTCATGCCCAGCATAAAAAGAAGAAGGCGGCCATTCTCGTCAGCAAGGAGCCGCATTGCCTTCGTCAACTGATCGCCGACATCCGGGAAAACAAATTGCACTGCGATATCGCCGGCGTCTTCGCCAATCATCCCGACCTCGAACCGATCGCGCGGGAAGCCAATCTGCCTTTCGCCTGGAACAGCCATGACGATCTGCCCGGCCATTTTCGATGGCTGGGCGATCAGCTTCATTCCAAAGGCGCCGACGTGGTGGTGCTGGCTCGCTACATGCGGATCCTGCCGCCGGAAATCATCGCCGAGTTCCGGCATAAAATCGTGAACATCCACCCATCGCTCTTGCCGTATTTCCCCGGCGCGTCGGCTTACAAGCAGGCGTACGAAAGCGGTGTCCGCGTGCACGGATGCACCGCCCATTTCGTCACCGAACAACTCGATGAAGGCCCGGTGATTTTGCAGGATGTTTTTCATATTAACGTCGGCGTCGACACCCTCGACGACGTTAAACAAAACGGCCTCGATCTCGAAGCCAAAACGCTCAGTAAAGCCGTCCAGTTGTTTCTGGACGAAGAACTTGTGGTGGTCGAGGGAAAAGTGATTTTCAAGCCCGGCATCAGCCGGTTTTTTGGAAGTGACGCGGCGTCGCGCGGAAGGTCGGTTTGATATCGTATCCGGCTCATTGAAACGAATGGCATTTAGACACGGCCCAGAGCCCGTGCCACTTTTATGACAGCAACGAATCAGTTTCACGTCTCGGCGGGTTGGCAGCCGCTCATGCGCCAACTGGGGCTTGACGCCGAGACGGTCTTCACCCACCCCGACATCCGCACATGGCGAAAACTCGCCGATCGCGAAAACTGCACGCTCGATGTTCCACGGCCCGACGGAACGCGGACGCGCCTTCACGTGAAGCGCTACTCGGCAAGCGTACATCGTAAAACGCCCGCCGAAGAAGAAGCCGCCGGACATGCGCTGCTGCTGGCCGAAAATATCCCGACGGCCACGCTCGTGGCGTGGGGAAAAGTCGAGGATGGCCGAAGCTTCGTGATGTTCGAAGACCTGACCGGTTATACGCCCGCCGACAAACTGATCGAATCCGGCGCCGATTTCGCCGCTCTGCAACAGTCGATGGCCGATTTCATCGCCCGGCTACATCATTCCGGCCTGCATCATCGCGATCTTTATTTGTGCCACATCATGGCGAAGATGGCCGGCGACCAGATCGATCTGCGTCTGATCGACGCCGCCCGCGTCCGCCGGCTTCCCGGCTTTTTCACGCGCGGCCGGTGGATCGTCAAAGACCTTGCCCAATTCTGGTACAGCACGTTGAAATTGCCGATTACCGAAGTCCATCGAAGCGGCTGGCTGCTAAGATATTGCCAGCAGCGGCAATTGCCCGGCTCGGCGCTGATGCGGGGAAATATCGAGCTCAAGGTTCGGCGGATCGCCAGGCACGACGCAAAGCTCAACGCGCTGGAGCCGACGCGGAATATTTCGATTCCATGGTAACTTGCAGCGACCGCGCAGTGAGTAACGTATTTATCGTTTAGCGGCCCCGCTTGCGGGGCGTGTTTTTCGCGATCGGAACTCGCTCCACCGCATAAAAAACTCCAGGTTTTCCCTTGACGTCGTTTGAGGAAAAGTTTGCGAATCGCGCTGGTTATTCTTCACGCCGACCCGGCCCGCGGCGGGGCGGAACGATATACCGTCGATCTTGCCGACGCGTTGCGCTCGCGTGGACAGGACGTCGCCCTGATCTCCTCGACGTTCGCTCCCGGCGATCCACCGGCCGGCGCCGTGGATTTCGGCGGCGGATCGGGAACGCGCGTCGGGAGATACATCCGATTTCTCGGCCGGCTCGATCAGCATCTGCTGGACAATCGGTATGACATCGTCCATGCGATGTTGCCGGTACGAAATTGCGACGTTTATCACCCGCACGCGGGAATCGCCGCCGAGGCGCTTTTTGGCGCGCGGGCGCGGGACCAGGGCCCGGTGATGCGCGTGATCGCGATGGCGTCCAATCGGCTCAATCTCCGCCGTCAGCGGTTCGCCGCCGTCGAACTGGAACTGCTGACCGGGCCGCGCCCGCCGGTCGTGCTCTGCTTGTCGAACTACTTAAAAGCCGGACTCAAACGCTATTATTCCCTGCCCGAATCCCGGCTGGCCACGCTTTTTAACGCCACCGATCTCAAACGATTTGACCCCGCCGCCCGGCCGCAGGTTGGCATTGAGCTTCGCGGAAGTTTAGCCATCGCGCCGGATCGGGTCGTCGCCTTGATGATCGCCCAGGATTTTAGCCGCAAGGGATTGGCCGAGGCGATCGTCGCGCTCTCTCACATGGCGGATCCCCGTCTCATTTTGCTCGTCGTCGGCAAGCAAGATCCCACGGCGTTTCGAAAATTGGCCGACGAAAAAAACGTCGGCGCCCGCGTCATCTTCGCCGGCGAAACAAGCGATCCCTACTCGTTCTACCAGGCGTCGGATTTTTTCGTTTTGCCGACCCGGCACGATCCGTGCAGCCTTGTCGTGCTCGAGGCGCTGGCCATGGGTCTGCCCGTCATCAGCACCGTGTTCAACGGCGCCTGCGAAATCATGCAAAACGCCGCCCACGGCTTTATTCTGCCCGACCCGGCCGACGTCTCGGCGCTGGCCGACGCGTATCGAACCCTTTTGGACAACGCCACCCGGAAGTCAATGTCGCAAAACTGCCTCGCCCTGCGCCCTCGGCTGGCGTACGAAAAACATATCGAAGAATTGCTTGGAATCTATAATCAAACCATCGCCGGGAAGACGAACGATCGCGCGATTTAGCGGTACACAGAGAGCGACATGTTCAGCGTCGGCGTCCAAGGTTCGGTTTTCAAAAAAGGGCGAGAGAGCGCCTTGCAGCGCATTTTTCATGTTGATGAGGCGTGTTTCGATCGCGACGGTCGCCCGGCGAGCGGAGCCGCTATTATAAACGCAGACATGCGACAGCGACCTGACAACTTTTCTAAGCACACAGTGCTTGCGCGGTAGGTGTTCTGCCGCGCGACCATGGATCAGATAGACCGTCCAAGCGAAAACCGCATTAACAGTTCGATACACATGCTCCCAAATTCTCATCGCACGCTTCTCGTTACCGGCGCCGCCGGAAAAGTCGGACGGCAGTTCATCCACCGAATCCTCAACGATCCCGCTTTCTCCCGCACGACCGTGCGGGCCCTCTGCCACAATCGAATGCTCGAACCCGCCGATCGGCTGGAAGTTATCGCCGGCGACATGTCCAGCAGGGACGACGTGCGCGCCGCCGTCGATGGCATCACCCACGTTCTTCACCTGGCCACCTGCAAGGAAACGCCCGAAACGATCATGGACGTCGCCGTCAAAGGCATGTTCTGGCTCTTGGAAGAATGCCGATCGAGCAAGCAGTTCCGCCAACTGATCCTCGTCGGCGGCGACGCCGGCATGGGCCACTTTTTTTATCCGCATCCCGTTCCCGTCACCGAGCGGCAAAAGCATGCGGCCTACCCCGGCTGCTACGCCCTCAGCAAAGTCCTCGAAGAGGTCATGCTGGAGCAATATTACATCCAATACAACCTCAACGGCTGCTGTCTCCGGGCGCCATGGATCATGGAAAAAGACGACTTCAAACAGACCCTCAGCTTCGGCCCCGACGTCTTTGGCGGACCGCGCTGGCGCGATTATGTTTCCAGTGAAGAAGCCGACCGTTACGAAGCGGCCGGCGCCATTCCCGTCATGCTCGATGCAGCCGGCGAAGCTGTTAAGCGTAACTTCGTCCACATTGAAGACCTGATCGACGCGATCCTCGCCGCGATCGATTGTCCCAAAGCTCGCCAGCAACTTTTTAATATTTGCATGGATGAGCCGATCGACTATCGAGAGGTCGGAAGCTATCTGAAAGCGACGCGCGGCCTCGCGACCGTGGATATCAAAACCGAATTCCACGGCACATGGCTCGACAACGCCAAGGCGAAATTCCTTCTCGGATGGAAGCCACGCTACGACATGAAGCGCCTGATCGATTCAGCCTGGGAATACCGGAGAAGCCCGCAAGATCCGCGGAAAGTGTGGTATCCGGGGTAGTGGGCCGTAGTCGGGGCTTCCGCAGCCAGAGATTTTCCGGGTATAATAAGAAGATCGGCGTCGATGCGCTTCGATAGAATGGTAGTCACGCGTTCGCTCATGGAGTTCAAATAACTTATCGCGGAAAAATGCATAATAGCGTTGTTGTATTCGACGGAGAGATGCCGCCTGAGGGCGCCGCAGTGCAAGTTCAGCCATTAAAACCACAAGACACGACAACGATTCCAGGGACGGTCAAGCCCAAGACGATATGGGAAGAACTGCTGGACCTTCAAGGACAGGTTCCCACGCTGCCTCAGGACGCCGCTCGCAATCACGATCATTACCTCTATGGAACTCCGAAACGATGAAGGATCTGTTCGCGGACACATACTATTCTAATTCACTGCTGGGCCCAAAGGGACCGGACCGAGACAAAGCGGTGGCGGCGAGCATCGGGCGCTCCGGTCGTCTGGTCACCACCGCATGGGTTCTCACGGAACTGGCCAATTTCCTTCATCGCGTCGGCAACAGGACCGCTTACGTACGGTTTTACAATAAAATCAAAACCCATCCCGAAACAGTAATCCTCGAACCCACGCAAATTCACTTCGAGCGCGGCATGTGGTTGTATGAGAGCCGTCCCGACAAGGAGTGGTGATTGACCGATTGCATCTCGTTCATTGCAATGGAAGACATGGCCATTCGGGACGCTCTGACAGGAGATCATCATTTTGAACAAGCGGGTTTCAACGCATTGTTAAAATGAACGACCGAACGTCAAAGAACAACCATTATTCACAACCTCGGCTTCTCTGGCTTACTTGGCGCCTCAAACCCCAGCACGCCTTTCGCCTTCATCTTTCGGCGATATACATTCGGCCCGCAGGTAATATACAAATCAGTCAATTCTTTTCCGCCGAAGCTGACGTTGCTGAGCCAGTAATTTTTCACCTTTGCTTCCTGCGGCTTACTGATGATGCCGATGACTCGGCCGGCCTGGTCAAAAACCTGAACGCCGAGATGCGTCGTTACATACAGTCTCCCCTGGCTATCAAAGCAAAGCCCGTCGGCGCCGCTGTCGCGTTCGGTGGGGAGCAGTTGCGCGGAGAAGTAGGGGGCGCCGTGGGAGACCGAGCCGTCGGGATTGACCTGGCAGATCGAGATATTCACGCCGCGCGTGTCGTCGATGACCAGCTGGCTTTGGTCGGGGGTGAAGCCGATGCCGTTGGGGAATTGGATCCCTGCTTTCTTCTCGATGACTATTTTCTTTTCGCCGGTGGGGGAAATGTGCCACACCTGCGACGTTGGCGGTTCGGTCACGTAAATATCGCCGTTGTGGTTGATGGCCAGATCGTTGCAGTCGTGGATTCCCTCGGCAAGCACCGTTTCCTTCGCCGTCTTAATATCATAAGCGACGACGCGATTGGCCTTGCTCTGGCAGCCATAGAGGCGGCCGTCGGGGCCGATTTTCAGTCCGTTGTTGCCGTTGGTGTTCTGGGCGAAAAGCACCGGCTTTCCCTCGGCGGGAATTTTCCAGATCTCACTGGCGGGAATATCGGTGAAATATAGATTCCCCTCGCTATCCGCCGCCGGCCCTTCGGTAAACGTGTGGCCTTCGCTGACCAAACGCCAATCTTCCCCAGGCGCCAGCACTTCCATCACCGGCTGTTTCGCGCTGAGGCCGACGACGATCGGTTTATCGTAATCCTGCCACACCCATTTGAGCGCCTCGGGAAGCAGCGGGCCGGATTGTTTGGAATCATGGCTTGTCGTTCCGGTATCAAACCGGTGCTGATACCCAGCGAATTCCAGCCCCGCGGCGATGTCCTTATTTCCGATAAACCAACTCCCGGCATAGATATCCAGATCTTTCTCGCCATCCTGCTGGAAGACCCGCAACGGCTTAGGCTCGGTCTTGCGGATCAAATCCGGAAGGAGATTCCCGCCGCGAAGATTGGTGAAAGATCCGATCGTCGTCAGCACCCTGCGGAACATATCCGGCCGTTCCCATGCCGCCACGAACGCCGCGATCCCGCCCGAACTGCTGCCGCAGATTGCCCGCAGGTTCGGATCATCGGTCAGCTTGTACGTTTCCCCCACCTTCGGCAAAACTTCCTCCGCCAGAAAGCGCGAATATCGATCGCTCACCGCGTCATACTGATAGCTTCGCTCGAATCGCGGCAACTGCGTCTTCTCATCCGCCGCCGGAATAACGCCGGGGTTGATCATAATCGCGATGGTGATCGGCATCTCCTTCTTGGCGATCAGATTATCAAACACCACCGGAACCCGAAACGCCCCCTTGGCGTTTTGAAACCCGCCGCCGTCGTTGAACACCATCACCGCCGCCGGCGTCTTGCCGTCGTATTGAGCGGGAACATAGACCCAGTAATCATGATGGGCGCCGGGATATGCCTTCGAGCTGACGATCTCCCCCTTTTCCACCTTTCCGTGCGGCACATCCTGCGGCTCGGAGTCGGGGCCATATTTGTATTCCTGCCCGCGGACAAAGCCGACGAGACAAAGCGAAAACATAAGCGAGAGGCAAATGTCGAACGGTGTAGATTGAAAGCGCATTGCAGAGATTGTCAGTGTCGCGCGGCTTTCTGTCAAAACCGAACGCCGCCGCGATTCGGCATTCATCCTTACCTTTCGGCTTCACGCGAGAATAAGCAGGTGGTGACGCATGATATCGATGCACGGGGAGGACGGCGAAATCACTTCGCCTCATACCAATTTTTCCCCCATCCCACTTCCACCTTCAACGGAATTGACAGCGTCATCGCCCCTTCCATTTCCTCGCGGATCATCGCCGCCTCGGAATCGGCGTGCTCGCGCGGCGTTTCGAAGACCAATTCGTCATGCACCTGCAGCAACATCCGGCTCGGGCGATTCTCGCGCTTGAGCCGGCGGTGGATATTCACCATCGCCTTCTTAATCAAATCGGCGGCGGAACCCTGCACCACGCTGTTGATCGCCATCCGCTCGCTGCCGCTGCGCTGACGCAATACGGCGTTGTTGATGTCGGGGATCAGTCGGCGCCGGCCGAGAATCGTTTCGACATAGCCCTTGTTCTGTGCCTCGGTCACGCACTTTTTGAAGAACTCTTGAATGGAAGGGAATCGCTTGTTGTATGCATTAATCAACTCGGCGGCGGATTGCACCGTCAGCCCTTCGACCCGGCGGGCGAGGCCGAAGGCGCTGACGCCATAGATGATGCCGAAGTTGACGGTCTTGGCGTGGCCGCGCTGGTCGCGTGTCACTTGATCTAAAGCGACGCCGAAGACTTCGGCGGCGACGGCGCGGTGAATGTCTTCGTCAAGCTCGAATGCCTTTACCAGCGCCGGCTCGCGCGTGAAATGAGCCAGCACGCGCAGCTCGATCTGGCTGTAGTCGGCCGTCAGCAGCACATTTTTTTCCGGGTCGCCGGGCACAAACGCCAGGCGGATTCGTCGGCCTTCGTCCGTGCGAATCGGGATGTTCTGGAGATTTGGATCGGACATGCTCAGGCGGCCGGTTTCGGTGCCGGTTTGGTTGAAGCTGCCGTGCAGGCGGCCGGTTTTGGGATTGATGTCGTGGGGAAGGTTGTCGAGATACGTGTTTTTCAGCTTCACCCACTCGCGATATTCCTGGATCAGCCTCGGGGCGGCATGCTCGCCGGCGAGTTTGTCGAGGACTTCGGTATCGGTGCTTGGGGCGCCGGTCGGCGTTTTTTTGATGACTTTCAGACCCAGGCGGCCGTGCAAAACCTCGGCCAGTTGTTTGGGTGAGTCGATGTTGAATGCCCCGCCGGCTTCGTGATGAATCCGAATTCGAAGTTCGTCGATGCGGCCGCTCATCACGAGGCTTTGCTCTTTGAGAATGGCCGGATCGACGGCGATGCCGTTGAATTCCATCTCGGCCAGCACGGAAATCAGCGGCGTTTCCAATTCGTCGTTCAGCGTTCGTAGCGCCGGCAGCGCGTCGAGCTTGCGATCGACCAATGCCGCCAGTCGCCAGGCGATGTCCGCGTCCTCGGCGGCATAGCAGGCGATTTTCTCCAGCTCGACCTTGTCCATCGACGTCTGGTTTTTCCCTTTTCCAAGCAGATCGGTCGTCGGAATTTTCTTGAAGCGCAGCAAGTCGAGGGCGAGACGATCGATGCCATAATGAAGCCGGCTCGATTCGACGAGCCACGCGCCGACCATGGAATCGAGAACCACGCCGCGAACTTCCACGCCGGCGTTGCGCATCACCAGCACATCATATTTGATGTTGTGTCCGACCTTGGCGACGGTCGGGTCTTCCAAAATCGGCTTGAGCGCGGCAAGCGTTTTATCGCACGCGAGAATTTTCGAGCCTTCCGGCCCGCAGACCGGCACATAACATCCCACCTCCGGCGCCCAGCTAAAGCTCATGCCGACAAGGTTTGAATTCATCGCGCCCAGCGCATCGGTCTCGGTATCGAAGGCAAACCGCGTCTGTTTTTTCAGCTCCGCGAGAAATTCGTCGAACTGCGCGTCATCGTGAATAAGCGTGTATTTGCAGGAAATCCCGGTGGCCAGTCCCTCATCGTCCGCCGGCGCGTTGATCATCGGCGAAGATCGAACGGCGCCGCGCGCCGGCGCCGATGCGGGCGGCATTGCGCCAAAGAGGCCTTCTTCGTAAACGAGCGGCGATTGGGGCGCGGCCAGAACTTCCTGCCAGGCCGCCGGCGGAAGGCGATTCACCAGGCTGGTGAAGCCGAGCGTAATCGCGTAGTGCCGCAATGAAGCGGTGTTCAATCCTGTGAATTTGCAAGCCTCGGGATCAAACTTGATCTCGACGTCATCTTTCAGCGTTACCAATCTGCGGGCCATCGGAAGGCGGTCGCGATACTTGTCGAAATTCTCCCGCATCTTCGGCGTCAGTTCGTCGAGATGGTTGAGGACGGCGTCGGCCGAACCATATTTTTTGACGAGCTTGAGCGCCGTTTTCTCCCCGACGCCGGGAATGCCGGGAACGTTATCCGTCGAGTCGCCGATGAGGGTTTGAATCTCGATGGCTTCGTCGGGCGTGTAGCCGCACTTTTCCTCGAGCTTTTTCACGTCGATGACTTCGTCGCTCTGCACGTCGTACATCTTTGTCGATTCGCTGAGAAGCTGACGAATATCCTTGTCCTTGGAGACGACGAAGATCTCAAAATCCTGTCCCTTCATTCGTTTGACGAACGTGGCGATCAGGTCGTCGGCCTCGAAGCCCCCCTTGGCGAAGATGGGCACGCCCGCGTCGCGCACGATCTGGAGGATTCGTTCCGCCTGCGGAAGAAAATCGTCCGGCGGCGCCGTTCGATTTGCCTTGTATTCCGGGAAAAACTCCTTGCGAAAAACCGTTTCGTCTCCGCTGTCGATCACCATGCACAAGTAATCGGGCTTGCGCTTTGCGACCAGGTTCATCAACATCTGCGTGAAGACAAACGTCGCGCGCGTGGGTTCGCCGGAAGGACTGGTGAGGTCGCGGAAGGGGGCGAAATAGGCCCGGAAAATCTGGGCATGTCCGTCAATGATATAAAATGTTTTTGCCATAGGACAGCGAAACATTCTAGGCGAATTTCCGCGATGAATGCACCATCGCGCACGCGATTCGCGCGGCGCCTTCGAAATTGACGCTGTGCAATTTTTGCTCTTGCTCTATAGAATGCATCCGAACGCCTGCTGCCGGCACTCGATGAAAACTTTAATCGACAGATGCATCTCACCGCCAAGGAGCCACCCATGAAATTTCTACGCGCAACCGTTCTAATAGCCGCCGTCGGGGCCGTTTCCGCTTTCTCTTCGGCACGTCCGGTTTTTTCCGCCGACGCGCCCGCCGCGAAAGAAGCCGGCCAATCGATGAATGATCCGGCCGCTCTGGCCCAGAGCGAGATCGACAAGGCCCTGGCGTTTCTCAAGGGGCAACAGCAGCCCGACGGCAGTTGGCAGAAAGAAGGCGAACCGCCCGCTCTGACCGCCATCGCTTTGCGCGGATTTGTCGGCGATCCCAAGTCGGCCGATCAACCCTTCGTTCAAAAAGGATTCGACAAACTGTTGACGTTCCAGAAGGACGACGGCAGCATCTCCTCGGATATCCTCGCCACCTACAACACCGCGATCGCCACCAGCGCCTTCGCCAAGACCAACAACCCGAAGTACAAGCCGGCGGTCGATAAAGCCGTCGCGTACCTGCGAAGCATTCAGTGGACCGACAAGATCGAGGGCGTTAAAGACCAGAACAAAAAAGTCGATCCCAACGATCCCAACTACGGCGGCTGGGGGTATGGTCATGGCAAGGGGCGGGCCGATTTAAGCAATGCCCAGATGGCGATCGAAGCCTTGCACGACGCGGGCCTTAAGCCGGGCGATCCCGCGTTTGACGCCGCTTTGAAATTCGTCACGCGCACGCAGAACAACTCGGAAACCAACGACCAGAAATGGGCCTCCGACGACGGCGGTTTTGTCTATTTCCCCGGCAACGGAGGCGGCTCGGAAACCGGCGACGAAGTCGGACCCAACGGCCAGAGAATCGTCCGCTCCTACGGCTCCATGACCTACGCCGGCATCAAGAGCATGATCTACTGCGGCCTCTCGCAAAATGACCCGCGCGTGAAGGCGGCGTTCAATTGGGTCCGCAAAAACTGGACAATGGACATCAACCCCGGCATGCAGTTCTCCGACCCGACCGGCAAGAACCCCAAAGCCGCCGAGTCGGGCCTGTATTACTATTATCACACGCTCGCCCGCGCCCTTCGCGCTTATGGCGATCCGCAAGTCACCGACGCCAAAGGCGCCGTTCACGATTGGCGGGTCGAATTGCTCGAGCATCTGGCCAAACAGCAAAACGCCGACGGAAGTTTTCAGGGCACCCAGCGCTGGATGGAAAACCGGCCGAATCTTTCGACGGCGTTTGCCGTGTTGGCCGCCGAAGAAGCGCTGGCCGACCTGAAGGAGCATCCGGTGAAGAAGTGATGCCGTCGCCTTTACCGTTCGTTCTTTTCTCCCGCCAGTACGAATCGATGCCAGCCGTGATCGAAGTATTTCGCGTAACCAAGATCCGCCTGGTCGCGCAGTGAAATGATTTCCGGTCGGCTGAAGGCCTGGGCGACGCTTACGCGGGCATCGTGCTTGACCATTGGACTTGCAAGCAGGGTGGCGATCCAGATCGCCGCGTAGGATCGATTCAGGCGCAGGAGATCGGAGGCGATGATCCCGCGCCGCGAGACCCGGCCCATTTCGGCCAGCGCCCGCCGGGCCTGTTCGTCGCTGAGGTGATGAAGGAACATCGACGTGATGGCATAGTCGAAACTGTGATCCAAAAAGGGAAGGTCCAGCGCATCGCCGCGAACGATGGCGAGCCTTGGATCGGCGACGGCCGCCGCCGCCGCGATGCCGGCGACCTGGGGGTTGAGATCGATGCCGACGATCTGAATATCCAAATGCCGCTTGTCGGCCCATTCAAGAATAGCGATGGGAATGTCGGCCGAGCCGGTTCCCACATCCAGGAGTCGAATCTTGCTGCCCGGCGTCCAGTGAACGCTGAATCGATCGAGGTGATCGAGGACAATGCGCGTATAGCCGAGGAAACGGTTGACCTTTCGGATGAAGGCAAGGCTGTCTCGAAGTTGGTTTGGATCGACCGCCGGGTCATCGAGCCATTCCGCCTCTCGACGCCGGGTATGCAGGAAAGACAACATCTCGCGCAAGCCCCTTATTCTCTCGCGGCGGTTTCGCGCGTGAGGTACGGCGTGGTATCGACATTCAACGTCTTTTCGACTTTGTTGTGAATCTGAAACGACGTGGTGCTGAGCCTTTCGAAAAACGTGTCATCGGTCGAAAGACCCTGCGATAAGACTTTCACCGCCGCCGCGATCTTGTCGGCTTTGACTTCGATCTCCTTCAGCTCGGCGGGTTCCCGGTCTTCCAGCCCGTGACGTTTCCAGCGATCGCCGCCCTGCATTTTTACTTTTTCGACCTCATTGGCCTTGCCGGCGACAACGTCCAGGCGGATGGTCAATTTTTCGATCATCTCCGTCAGCAGATCGCGGCCGTGGGCGGCGATTTCGCCGGCGATCTTCTTGCTCATCTCATCGTTGCCATGGGCGGCCAGATCGTAATCGCGAAGATGCGCGACCATCGGGGTGGCGTCGAGGACCGCCTGCATCGACTTGTTGTCCGTACCGGTGGCGGCGTCGATCGCGGCCTGGGCGGCGTCTTTCTCGTCCTGCCACAGAGCGGCCAGGGCCTGCTTGCGGGCGTCGGGTTCGAGAATATCGATCGTGACCAGCTCGGCCGGCTTTGCCCCTTTGACGCGCTGGTTTGCCGCCTTGGGCGCATAGTGGATTCCGGTCGATTTTCGGATGAGAACCGCCGTCGTTCGCGCCGTGGCCGCCGACAGCGCGTCCGGCGCCAGTTTGGCGGCGGCGTCAAACGCGTTGACGGCCAGCGGGTTTTCCTTCAGGCGAAAGTGCGACTCGGCTTTCAGGTTCAACAGTTCGTATCCGTCCGGCTTTTTCGCCTGCCAATCGCGGGTCGCGATGATTTTCGTCACGCTCTTGACGACGTCGCGATACTTGCCTTCGGCAAAGTCTTTGCGCACCTCGGCGGCCGTCGGTAATGGCTCGACCGCCATCGTCATGGTCGCGATCGACAAAAGCACAAGTAACGGCGCGAGCCGAGCGATGAATTGCATGGTTATTTACTCCGCAGTCGCGGGGGTTATGCCGCCGGCGAGAAGTTGGGGCAGAATCTCCACGAATCGGCTCCGCGCCATCACCCGATCGATCCCGGCGGCCTTCGCCCGGGCGGCGGTCTGGGCATCGACGTGGGAGACGAATCCGACGACCGGCGCCGTATCGGTTCGCCAGGCGCCGGCGGCTTCGATCGCGCCGGCGAGATTGAGATCGACGATCAACAGTCGGCCTGCTTGGCCGGGAAGTTTGGCCGGATCGCGAATCATCCTGATCTCTATACCCGCCGCCCGGGCCGTCGTCGAAATGCGGGTGGAGAAAATCAGGTCGCGCACGAGCACGAGGATGGGTAGGGCGTCGGGCATGGCGATATTCAAGCAGCAACGGCCGCGGGGGGCAATGAGCAATGGGACCTGTGAGCGCTCGAATCGGTTTTCGCGAAAAGGATCGGCATCGTGCAAGTACGGGGCGCTTTAGCGTATTTCTCGCTGCTGTATCGTTTCCGCGTTTATTTGATAGCGGTCCCTCTTTCGGGGCGAGTTCCGCGGGCGCCGCTCGCGATACCCACATGAAGAATGGTTGGGTTGCGGCGCATGCGCGTCCCATAATCTCTCATCTACGCAGCCCCATAATGTCGAAATATAAGACATGGAGCTGTCGTCAAGCGTGACGGGCGGCTTGGTAGGTCAGCGCGGGCATGGACGCCGGCGAAGTCTCGAACGCGGAAGACAGCCAATGGATCTGGCAACAGTTATCGGAATCGTGGTCGCCTGGGGCGCGGTCCTTTTCTCTATGTTTCACGCCTCGGAAGGGGCGATGGGGTCTTATTTTAAGCCGAGCGAACTGCTTTTGGTTTTCGGCGGCGCCATCGGCGCGTCGATGCTTTCGATGCCGCTGCACACGATCACCGGCATCGCGGGGTTTCTGAAAAAATGGATGATGAACAAGGACGCTCACATCGAGCACACCATCAAGGAGATGGTGACGTACGCCGAGACCGCGCGCCGGGACGGCGTGTTGGCGCTGGAAACGGTGGCGCGCGAGGCGCCCGACGCGTTTCTTCGCCGCGGGTTGCAGCTCACCATCGACGGCACCGATCCGGAAATCATCGAACGCATCCTCCGCATCGAGATCGACGCCATGTCCGAACGTCACAAGCATGGCCGCCACCTGTTCGGAACGCTCGCGAAATTCGGCCCCGGCTTTGGACTGATGGCGACGCTCATCGCGCAGGTGGCGATGTTCCGCCACCTGGACGGCGACGCCGCCGTCATCGGCAAAGCGCTCGCCATCGCTCTCACCGGCACGCTGTACGGATGTATTTTGCAAAATCTGGTCGCCGGCCCGGTGGCCGAGAAACTGGCGCTGCGGTCGGCCGAAGAAGTTTTTGCCAAGGAAATCGTGATGGCCGGCGTATTGAGCATCCAGGCCGGCAACAATCCGCGCGTCGTGGAAATGCAGCTGCTAAGCTTCCTGAGCACAAAGCAGCAGGCATCGATTCCGAAGGCGGCGTGAGAGTGGAATGGGTTGTTGGTTGGTAGTTGCTAGTTGCTCTTTATTAGAGCAGTTGTCCGGTTGTTCGCGCGTTTCTGCGTTTAGCGGCCCCGCTTGCGGGGCGTTTTTTCGCGACGCGAGGTCGCTTCACCAACATGAGAGATGCTCTAGTTGGTAGATCAATTTGCATTTGAATGTAGCGAGCGGTGGTGGCCGAACACGCCCCGCAAGCGGGGCCGCTAAACGAGAGACGCTGCAACGACTCCGGAAGTTACTCGATCAACTACCGACTACCAACTACCAACTACCGACTACCAACTACCAATTATTTCCGATGTCAAAATCATGCCACTGCAAGAAGGCGCACGAATGCGAGGAATGCCCCGAGTGGATATTCACTTTCGCCGATCTGGTCATGTTGATGATGGGGTTTTTCGTGATCCTTTGGGTTCTTAAGCCGCCGGCGGGGAAGAGTGGCGCCAGCGACGCCGAGCCGGCCAAGGCGCAGCAGGACTGGGATTATACGGTGGGCAAGATCCGCGAAGGTTTTGGCTATGAACCGAATGCGCAAAGTTCAGACCCGGTGGACAAGGCGTTGATCCAGCGCGACAGAGGACGAAAAGAGGGGGCCGAGAACGAACATCCGCGCGAGTCCGCCGTCGGCACCAACCATGATTCGACGACGGTTCGTCCCGGCAAGCATTCGGTCGTCGGCGGGCGCCTGGCGTTTGATCCGGGCTCGCAGCAACTGCTTCCCGAATCCAAGCGCCTGCTCGACGAGATCGCCGCGAAGCTGCGGGGACATAACGCGATCGTGCTGGTGAAAGGTCATGCGTCGCTGGATGATTTCCCGGCCGAGACGCCCGCGGCGGTGAAGATGGACATTTCGCTTCGCCGCGCCCAGGCCGCGGCGGATTATCTGATGGCCCACGGCGTTTCTCCCGCGGTCTTACGCGTCGAAGGATGCTCGACTTTCGAGCCCATTCACCAACGCGCCTACGACGAAAGCGCGCAATCCGACAATCGCCGGGTGGAAATCGAATGGACGTCGGAACTGGTCGAAGAACGCCAGGACCCGACTGATGTTCCCATCAAAATTCCTCCGGAAAAAACGGAAGAGCCGGATAAGGAAAAGGCCGCTGAGTAGACTTGCTTCCGCACGTCATCCAACCAGCGGTTGGCGATCGATTCTCACTCCCCAAGAACTGTCATGGCGCCGCGACAAGGTGTCTCGCCGAATCAATGGGTACCGAGTGGCCGCACGGCGTCTTTCTGCAAGGCGGGGCAGCGCCGCCTCTCGATAGCGCCGGCTTAACCTTGAGAACTCACTGTGGCGCCGACCATTTGGGTGGCGTTTTTCGGGCTGGAAACGCAGCCGAACGCCGCGCGGGAGCTTGGCGCCACGAAAAGTTCTCAAGCTCCTCTTGCCGACCGGCGTCGCCGCGCGTAAGCATGTCCCTGTTCCATATCCCGGGCTCGTTGCTTTATCGGCTGGGTGTTCAACTAAAGGCACGGTCTTTGCGTTAACCTTATCGGGCGTCGCCATCGCTTTCGGAGCGTATGGTTGTTTGCGTTACGCGGATGAGGGTTGAACATGCAAAACGGCAATGAATCAGCGTCGTTGACTCCGGATACGCCTAAGACAGAGCATCTTCTGTCATCCAAGCAATATATCGAGGGTGATGTCGAAGTTCTCGATGGCGATTGGGGACAAACGCCCTGGGATAACATTGCTCCTCCGGCGCCCATCTGGACCAGCCTTCTCGATTCACGCTTAAAGGAAAAGTGCGTGCATTAGCGGCGGCGACCGCTCAATCATCCATTGCCATTGCCTTCATCAAATCGGCTTGCTCATCAATGAATACCAACCGTCCATCCGCGAAGCTGCTCCAGCCCGGCCGCGATGATCGTCGCGGCTGGCGCCATTCTTCCGGCAAATCGCGCCCCGAACGTCCGGCCTCTCAAGCCCATCGACGTCGATCCTGACGAAGAAAATTTTTCGTTTCTTTTTTCGCGGAATTTTCTCGCCCGCGATCGCCCCGGGGCGGATAATCTCTGGCGCCACACGGCTAACATGCAATCTATTGCCGGCCCTCACCTCCGCTGGACTGATACGACGCAAATTATTAGCTGATCGATAGATATAGCTTGCGCGTCGATAAACAAAAATATCCATCACATCGATTTTTTTTTCTGGTTTAGTCCATTCACGCGGACGATGTCTACCTCGCTGAGATCGATCGGACCTGGCACTTCGGGACGTTTGCCCGATTCAGATGGGGACCCCCTGCTAGATGGCGCGGGACCTGGCCGGTTGTCGTTCTCCCATTACAAGGAAACCTAGCGATGAGCCAGACATGGTACGCCGAACTAGCCCAACGTGCAGCGAATGAACTTCTTGAAAAGGCTCGTCGAGCCCGAAATCTCCGCGAGAACGGCACGGGTGGCGCATCCCGCAGGCACGGGCTGGCGGTCATCGAAGCGATGGAGGCTCGGACCTTACTTTCAGCGGTGACCATCGTGGAAACCGCCACTCCCAATCCGAGCGTCTCCGGGCAGAACATTTCGCTCACCGCCACCCTCACGGACGTCGCGCCCGAAATAGCGACTCCGACCGGCTCGGTCGATTTCTTCGACGGCTCGACGTTTCTCGGGACCGCCGCGGTCGATGGCTCCGCCGTCGCCACCTTACCCACCACGCTCGAGGCCGGGTCTCACTCGCTGACAAGCGTCTACAGCGGCGACGGAACGTTTGAAGCCGGCGATACCTCTCCGGCGATCATGCCCACCGTCAATTCCGACGATACCTCCGTCGCCCTTGCCCACGACGCCGATCCCAGCGTATCGGGCCAGGTCGTCAACTACACCGCCACGGTGACGGCTAACGCGCCCGGCAGCGGCGTGCCGACCGGGTTCGTTACTTTCACGGACGGACCTTCGATTCTCGCAAACGAGTTCGTCGACGGCGCCGGCGTCGCCACGTTGCCCATCGCGCTTGACGTCGGATCGCATTCCATCACCGCCACTTACGACGGCGATCCTGATTTTAATCCAAGTGTCTCGACACCCGACGCGACGACGGTCAATACAGATACCGTCTCCGAATCGATAACCAGCCTCCCCGACCCGAGCGTGTACGGCCAGTCAAAAACCCTGACGGCCACCCTCCTCCCCGATGCGCCAGGAGCGGGCGTTCCAAGCGGGACGGTCGATTTCTTCGATGGGATTAGCTTCCTCGGCACCGGAATCGTCGATGGCAGCGGCGTCGCCTCGATCACTATTACAAACCTGGATAGCGGGCTTCACGCCATAAGAGGTTCGTATTCGGGCGACGCCGACTTTGCCGGGATCGTGTCAATGCCCGACACGGTCACCGTGAATAATGATACCACCACGGCGGCCATTTCCGAGAGCGTCAATCCTACCGTTTACGGCCAACTGACGACATTCTCGGTCGCAATCGCGCCCGATGCTCCCGGCGGCGGCGTGCCCACCGGCGTCGTCAGCTTTTTTGACGGCGCTACGTTCCTCGGCGCGTCGTCGGTCATGGGCGGCGTCGCAACCTTTTCCACCTCGGCCGAGTCCGTCGGACCGCACTCGTTGACCGGCGTTTACACCGGCGACGGCGACTTCGACGGCAGCACTTCGTCAGCGGACACGTTTACCGTCAACCAGGCCGACACCACCAACACCCTTATCGCCGCCCCCGACCCCAGCGTCTTCGGCCAATCCGAAACGCTCACCGCCACGATCGCCTCCGTCGCCCCCGGCGCCGGGGTCGCGACCGGCGGCGTCGACTTCTTCGACGGCGCCACGTTCCTCGGGACCGGATCGCTCAGCGGCGGCGTCGCGACGTTGACAACGTCGGATCTTGACGTCGGCTCCCACCTCCTAAGCAGCGTCTACGGCGGCGACGCCAACTTCAACGGCAGCACCTCGGCGGTCGACACCGCAACGGTCAATCAAGCCGACACGACCATCGCCCTCACCGCCGCCCCCGATCCCAGCGTCTCTGGAGAAGCAAAGACAGTCACCGCCACCGTTGCCGCCGTCGCTCCCGGCGCCGGCACGCCCACTGGCACGGTCAGCTTCTTCGACGGCGCCACGCTCGTCGCGATCACGCCGGTCGTCGGCGGCGTCGCGACGCTGACAACCTCCGGCCTCGACGTCGGAACACACGCTCTGGTCGGCGTCTATGGCGGCGACACCGACTTCAACGGCAGCACCTCGGCGGTCGACACCGCAACGGTTAATCAGGCCAGCACGACGGCGACCCTCGTCGCCGCCCCCGACCCCAGCGTCTTCGGGCAATCCAAAACCCTCACCGCCACGATCGCCGCCGTCGCCCCCGGCGCCGGCACGCCCACTGGCACGGTCAGCTTCTTCGACGGCGCCACGCTCCTCGGGACGGCGGCGCTCTCCGGCGGCGTCGCGGTTCTCTCAAGCACGGGCTTTGCCGTCGGATCGCACGATTTCACCACCGTCTACGGCGGCGATACCAACTTCCTCGGCAGCACCTCTACGGTCGCCACCGCAACGGTGAATCAAGCCAACACGACGGCGACTCTTGTCGCCGCCCCCGACCCCAGCGTCTTCGGACAAACAAAAACGCTGACCGCCACGATCGCCGCCATCGCTCCCGGCGCCGGCACCCCTACTGGTTCCGTCAGCTTCTTCGACGGCGCAACGCTCCTGGGTACCGGAACCCTCAGCGGCGGCGTCGCAACACTGAGTTCTTCGGTTCTGGATATCGGATCGCACGCGCTGACCAGCGTTTATGGCGGGAGCGTCAACTTCACTGGCAGCATCTCCTCCGTAGACACGGTGACCGTCAGCCAGGCCGCCACCACCGCGACCCTCACCGGCTCCCCTGACCCCAGTGTCTTCGGGCAAGCCAAAACCCTCACCGCCACGATCGCCGCCCTTGCCCCCGGCGCCGGCACCCCGACCGGAACCGTCGACTTCTTTGACGGCGCAACGCTCCTGGGTACTGGAACCCTCAGCGGCGGCGTCGCCACATTGACCTCGTCCACCCTCGACGTCGGAAGTCACTCTTTGACGAGCGTCTATGGCGGCGATTCCGACTTTACCGGCAGCACCTCGCCCACCGACACAGTGACCGTCAACCAGGCCGCCACGGCCGCGACCCTCACCGCGGCCCCCGATCCCAGCGTCTTTGGCCAAATGAAAACCCTCACCGCAACGATCTCCGCCATCGCCCCCGGCGCCGGCACGCCGACCGGAACCGTCAGCTTCTTCGACGGCGCAACGCTCCTGGGTACTGCAACCCTCACCGGCGGCGTCGCGACATTCAGTTCTTCGGCGCTTGGCATCGGATCACACTCTTTGACCAGCGTTTATGGCGGAGACGTCGGGTTTACCGGCAGCACCTCACCCACCGACACGGTGACCGTCAGCCAAGCCGCGACGACCGCGACGCTCAGCGCCGCCCCCGATCCCAGCGTCTTTGGAGAAACGAGAACGCTTACCGCCACGATTACCGCCGTCGCCCCCGGCGCGGGAACACCGACCGGAACCGTCAGCTTTTTCGACGGGGCAACGCTACTCGGCACTGGAACCCTCAGCGGCGGCGTCGCAACCTTTACCACTTCCGCCGAGGCCATTGGATCACACGCGCTGACCAGCGTTTACGGCGGCGACATCGACTTTAGCGGCAGCACCTCACCGACTGACTCGGTGACCGTCAGCCAGGACGCCACGACCGCGACCCTCACCGCCGCCCCCGACCCCAGCGTCTTCGGACAATCTAAGACACTCACCGCCACGATTTCCGCCGCTGCTCCCGGCGCCGGCACCCCCACCGGAACCGTCAGCTTCTTCGACGGCGCAACGCTCCTGGGTACTGGAACCCTCAGCGGCGGCGTCGCCACATTCACTTCGTCCGCACTCGGCGTCGGATCGCACACGCTGACCGGCGTTTACGGTGGAGACGTCGATTTTACCGGCAGCAATTCGCCCACCGACACGGCCACCGTCAACCAGGCCGCCACCACCATTGTTCTCACCGGCGCCCCTGACCCCAGCGTCTTCGGTCAAACCAAAACATTCACCGCCACGATCACGGTCATCCCGCCTGGCGCCGGCACTGCGACCGGGACCGTCAGCTTCTTCGATGGCGCAACGCTCCTCGGCACTTCAACGGTCAGCGGCGGCGTCGCGTCGTTCACTTCGTCGGCGTTAGGCGTCGGAACGCACTCGGTGACCGGCGTGTACAGTGGAAGCGTCAGCTTCACCGCCAGCACCTCACCGGTAGACACGGTGACCGTCAACCAAGCCGCCACCACCACCGCCCTTACCGCCGCCCCCGATCCAAGCGTTTACGGCCAGGTGAAGACGCTCACCGCCACCATCACCGCCGTCGCCCCCGGCGCGGGGACGCCGACGGGTACCGTCAGCTTTTTCGACGGCGCCACGCTCCTCGGAACGGCCGCGCTCACCGGCGGCGTCGCGACGCTCGATGCGACTCTGCTCGTCGTCGGATCCCACTCGCTGACCAGTGTCTACAACGGAAGCGCGGGCTTTACCGCCAGCACCTCGCCGACGGACACTATCACCGTCAATCAGGCCAGCACCACCGCCATCACCACCGCGTCGCCGAACCCGCGCGTCTTCGGTCAGACAGCCACGCTCACGGTCACAGTAACGCCAGTCGCCCCCGGCGGCGGAATCCCGACCGGCACGGTGAGCTTCTATGACGGAATCACGCTGCTCGATGTCACCACCCTTAACGGGGCGGGAGTCGCGACGTTCCTTTCGTCGTCTTTGCCCGTCGGAGCCCACTCGGTCACGGCCGTTTATGACGGCGACTCGGACTTCGCCGGGACCACCTCGCCGATCGATACCGTTACCGTTAACCAGGACGCGAGCGCCGTGGTCGTCACGGCCGCTCCCAATCCAACCGTGTTCGGCCAATCCGACACGATCACGGCCACGGTGAGCTCAGTCGCCCCCGGTAGCGGAATCCCCACCGGCACAATCAACTTCTTCGACGGCGCCACCCTCCTCGGCTCCGGCACGATCAACGGGTCGGGCGTCGCGACCTTTACCTCTTCGGCATTGGCCGTCGGATCGCACTTCGTCACCGGCGTCTACGCCGGCGACGTTGACTATACCGCCAGCACATCGCCGGTAACGACCGACGTCGTCAACCAGGCCGGCACCACCACCGCCCTCACCGCCGCCCCTGACCCCAGCGTCTTCGGGCAAGCCGCCACCTTCACGGCCACCATCGGCGACGTCGCCCCCGGCGCCGGCACGCCCACCGGAACCGTCAGCTTCTTC